>JAUXTH010000092.1 GCA_030679035.1 Methylobacter sp. | reverse complement strand
CGGCAATATTAAAAGCGGGCCAGTGCCAAGTGCCATAATAAATATCGAGAAAATCGATGACATAACCGTAAGCCAGCCGATCAATCAAATTACCGATAGCGCCGCCTAAAACCAGTGCCAACGCCACTGCCAACAAAGTCTCGTGTTGTTTCAAGCGCGTTAGCCAAACTGCAATGATGGTACTAATCGCCAACGCCAGCCCGGCAAAAAACCAGCGCTGCCAACCGCCGGCTTCGCTTAAAAAACTGAAGGCGGCGCCGGTATTATGTACATAAGTCAGTTTGAAAAACGGCAGCAGTTCAATGGATTCATACAGTTGCATCGAACCTGCGACAGCCAGTTTACTGACCTGATCCAAAATGACCGCCAGAAGCGACAGCCATAACCATTTCAACATAACCGCCTTACGCATAAAGCCTGCGCTCGCCTTCGCCGGCTACGTTTTCAACGCAACGGCCGCACAGTTCGGGATGTTCCTCTGTTTTGCCGACATCAGGCCGTTGATGCCAGCAGCGCACGCATTTTTCATGCTCGGAAACGACGACTCTTAATTTAACCCCGTCAATTTCGGTCTGAATGGCGTCTTCAGGCGCATCGCCTGCCGCCATCACGGTGGCATTGGAGGTAATGAAGATAAAGCGCAGTTCATTCGACAAGCGGTTTAAATCGTCAAGAAACTCAGCGTTGCAGTACAGTTCGATGTCGGCATTCAACGAAGAACCGATGTCGCCTTTGCCCCGACTTTTTTCCAGTTCCTTGCCGACAGCGGCACGAACAGTCATCACTTTTTGCCAGAACTCGCGATTCAAAACGGCATTGTCGTCTAACGGCGCTAAACCCGAATACCAGGTTTCCAAAAATACCGACTCGCCACGTTCGCCCGGCAAGTATTGCCAGATTTCATCGGCGGTATAACTGATAATCGGCGCCAGCCAGCGGGTCAGCGCTTCAAGCACATGATACATGGCGGTTTGCGCCGAACGCCGCGCCAAACCGTCGGCTTTGGCGGTATATTGACGATCTTTGATGATGTCCAGGTAAAAACCGCCCAAATCGATCACGCAAAAATGATGCACTCGCTGATAAATATGCTGGAACTGATAGGTGTCGTAAGCGCCTTTGACTTCTTCCTGCAAGGTCAACGCCCGATCCACCACCCAGCGATCCAGCGCCAGCAAGTCCTGGGTGCCGACTAAATCCTGTACCGGATCAAAATCATTCAGATTGGACAACAGAAAACGCGCAGTATTTCTTAAGCGCCGGTAACCATCGGAAGTACGCTCCAGAATTTCATCGGACACGCGCATTTCGCCACGATAATCGGTTGCTGCAATCCATAAGCGCAACACATCGGCACCCAGATTTTTCATCACCGATTGCGGCGGCACCACATTGCCTTTCGATTTGGACATTTTTTCGCCGTTTTTATCAACGGTAAAACCATGCGTCAATACTTCCTTGTAAGGCGCTACGGCATTCATCGCGACCGAAGCCAATAATGACGATTGAAACCAGCCGCGATGTTGATCCGAGCCTTCCAAATACAAATCAGCCGGAACATGCAGCTGTTCGCGTCGTTCCAAAACCGCCGCATGGGTTACGCCGGAGTCGAACCAGACATCCAGCGTATCGGTCATTTTGTCGTAGTGCGCGGCTTCATCGCCCAGCAATTCAGCGGTTTCCAGCTCAAACCAGGCTTCTATGCCTTGTTGTTCGATACGCTGCGCTACCTGCTCAACCAATTCAGCAGTACGCGGGTGCAACTCTCCGGTTTCTTTATGGACGAAAAAGGTAATCGGCACGCCCCAAGTGCGCTGGCGGGAAATACACCAATCCGGTCGACCTTCCATCATGCTTTCGATACGCGCCTGACCCCATTCGGGAATCCAAGCGACGCGCTTGACTTCATTAAGCGCCTGTTCGCGCAGTTTATTTTTATCCATTGAGATAAACCACTGCGGCGTGGCTCGGAAAATAATCGGCGTTTTGTGCCGCCAGCAATGCGGGTAGCTGTGCAATATGGCAACGTGATGTACCAGTTTGCCGCGCTGTTCCAATACTTCTATAACATGAGCATTGGCAT
>JAUXTH010000091.1 GCA_030679035.1 Methylobacter sp. | reverse complement strand
AGTAGTGCTGCTCCCGCGCATGACGCAAACGCATGGCTGACAATAAGCAGAACCGCTCACAAACGAAACCTGACCGTAACCCGCTGAGGCTGACGAAGGCAAGCCAAAGCCAACACATTCATTCCAGAATGCCTAACGTAGAGCTAACCGGGCGCAGCACGGAAAGCTGAAAAAATAAAGCCGCATTGTAACCGCGCTCCGGTTGAGCGCCATGTTAGGCTGAATGTGTGACAGCAAGAACTAACCCCGTTGATTTGCTTTGCCGTATTATTCGAACTACGAGGTGGCTTTCCGCTTCTTGCGACGCTCTTCTCTTGTTCGCACATTCTCCTCCCAACCTGCGGGATCACATTTCGGGCAGATCGATCTCGCGGGATGTCCGTGATAAAGTTGAAAGAATTTTTCAAGTAGATTGAGGATTTCTTGCTGAGAGAAATTTGATGACTCAGATGAGAAAGCAGTGGCGTATTCTCTTATGAACATCATGAGACTCGGAAAGTCTGGCAGTAACACTTCATAAACAGCACTGCCCGAAGGGCATACACTAGCGTAGAAAGATCTACCGTCTGAAGACTCATAGATTTCGATTTGGCTTCCATGTTCATGCCCAAAAATGGACTTAACTGTGCTGTAACCGATTCTCATCAGATAGTCGCTGAAGTCTTCATTGTCTTGCCATTCCGGCAGGGAATTACTGTCTTCCCAAATTCCGCGATTGAATGTAAATCTCATATGGGTTTCCTGATTTATATTGGTGAGAGGCGTGGCTTTATGACTTGTTAAGCCTAACGCCTAATTAAGGCGGCGCAGTAGGATTTTGAACAATACGGTGAGCGTTGACCGCTCGCCTTGAATTAATAGTTATACATGGGGACGAAAATGGCTTTACAAGAACTGCACGAACAAGCATTTAACCGGCAATATGCCTACGTACTAGAAGATAAAGGCGTGAGCGATGACGAGATTAAAGAGCTTGGTTGCCGCAATAGCTGGACTGTAAAAGAGTTAATAGAGATGCTGCAAAAAATGCCAGAAAACGATTTGGTATTTATTGGCAATTCTGGCGATACAGAAAACATGACACCAAGATTTGTGCCGATTCGATACAACTTTAAAGATGAGGACGAAAATAACGAAGAAGGATTTGTGCTGCTTGGGGCCGTATAACGCGAAATTAAGCGGGGCGCTGGATTGATTTAAATAACGCGGCGGTGCTATGCGCCTCCGCTTGAATGACGGGTTAGACGGCTACCCACGACAGCCTCAGAGGAAAAT
>JAUXTH010000083.1 GCA_030679035.1 Methylobacter sp. | reverse complement strand
ACGCCAGTTGTGAAGGAAATAAACTACTGCCGCGACTAAAGTCGCGGCTCCAATAACCTGAAATTTAAAATAACCACATTTATACGCAATTGATCAGCCAGTGATTATAAAATCCAAGCTTATTTAAGCGCGATTGCCCTGACGCAGATGACGCAGATAAATATGATGAGCACTGATAATTCAAGAAAAAATCTTATTTAATCTTACTTATCCGCGTCATCTGCGTTCCATTTTGGTTACATACCTTACTTTTTAGCAAGCTTATCTTGAACGAATTTAATAGCTTTTTCTGCAAAATCATTCACCACCGACGGACTATCGCCATGCGGTTCAATTTCACCGAATGGCTTGTCGCCTGCTTTGGTAAAGCGGTAAATAAAATAGCCTAACGGTGCAAACGCAAACGCCGCGATAAGTATCATAACCACAAACAACTCAGTAACTCCACCCATGACCCCTCCTCATATTATTTTATATGTGTATTATTGTTTTTAAGGTGAAATAAGATAATACTCTCTTCTAGTCAAAAAAACATCTTTACAAAAGTCATCTAAATTTCTTGTGATTTTAACCAGTTACCATTGATTTATTGCCCTGGTCTTGCCACCAAACAGCTCATGAACCATATAAAAGACTAGCGTTGTCGACTTTAGGCGACGTCAAAAGTTGCGTAAAAAAAAAGTTCATCGTATACTTCGATTCAGCTTACTTGATCAAGCTAGCATAATAATTTAAACACTTCTGGAGGTTTACGATGAAATGGGAAACACCAAGCTACACAGACCTGCGTTTCGGTTTTGAAGTAACAATGTACATCTACAATCGTTAATTCGATTTGGATCAAAAAAGGGGCTCTTGATGAGCCCCTTTTTTTTGCCTGACGCCCTTTATTCCCGTATCATTTAGGCCCTATCCCCTATTTTATTGACCTCCATACTATGAAGATAAGAGTTCTCGGTTCAGGTGCTGGCGGCGGTTTCCCGCAATGGAACTGCAACTGCCATAATTGCCACCGCTTACGGCACAAGGAAATGAACGGCAAGGCCCGTACCCAATCATCCATTGCGGTAAGCACTGACAATAAAAACTGGCTGCTGTTTAATACCTCGCCCGACATTCGCGCCCAACTGGAAGCCTTCCCCGCTATCCAGCCTAAAGAAGGTGTCCGCGACACCGGTATTAAAGCCATCATGCTGATCGACAGCCAGATCGACCATACCACCGGCCTGTTGATGCTACGGGAAGGCAAACCGCTGGACGTTTATTGCACTGAAATGGTCAAGCAAGACCTGACCACCGGCTTCCCTTTATTCAACATGCTGGCAGATTACTGCACCGTCAACCATCACCCGATTCCTTTCGACGGCAGCAGCTTTACCATTCCCGGCATTGATGATTTGCGCTTTTATACCCAAGCCTTAAAAAGCAAGGCGCCTCCTTATTCTCCACACCGTAACGATCCGCATGACGGCGACAATATCGGCGTGATCATCGAACAAATTTCGACCGGAAAAAAAGTGTTTTATTCTCCCGGCCTGGGCGAGATTGAACCGCATGTCATGGCAGCCATGCAAGCCGCCGATTGTATACTGGTAGACGGTACTTTCTGGACCGATGACGAAATGTGCATCCAGAACATCAGCCACAAAAAATCACGCGAAATCGGCCACTTGCCTCAATCCGGCGAAGGCGGCATGATAGAAGTTTTAAACGGCGTTGCAAAAGCCCGCAAAATATTGATCCATATCAACAACACCAACCCGATCTTAGATGAAGATTCCGAACAGCGTAAAATACTCGATGCCGCCGGCATTGAAGTCTCATACGATGGTTTAGAAATCGACTTATAAAGGATACAACCATGAGCAGTGATAATAAAGCTTGGACCAAAGAACAATTTGAAGCCCAACTACGCGGCATGGAAAGCCACTACCACATTCATCACCCTTACCATACCCTGATGAATGAAGGTAAACTCACCAAAGCGCAATTGCAGGGCTGGGTCGCCAACCGTTTTTATTATCAGGTTTGCATTCCGATTAAAGACGCCAACATTCTGGCCAATTGCCCGGATCGGGAAACCCGCGCCAAATGGATACAGCGGATCATGGATCACGACGGTCACCCCGGCGACCCCGGCGGCATTGAGGCATGGATACAACTGGGTATCGCAGTCGGTTTGACGAGGGAAGACATCACCTCGTTAAAATTCGTATTGCCGGGTGTGCGATTTGCTGTCGATGCTTATGTTAATTTTGCCCGCCGGGCGGAATGGCACGAAGCGGCAAGCTCATCGCTAACCGAACTGTTTGCCCCTAAAATTCACCAGCAACGCTTGGATAACTGGCCGGAGCACTATCCTTGGGTGGAACAGGACGGCTATATCTATTTCCGCAAACGCCTGACAGAAGCGCGCCGCGATGTCGAACACGGCCTGGCTATCACGCTGGATTGGTATAAAACCCGCGAACAACAAGACCGCATGATTCAAATCCTGAAATTCAAGCTGGACGTGCTTTGGACAATGGCGGATGCTATGTACATGGCTTATATTCACGATATGCCGCCGTATTTTAATATTGAAAAATAGTGTGGAGTAGTCAATGGCAACAACTTACGAACATGACATTGTGGCATGGGCTAAAGAGCAGGCCTATCTGTTACGGTCAGGCCAGTTGTCAGCCATTGATATAGAACACATTGCCGAGGAAATAGAAGACGTGGGCAAAAGTGAACAACGCGAACTGGCAAGCCGTATGGCGGTACTTTTAGCCCATTTGCTCAAATGGCAATACCAGTCGGCGCGTCAAAGCAGTAGCTGGCAACGAACCATTAAAGAACAACGTAAGGCTATTGCGCGTCGCTTAAAAAACACACCCAGCCTTAAAACCTCCACCCATGATTCGGAATGGTTAGCAGATGCCTGGGGGGATGCAATATCGATAACTATCAATGAAACCGGAATGGACTGTTTTCCTGAAGTCTGCCCATGGACAATTGAAAACATCCTTTCCGAAAACTGGCTGCCATCATCGGCTGCCGATGGAATCCAAAATAGCTAAAGAAAATGACGATAAACCCAAATCAAACCATCAAATTTTCCCCGATGCACCGCCTCCAATGGGAAGAAGCCCAGCAAAAAGATGTTATTCTCTATCCTGAAGGCATGGTCGAACTTAACCAAAGTTCCGCAGAAATCCTGAAGATGTGCGACGGCACCCGCAAGCTTGCCCGAATCGTCAGCGATCTGGAACAGAAATTTGCAACAACAGGTCTCGCAAATGACATTACCGCTTTCTTGGAGGTCGCTTTAAAAAATGGCTGGATCCAACAAAACTAATCCTACGACCGCGCTCAGGACAGGCATCACCCCGCCGCGCTGGCTGCTGGCAGAACTTACCTACGCCTGTCCGTTACAGTGCCCTTATTGCGCCAACCCGATTGATTATGCGAAATATCAATCCGAACTAAGCACTGAGGACTGGAAGCGCGTACTCAGCCAAGCCCGCAAAATGGGCGCAGTGCAATTGGGTTTTTCCGGCGGCGAACCGTTAACCCGCAAAGACCTGCCCGAACTGGTTAAACACGCCAGAGACTTGGGTTATTATTCCAACCTGATCACCTCAGGCTATGGACTGACCGAAGAAAAAATCGTCCAACTCAAGGAGGCAGGGCTAGACCATATTCAGGTCAGCATCCAGGCCAGCACTCAAGAACTGAACGACCATATTGCCGGTACCGAATCGTTCCAGCACAAAAAAGAAGTCGCGCATCTGGTCAAAAAACACGGTTACCCGATGGTGCTGTGCGTGGTCATACACCGCGAAAATATCCACCAGATGCCGCAAATTTTGGAAATGGCGGAGGAGCTGGGCGCAGATTATCTGGAACTGGCGAACACCCAATATTACGGTTGGGCGCATGCCAACCGAGATTTATTGCTGCCCACCAAAGAGCAATTCGAACAGGCAGAACAAATCGCCCAGGCTTTTAAAGAAAAAGTCGAAGGCAAGATGAAAATCTATTATGTGGTGCCGGATTTTTATGAAGACCGGCCCAAAGCCTGCATGAACGGCTGGGGGACAACCTTCTTGACCATCGCACCGGACGGCGTAGCCCTGCCCTGCCATTCCGCCCGCGAACTGCCGGGACTGGATTGCCCCAATGTCAAAGACTACAGCATTGAACAAATCTGGAACGAGTCGAAAACCTTCAACTTTTTCCGTGGTTTCGACTGGATGAAAGAACCGTGCAGCAGTTGCGATGAAAAGGAAAAAGATTTCGGCGGCTGCCGCTGTCAGGCTTATTTATTAAGCGGCGACATGTACGCTGCCGACCCGGTGTGCAGCAAATCGCCTAATCACCATGTCATTCAGGAAGCGATCGATTCAGCCAAGGCGAGCGCCCTAGCTGACAATGAAAAACCGCTGATTTTCCGTAACAGCAAAAACTCGCGGCTGTTATCTTAAATAAAGGTGTCAGGTAAAATACTTATCAATATCGAGCGCGCCATGAAACACCCCTAAAATATCAATCTGTTCGGTTCCCGTCTTTTTGAGATAAGCAATCCGGTAATGTCCGTATAACAATATCCTGATTTCACCCTCCAATTCAGAGCGATACTTGTATCCAATATCTGGGAACTGACAAAGAAGTTGAACTCTCTCGTAGATTCCTTCGACCGTTCTAACAGCGGCAGATGGATTATCCAATTTGATGTAATCGAAGATTTCCTTCAGCCAACCCTCGGCTTCAGAGGTCCAGCTTATTACTGCCATGCCTGAATTCGATGCTTCATCTCTTCATTTGAAATAACACGGCCTTTCCTTGAGTCTTCCAGGCCGCTCTCTACCATTTTTTCAAATGCCAATTCACGCATAATCTCTTCATATGACGCATCATCAGGCTGCGCCTCGACAACGTGCCTGATAGCTTCTTTTGCTGTTGACATAGTCTTGCCCTCTTAAGTTTAAAAAACCTCTACAACCCTTCCCAAGGCGTGTACAAGCCGTCGACATTAACCCCAAACATGTCCAAAACCCGGCCAACAGTCTCATCGACCATGGCCGCCAACGAATCCGATTTGCTGTAAAAAGCAGGCATCGGCGGAAAGATGATGCCACCCATTTCGGTCACACTCGCCATGTTGCGGATATGAACCAGATTTAACGGGGTCTCGCGGGGCATGACCACCAAACGCCGACGCTCTTTTAACACCACGTCAGCCGACCGTGAAATCAGGTTATCGCCAAAACCGTGCGCCACCGCCGACAGGGTTTTCATCGAGCATGGCGCGATAATCATCCCTTCCGTTTTAAAGCCGCCGCTGGAAATACTGGCGGCAATGTCATCGATACCGTGAGTCACATCGGCCAGCTCGGCCAATGCGGCCCGCTTCATATCCAGTTCGTGCTTTAAATTAACCACACCGGCGGACGAGATGACCAAATGCGTTTCCCATTGTTCCTGCGCCTGCAAGACTTGCAGCATCCTGACCCCATAAACCGCGCCGGTCGCACCGGTCATGGCGATGATTAATCGTTTTTTTTGATTCATTTATATTTAAAATGCTAATTTTATATTGAAATAATAGAACGCGGATGACGCTGATAAATATGATGAACGCAGATAATTCAAAAAAAATCGCGCAAAGCTCACATCACACCTTTTTTTATCGCGAAGCTTCCACTCCTTACCTATATCCATTTAGGTAAGGACCAATTTTGAGGAGTTCAAAGCTAGCTTTGAACTTTATAATTTTACGCTGCGATTTTTGTGAAACGCAGGGCCATGGGTGAGTAGTTACGAAAAAAATCATACTTAACCATAATTATCCGCGTCATCTGCGTTCTATTTTCCTATCCGAGTAACGCTACTCCCCTGCCCTGACATCAAACTCGATCTTCCAGCGACTTTGGTCTTTTTGGGATATGGCTTGCAGCTCCAGCGTACCGACTTCGGTTACGGCTGCACACAAATGCACCGGTACGACTTCGCCGGGTCTGCGGCCTTCTTCCGGCAAGGTGATTTCAATTTCATCCAGCTCTTCTAGCTCATCGTTAGCCCAGTAATCCAGACGGGTTCCGACTTTATCCTCGCGCCTAATATTGGAGGCGAAAAAGCGAAATCGAACCGGCTCGCCAATCACCAGACCGAATTCATCATCCGCCAATTCCTGCTGGGTGCCTTCTTCCATGCCGAACGGGGCAATGCACAAAGCCTGAATTTCCGGCGCCAAGCCTGGTACTGCGGGCATCGCGCTTTCTATGCCGACATAGTATGAGGCCGCGGTGCCGCCCTTGATACGCACGCCCTTGCCTTTGCGGACGTAGCCATAGTAAGCCGCGCCACGGGCTACAGCGAGATCAAGATCGGCACCGGTCAATAACCTGGCTTCCGGTGCTTGCTCCGATCTCAACCATGAATTCAACACATCCATTAAACGGTCAGCCAAAGCACCGGCTTTTAACACGCCGCCGTTAAACAACACGGCAGTGGGATGCAGAAAACTCGCATGTTCCGGCAGATTAATGTCTTTAAGCTCGTCCGCAGCGCCTTGTTGCTTGGCTAAAAATGCCGCCAGATGACGGGTAATGCCTGCATCCTGGGCATAAGGCAAACCGGCGCTTCTTAAGCCTGTGCGGGGACGGCTCACCGGCCTGTCGCTGACTGCCACCTTGGGCAGGAAGCCTTCAACCAACACGCGATTAACTTCCTCGCGGGTTAATTCGGTGCGCAGAGTGCCGCCGATTAAAGATGAACCCCGGCTTGCCACCACCAGCGGGATATTATCAAGCTCGGAATGATTGAAGAGTTTTTCCTTCGCATCCCGGCAACTGTGGGTCAAAGCCTGAAGCTGCCATGGTTCCAACCGCTTGCCGTCCTTTTCCAGCTTGGCTTTAACGGTATAGGCCAAAGCCAAATCCATATTGTCCCCGCCCAGCAGGATGTGATCGCCGACAGCGACGCGGGTCAGTTCTAGATTGCCGTCTTTTTCAGTGACCGCTATCAATGATAAGTCGGTAGTACCACCGCCGATGTCCACCACCAGAATAATGTCGCCGACCTCGGCGTGTTTGCGCCAGTCGCCGTGGCTTTTCTCTATCCAGCTATATAATGCCGCCTGCGGTTCTTCCAGAAGAATGGCCTGACCTAGGCCCACGGCGCGGGCTGCTTCCACGGTCAATTCCCGTGCCGCAGGGTCAAATGAGGCCGGCACGGTAATAACAACATCCTGCCGATCCAACGGTGCATTCGGATGCTGGCTTTGCCACGCATCGCGCAGATGTTGCAAATAAGCCGTGGTTGCCTGGAATGGCGAGACGCGTTCGACTTCGTCAGGCGCTTCAGCCGGCAAAATAGGCGCTTTGCAATCCACGCCGGTATGGCATAACCAGCTTTTAGCGCTGGCTACCAAACGTATCGGGGTTTTGCTGCCCAGATTGCGGGCGATTTCGCCGACCAGAAAGTCGGGTTTTGCGGCCCACGGCAACGAGGTGGAATCTGCCGCAAGTTCAGCTTCATGAGCCTGATATAAAAACGACGGCAACTGTAGTTTTTCTTCAACCGAGCCGGGCGAGGTCAGCTGTGGAATAGCCATGACTTGCGGCGAGAATCCCTCATCATCAATACGGTCCAAATCGGCATAAGACAAAACGCAATGCGTCGTACCTAAATCGATACCGACAGCAAACCGTGTTCCGGCTTGCTGCGGCTCAACTGCCGGGCTCTGAACTGCCGCTGCCGTTTCCGGTTGCGTATGACCGGGCAAATCGCTCATAACTCAACCTCTGCCGGCGCGACAATCGCGGCATTATGCCCTGAAGTCAGTTTGGGCAGGCTGATGCCGGTAACTTGCCAGCCCTTATGAACCAAGGTTCCGGTAAAAGGCGCTGTGCCGACGATATTGCCGGTCAGGCGCACCGTGGCGGCGTCAAAACCTTCCGGCAAGGTGACTTTGCTGCCTTCCTGTTCACTACGGACGACAGCTAACGTAAAGTGCTCATTAATAGCCTTATTGCATCCCTCATGCACGACACGGGCGGCAACACCAATATCCGCATCGCTGAAAGCCGCAATATCTTCTTTAATGAAATCGATAAAACGCGCTTCTTTTTGCAGCAGCCCAAGCAATTGCAAGGCCGCATCCGGTGTTGCCTCTTTTAACACCACTGGCTCCGGTGCAGGCGCTTGAACCAGCTTTTCAACTTCGACTATTTTCTCGACGATTTTTACCACCGGTTCAGCCGGCTGCATGGCCGATTTTTTCTTGCAACGAGCCCGGCCGATCAGCATCACCAGCAATAATACGATTAGAATCAGCGACAGCAGCGCAACAGTGGCCGCCAAACAAACATGCCATAAATCGAAGGTCGTGGGTTTCAAGGATAAATCGATTGCAAAAGTATTCATTACGAGGCTCTCAGTTGTCATTATTGACCGGATTTTCTGGCCGCTTCACTAAACATCATCTCTTGCAAAACACTACGCGTGGTTTTCATACGCATCTGTCTTAAATGGCGGTCGGCAATGACATCGGGCACTTTTTCAGCCAGATAAACTTCGCGCATCCCGGATAAAACCGACTCGCATTGCTTCATGATCGCTTCAGTTGCATTGCGGCTTTCTTGTTCCTGATGGGCAGGTTTTTGCATTTCATCTGAAACGCATTTTTTATATTGATACCCGGCATCCTGAATTTTCTTAATCGTGGCATCGGAAAGCGTCGTGTTTTGCCATTCATTTTTGGCATCCTCAGCAAAAGCTGTTGTTGCCGACAATAAAACAGTTAAGAAAAGAATCTTTTTCATGGTATTTCCCGAAAATGTTAATGGAACTTTGAACGCTTGATTTTACGCGAACTGGCCAAAAATAAATAACATTTGTCCAAAGCGCGACAGGCGTCTCTTAAGCTCGTTAAATCTAACAATGCGCCCAAATTTTTGACTTTCAAGGGTATAGATGGAGAGCTCGCGTTTTTTTTGCAGGCCTTGCGGCTCAACAGCAGGATAATTCAACCGGGTTGTCTCTGGTGGCAAAGCTCAAACTTCGCGAAACAAGAAAGATTGAACTTGGAAACTAGCACCCAGATTCAATGCGCCGATGAGGACGGAATTACCTCAAAGTGGATGCATCCCACAGTTCTTGCCCTAACGGAATTTATCATTTGACACGTAGACGCTTACAGCGTAGTTTTTTAAGTGAATTAAAAAATTCCACTCGTTTACAAGCCCCTTACGGAGGTCATATGAATTTTACAAAATTATTTTTATTAGCCGTAATGTATAGCGCCGGTTTACTAACTCCTTCAATGGCGGTTGCAGATACCGATCCGGCAACATTTCAGGCCGAAAAAGAACGCCATATTGCAAAAATCCTGGAAAGAATCCAAATTGATCAAAAAAATCTAAGCTGTTTGCAAGCTGCACAGGAACATGCGGCCTTAAAGGTTTGCGATGAAACAGCGAAGCAAGATCACGATGTTTCAGAGCCTAAAGAAGAACCTAAACAAGAAGCGCCGGTTGCCGATAAAAAGACACAAAAAGACACAAAAAATAAGGGAAAAAAGTAGCTTGCGCAGTAATTGAAGTCCCGGTTGCCCCTCCCGAAACAGATAAAACACCAGTTGTTCACACGGCTGGTGTTTTTTAGTTTTATCGTTAGATAGTGTACATTGGCTTACCGTCATTCAGCCGCAGCCAGCCCTTGACTATGCGATAAATAACCCAGATGCCATCAGCAAAAAGCACAACCCACCCGATAATAAACACAAATGTGATTGCTCCCAGCACACCCCAAAGCACCCCGAACCAGAAAGTTCTGATTTGCCACCGAAAATGACTCTCCAGAAATGTTCCGTCCACATCATCCCTTTTGACATAGTTCATCACAATTGCAACTATGGCTGTGACACCAACAAAATAAGACGCAGCATACAGTGCGTAAATAACTGTAGTAAGCGTTATTGCTGATTGTTCGGCTTCCCTGGATACTATGTTTTTCATTGATGTTTCCACTTTTGTAAAATTATTATTTTTCGTCTTTTACGCTTCGAAGTAAGAATTAAGCCTGACCCTGTCTTTCCAAAGCCAGCGCAAGCTATCCCATGATTCTGCTGAATCATTATTCGACGCCGAATGGCTATCTAGCACATGAATTACACGATTTTCTTTCGATTGATTTCAGTCAACAACTCAAGCTGAATCTCCTGAATCTGCACCAGCCGCTCCCATTGATGGGAGAGCAGGTGGTCAATTTTCTCATGAAGATGGCGTATTTCCAGCTCCGCCTTCAGGTTGACTTGGTAGTCATGTTGGGAACGAATTCGATCTTTCGCTTCCTGGCGATTTTGACTCATCATAATAATCGGCGCTTGAATCGCGGCAAGACACGAAAGCACCAGATTCAACAAGATGAACGGATACGGATCAGCCGTTGCCCCCCAAAGCGCCAGGACGTTCACCACAATCCAAGCCGCCAAAAAAGCAAAGAAAATGATCAAAAATCGCCAGCTTCCCCCAAAGCTGGCGATCCGGTCAGCCAAACGTTCACCGAACGTCCAAACCTGCTCATATTCCATTTCTATATTTTTGGAAAGAAGGTCATGCTCGCTAAGGCTATCAAGCACCTCTTTCTCAAGCGAGGTCAGCTCGCCTTTTTCTGTTTCCAGCAATGAATGAACATATTGGCTTCGATACCGGCCTATATCCGCCAAGCAAATAAAGCTGTCGGAAGACCACTCAGGAACATCCATGCGTATCTGGCCGGCAATCGATTCACGGACAACGTCCCCGGAAAGCAAGTCTTTGCGGGCAAAAGTTTTCCCACAAACCGCACAAATACCTTTTCGGTTTTTTTGGTTTGCCATCAAAGCCTCCCAATCACCTAGGTAGTTTTTACCACTGGGATTCGCCGGTTTCAGGATCGTACATTTCGTGGACGATTTTGTGCCGGTTGGCGATCAGCTCTTCAATGCTGGGCGAATTACTCATCGCGCGGGAAATAGCCAGCTTCATCGCTTCATAGTTGGTGCGATACAAGTCCTTACGATCCAGGTCGGGGTTGGTGGCGCATTCGGGAGCGATCCACAGCATCGCGATGATGCACAGCTCATTGGCTTGATCGGCAGGAATAACGCCGGCAATAACACTATCCAGAACCGCATCCGCGACCGCCGACTGCACCGGCCCGCCAAACAAATTGACATACTCGGTGGATTTGATGGTGACCTTGGGAACCATGATCGTCGCAGGCTTCACTTGCTGATTGCAGGCCCGAATCGCAAACATCCGGGTATGGCCTGCGGTCTGCCCCATCAGGTTAGCGAACGCGTTTCCTGCCAGCCCTTTCACGCTGCCTATCAATATTTCCGGCATCGCGTCTGTGCCTTGTCCGTCGCTGGAAAACACCGTCGCTTCGCCGGTTCTGAACCAAATTGTATCTGCCATGGCCTAACCCTCAATAAAACAAGAAAGCCAGCATTCTATGTCGGATGAAGCGGGAGGCGCAAGGCCGCTGTGCGTAGCGGGATCGAATAGATTCTATGATAAAATCAGCTTACTGACCCAAACCGATCCACGTCCCTGATTTAATGTTACTGAAATTACTGCCGTTGCTTTCCACGACGCTGTTTTATGCGTTGTATTATCTGATCAGCACCTTCAAATTTGATGTACAAATTTTGACTGCATCGGTGCCTTACGATTACCTGCTGCAACTGGTTGTCGCTTACGTGCTTTATGCCTTATCGAGACGGGTTTGGATTTTTCTGGTGATTCATGCGCTGCTGATGGGCTTGTTGTATATAGGTAACGCGGTAAAAATATCGTTTTTTGGCGGGCCGATTATGCCGGACGATATTTTTGCGCTGCAATCGTTGCTGTTGATACTCGACGGCTGGCGGTTCTTTGCCGCCGCGATACCGTTGGCCGCCATTGCCAGCCTGGTGCTGTTCAATTTCAGCATGCGCCATTGGAGCGCCTATCTGGCCAGCATGGCTGTCATTTTGCTTGGCCTTACCGTGATTTACAAGCCCGCTACCCTGCTCGATCCTCTGGATGGTTACTTCGGCAACTCGGTATGGGATCAGCGTTCCAATTATGTATGGCGTGGCGCAACGCTGTACTCGCTGTTGGAAAGCGCGCGTTATTTTGCGGCCGCCGAGATAATCCCTGACGCCGATATGGCCGAGGAAGCTGCCGATAAATTACTGGCCGGTTCCCGACCTGCTGCGGCACTCCCGCCATACCTGCCGGTCGCATCTAAAGAGGTGGTTGCCAAAGCGTTTACGCCGCGCAATATTCATATCGTGTTGCTGGAATCATTCTGGGATCCCAATATGTTGAAAAAGGCAAAATACAAGCAGAACCCTCTGTCGCCCGAGTTCCGTGAACTGTGGAAGAGCGCGGAATACTCGCATGCGTTGGTTCCAGTGTTCGGCGGCTTTACCGCCAATTCCGAGTTTGAGGTGCTATGCGGATTTCCGGTGGTAAAGCACTCGGTCAAATTTGAACGCCAGTTGCTGAATGATGTGCCTTGCTTGCCGCATATTCTTGCCGAAAAAGGCTATCGCACTATCGCCTCTCATCCGAATGTGCCGGTGTTCTGGAACCGCGCTAATGCTTATCAACGCATGGGCTTCCAAACTTACTGGTCGTTGCAGGATTTTGTCCAGGATGACATGAACCGGGAGTTCATGTCCGACAGCACCTTATACCGCCAGGTATTGGAGAAAATATCAGGCTCGATGGAGGCAAAGCAGCCGGTGCTGGATTACATTGTGACTTATTTCGGGCATTGGAATTATCCGCTCAACGAAAGTCGACCCGATAAAATCAGCTCACCATCCAAAATCGAGGAAGTATCGACCTACGCCAACACCATCTATTACAAGTCACGGGAATTGATGAACTTTATCAATGAACTGCGCAAACGTGATCCGGAAGGCATCATCGTGGTGTTCGGCGACCACCTGCCTTTCCTGGGCGAGAATTTTGCCGGCTATGTCGAATCGGGACTGCTGACGGCCAATCGCAGCGACTTTACGCCGACCATGTTCAAAGCCTATGTGAGTACGCCGATGCTGATTATCGACGGCAAGCGCGGGCCGGTTAAGATAGGTAGCCTGCCGCTTTATCAAGTGCCCAAGCTGTTGCTCGATCTGCTCAACTTCAATGAACCGAGCATCATGGATTACACCGCGCCTTTGCCAAACATGCGTGTACGGACATTGCCGGGGCTGCATTTTAATAGACTGGCCGACGGGGCGGTCGAACTATGCACGGAGCCGCCTTATTCGGAAGCGTGCCAGCTGTCTTCCCGCTGGCTGGAAAACATATCGGTGGTCAGCAATGATTTATTCATGGGACGACAGTTTACCCGCCCGAAATACACGCCCGAAAAACCGCCGGAACCTATACAGACTGCCGTTGTTATCCCGCCAGCCATTATTGGGGAAAATTAGCCTCATATTAATTATTGGCGTAATGTAGGGGTAACCCTTGTGGTTGCCCTGTTGGAAATTGACGTAATGTGGGCAGGCACAAGACCGGCCCCTACTGGAGAAAACTCATGCATAAAAGTTTTATAGCGACCGTTTTTGGCCTGTTGCTGCTGTTTGCAGAAAGCAGCAGCGCCGAGCAACTCAGCGTTCCGTTGCAGATTGATTACAGTCTTATCAAAAAAGTATTGATCTCCCAGCTATATACCGGCAAAGGCACTACCGCCGAGCTGTGGAATGACCGCCAGGGATGCAGTTATTTAAGACTGTCCAATCCCGATGTCAACGGCAAAAACGGCCAAATCCAGCTGTTGAACGAGGTTCAGGCGCGAATTGGAACCGGTCTGGGCGGACAATGCTTAACGGTTTTGGAATGGGCCGGAATATTGGAAACCATGCAGCAGCCGACGCTCGATTCTGCGCATTCGGTGTTGAGCTTTCCGGTCACCAGCGCAACCGCTTATGACCGTGAAGGCCATCACCTGACCATCAATAAACTCCAGGATTTGATCAAACGCTTTGCCGAACCCAAGCTTGCCGCCGTCAAAATTGATTTAAACGAAGCACGCGGAGATATTGAACAAACTCTGGCGCATTTTTTACCCAAGGATAATGCCGCGGAAGTTAAGCAAGTACTCCAGTCTCTCAAGTTCAACAGCATCAATGCCCAAGACAAAGGCATCGGCATTAAGCTTGAGTTTAATGCACCGGCCAAAAGGACTGTTGTCCAGCCTGCCCCTGCCTTTAGCGAGGCCGAACAACGGCAATGGCAAGCCGCTTGGCAGGAATGGGAGACGTTTTTGAGTTCGTCCATTGACCAGGCCGCCCATGATACAAAATCGCCGGAACTGCGCGAAACCCTCAGGGAAATCCTGGCCGATTCCCGCAAGGCCTTTCAGGCAGGCTTAAAAGAACATGATGCGGATGACGATCCGGTTCGGGTATTTTTTACCGATACTTGGGGGCGTCTGGCTCCGGCATTAAAAACCATCGCCGAAGAATTGCCGAGCATACAGGGCTTGCGCTATATAACCTTTATAGCGGCGACCGATGCGATCTACGAACTTGAACGGCTGGGCGCGCCGTTCGGCCTGGATGTTTCATCCGATGGGCTGCGCAGACTGGCCCGCATTCTGATAGCGGGCAAACAGCAGCAAGGCCGTAACGCAAGTTGAACTTAGAAAAATCGTAACTACTCGCCCCATTCCTCAGGCGCTATCTGGGAATGCAGGCAAGCTGCGCAGTGCGCCGCCGCAAACCTCAAGTTGCAAGGAATGCACCTTGTAGGAGCGGGCCATGCCCGCGAAGAAGGAAGCTGAAACTTAGCAGTCACTGCCCAAATGTCGCGGGCACGGCCCGCTCCTACGATATCATTGTGCTTAGCTTAACGGCAGCGACATATGCGCAGTAACAAGACATCCCTTTTTTTGTGGCGGGCTAGGAGGGTGAGTAGTTTAGAAAAATCATTTGATCCACGAAAAATACGAAAGACACGAAAGAAATCGGCATATTGTATTTCACAGCCATTCGCCCTTTGGGTGACGATTCACAACTTGGTATCGCTTTGAATATTTTCGTGCTTTTCGTGTTTTTCGTGGACTAAAAATCATTTATTTAAGATCAATCAAATATAGCCGCTTCAAGGTTTTTGCTGGAAATCAATCCCTTCAAAACCGATTTATCCTTAATGCCGCCAAACCGCGCTCCTGCCAGATTTGCGCCGGTAAAATCGGCATCCTCTAATTTGCTTTCGGATAAATCCGCCCCCGACAAATCGGCATCAGTCAAATTAGCCCCGGAAAGATCGACGCCGAATAACACCGTGTTTTTCAGTACAGCCCCGCTTAGGTTGGCATGGCGCATCAACGCACGATTGAGATTGGCATCGGTCAGATTAGCGCCCGATAAATCGACATTATTCAGGCTGACCCGCATCAAGCCCATAGGCTGATTTTTCATATCCACGCCCCAATTGGCATTGGACAGATTGGCATGACTAAGATTGGAGCGATCCAGATTGGCAATAAACCGGCTGCCAGTCAGATTAGTGTTGCTCAAATTAGCGCCGCCCATATGTACGCCGAAAATGCTGGTGTTTGACAGGTTAGCGCCGGAAAGATTGACTTTGGACATCACCGTTAAATCCAGGTTCAAGCCGGATAAATCGCTGTTGCTTAAATTGGCGTTACGCAGATCCGAACCCCACAAGTCGGCATTTCTAAAATCCAGGCCGGATAAATCAACGCCCTTAAGATCTTTTCGGCGCAACTGTGCGGGATGGCTGTTATCAGCTTTGGCAAGCAGCTTTTGCACTGCGGATCGATTAAGATCTGCCGCTGATGCCGACAGACAAAACAATGCGGCTAACAAGCCCAGACCGTAAAAGTGGATTTTCATGTGTATATCTCCTGGTGGCTTCATGGAAGCGGATGCGGAACTTTATAGACAGTTCTGAGCTATTGCAACCGGGGAATGGAAATTGTTAATGCTTTATGATTTATCGTTCTACACAAGCGCGAAGCTTAAATGCGTAGGAATAATAAAGTTTGTACACTAAATAACGCTAAGTAACAAAGTCTAAACACAATAAATACTCCTCATTTAAGTAGCACTATCGGCCAAATGCGGACATTCAACATAACGAATTTAATAGTTAGCTTCCTTCCAGTGGAGCCAGAAATGTCTCAACGTCATTTGATGATATTTTCCCGCTAAAAAAATCAATCGTTTTAAGTAATAAATCTTTCTTCTTCCCGGGAGGGAATGTAAAACGGCTTCCAATATTTGCCACTCTCGGCACGCTTTTTGGCGGCTGGTCAATTCTCGACCGGCACCAACAAACCCCTTTTCGGAATATAATTACACAGGATGGAATTGCTAATCATCTGACCTCGCCGTTTTGAAACGGGCTGACACCCCCAAGAGGCCGACCACAAAGAAAGCCGTGCCGACAAGGGTGAAACGCAGATTGGGCTCCTGGATGGTCAGGTCGCCGGTAGCATAAAGCATGATAATGACGGCGACCGATCCCCACCCAAGAAAACGCAACGTCGCGGCCATAATGAGTTTACCTAGGGCCTCCGATTCGCTCACTGGCGTGTCCATTCGGTAGGCCACAAAACCGCACATCAGCGCCGGCAGAATTCCCCAGCGCATATGTTCTATGAAGCTTTCCAGAAACTTGAAGTGATCTTTGTAGTAAGTTAACTCGAGAATAAGCGCTGATGCTGTGGTGCTGACAATGAACCCCATTATCATCATTGCCATATAGAACCCATAATATCGATCGGATTGGTCCCGATGGTGCCTGAAGGCGAGCGTCCGTGAAATAAAGACGAACGCTATAGGAAGGACATAGATCAGGATGGCATAGGCGACCCACCGGAGCGTAGCGTAATCAAAGTGCGCTAGCGGTTTATCGGGAAATAGGAAAGCATTGTGTAGCCAGACCGAAATCTCCCGGCCCAACATGACCCCGATGGCGGTGGCAGCGGTGAATAACAGGATATATTTATAGGTGTGCTTGAGGCGAGCCTCGTGGACGTTGCCGCCGAGCTGCTTCACGGTTGCCCATATCCCATCCTCGCTTGCGCTCCCGAACACGACCAATGAGGCGAGTAAGCGGCAAAGTAGACCGGTGAGTTGATCCAGCTCCTTTAGCAAATTGACCGTCTTGGTATAGTGCGGCTCCGCTTCTTTCCAGACCGCAACTTTTTCCGACATCGCATTGTAGGAGATGCAGATTTCTCCCCATTTCAGCGACGGTTCGTTGAAAAAACGACGGAAGGACTGTTGGTTGGCGTAGTTTTGTATCCGGTCGAAAAGAAGGCAATTATGAGCCCATTTATATTCGACCGTGGCGCTGGATTTTTCGAAATCGCCGGGGTCGATGCTCGGCACCAGCAGGCGATTGTCGATTTGTGCTTTTAATGTATCGTCGATCGCCGACAATCTCGATGTAATGAGAGCGTTATAGACTTCTACCGCCTTGGTCGGAATTGCGAAAGCGTCATGGATGCTGTCCCTCAATATCAGTAAGGGATTGAACTTGCTTTCCCAGGCGATGAAAAATAGAAACAGCCCTGCGACAATCAAAGGTATGATCGTGTGCCCGTCCAGGCCATTCAGGAGATTCACCAATTCCCCCGAGCGGAGGTTCTTTACGATCAGCGTCACCAGCGGCTCCAAGGGCAGCCACTGCCAAGTGAGTAGCCAATAAAGGACGGCCATCAACGAGCAGTACGATGCGATCCCTATCCAGTAGGCGCTTCTGCGGCTAAAGTATTGGGGTAGCGTCGGTTCGGCGCCTAACTGAATCCGGCGTTTTTGGAAGGACCGATAGGCGAGGAAGAAAGCGGCACCGGTTCCAAGAAACTGCACCGCAAGGTTAATTAAGAGTTCGACAGTCATCGTGTTTTCACAAGGTTTCAAGTTTAGGAGTAATGTCTAGTTCCGACTGATTATAAACGCGCTTATTAAATAATTCCGGTCGTTTTTTAAGCCAGTTTTGCAATGGTTATTATTCAATCAAATATCTCAGAACACATCGGCTTAATTGCCACAATCGCCAAACAAGATTGTTCATGCTTGGGTTTGCCTAAAGGCCGATAATAATCAATCACTTCAAAGCCTGCCTCTTCCAGGAATTTCTTGCCGGCATCAAATTGCATGTAATATCCGTATCTTTGCCCTGACCAGCCTTCGTCATTACCGCAAGGGTTGGATAAAAATAAAATGCCGCCTGCCTTAACGTTGTGTATAGGTCATAAAAGACTCGTGGCAGTTCCTGGCTGGGAACATGAAATAGGGAGGCGTTGGCAAAGATGCCATCGAAAGCGTTTGCTGATATTTCCAGGCTAAGAAACTTTTGGTGGAGAATCCGGCACCCTGCGTACTGACGAGCCATACTGCAAAATACCTCGCTGCCATCTAGGCCAACTGCCCTGTGGCTCAAGGACTGAAAATATTTAACGTCTCTTCCGGAACCACAACCAAAGTCTAAAATATAGAGTGATGGTTTCGATCTCATCCAATTTTTCACGTTTTCGTCCCATAACCCGTATCTGCCTCCCTAAAAATTAAGGTCAAACGGCTCGCTTCAAATATTTGCCAATCTCAGAACCCGTTTTGCCAGCCAAGCCAGGCAGATAGTATATTAAAAACGGCGACATAGCTAAGGCCGCTGTTTAATTTACACGCTCTTTCCTCACAAATCTGGCAAATCTTGCACGCTTTTTGACATCTACCGGCGCCAGATGTCATAGCGGTTCGTATCTAACTAGATAAAACAAGTTCTAACTTTTACAAGTAAATATTGGGTTAGTCATTGCCCTGAGGTCTACTATAAGGCTACTAGGAAAACTTTAGGCATAAAAAAAGCCCTATATTTGCATATAGGGCTTTCTTTTACTTGGCTCCCCCGGACGGGCTCGAACCGCCGACCTAATGATTAACAGTCATCCGCACAATAGTTTAGCAAGATTTAACAACATCCTTTACACCCATAAAAAACAAATAGTTGCGTGATTGTGGCGTTTTTTACGTCCCGTAAAGTATAATAGAATCTCATTAAATCCCGTCATTCTGCCCAGACCATTGCCCAGACTAAAAACGGTTCTGCCCAGACTAAAAAAAGGAGTTATACATTATGGCAATCACAACATTTGAACTTGACGCACTCAAGCCAAAAGCAAAACCGTATTTAATCAGAACAAAGCAAAGGGATAAAAAAGACGGTGTGCTAGCTTTTAAAGTTTTACCCAGTGGGGATGTTGATGCGTATTTTATTTATTATGTTGAACGCAAAGAAAAACAAATAAAGATAGGTCGTTACGGCAAAGGTAAAAACGGCATGACCCTAAAAGCTATTCATGATAAATACGACGAACTATCAAAAAAGTATCAGGGTGGTGCTGATATAAAGGCGCAAAAACTAGCGCAAGATGCACAGGATAAGCGAGAAGCAGAAGAACAAGCAGCTCTTGAACGCAAAATACAGCTACAAGGTTCTTTTAAGCAATTAATTGGCTCTTATATAGATTATGCACAAATAGAACTGAGCAAAAGCTATTACACGGCAGCTAAAGGCGCATTTGCATTGAATTTAAAAGACTTCGATACCAGTATCAAAGCCGACCAGATTACACAAGATGATATTCGAGCCATTCTACGCCCTATCCGGCAGCGTGGTACGTTGGTCATGGCTAATCGGATGAGGTCATATTTATCGGCGGCCTTTGCATGGGCTATCGAGCTTGAATCAGAAGATACCGGCTTTTGTGCGCCTATTTCAGATAATGTTCAGTTCTTTATAAAAGCTAACCCTGTTCTAGGTGTTGGCAAACCACTAAAAGAAGAATCACCAGCAGTTAGGTTTTTAACTGAGCCAGAATTACAGGCATTTTGGCAAGCAATGGAAACCAGCGGTATGCACATTCACCGCAAAAACATTTTAAAGTTAATGGTCTGCACCGGTGCGCGTGTCGAAGCCTTGGCCGGTTTACAGTGGAGTGAGGTACACCTTAGTCAAAGATTTATCCATGTCCCACCTGCCAGAAGTAAGAACGGATTAGACTGGATAATTCCATTAAATGATATTGCTTTCGATATTTTAAGCACAACGCCAAGACTGCATGATGAGTTGGTGTTTCCCGCTAATAATGGCATAGAGCCGTTACGCGCCGACGGAATTAACCAAGCTACACGGCGTTTGTGTGAACAAGCAGGTATTGAATTATTTACACCGCGTGACTTGCGACGGACATTTAAGACTTTATCCGGCAAGGCTGGGTTAAGCAAAGAAATCAGAGACAAAATTCAGAACCACGCACTAACCGATGTAAGTACAAAACATTATGATTTGTATGATTATTTTGACGAAAAGCAAGAAGCGTTGACTCGGTGGAATGGTGCGCTTGGTCGTATTATCGACGGCACTTACACCCAGCTTGGTTTAAAAGCAGTTGCTGACGTGCTGCCATTTAGAAAAACAGCTTAATTTTATGCAAAATTCATGCCTTATGCAACGAGTGCCGTACGGCGTTAGATGATAAGCTATTGATTTGTTTGGTATTGATGATTCTTAGTGTAACTTAGACCTAGATATACTTGACATTTGAAAAACTTGTATGTTAAAATTATTCCGTAGTATTAAAAAAAGCTGAAAAACCGCCACATTTAATATACCCAGCAGATTTATTGCCCGGTTAATGTGCCCGTCCCAAACTCCCCGCACCTAGGAAAATCAAGGTTGCCGCGTTTATGGTAAGCAAACGAACCCAATTCGTTGCCCATAGTCGTGCGCTTGTCTTTTCTAAACACATCCCGACTAAAAGCAACAAAACCCTTTTTACAGGTTTTTTTGTTATGTCAAATGCAACCGTTTTACGCTTACCCGAAACTCTGAAACGCACAGGAATATCCCGTGCAGCCGCTTATCAAAAGCTCGACCCAAATTCCCCATATTACGACGAGACATTCCCCAAACCAGTTAAACTTGGAGCGCGTTCTGTCGGCTGGAGTTCTGAAAAAATTCAGGTTTGGATTGATTCTAAACTGAATGGCGGAGCAGCACAATGATTAATTTTATTGATGCGACACAAAATTCTGATTTTTCCGGCGAAGATTTTTGGTCTACCTGTCCAGAGGAATTTTTATTAAGCGATTCTCTTGATGCTGCTCTTGATTTCCAAGTCGACCGCGCAAGTGAAATCATATCAAACATGCCGAAACTACCCACAACCAAATCATTAGACGGCGCGGCATTGGCTACATTGTTGATGGGTTCTCGCGTCAGTCACTTAGCGTTTCAGGGCGATACGAACAGCTACTGCCTTCGCGCTCCAATTTACAATCTTCGCGAAGCTGGCTGGCCGATTGATGATTGTTGGAATGCCGGGGACAAAAGTCGGTTTTCCGGGAAGCGTACCAAGTATAAAAAATACTTTATCAGCGATGAAAATTTGCAGAGGTTGCGGCTGATATTTGGTGAGCGCCTGAATCTATTTATTGATGCAGTTAATAGCCTTCACGATAAGGAGGTTTGATGCTAATTGACAATAAAAAGCCCACAAAGTGCGGGAACACTAAGCGGGCTACATTTCAAATTTTACAATGCAATTTTAACCTATTCAGGACTGAAATGATACGGCTGATGTCGCTGGTTTCAGTTTTATGGTTAGTCAGAATATGAATAGCGATAGATTGTTTTACAACGAAATATCAGCCGTTCTGTCCGATGCCGAAATTGATGCTGTTGTCGCCAGCGTAGATGCTAAGCCCTGGAGGAAACCTAACTGGAAGTCTACAGGTGCAGCTCGACGGTATACCGCAGGGCTACGTACTGCAATGGCGGCTAAAACTCAGGAACAGCCTAAAGCCGCGCATACTGTTGATGCCGTAAATCTGGATATTGATTTTACAGAAGCTGAGCGTTTCTTAACAATCTTGGATGAATCAGCAGATCAATTTACATTCCAGACTTTTGATGACAACAAAGAACGCAAAGATAAAAGCTTAATCAGGGTTTTAAATGGCTCATTTGATCAACACAAGAAAGAGCTTGCCGAGCTGAATAGCAAAGGCGCGGGTATCTTTGTTGCGGTTAATGAAACCGACCTAACAGGCCGTAAAACTGAAAATATCATCCGACCACGGGGGATATGGATAGAGGACGATAATGGCGGCGCACCTAATCCCGATGGATTGGAGCCGCACATGGTTGTCCAGTCATCCGATAGTCATAAGCAACACCGCTACTATCTAATTGATGATGCAGTTGTTATTGACTGGCAGGAGTGGGGGCAAGTGCAGGAGCGCATGGTACTGGAATATTTCAGCGACCCAAACGCAAAAGATAGCTCCCGTGTTATGCGATTACCCGGATTCTTCCATCAAAAAGACCCGGCAAAGCCTATGCAGGTGCGTCTTATTCACGAGTCTGGCGAACAGCCCTACTCATGGGAGCGTATCAAGCAACACATCCCACCATTAGCCCCGAAGGAGACTCAAAGACCAACGGAACCGGGAGACGGGCGCAAGTTGCCAGAACTACACAGTGCATTAGCCACAATTAACCCTGACTGCGATTATATCGACTGGCTCAACGTCGGCATGGCGCTGCATTATGAATCTAATGGTGGCAATGCTGGTTTGGAATTGTGGGACGAGTGGAGCCGTGGCGAGTTATCAGCTGACCATGATGGCGTTAAATATCCTGCGAAGAATCCAGATTGCTTAACTTATAAATGGAATGGCTTTAACAGTGCTGGCAACAAAACAGGCGCTGTTACAGGTAAAACCGTTTTTAAGATGGCATACGCCAATGGTTGGGTTAATCCTGCAAGCAATAGCCAAAAATCCAGCCAGAACAGTAGCACAGGCGGTTTTAATAGTGGGCCTTACAAACTGCTATCTGATGAGGAACTGGCCTCTTTGCCGCCCATTCAATGGCGAATTAAAAAGGTGCTGCCCGAAACAGGCTTGGCCGCTGTGTTTGGTGCTTCCGGCTCCGGCAAATCGTTTTTAGTTCTGGATATGCTGCAAAACTTAGCAGCTGGGCGGAGTTGGTTTGGCTACAAATCGAACTCTTGCAACGCGCTTTATTGTGCTCTGGAAGGTGAAGGCGGCATTGCTGGCCGTGTTAGTGCATACCGTGAAAGACACGGCGCGACCGCTGCAAATATACGCTATCTGGTACAGCCATTCAGCTTATTGAATGAGGTAGATATTAGCAACTTAGCGCAGGCAATCAAGGCGAATGGGCAAGGTGTTGATGTTGTGGTTCTGGACACATTGAACCGCGCCGCGCCGGGTTCTGATGAAAACGATAGTAAATCAATGGGGCAAATTATCGCTGCATCCAAACAACTGCAAATGCTTGTCGGTGGTTTGGTCGTTTTGGTGCATCACAGCGGAAAAGATTTAACCAAGGGAATGCGTGGACATTCGAGCCTCCACGCCGCGCTTGATGCTGCTATCGAGGTTCGCCGTGATGGTGAGCGCCGAGAGTGGCTTATTGCCAAGGCTAAGGAAGGAGAGGACGGTGCGTCACATCCGTTCAAATTGGAAGTGGTGGAACTTGGAATAGATGCCGACGCCGAACCGATTACATCATGCACGATACACCAAATGGATGATGTTACCGACAGCATCCGAAAAACCTTGCCGCCCAAATCTGGAAATCAACGGGTAGTGTGGGATGCACTGTGCGAACTATTTCGCAAGAACAGTAATACCCCCCGTCCCGAAGATGCGCCCGACAGCTTGCCGAAAGGAAAGCCGTGTATCCGTTTAGATTCCGCCATAGAACAAACACGCACTCGTTTAGTTTGTGAACCAAAGCGCCAAACGGAACGCGCACAAAGCGCTATCACAGGATTGATTGGCAAAGGGTTGTTGTGTCATGAGGACGGTATTTTATGGTGTCAATAATTAGATCAATTTTCCCGATTTTTTTCCCGTTTCGTTCCCGCCCTCTTATAGGGGGCGCGGGAATCGCGGGAATATCCCACAGCTTCCCGTTTCTAGGTATTTCGGGAATCGCGGGAAAGCAACTTAATTTAAACAGCCGCTTAATTTAGCGACAAGGAAATAAACAATTGAAACCAAGAGTAATAAATTTAGATTTAGAACCAGCTCCAGAAGATGCGATTTATATCGGGAGACCTTCGAAGTGGGGCAATCCTTTCAAGGTTGGCGAACACGGCACCGAATCAGAGGTTGCACACAAATATATTAACTGGTTGCAAGGACAGCATGAATTGATAGCTGATGCAAAACGCGAATTGGTCGGGAAGGATTTAGCCTGTTATTGCAGCAGACCTAATTTATGTCATGGCGATTTGTTGATTTTGATTAGCAATGATGAATCATTCACTTTTGACGACGTAGGCGACATTTTAGAGAGGCTGAAAAATGAGTAATCAAAACCCTGTCGAAATAGATGCCGCTAGCGGCGAAGTCACAGAGTACACCCCTGCCGGTAAGCCTGCCCGTTATCGTTGCCCATTGGACAGTATGAGCGATATTAAGAGGGAAATGGCTAAGATATATAGAGAGGCAAGGTCTGGACTGGTTGACGTTCAGGACGCTACCAAATTGACCTGGTGCTTGCAGGCAGTAGCTAAAGTTATTGAAGGTTCTGACCTCGAAAAAAGAATCGAAGCCCTCGAAAACCAAAAGTAATACAGCCATGCACTTGCTGTGAAAGTGCGACCCCTTAACTTAATAGGAAGTAAAACAATGTCATTAGTAGATACTTTAACAAAAAACCGTCCTGAAGCACCTGTTTGGCTCAATGGAAAGCAATATTTACCGAGCCAACTACCCAAGCAATCAGCCAAAGTTCAATCATCCTCGCTTGCCGGATTAAGTTCACATGAGATAGCTTGCAGGTTGACCCTTGCCAGACAAGGAATGCTCTCACCAACCAAACAAAAAATTAACGAATCATCAACTGGTGGTGATGGGGAATTAATTTGGGGTGAAAATGGCGAATGCCTAGGCTGGTTATCTTATGAATAATCAAGAAATCCGCGACAGGCTCAATCACTACCATAGCGGCCCCAAGGTAAAAGTAGGTTCCCACTATGAGGCTGCTGCTCCTGCACCTGTAAAGCCAAAACCAGCACCGCCCAATCAGGCGGTTTTAGGAATGGAACAAGCCGCTAAGGCGCTTTTTGAGCTTTCAAGACTATATCGAAATTCAGGAGCTTAAAAAATCAGTATTAATAACCGTATTTTTTGCGGTTATTAATACATTCATTTAAACATTTATTTAAACATTCATTTAAGCATTTATTAATTCATTTATTTAAACAATAAGGAGTCAAACCGATGTCACTTGAGAAACGTCTTAAGTTTTTAGAGCGAATTGTCGCAAAATTACCGCCGCTAGCGTTGCAATGCGATAGAACGCCAAGCCCTGAGCAAATAACAGCGATAGACCGCGCTGAAAGCCTTGGAAGGCGTGTTTTTCTCTTTATGAGACTACCCTCAACAGTTTGGCTTAGCGGGGCTGAGAAGCCTTGGGAGGCTACTAGCCAATGCGATTAATTCACAGACTGATGAAGTTGGAAGAAAAGCAGCAACAATCAGATGCAAAGTGTTTTCCTTTGTCATATTTTTATGGCCGTGATGCACAACTAGAGCCATTAATATCAGGATTATCGATTACATCCTTTTACACAAGCATAACAACAAGACTGGTTAATGAGGTGTCCAATGTCAAATACTAGCCTGCTTAAGCGTCTTGTCACGCTTGAAGCAAAAAATCTTAAGGTTACGCCATTATGTATTATTTACGATGAGGAAGCAGGATTAACGGCTGAGCAACAAGCCCAACTCGATAAAGCCGATTCTGAAAAACAGCCGGTTTTATTAATCTGTATCAGTTCAGCTGAGAACCTTTGCCATGAATAGATGCTGGCATAAGCGATTAGCGTTGATTGAATGTAAACGGCGAGCATCATTATTGCCTCTTGTTATTTTTTCGAGAGGTGCAATTGGTTTAACTTTTGAACAGCAGGCACGTATTGATAACGCCAGAACAATTGGGCAACCTGTTCGGATAATAAAAACGGTTTTGGTATAAGGCGAGGCGCAGATGTTTATAGCAAACTGCTGATTTCCACAAATAGCGGCATGTGGTCGCTGATATGTAACCATTTATCAGAAGTGCCAACTTCCAATCTGCTCATTCTAAGTAAATCACTAGAAGCAAAAACATAATCAATATGATATGGCTTGTTTGTGTTTCGATGAAGAAAAAAAGTTGGTGTAGTTTCTTCACCTTGCGCTTCTTTGTGCTGGTGGTGGTATAGGCTTTCTAAACCGATTTCATTCAGTTCGGCTATGACACCCGAGTGACTCCACCATTTATCCGCTTTATCCCAGATTTTGTTACTATTAAAATCGCCGAGTATTAGCGTATTTTCGTTTTTAAGGTCATTGCGGTGAATCTGAAGATATTTCCAAAACTGGCCCATGTAGCCAAAGACTTCAGCCTCGCTACCCTTAGTCCAGCAACTTAGAATTGTTATTGCGTCATTTAAAACGAAGGGAAGAAAAAGCTTTAAATCCTTTGTAGTCCAGCGAAGTGAGTTGCTTTTGCTTTCTAGTCCACAAAGAACAAACTCTCTATTCCAATCTAAGTCTTTAACTATATTTCCTTTTTTGGGAAATATACCAATGCCTTTGCTTTTTGAAGTACCAATCCATAAATAATCACCGGCCCATGTAAGATAGGCTGCTTCTTTCGATTCTGCTGGATTTTCACATTCTTGAACTATAACTACGCCGGCATCAAGACGATCAATTTCATGAGTCTTTTTTCTTAACGCGCCATTACAGTTCCATGTAACAATTTTCATGTTGTCTTTTTTAATTATTAATTTGATTGGCAAGTGTTGCGGTCAAAATTAACTTACAGTAATGACCGTTGCCCAGACCATTGCCACGACCAAATGACCGCTTCTTAAATTTTAGACAAAAAAAAGGAGTCACCGAAAACGGTAACTCCTTGATTTATCTGGCTCCCCCGGACGGGCTCGAACCGCCGACCTAATGATTAACAGTCATCCGCTCTACCGACTGAGCTACAGGGGAATAAACTTTTTCAGTGTGGTGCGCCTGGAGAGATTCGAACTCCCGACCGCTCGGTTCGTAGCCGAGTACTCTATCCAGCTGAGCTACAGGCGCCTTACTGAGACGTGTATTATGCTTTTTACTGGCCCACCTGTCAACTGCAAATTTGATTGCGCTGTTACTGATTAGCCTGGAACGGGGATTTTAAGGCTATCTAACTTTGTTATTAATAGATAAATCAATACCGTCTGTTTTCTCCCGATTCTAGAAACTTGTCCGAAATTTCTCTGGTTTTCTGTTTTTGCCTCGGCTTTGCTTGCCCGACAGCGAAAATATCCACCTAACCTAGGTGGTTGTACCGATATTCTTTCTCATTTTTCTATTTAGAATAATCACTAGATGGTTCATTTCATATACAACTCAAAAGGCAATACTTAACCATACCGAGGTACTAAGGAATATGCATGTGTGGAATTAACGGTATCGCAGCTCTCTCGATGCAGACCAAAATTAACGAACGGGATGTGCGCAGCATGCTCCCTGCCCTGCATCACCGTGGCCCGGATGGTAGCGGCATCTATCTTGATCCCGGACAACGGATCGGGTTGGGACACACTCGCCTTAGCATCATCGACCTTACAGGAGGCGCTCAGCCAATGCATAACGAGGATCAGACTGTATGGGTCACCTTTAATGGCGAGATATTCAATTACCTGGAGTTACGCCAGACCTTGCTCAAACAGGGCCACAGCTTCCATACTCACAGCGATACTGAAGTCATCGTCCATGCCTATGAGCAGTATGGCGACGCTTTTGTGCAGCACCTGAACGGCCAATTTGCCATCGCTCTTTGGGACGGCAACCGCCAACGTTTGCTGTTAGTGCGTGACCGAGCCGGTATTTTGCCTCTTTTCTACACACGCCAAGGCGATCGACTGCTGTTCGCTTCGGAAATTAAGGCGTTATTACCCCAGTTAGCGGAAGCGCCACGTATCTCTCCGACAGCACTGGATCAGATATTCACTTTCTGGGCGCCGCGCAGTCCCAACACCCTGTTTGAAGACATATTCGAAGTGCAACCTGGGCACATGCTGGTGCTGGAAAACGGCTGTTTGCGTGAATCAGTCTACTGGGACTGGCGCTTTCCCGAGCAGGACGACTACCATCAAGGCTCGGACACCGAGCTGGCCGAGCAGTTGTACGAGCTACTGGTCGATGCAACTCGCATCCGCCTACGCGCGGATGTGCCTGTCGGCGCCTATCTCTCCGGCGGACTCGATTCCTCTGCGTTGGTGGCACTGATCCGCAACCACTCGGATGCACCGCTCAAGACTTTCTCCATTGGCTTCGAAGAACAGTCCCTAGACGAATCGGCTTTCCAGCAGCAAATGGTCGAGCATCTTGGTGTCGAAAACAGCCGGATACTCTGCCGTAACCGCGACATTGCCGAAGACTTCCCTGCCACTATTTTCCACACCGAAACAGCCATTCTGCGCACAGCTCCCACGCCTATGCGGCAGCTGTCCGGACTAGTGCGCACCTCAGGATACAAGGTAGTCCTCACTGGCGAAGGTGCCGATGAGGCATTAGGCGGCTATGACCTCTTTAAAGAAGCCAAGATTCGCCAATTCTGGGGCCGCCATCCTCAGTCCGAATGGCGTCCACTGTTGCTCAAGGCGCTATATCCTTATCTGGAAACTTCCGGCGCTCAGGCTAAAGCCTACTTACGCAAGTATTACAGCATCGGCCTGGACAATCCTGACCAGCCGGGATTCAGCCATCTTACCCGATGGTTTACTACCTCCCAGTGCAAGGTCTTTTTCTCGCAGGAACTCAACGCCACGTTGCGGGAAGATGCTATTGACCGCCTGACCGGGCAGTTGCCCCCCGCTTTCGGCCACTGGCATTCGTTCAACCGAGCTCAATACTTGGAGGCCAAAACGCTGATGGGCGACTATTTGTTATGTTCCCAGGGCGATCGCATGCTGATGTCCAATTCAGTAGAGGGACGCTTCCCCTTTTTAGATCACCGCGTTATTGAGTTCGCCAATCGCCTGAATCCGCGCCTGAAAATGCGTGCGCTTAACGAGAAGTACCTATTTAAGCAAGCTATGAAAAACCAGTTGCCTCGGCAGATTCTTGAGCGCCACAAGCAACCGTATCGAGCCCCGGATATACCCGCCTTCTTTTCTGCACACCCACCGGCCTACGTGGATGATCTGTTAAGCGAAGAAAAGCTAAATCGCTACGGTTATTTCGACGCTCAAAAAGTCGGCTTCCTAGTTAAAAAGGCTCGCCGCGGCAGTTCGATTGCCTATAAAGACAATATGGCGCTAGTGGGCGTTCTTTCCACACAATTGTGCCATTACTTTTTCATTGAACGTTTTTCCCAGACTATCCGCGAAACAGCTTCCTTAACCTAACACTACTCAGGATCATAAATATGAAAAAAATTATTCGACAATACATTTTGGGGAACCTCCTCTTCACTGAAGATGAGTCGGCTTTACAAGATGGCGATTCCTTTCTTGACGGCGGCATTATAGATTCCACCGGCGTTCTGGAAATCATACTTTTCATCGAAGAAACCTTTGACATCAAAGTAAATGACGACGAAATGCTTCCAGCCAATCTTGATTCGGTGAATAATTTGGTTGCTTTTGTCAATCGCAAGCAAGCTGTTGCCGCCTGAAGAAGAAGGGTGAACGCTATGTCCCGACTGCTGCAAGACACCTTGCTCACTACTGCCTCACGCTATCCTGATCGTACCGCGTTGATTGCAGGCGATGTGCAAATGAACTACGGTGAGGTGGCGCATTACGCCTGCCGCCTCGCTCATGCCTTGCGCGCTCACGGCGTGACCCGCGGTGACCGTGTGGCGATTTTCATGGACAACACTTGGCAATGCGCCTTATCAATTTATGGGGTACTACTGGCCGGCGGTGTATTCGTCACTGTTAATGCACAGACCAAGACCGATAAGCTGGCGTTTATCCTGCGCGATGCAGACGCTCGTGTATTGCTTAGTGAACCACATTTCACACGCGTGTTCGGCCCGGTGGCGGAGCAAATGCCGGCGCTACGGATATTGTGTACACCGGAATCCAACGCATTGCCTGCGGGTGTTGAAAACTTGGACGACACATTGACTAACATGCCCCCCACACCTCCACCACAACTGACTATCACACTGGATTTAGCCGCACTGATCTACACTTCCGGAACCACGGGCGCCCCTAAGGGGGTGATGCACTCACATCATTCGTTGTTGTTTGCGTTGGACAGCATCAATGAATACTTGGGCTTTACACAGGATGACCGCCTGTTTTCTGCGTTACCGCTCAATTTCGGCTATGGTCTTTTCCAGTGGCTTTCTGCGGTACGCGCCGGGGCAACCCTCGTGCTGGAGCGCTCATTTACCTATCCGGCACAGGTATTTAAGCGCATGCATGACGAAGCAGTAACCAGCTTCGCCAGCGTACCCACTGTCTTCGCCATGATGCTCGCGCAGGATGCCAAGCAACCGTTACGCTTCCCCAGCGTGCGACTGATTACCAACGCCGCCGCAGCACTGCCGGCTGAATTTATCCCCGGCATTAGGCGGCTGTTCCCGCGGGCTAGCCTATATAAGATGTATGGACAGACCGAGTGCATCCGTAGCGCCTACCTAAATCCTAACTTGGCCGAGATAAAACTGGAATCGGTAGGATGCGCCATACCCGGCACCGAACTGCTCTTACTGGGTGAAAACGGGCAGCCGGTGGCACAGGGCGAGGTTGGTTGTCTGCACGTGCGCGGCCCACATGTGATGCTGGGTTACTGGAACCAGCCGGAGAAAACCGCTGAAGTGCTGGTGCCTGGCCCGCTGCCGGGCGAGTTCCTGTTGAAAAGCGGCGATCTATTCCGGCAGGACGCAGAGGGCGACTTCTATTTCGTGGCACGTAGCGATGAAATCATTAAAAGCCGAGGGGAAAAAGTCAGTCCTGCCGAAGTTGAAAATGCCATCTACAGTCTTCCTGCTGTACAAGACGTAGTGGTGATCGGCATCCCAGACCCTTTGCTGGGTGAGGCGGTATGCGCTTTTGTTGCAGCGCGCGAAGGTGAAGAGCTGAGCGTACAGCAGATTAAGCGCATTTGCAGCGAACGACTGGAAAACTATATGGTGCCCAAACACGTATTGTTACTGCCCGAGCTGCCACGCACTGTCAACGGCAAGCTGTCCCGTAAACTGATTATGGAACAGTGCGCCGCGTCACTTGCCGAATTAAACTAATTCATTATTGAGGAGCTTACCTATGTCTATGAATCTTACCGCTGCGCTCAAGCTCGACGAGGCTGCCGAAACCGCCAAAATTGCCGAGCGTCTGCGTGAGCTGTTGCGCAGCCATCTCCACCGCCGCGGCCTTGTCGTCGCTATTTCAGGTGGTGTGGACAGTGCGGTTTGTGCCGCCTTGGCCGTGCAGGCAGTCGGAAGCGAGCGCGTGTTTGGCCTGCTGTTGCCCGAGCGCGACTCCGCCTCCGAAAGCACTCTTCGCGGCCGCATGGTGGCAGAACAACTCGGTATCGCCTATGAGAAATTCGATATTGCCCCCGTATTGGACGCTCTGGGTTGCTACCGCTGGCGCGACGAGGCTATCCGTGCCGTTTTCCCTTCCTACACCACCGACTGGAAAAACAAAATCGTAATCGCCGGCGGGCAGGAAGGTCATTTCAATTATTTCAAATTGGTGGTGCAATCACCGGAAGGGCAATTATTCGAGGAAAGGCTGGACTCGAAGAATTATCTGCAAATCGTCGCCGCCACCAACTTCAAGCAACGGGTGCGCAAAACCCTGGAGTACTTCCACGCAGACCGATTGAACTATGCCGTCATCGGTACACCCAACCGTCTGGAATACGACCAAGGCTTTTTTGTGAAAAACGGTGACGGCTCGGCCGATTTAAAGCCCATCGCTCATTTATATAAAACGCAGGTCTATGCCCTGGCACGTTACCTGGAGCTTCCAGAGGATATATGCAATGCCCAGCCCACCACCGATACATACAGCATGGCGCAAGGACAAGACGAATTCTATTTTGCCCTGCCTTACGACAAAATGGATATTGCCTTGCTGGCTTGCAATAGCGGCGAGCCGAGCACCAAGTTGGCCGAGGAGTTGGGCATTGGCCTTGATCAAGCGGAATTCATCTACCGTGACATCGAAACCAAACGGAAAACCACTGCTGTGCTGCACTGGCCAGGGATTGCAATGGAGACTGTAATTGGCCCGAATACTAAACCACCGATACTTTACTGAGGACAAAAAAGTCATTGGGAATTTAAAAAAACGCGACTTTTCTCTATAAGGAATCCAGCTTAAAGCAGGATCGCCCGATAGGTAATAGCACTTATTGATTGAAGAAGTTTGCCCACCTATCTTACTGAGACTTATAAATCACCAAACGGTTTTTTAGTATGACAGAAACTAAACGAAAACAAACTATGACGATGAAAAATGTGTGTAACTGGTGGCTGCTGGTAGCATTGACAATGCTGGCACTGCCAGGATGTAATAAATCGAACCAAGAGGAGGCATTAATGGCAACAGCACAACACGCAATCCCGGAATGGCAGGCACTGGAAAAAAAACGCGTGGTTTTCGGTCACCAGTCGGTAGGCTATAATATCCTCAACGGCGTAACGCTTTTGGCCAATCGGGACGGCGGCAAGATCGATATTCACGAACAGCGGACAGCGCCTACGATGCAAGGTATCAGCCATTTTACTATCGGCAAGAACGGTGACCCGCTGTCCAAGATTCGGGATTTCGCTGCCGCTATTGATGGAGGCGCAGCCCAAGGGGCGGACATAGCCTTGATGAAGTTATGTTATGTCGACTTCAATGCGACTACCGATGCACGGCAAGTAGCTAACGCGTATATTGCCAGCCTGGAATCCTTGGCTCAAAAGCATCCAGACACCAACTTCGTGGCAGTTACCGTGCCGTTGATGGCGGTACAAACTGGGCCAAAGGCCTGGATCAAACGGCTCATAGGCAGACAGCCCAACGGCTATCTTGATAATGTCAGGCGTGCAGAGTTCAACACACAACTTCGCGAGCGATATCTTGCGTCTGGCCGCTTGTTCGACATTGCCAAGGTCGAAACTGAATCGACAGGTAAATCCTGCATGACATATGTGGATGGTCAAGAGGCTGAAGCGCTATGTCCTGAGTTTACAAATGACGGCGGTCATCTCAACGAACGCGGGCAGAAATTGGTAGCCACCGCCTTTCTAAACCTTATTAGCTCACTATCAGCCAAGCAGGCGGCAAAGTGAGTCAAGTATCAAAAGACATTGATATTGCTCATCAACGGCGCTGGCCAGGTCGCCCCATGGGCATGGCCTCATGCTCATGGTTACTGGCAAGCTCCCCCTGTTTGCAGCTGCTGCTGATACATCGTTTCACTCACTGGTTGCATGCAAATAGTGAGGAGGATGGTGGCGGACGCAAGTGGCTCCGACGATTTATGTTGGTTCCCATTGGACTACTGAAATTCGCGATTAGGATCAACGCCAAAAGTGGAATTGAAAGTGACGTTGAAATCGAAGGTGGCGTTTGTTTTTCCGATCAGGGACATATCTTTTTCGGGGCCAGAAAAGTAGGTTCAGGAACGGTAATTGGTACGCGAGTGACCGTCGGCAAGAGTCATGTTAATGATGGGCGCCCAGAGATTGGCCGCGATGTGTGGATTGGTTCCGATTGCGTGGTGTATGGCAGCATCAGTATCGGCGATGGCGCAACGCTACTGTCTGGCACAGTACTTGCCAAAAGTATCCCGGCGGATGTCGTAATGCAAGGAAATCCCGCACGATTAGTATCGCGAAATTTTGATAATTCTGAGTTGCGGAAGCGCCAGAATGTCGATGCCATGCAATATATGACAGCAACACGGGAAGCTTAAGTGTTCGAGAATATCCTTGCCGACACGATGCGCGTACATCAAACGATGCTTAGGCATTGTCAGAGTGGAACTTTCCGCCCTATTGATGCCCTGCGTTCACTATGTAAAAACGTTGGACTTCATGCGCTGGTGGTATACCGATTTGGGCGCTGGCTGAGTCGTGTGCGTAAACACCGCTACGGCTGGGCCATTGCGGCGCCTCTTTACCCGGCTTACTGGATGTCGTCAGTTTATGTACGCAAGGCCTATGGCATCAATCTGGACCAAAGTGCAGATATTGCACCTGATTTCCACATTACTCACTTTGGTGGGATTGAGGTAAGAAATTGCCGTATTGGGCCTCGCTGTAGTATTTATCAGCAGGTCAAGTTGGGGTCGAGCGAACCTACTGATAGGGGGCTGGTGATTGGAGAGGGTGTGTATATTGGCCCCCATGCACAGATATGTGCTGATGTCATTATCGGGGATGGCGTCACCGTTGGTGCTGGCGCCGTGGTTACTCAAGACATCCCCTCCCACTGCATGGTGCTGGGCAACCCAGGCCGAATTACCCTACAGGATTACGACAATAGCGCGTTGTTATGATATCTCTTCCCCCGCCGTGTTCATCCCTTTTAATGTCATCCTATCGAAACAATCCTCAATCTACTCTCATCTTACTTTAAAAACTATTTAACTTTAGAGCAAACTATAAAGTTGAGTAGCCTACGTATTTGCCAATCCATCTGCACTAGCCAACCAGGCGCCTGCTGGCCTCGAATACGCTCAGCCTTTTCCAGTGTAGTTAACGTAAAAGGTTCGCCGTACTTGGTATTTGCCAGTGACACTCATTCCTCGGCAGCCTTGGTTCGGTATTTTTCTCGGTCCAAGCTTAGCCGCTTAAACCGCCCACCGGCAATATCTTGCCACTTTGCAGCGTCAGTTTTATGACAGCCATCACAAGAAAACCAAAGCATACAATATAACTTATTGATAGTTATAGTGCTTTATTAAAATGGCATGAGTTTAGCTTAAGACACCCCGGTTAGTATGGAAATCCTTGCGCATGAATAAGGAAGGAGGGAGCTCACGATTTTTATAATCATCCCCTTGCGCATGAATGAAATGAAGGTGTCTTCACATTTTTTGTGATTTTTCCACATTACACTTCAGTCGGATTTTTAGAAATCCTTTCGCATCGATTAAACAGAAGATACTCACATTTTTTGTGATCTTCTTCATAGAACTCAGTGCGATATAAAAAGAGACATCGAGTGTCTCGTAAAAATTAATGGTCTTATGAAATAGAGGTAATATTGTGTATAAATCAACAAAATTGGCATGTTTGTCTTCGGCCTTAACCGGTTTTTCAGGAGCGGCACTAAACTTGTCCCAGAAACCCGGATCAGCTATGAATGTTTTAAGCTTGGACTTACAAGCCTTAAATATTCAAGACAACCAGAACATCCAATCTGCTCCGAATCATTTCCCCAGGATCGCCCCCCTGTTGCCGTCTAATCGCATGAAAAACATGACCGGCAAATTATTTTTTATTGCTTGCACGGGTCTACTAGGGCTTCAGCAAGCGTATGCGACAACTTATTATGTTTCACCGTCCGGCACTAATACCAATAACGGCACATCACTTTCAACACCTGTCAAGACCATAAGCTATGCGTTGAGTAAGGCTTTGAATAGCGGCGATATTGTTTATGTGATGACCGGTACTTATGTGGAAGCCCTTAATATCAAACAAAACGGTATTACGCTGAGTGCTTACCCCAATAATAAGCCCGTTATCGATGGACAAAGCACCTTGCCTAACAAAGATTGGGGATCACTAATTTATGTGACAGGCAATAACAACACTATTTCTGGTTTTGAAGTAAAAAACAGCAATATCAGTGGAAAATATCTGGGAGGCTATGGTGCCGAAGCCGTTGGAAATCGCAATACATTTAGCAAGATGAATATGCATCACGGATGGAAATCAGGGATAATTATTCGTGGCGATTACAATATTGTCGAAGATTCGTTGATCTGGCAAAATTCAACTAATAATGTTAATGGTAATGGGAACGGATGGGGCGTTGGACTCAGTTCGGCTCGAAATTACAGCAAAACAACTTTGATACCCGGAAAATCCTCTTACACTATTTTACGGCGTAATAAGATTTACAACAATTGGGGTGAAGGCATGTCCTGCTTCGAGGCGGACCATTGCACAATGGAAGAT
>JAUXTH010000081.1 GCA_030679035.1 Methylobacter sp. | reverse complement strand
TGACCAAAATACGGGATTTACTTAAGGACAAACAATAGCGCCAGAATATGACGCATTATTGATCCAAAGCCAATAACGCCGACTCCAGCCAACCAAAACCAATCCTTTCCTGCTCAAGCCGTAGTTTCTTGCCTAGCCGGTTATCGCGCAAATTATCGTAGAGCGCCGACTCCTCAGCATTCAGCCTGGGTAAATTGCGCAGCGTCTGCCTTTCTTCCTCGCCCCATTGCGATGCAAAGGCCAATAAAGTGTCGCGATCCATCAGCAACGACTGCACATGATCGAACTGACTACGCAGTTGATCAAGAATCGCAAAGCCGTGAGTATCAATATCGCCCCAATAATGAATGCGGCAACGCGACAGCCATGCCGCCTTGCTTAACATATCAAAGCCGTAGCCGGCACCAAAAACGACCAAACTGTCTTTAAACGGCGGAAAAGCTAAAAAATTGATTTCATTCTCGGTGATAAAGACACGCGTGACCTTGACTTCAAGCCGGGCAAAGCTCTCGGTATCCAAGGTGATGTCCGGCATCGGCTCCCCCGGCAATAGCGTACAGGCGGAATCAAGAACCCGAAAACGAATACGCAACGGTTTATCGAGAAAACCATAACGTCTGGCGAACTGACTGATTCCTGATGCGCTAAAATCAATCGCTTCAGGCGGCAACACAAGATCCAACAATTCTGCGAGTACGCCGCGATGGGCTTCGATAAATTTGCTGTGTACGCCGACAATATCCACCTGCCTGAGATACACGCCGGGGCGCGGATGCAGCTCAAGCCAAGTAACGATGTCCAGCAATCGACTCCAGTCATCATACAGCGCCAAAGCGTTCAACGGGCGTTTCGCCAACCAACTCAGCGCCTGCGGCCGGCGCCGGCGCGTTAGCTCAATCAGCGCGGTAAAGCGGGCGACTTCCTGACGTTTGCCGATCAGCGCCAACGCGTCTTCGAGTGTGTCTATCCAGACAGCCTGCGGCAGCGCGTTGCTGCCGAATAACCGATGTTTGAATTCGCGCATGTCCACCCGGCAATGCGACATTTTCCGAAGTTCCATACTCCAATCGCGTACCTCGTCAAAGCGGTCAATCATTTCGCTTGAGGTCGGCGTTTTCAGCGCTAAACGTTTAGGAAATAACGGCGTATCGGTCACTAAACCGGCCAGCACCTCGCCACGCTCCCAACACTTTTGCAGCTGCTGGCGTAAATCGGCGGGTCTAGTCCAATGACTCGATGATGTCATCCGGCCAACTTCGCTTTTTCCTCGCGATATTCTTCAATCGACAGATTGCGCAACTTGGATGCGCGGCCTTCCTCGTTGTGAACAAAACCGACACTGGACACGAACGGCTCGATAATGTGGATTTTTTGCAGCGGCGTCACAATCAGCAATTGCAGATTGAGTTGGGCAAACAAGCGTAAGCCGTATTGCGCCGATTCATCCGAGCCACGCCCGAAGGCTTCATCGATGACCACAAAACGGAACGAGCGCGAACGCACTGCGCCCCATTCCAGACCGAATTGATAAGCCAAACTGGCGGCAAGAATGGTGTAGGCCAGTTTTTCTTTTTGACCGCCCGATTTTCCGCCGGAATCGGAATAATGTTCGTGTTCGCTGTCGTCCTCGCGCCAACGCTCGCTGGCGGCAAACACAAACCAGTTACGCACATCGGTGACTTTAGCAGTCCAGCGGCGATCCTGCTCGGACTGGCCTTCGCGTCCACGAAAACGCTCGATGATGCTTTTGACCTGCAAAAATTTGGTTTCGGAATATTGGCTGTCGTCAGAACCGGTCAGCGCACCTTCGGTACACGCACGCAATTCGGTTTGAAAATCGCGAACGTCAGCATCCGGCGTTATCTGGGCTTCCAGCACGATATAACGGCCGGTATTGTAATCAATCCGAGTCAGCGATTCGTTGATCAGCGCGATACGCTCCCGAATGGTTTCCCGCTCACGGTTTAATTGCGAATTAAAATTGGCCACTTCACGGATGGTATTTTCATTCAGCAGCTCTTTAAATCGCGCCTCGAAACGCGGCAAATCGTCGGCCTGCAATTGATCGAGCATGTTGCGGTATTCAAAAGCCGATTCGATGCCGGCATCGACCTCGGCAGTGTCCAATTTGAAGGCTTCGTTATAAGCCGCCATGGCCTGAATGATTTTATCGCGCAGGCGTTTGAGCTTTTGCTCTTCACCCTCAATCTTCTTTTGCAGTCCGTTGTACATCTCACGCTCACGATTGTCGCAAGACTCTACCGTGAGATGATGTTCGCCCAATGCCTCGTTGCGGATAGCGCCAAGCCGTTCAAAGTACCGGGCATGACTTGCCATTTCGGCGGCATCAAGCGATGCCTGTGTATCGTTGCGCAGACTTTCGGCGGCATCGCGTTTAGCTTCGGTAGCGCCCAGTTCGCGGGATTTTTCGGCAAGCAAGGTTTCTGTGTCCGCCAGTTCTGCGAGTAAGCCATGCAAGCGTTCGCTCAACTGTTTTAGCACATCGGACGCCGATTCCAGTCGCTGTTTCTCATCAGTCAATTGAGCGACGACCAACGCTGACGATTGCCAGTCCTGATCTTGAAAGTCATGGTATTCATCCAGTTTCGACAGCGCCATTAAGCGCTCTTT
>JAUXTH010000078.1 GCA_030679035.1 Methylobacter sp. | reverse complement strand
TTTTGCTTCGCCAAAAGAAAGTAACCAAAGAAAAGGCGACCCGGTTGCCGCTTATTTCCTGCGCTCCTCGCTTTTGTCGAGGGTCAGCAGAAGGGGCTCCTGCCCCTCTGCTGACGTGCGGCATCCATGCCGCCCCCCTGGCGGGCTGTTCTCGACAAAAGCTCCGGTGCTCGGCGCGGCAAACGGGAGAAGTACCGTCCGTGCGTAACATCAGTTAATAATATTGAACTTAATGGCTGGTAGCCAAAAAACCGCGTTTTAAATCACACTCTTCCCAAGCATGCCGCTTCGGAACCGACAAAAACAGTTTACAATATCGCTGTGTATTCATTCCCGGTTGTACTATTTAATCTATGAAAATCATTAATTTCTCTGCTGCTCAATCGAAGATTCACCCCCTGTTGTTTTTATTGCTTATTGCTACCTTAGGCTCAACCGGAGCATGGGCTAAAAGCGCTACGCCGGATGCCGGGCAAAAAAGCACGACGTTTGAAATCAATAAAGACACATTAAAAGCCAAAATCGACGCCATCAATAGCCGGGAAGGTATTGACGAGGCGACAAAATCCAAGCTGCTGTCTATTTATCAGGCGGCCGAAGACAATCTGGGCAATACCGACAAGTTTAAAGCGCAGACCGCGGAGTTTAAGGCGGCTCTCAAGCAAGCGCCTGAGCAAACCAAAAAACTGCAAAAAGAACTTGAGCAGGTTTTGCTGAAAGTGACCAAGCAAAAAACGGAAGATTTTAGCCGGATTCCGGTCGAGGAACTTGAGCAGCGGCTGATTCTTGAAAAAGGGAAGATCAGTAATCTGGACGAGCAGATCAAGAAACTTGAAAGCGAGCTCTCAGTGGAAAACAGCCGTCCGCAGCTGATTCGCGAAGAAACGGTCGCGGCGCAGCAAGACCTTGAAGTGGCGCAGAAAAAACTGGAAGTCCCTCCTGGTAAATCGGAGCCGAAATTGGAAGCTGAAGCCCGGCAGGTGCAGCTGAAAACGTTGATCGATTCGCGTGCTGCCGAGCTGAAAATGCTTGAGGTTGAAGCCATCAGCAATCCGGCCAGGGTCGAGTTGCTTAAAACCCGGTTCCAGTTGCTGGATAGCCAAAAGGCGGCGCTAAGCCCGGTTGTTACGGCAATCGAGGGTCTTACATTCGATCTGCGGCAGCAGGAAGCGAAACAAATGCAGGATGCGCTCAGCCAGGCGGAAAAAGCGGTTTCCGGCAAGCATGTCCTTATTCAGGAAAGTACGCGGGCAAATATTCAATACAGTCGTGACTTGCAGGAGATTACCGCCAAGATCGAACAATATGCCGAGCAAAAAACCAAGGTTGAGGCCCAGGCCAATGAGATTGAAACCGACTTTAAAAGCGCCGAAAAGAAAATCAGCTTGGCGGGTTTGAGTCCGGCGCTGGGCAAAATCCTGCGCGAGCAGCGGCGTAATTTGCCGGTTCAGGATGAGTTTGAGCAGCAGTCCCAGACCATTCAGACCGAAACTGCGGTAACCAGTCTTGCGCAATTCAAGGTTGAAGACCAGTTGAAACGGCTGATGGATGTTGATGCCGGGCTAAAAGCCATGATGAGTCAGCAGGTCGATCAAGCCCTGCCTGTCGATCAGCGCATGATGATACAGGCCGAGTTGCGCGTGCTGCTGAACAATCAGAAAGAGCTGCTGAACAAACTGTCGGTCGCCTACACTACGTATCTACGCACCTTGGGAGACTTCGATTTTGCCAGACAACAAATGGGCACTCAGGCCGGTAAATTTGCCGTCTATTTGGATGAGCGCTTGTTGTGGGTACCCAGTTCCGAACCGATAAACTTAAGTTATATCGCCGAGCTGTATCATTCCACGCAATGGCTGTTGTCGCCGTTTAACTGGATGGCGGTGATTACAGATGCAGTTAAGCTGGTCTTTCATCATCTGTTTTTAACCTTCGTCGCGTTATTGTTTTTTGGCGGCTTGCAGTGGGGTAGAAACTGGGCAAAGTTACAGTTAGCGGCTATCGCCGGCAAAACGGATAGCTTTTATTTCACCTTAAGAGCCCTGGCCTATAATTTGGTACTGGTATTGCCGCTGCCGTTGCTGCTCAACTATTTTGGCTGGTTTTTGAGCAGCAGCCTTCAGGTTGCCGATTTCACCAAAGCCGTCGGTGAAGGCATGCAGGGCTCGGCACTGCCGCTGTTTTTTCTGCAATTTTTTTATCGCCTGTTTGCCGTCGACGGCATAGCGCGTAAACATTTCCAATGGCAAAAAGCGTCAGTCAGTCTGTTGCGTACGCAGGTTGCCTGGGTGCGTTTTATTGTGGTGCCGGGGGTGTTTACTATAAGCAGTACCGGTGCATCGAAATTTTCGGCGCATAGCGACAGCATTGGCCGTTTGGCGTTGATCATCGTTATGGTTGTATTGGCTGTGTTTGCGGGCCGGGTATTAAAACCGACGACCGGGCTATTAAGCAGTTATATTAATAAAAATCCTGCCGGGTGGACAACTAAGCTGCGCTATGGCTGGTATTCGGCCGCGATCAGCATACCGTTGGTTATTATAGGTTTTGCCGTGGCGGGCTATTATTTGAGTGCTTTGGAGTTGCAGCAAAAGTTAATTGTTACCCTGCGGCTGATTTTTTTGACTGTCATCATTCATGCGCTGGTATTTCGCTGGCTGACATTGGTTAACCGGCAGTTGGCTATCACCAACGCCAGGCAAAAACGCAAGACTGCGGCGGCTCCCGAAAAGCATCTGGCAGGATCGGAAGACCCGGTGTTGCCGGTTGACGAGCAACAAATCGATATTCCTAAAATCAACGCCCAAACCATAAAACTACTGAATGTCTTTATTGGTTTTACGCTGGTGATCGGTTTTTGGATGATCTGGAGCAACATCCTGCCGGCCTTTTCATTTTTGGATCGTATTGTGCTTTGGCAGCATCTGGTCAATGTCGATCATCAGGATATTTATCAGCCGATAACCATGACCAATCTGTTGCTGGCCGGGTTGTATGTATTTATTGCGGTGGTCGCGGTACGCAATTTTTCCGGGGTGATGGAATTGCTGGTGTTCAGGCGCTTGTCGATAGAGGCGGGCGGCCGCTATGCGGTTAACCAGCTGGCTAAATATGTGTTGGTTTCGATAGGCTTTATCAGCGTCGCAAACGAGCTGGGCGGCAGCTGGTCGCAGGTGCAGTGGCTGGTGGCGGCGCTCAGTGTCGGGTTAGGTTTCGGCTTGCAGGAAATTTTCGCCAATATGGTATCGGGCATTATCCTGTTGTTCGAGCGCCCGATACGGGTCGGCGATACCGTTACCATCGGCACGGTCACCGGCAAAGTCAGCCGTATCCAGATGCGCGCCACCACGCTGATCGACATGGATCAAAAAGACCTGATTGTGCCGAATAAAACCTTTATTACCAGCCAGCTGATCAACTGGACTTTAAGCGATGCGATAACCCGTGTGGTGATTCCTGTCAGCATTGCGTATGGTTCCGATGTTGAGCTGGCGCATAAAGTCATGATGGATACGGTGAAATCAACGCCGCTGGTGCTTGCAGAACCGGAGCCGAGCGTAGTGCTGGTCGGTTTTGGCGATAGCTCGCTGAATTTTTCTATCCGTATTTTTGTCAGCGAATTGTTCAATCGACTGCCGGTTACCCATGATTTACACATACGGCTGGAAAAAGCCCTGCGTGAGCATAGTATAGAAATTCCCTTTCCACAGCGGGATATTCATGTTCGTTCTGTCGTCCACGAGCACGATCAAGAAAATCATGGTGTGCCGCAAATTCACGCTGGGTAAGGGAGCTATGTTTAGGATAATAAATTTGTAATCTTGCTGATGGTGCTATGATTCGACTACAGGGTTGGTTTTCAATATTCATCACACTCAAGAAAAGCCTATGAACTTGAAGCAGGAAAAAATAAACGGCTGCACTGTTCTTTTTATCAAGGAAGAACGGATAGACGCGCACAATTCAGGCGAATTGAAAGAAGCTATTTTGCACCTGATAGAGCAGGGCGAAGCCAATATTATCGTCCAGCTGGAACAGGTGCGTTTTATTGACAGCTCCGGCTTGGGCGCGTTGTTGTCAGGCTATAAAAATGCAGCGGCCAAGTCGGGCAAGCTGGCTATAGCCAATATGCAGCAACAGGTGTTATCGATGTTTGAGTTGACCCGTTTAAACCGGGTGTTTGAGATCTATGCGGATTTAAATGAGGCTTTTGACAACGAAACGTAGAGGTTATGTATGTGTAACTCGATTATTCAGGTTGAGGTAATCATTCCGACGCAGACCAAATATCTGGATTTGATCGGCAGCATTGGTGAACATATAGCGAAAGAACTGGATGACTTTTCCGGTGACCGCGAGGCCTTGGCTTATCATTTAAATCTGGTGCTAACGGAAGCGACCGTCAACGCGATCAAACACGCAAATCATAGAGACCCGAAAGATACGGTCAAAATAACCATCCATATCCAGGAAAACGAGCTGAACATCAAGGTGTACGATCACGGCCAGGGCTTCGATCTGGAATCCGTGCCGCTGCCGGATTTTGAGCATCCCAAAGAAGGCGGCATGGGCATATTCTTCATCCGCACCCTGATGGACTCTGTTACCTACACCCGGCAGGGCGATTGCAATGTTTTGGAAATTATCAAATATCTGAGCTGACAACAATCCTGTTGTAAACCTTCGACAAGGCGGATAAGCCATTGAACAGACCTACCAAAACCTGGCAGTTGGCCTTGCAGCATCTCGCTGAAAGGGCTTTGGGCAAAAAAGCCGGTCACCACCTGTGGCAAAAATACCATGCCGCGTTTTCGACTGAACATCGGGCGCTGGTTTCGCCGCGTTATGCGCTAAAAGACATGCTGCACCTTGAGCAGGTTTTGGCATCCAACAATCAATGCATCAGCCTGCTTAGTCCCGGAAAAGAGATCGATCATTACCGTCTGCATTTTTACAGCCGACAGCCGCGTTATCTGGACGAATATATTCCGGTTCTGGAAAACATGCATTTAAGGGTCATGGATCAGGTGCAGTTTCAGGTTACGGTCGATGGCGATACCCTGTTTATTAAAAGTTTCACCATCAAGGCAAAAAGCCAGTGCGCTTCATGCTCCAAGTTGAGAAGCCGGATGCTGGACACCATTCAAGTGATGATGGATGGGAAGGTGGAAAATGACGCGCTGAACAAGCTATGTGTCTTGACCGGCATGGCCTGGCAGGAAATCGATGTGCTCAGGGCTTACCGGAATTATTGTCTGCAACTGGGTCATCGAACCACCCGAGCCAGCGTACATCATGCCCTGATTAACAATCCGCAGGTTGCGCTGGGTTTGTTTAATTATTTTGAAGCGCGTTTTAGGCCGAATTCCGACTGGGACGATCCGGCGATTCGCGAAGAGCTGGCTTCATTCCCGTTACGGTTGCAATTGCTGGAGAGCATCGCTTCGGTTTCCGATATTAATGATGACCGGATTTTGCGCACCCTGTTCAATCTGATCGATGCGACGATGCGCAGCAATTTTCAACTGCGGCGCAGCTCGGCCGATTATTTCATCGCCTTTAAAATTAACAGCCTGGGTATCATCGACATGCCCGCGCCCAAGCCGCAAAACGAGATTTATGTCCATGCGGTGGATATGGAGGGCATCCATTTACGTAGCGGCAGGATTTCCCGTGGCGGTATCCGCTGGTCGGATCGGCCCGATGATTTCAGAACCGAAATTCTGGGACTGATGCAAACCCAGATCAGTAAAAATGCGCTGATCGTCCCTACCGGAGCCAAGGGTGGCTTTGTCGTTAAGAAGAACGGTATAAAGCTCTCCGGGCAGGCAATGAAAGAAGCCGGAAAAAAAGCCTACCTTACCCTGATCCACGGTTTGCTGGATTTAACCGACAACTACATCGATGACAAGGTCGTTCAGCCGCAGAACATCGTGTGTTACGACGATCCCGACCCCTATCTGGTGGTCGCCGCCGATAAAGGCACGGCGCAGTTCTCCGATATTGCTAACGCCGTTTCGGCAGAGTACCAGTACTGGCTTGGCGATGCCTTTGCCAGCGGCGGTTCCCGAGGTTACGACCATAAAGCGCTGGGCATCACCGCCCGCGGCGCTTGGGAATGCGTAAAACGCCATTTTCGGGAAATTGGAAAAGATATACAAACCGAGGCTTTTACCGTCGTCGGCATCGGCAGCATGGACGGCGACGTGTTCGGCAACGGCATGTTGCAGTCGTCGTGCATCCGGCTAAAGGCGGCTTTTAGCGGCCAGCATATTTTTATCGATCCGAATCCGTCCGATAGCGATGCCGCATTTAATGAACGCAAGCGTTTGTTCGAGCTGCCGGGGTCGAGCTGGGATGATTACGACCGGACGCTTATTTCGGCAGGCGGCGGCGTGTATCCAAGGTCGGCCAAAGATATTCCGGTTTCCGCCGAGCTGAAAGCATGGCTGGGTCTGCGCTATAAAACGCTGGACGGCGAATCCCTGATTCGTTACCTGCTGACGGCTCCGGTGGAATTATTATGGTTGGGCGGCATCGGCACTTACGTAAAAGCCAGCACGGAAAAAAACGAGGAGGTCGGCGATAGGGCTAACGATAATGTGCGTGTGGATGCGACCGATCTCGGCGCCATTGTCGTCGGCGAAGGCGCTAACCTGGGTTTTACCCAAAAGGCGCGCATCGAATACAGTCTGAGGGGAGGGTGCATCAACACCGATGCGGTCGACAACTCGGCGGGCGTCGATACCTCTGATCATGAAGTCAATTTAAAAATCTTGTTGGTCGGCCTGCAAAAGAAAAACTTGATCGCGGACTATCAGCCGTTATTTATCAGCATGACCGATGATGTGTGCCGGTTGGTGCTGGCTGATAATGTCGCCCAAAGCCTTTGTTTATCCTTGGAACAATTGCGTTGCGAAGAAGGTTCCGCAGTTTATTTGCAACTGGCCGAACGTTTGGAAACCGCCGGTTTTTTCGACAGGACCGAAGAATGTTTTCCGCAAACCAAAGAGGTCATGTCCCGACCCGGACAACAGATTACCCGGCCCGAGCTTGCGGTATTGATGGCCGCAAGCAAAATGTACCTGACCCAGCTGATACAGGATCAATCCGCCTTGTTGCAGGAGGAATGTTGCAGCTGTTATTTGCATGCCTATTTCCCTGAACAGATCAGCAAACAGTACCCAAGTCATCTTTCCAGCCACCCATTGGCGCATGAAATTAAAGCCACCCTGATTAGCAATAAAATTATCAATCAGGCCGGTTGCGGTTTTTTAAACCTGAATGAAGGCAGTGAAAACACCCTGGATCATGTCACCTGCTATCTGACCTTCGACCGGGTTTTAGACGGAGATGGCTTGCGGCAGGCGGTTGCTGCGCTGGACAATAACATCCCAGCCGACTTGCAACATCAGTTATTGCTACAGCTGGAAAATACGCTGGCCGGATTTTGTCGCTGGGCCTTGATGCAGGGCAGAAAAATCCGGCCGAATGAGCAGACCATTGGCTGCTATCGCCGTCATTTAAAGGACTATGAGCAGTATTTTAAAAGCGACTACACCGAGTTTAGCGAGCAGCTAGCGCAATACCGGCAAGACAGCATTCCCGAGCCACTGGCGCTGAGCATGGTGTTTATAGCCAGCCTTAATGACTTTCCGCTGATCGTTTCATTGGCCGCCGAAACCGAGCAGGATTTTGTCACCACGCTGAAACTGTTCAATGAAATCACCCGTTATCTGGGCCTGGATGAAGTCAACAATCAGCTAGCGAAAATCCCCATGCACGATGTTTGGGAGCGGAAAGTAATGAATGAATTACAAGAGGGCATGAAGCGGGTGACAGGGCGGGTGGTTAAGGCCATCCTGGCGAGCAAGCTGGAGACCAGTGCCGATTACTTCGACCAGCCGGAGCAACAAGATAAAATCAGCCGATACCGGCGCGTTTACCAGGAAATCAACAGCGCCTTGCCGGTTAACCTGTATCCCTATATTGCGTTAACCAAGGAGCTGGGGCATTTGGTTGATGGCCTTAATGTTTAAAACAATACCGTCCAACCGCTAAGAACCTGGTCTTTGGTATAAGACACGCCGTGATGTTTAAGCCCTTCGGGATCGAGCAGGGTAATGATGCCGCCGCTGTTGCTTAGCTGAGCGCCTTGTCCATCCAATTTTACAACGCCGGTTGCGCCAGGGTTAATTCGCATATCGGCGATAAGCGAGCGGCTTTTATTCTTATCCGCAATAGACCAGCCGGATAAGTTAACTTGTCCTGGGGTGAGATTAATCAGGGTCACTGTTTCATGTCCTGGGTCTGTGCCTTCAGGGTTGATCAGCGCCGCTATGATCTGGACGCTGGGCTCATTTACAGGGGGGATAATCTCTTTGCACTGTGGAAGCTGATGTCCAGTGTGATCGTCGGTATGCCAGCACTGTGACTGAAAAGCCAGAAAAACGGCGACCCATTGTTCCGGCCAAATCTCTGCGCCGACACCGACATTGACCTTATCTATGCCCGGAAAATGAAAAAGTAACGCGCCGTCCTGCCAAACGCCGTCATCCTTGACAAAGTCACCGACGTTGCCTTGATTCATGTGAATATCATGAATCCCGTTGCCAGGCAGGAAACCGAAATATTTATCTTTTATACCGGGCTCAGGCCCCCAACACTCGCCGAAAGCATAGACGCTTGCTCGTTCGTCGCCGATGGCGCGTTGCACGTAAGCGTCAATTTTTTCGTTGAGGTCATTGTCCGGGCCGGGAATATTATGGGGTAAAGGGCGCATCTGCCTTGGATCGAACAGGTTGCCGCGAATGAAATCCAGCGCTATTTGGTTGGGCGCGCTCTGCAATGCGGTAAAACCCTTAGCCAAAAGCGGCAGATTTGCCAAAATAGGATGCTGGAAATCATCAATGACCAGATACAACAGCTCTGAAGGCGCAAGGTTGGACTTCACGTTAACGGCAACGCGGAAGTCTGTGGTATCGTCGATCAGATGTACTTCATAATGCGGGCTTGATCCCTGGCCCATGATTTTATTGATGGCTTTGCCCTTAAGAACACCATATTGTTTGAGCGCCATGACTCCTCCTCAGGAATAGATCATGTAGATTACGAATCCGCCCCCGGCATTACGATAACCTTGAAAGGGCCGATTATTGTGGCTTTGCTATGCTCAAATATCTATAAGTATGATTACTATAAGTGCTACTACTAAGTGCTTGGCTATCTGTTCCTTAATCGATTTTCAGCACCTTGGCTCCGCGAATCTTCCCCGTCTTTAGCTCAAGCAAGGCCTCGTTTGCCTGTTCCAATACAAACACCTGAACCTCGGGCTGGAGGTTCATTTTGGCCGCCAGAGTCAGAAATTCCTTTACGTCGTTTCGGGTGATGTTGGCGACGCTCTTTAGCTCCTTTTCCTGCCAGAGATGAGCCGGATAATCCAGATCCAGCAGGCTGCGCTTGTCGCCTTCCTTGCGGATCGCGTTAATCACCAATCTGCCGCCGGATTCCAGGTTAGCCAAGGCTTCAACGACCGGTTGCCATGCCGGGGTGGTATCGATGATGCAGTCCAGTTTATGAGGCGCCCGCTCGGTGGTGTCTCCAGCCCAGGCTGCGCCAAGTTCTACGGCAAACGCTCTTTCCTTGGCGCTACGGGCAAAAACATAAATTTCGCTATTCGGGTATCGGTGCCGCGCCATTTTTAACACCAGATGCGCCGACGCGCCAAAGCCGGTCAGCCCCAGCCGTTGCCCGTCCTTTAGCCCCGTCAAGCGCAGTGACCGGTAGCCGATGGCACCGGCGCAAAGCAACGGCGCGGCCTGCACATCGGAAAATATCGCCGGAATGGCATAGGCGAAATCTTCCGCAACCGTCATATATTGGGCATAGCCGCCATTGGCATCGCGACCCGTCGCCGCAAAAGACGGACACAGATTTTCATTACCAGACAAACAGAATTTACATTTGCCACAAGCGGAGAAAATCCACGCAACGCCGACTCGGTCACCCGTTTTAATGGTGCTTACCTTGCTGCCGACGGCTTCGACCCGGCCGATTACTTGATGCCCAAGCACTACCGGTAATCGCGGCGGCGGGGTGCGCCCCTCGATCTCATCCAGCTCGGTATGGCAAACCCCGCAGGCTGAAATTTTCACCAGGATTTCTTGTGCTTTGGGCGACGGAACAGGCAGTTCCATTAATGCAAGCGGCACCGGATTTTCTTTAAGGTTACAGAGCGCCTTCAATACCATGGCTTTCATTGGTCTCACCCCATTTGATTTGGCTATGTCATCGTTAAGCGTGGAGTCAGGTTTGTTGGAGTGCAGGCTTCGCCTGCGCGTTCCTATATAGCACGTCACTGCCATTAAGTTAAGAGCCGTAGGAGCGGGCCATGCCCGCGATGATGGAGTTACAACTTAGTAATGTCGCGGCCCGCTCCTATGGTGTCAACTCACGTGGGCACGAGGTGAATAATTATGATCCTTCATAATTCCCGGAAGTCCGGCCCAATACTGCGGATAAAGTCCAAGACGAAGATAGCGATGAAAGCTTGAATACGTCCACACATCGGGATGGGATGTCAGGCCGGTGTTTTAGCGGGTTCCAATGATGTAATCTCAAGGCTTTCCGAAGTCCCGGTCGTCTCGGATTCCGTATTCGCACTAGCGTTGTTTCCAGATGATTCGTGCATGTTTACGTCGTCGGGACGGTGAAGGTGGTTACAGACAATGGCCGGGCGGCTCAACTTTTGTTTCGTAGCGTTCGAAAAACGGTTATTCCGCTTTTGTAAGAAATGCCGCTCCAGTTTTTGAAAATAGGTATGAATTCCATAAAGAAATCCCCCTGCAATTGGCAGTGCCAAATACCAATGCTCTTTAGCATCGGCCAATAAACCCAATATTTCCTCACCATAGAAATAAGCAGGCGTTATCGTGATGGTGGCCCATACCCATGCGCTAAGAAGGTTAATCAATGCAAACTTTTTTGCCGAATATTTGGTAATACCAATCGACATGGGAATGACGGTACGCAAACCATACATATAGCGCTGCATAAAAATAATGGGCCAGCCGTATTTTTTTAACAGCAAATGCGCAATCGCAAATTTGCGGCGCTGACTGTGCAGTTTGCGCTGAATCAAGCCTTTATTAAAGCGGCCAATGTAAAAATAGATTTGATCTCCAGTGAAACCTCCCAGACCCGCCACAAAAACCGTCATGAAGTACTGCATATCGCCGGTATGAGACATGATTCCAGCCATGATCAGGCCTATCTCGCCTTCCAATATGCTCCACAGGAATAAGATAACGTAACCGTATTCCTTCAGCCAACCGATGAATAGATCTTCCATACAATCCTTAATTTCGTTGAGATACTGCTTTAATTGTAATCATGTTTACAGTCATCAAATTTGGAGACTTCATCTTCAATAAAGTACCTGCTATGAAGAGTGAAAAGCCGTCGTTAAGAAAAATCAGGCATTCCGTCCCGATACGTAATCATAAACCTATTAATGGTTGGATTCCAATCGTGTAACGGTATAGACCATTTTTTCGAAGCTATCGCTATGGGTAGATAAATTTTGGCCATTGGGAAATGTTTTTTTGGAGTTGGACGTTTTTCTAAACACGCCATTCATAGATTCCAACTATCTGGTTAATCAGCTCTGTTACTTTGGCTTTATAATGAGCATGTTGCACGCAACCACTGCAAAAAACTATGACTATTTAGGAGGCTATGTGATCGCAAAATTTGAGTCCGGCATTTCTTCCATGGAGGCAGGCGAGTTGGGCGTGCTTCACTTGCGACGCTATTGGGCCAAGCGATTGCTGGAGGTCGAGGGTCGGCTCGATCAGGAAAGCGTGCGAGACGAATACGGGTTGGATTTTACCCTGATGCAAGGCTTGGGACTGGGTATCGTCGAGCCGTCGGAATACCTGTTCCAACAGCGCCCGGACTATGACGCATTCGAACGATGGATCGTGCAAAAGCTCGGCGGCGTCCCTGACTACGCTCTGGTAGATCGTCTCAATAAAATGGTCATGCGCTATTTGGAACAACCGCATCGTAGCTATCCCATTGAAGGGGAAGATATACAGGAACCGGTTTTGTCGGCAGCAGACATGGCGTTTTGGCAGGAAAACGGCTATGTGGTGCTGCGCAATGCGGTTTCAGCGGAGGATTGCCGGGAAGCCGAATTGGCGATTTGGGACTTTCTCGGCATGGATCGGCAAAATCCCGATAGCTGGTACGATCGATCGCATTCGTTTTGGGTGTCGCTTTTGCGGCATCAAGCTTTGGACAAAAACCGCGCCGCGCCGCGTATCCGCAAGGCATTCGAGCAGGTCTGGGGAACCGGTGATTTGTGGGCCACCGTGGATCGCTCCAGTTTGAACCGGCCGGAGCGCGGAGGCATCGATATGTCTGGCCCCAGCCGTCTGCATTGGGATGTCAGTCTTGCCTTGCCGATGCCTTTCGGTGTTCAGGGGCTGTTGTATTTGAGCGATACCAGTGCCGAACAGGGTGCGTTTCGTTGTGTGCCGGGTTTTCATCGTCGCATAGAGCAATGGCTCGGAGAGCTCGCACCGGAGCAAAACCCGCGGGAACAGGATTTGGAAAGTTTGGGCCCGGTGTCGGTCACGGGCTCCGCAGGGGATTTTGTTCTCTGGCATCATGCGTTGCCGCACGGCAGCAACCGCAACTTGGCGCATTATCCGCGGGTAGTGCAATACATTAAGTTGTTTCCCCACGACTACGGCATTCATCCCACCTGGAAATAACCGACTGAGTCAACTCAACTGTTTGGCAAACCGTAACAGAAAATCCGCTAAATAAGCTTCGCTGTCTTGGCTGTACACGTTGTGGGATTCATAGATCGTCAACAGCCTTGTCGTAAACACCGCCGCTGTGCGGCTGAATGTCAGCGCGGATACTTTGGCTTCGTTATGCGCATAGCCTCGGAAATCGGTTTGTTGGATCAAATAAAACCCTGCCGCTAAGGCCTGGGCGGAAAACTTGGCGACTGCATGGGCGGGAATCAGCAGGTAAAACAAACCCTGCGGGGCTAATAAACTTGCTGCAATGTCGATCAAGTCGGCAAAGGGCAGTTGGTCGGTGTGCCGGGCGGTGTTTCTAAGGGCATCGGCGGTTTTGAGGTGATTTTCAAAAAACGGCGGGTTGCTGATGATCAGGTCGTATTGTCGGTCGCCTGTTAAGGGAAAGTTTAAGGCATAGCTTTGAATATCCTGATGCACGGCTTCAAGGCGCTTTGACCACGGGCTGTTGTTGAAGTTGATGCTGGCTTCTTTAAAAGCTTCTTCGGTCAGTTCCACGGCGGTGACTTTCGCTGCGCCGAGCTGGGCTGCCATCAGCGTAAGTACACCAGTGCCGGTACCGATGTCCAGCACGTGGTCGCCAGGATTGACAGGGGCCATCGCGCCGAATAAAACGGTATCGGTGCATATTTTCATGCCGGAGTGTTGTTGTAATACCGAAAACTGCTGGAAGTGGAAGGTTGACATGGGGTTGTTGGGTTTTAAGTTTGCCTATAGGAAATGGTAGCGGTTTTTTGGAATACTTACTTTCAGGTGGCACTCTCCAGAAAGACATAGGCAGTTAAACAACACGTCATCCCGGCAGGGAATGCCGGGATCCAGAGCACAGGGATGTGCTAGAGTGAACGTGTGGAAAGCGCCATTTTTCTAAAAAATAGCTCAAAAAGTAGTCTCGTCTGGCAAGATTCTTGGCCTGATTTAGTATCGCCATCCATGGCATCTCGGCAACTGCTCCTGCGTCGCCTAATGCGCCTACTTTTGGTGCTCTACCTCCTGCATCCATGTAGTCGTGGATCCCGGCATTCCCTGCCGGGATGACGCAGTTACGACATTTGGCATGAAGGGCGGCTGACCGGTGGACGGGCCTATTGACCTTTATCCTTAGGCTCATCCGCTATCCACTTGTCTTCCGGCTCGGCGGCTACCACCTTCATTTTAGCAACGGTCTTATTCCAAAGCCCGTTACTGGAAAAACACTCCCAACCCCATTTCAGCCAGTTGAGCAATGACACGGCCAGCCATAGCGACCAGAGCAGCATCAACACTCGGTACACGATCAGCGGCACAGAGACCAGCGTCGCAGTGGGCAAAGTTGCCGGGCTTCTGTCCTGGTACCAGTTCAAGTTGAACGCTGAGGACTGGTTGCCGATAATCTGCATATCGGGCGAACCCAGCAAGCCCTGCTCGACTGCCAAAAACAACAGGCCCAGCGATACCACGGTTAATAGGCCGAGCATAACTTGCAGCGCATTGAAATAGCGAAGGCCTGCAACCTGTTGCGTTTTGCGCCAGCCCAGCAGCATTAACCAGGCAATGACAATGCCTGCCGACTCAAGGGGTATCTGGCTAAGCCCGATTAACAACAAAAACCAGTGCCGGGTTTTTAAAGGCGTCAGCGGGATTTTACCGAGGCCCGGCGACAGCATCAAAATAACAATCAGTACGCCCCAGAATAAAACCGCAGGCCCGAGTTTCGGCCCCATCGCAAATAACACCCAGCGATCCTGACCCAAACCGATATTCAGGTTGGCGTTGACGCTCGCTAACCCCAAGTCTACCTGCGGGGTGGACATGATGCTGGTGATGCCTGTCGCCTCCCGCCAGCTGATTGAAACTTCCTGCTTGCCGGGATTGACCGGCACGGTGAGCTTTCGGCCTTCCTGTCTGAGGGGTTGGGTCTGGCCGTTGATGGCAACGCTTTGCAGCACGGCTTGTTCCGGCAGGATCAGCGTGTGTTGCGACCCTTGCGAGCTTCTTAAGCTGATGTTTAATTCGGCTTCCTGGCTGCGCTGCCCCGGTTTGATGCTTAACCGGCTGTTGTCGATGGTCAGGGTTTGGCCTTTCACCGCTTCGGGGCGGGTTATTTGCAGGGTGATTTTTTCGCCCGGCCAGGGATGCCATTCCGGCAGCCATTGCCCGTCGTTATTGAGATGAATCATCGCGATGCCGGATGTTTCAACATGCCAGATCGGGCTGATATCGGCTTTCAACACCTCTATCCATTGATCCGTTTCAGTCGCGGCATAATCGATTTTTTCCGATTTTTCCAGCGTGGATTCCCATTGCAGTTCGGTTTGCTGGGCCGGGATATTGACCTCCACTTTGCCGTCTTTAGCGCGGATGCCTGGGGTGGTGACTGACTCGCCCGGCAGCAAGGGCACGGCCAATACCACGGCGGAATCGGCAGGCGAAACGCGGATGATCCGGGTGACAACCCGCCAGTCCAGGCCCAGTTGCAGAGTACGCTCAATCCTGACAAACGGCGGCAATGCGCTCGGCTCCAGCGCCGATTCCTTTTGCTGCTGGGTTTGATTGATGCGGCTAAATTGCAGTTGGTCGTCTACCTCGCTGTTCTCCTGTAGGCCGATGACTTGCCAGCCTGTATTTTGAATGCTGACCCAGTTCGGCTTTAGCGGCAAAGGCAGGGTGAATTTGCTTAACAAGGGCACGGCTCCGCCCAGCACGACCTGATGCTCGCCTTCGTCCAGGCTGATCCACAAACCGTTGTTGTCGCGATAAAGCCCTGATGCGATTTTGCCGTCGACAAAGACCTGGCTGGGGAACCATTGTTCATATTCGGCGGGCAACGGAATCGCCACGGATTGCTGGGCATGAATTTGCAGGGCGATTGCCAGTTCCTTATCGGTAATGGTTATTTTCATCTGCGGAATTTGTGCGCAGCCCGGCAAGCAGTCCGGCGGCTCCGGCTTTTCCAGCAGCTTGTTTCTCAGCTCGTCCAGCATGGCTTTGTCCGGAAGTTCGGCATAGGCTTTGGGCGACGGCATGGACAGCATCGGCAGCAGCAAGAGCCACAACAATAAGGGAGTCGAGGCTTGGATGCCTTTAATCTTGAACTTTTCCGCAACGCCGAACATCAGCAAGGCCAGGGCTGCGACTAGAAGCACGCGGACGAAGTTCAGCAGCAGGGTCAGCGTCGGCGTTAAATACCATAAGTGCAGTTGTTGCTGGGCATCAACCGAACCGTTCCATGACAGCAGCACCTTGTGCCATTGCCATTGCGGCAAACCGGGGCCGGTCTGCACTTTGGCTTTAGGGTCGATGCGGTCAAAATCGACCGCCTTGTTTGCATAACCATAAGACGATGCGGAATCGGACGACATCGATTTTCTTAACACCTTTTCTTTCATCTCACTGATCGCTTGAGAGGCCGGTGCCGGTGCGTTCATTTCGGCGACCCTGCCGCTATCTTGGAAGCTGGGCATATTGAATGCTTGCCAGGGTTTTTCCAGTTGCGGATAAAGCCCGGTGCGCACCTGCTCCACCATAAAAGGCAATGTCACCATGATTAACGCCAGCCAGAAAGCATAGCGATACCAGCTGATGAATTTTAAAAACCGGCCTTGCGGCAATACCTTGATCAATGCGGTCGCGGCCAGGATATTCAGCCAGACGAACCGGGGCGAGTCCGGCTCATGCCAGATCAATACCAGGGTGACCAACGCAAGGCCGCCCCAATAGGGATTCCACAGCCTGCCGGTTGCCAGCGCGGCGATTAACACCAGGAACAAGTCCAGCAAGGTCCAGCGGGAAATCCAGCTGTCGGGCACATTGTCCACGCCGGTGGCCGCCAACAAGCGCCAGCCCGGCGGCAGGTTCAGTTCGGCTCTGACCGTGTGGAAGTCTTGCTCCCAGCCCACGGCGCTGGTTGAGCCGACGGCACCGGCAATGCGGCTGTCGGCATCCAGCGTTATCGAGCCGGTTCTGACTTCCACGCCTTGCTTGCCGGATTGATCCTGGGTAATAAACTGGTTGCTGCCGTTTAGGGTGACTCTTCCCAGCTGCGTTTGCGGCAGGGTATTCAGCCGCCAGCCTCGGGTCATGGTGCCGGTGATCGAGTCATTGACGGTATAGCCTGCACCGTCGAAATCCAGCCATAGCTTTCTGGATAGATTGAGTTGATTGGGTTCAGGCTCCGGATCGCCGCGGCGTATGGTTTTAAAGCCCATAGCCTGTCCCTGGTTGATTTTATAGGCAGGGAGGTTTTTCCATTCGTCCGGCAAATTGGTCAGGCTGGGATCGATGGCGCTGAGTTGTTCGATTTCAACCACGCGCAATTGGGGGCGCGCTTCAAATGACCAGACTTCCGATTCCGGCCATTGGGTGTCTTGCTTTGTAGGGGCGACCGGTTGGTCGCCCTTGAGCGGAAGTACAGACAACTCTTTGCTGTTTCTCGCCAGTATGTCGAGCTGCCAGTGGCCGGGGCGTAGCTGGATCAATAACTGTCCGTCGGGCTCCAGTCGTGCGGGTAATGGGCTTTGCAAGCTTAGCGGGATAAAACCCTCCAGGATCGGCCGGGGCAATTTAACCTCGCGCTGCTCGCCGGAGACTTCCAGCGCCAGCCGGGTCAAAACCTCGGCGGGCACTTCATCAACGATTTTTCGAAACACCTGAATATCCAGGTTGTTCTGGATATTTTCCGGTTTCTTTAAACCTGTCTCGCTTTCTTTCAGCCACAGCTGTCCGTCTTTAATGGTCGGTGTCGGGATGGTCTGCCCGTTGATGCGCAGATCAATCAGTCCGGTGTCGCCCGGTATCTTTAAGTTATCCGGGATGGCGGCCCACAAGAACCCGCCCTTGATCTGGTACTGCATACCCGCTTTCAGTTTAATCGAAGGCGTGTCGTCTTTATCCATGACCAGTGCGGGCTTGTTGTTAACCGTCACATTAAGCGGCCAGTGTTTTTTATCGCCCGGCAAGCTGATCCAGCTGTCCTGGTACACCGTCCAGCTCATCGAAAATACGCCTTTCTCGGTTGTTAAATCCAGCTGGGTTTGGGTCGGCCAGCTACAGCGTTTTTGCTCATAGCTGTTGTAGATGAAAGGGCAGGGAGGTTCGGGGCTGTCCTGCAAAACCCAGGCTATCCAGGGTTTGAGCGGTTCCGGCACCTGCTCCGGAGTTAACGGCTTTGCCTGGGTGACTGATGTGAACAATACAGCGCTTAGAAATAGCCAGACGATACGACTCATGATGCACTCCTGATTGATAACCACGAAGATACGAAGGGCTCGGAGTTTTTCCTTCCTGCCCTTCGTAGTTTTATGCTTTAAGTTGATGCGTTCTTGCCCCTGGCTAGGGGCTGCGCTGGCCAGGGTATATTACCCCGGCCTCATCGTTTAAATTTGATGGCATACGAAACGTTGCGAACGGGGTTGCAAACCCCGTCCAGCATCGTGCTGGAGTGAGTTAACATCACCGCTCCAAAAAATTCCTCAACATATCATGCCCATGCTCGGTCAGAATCGACTCAGGATGAAATTGCACGCCTTCAATATCCAGCTGTTTGTGCCTTACGCCCATGATTTCATCGAGCTTGCCTGCTCCATCCTGGGTCCAGGCGGTTATCTCCAGACAATCGGGCAGGGTTGCCTGTTCGATGACCAGTGAATGATAGCGGGTGGCGGTAAACGGGTTGTTAAGCCCTTTGAATACGCCTTGATCCTTATGAAAAATAAGCGAGGTTTTACCGTGCATGATGCTTTTGGCATGGACGATATTGCCGCCGAACGCATAACCGATGCTTTGATGGCCCAGGCAAACGCCGAGGATAGGAGTTTTTCCGGCAAATTTTAAAATGGCTTCAACGGATATGCCGGCTTCCTTGGGGGTGCAGGGGCCGGGGGAAATCACCAGTTTATCGGGCGCGAGCTTTTCGATGTCTGCTACGGTCACTTGGTCATTACGCACCACGGTGACATCGGCGCCTAACTCGCCAAAATATTGCACCAGGTTGTAAGTGAACGAGTCGTAGTTATCGACCATGACGACTTTTACGGCGCTCATGATTGCTCTCCTTCCAATCCTGCTTCGGCCATACTCACAGCGCGGAAAATTGCGCGGCCTTTATTCATCGTTTCATCCCATTCGTTTCTGGGCACGGAATCGTAAACGATACCGGCACCGGCTTGTATATGTAACATGTTGTTTTTGATCACGGCGGTTCTGATCGCGATGGCTGTATCGAGGTTGCCCGACCACGCTATGTAGCCGACTGCACCCGCATAAACGCCGCGTTTGACCGGTTCGAGTTCATCGATAATTTCCATCGCGCGTATTTTCGGCGCGCCGCTGACGGTGCCCGCGGGGAAAGTCGCGGCCAGCACGTCAAAAGCGTTGTCGCCTTGCTGTAATTGTCCGGTGACGTTGGATACGATGTGCATCACGTGCGAATAGCGTTCGACGATCATTTTATCGGTCAGCTGAACGGTGCCGATTTGGGCGACCCGGCCTACATCGTTGCGGCCCAGATCGATCAGCATTAAATGCTCGGCCAGCTCTTTTGGATCGGCCAGCAGGTCTTGTTCCAGTTCAAGATCCTGTTCCGGCGTTTCGCCGCGACGACGGGTACCGGCAATCGGGCGTACCGTGACCATGTTGTCTTCCAGCCTGACCAGGATTTCCGGCGACGAGCCGACGATATGGAAATCGTCCAGGTTCAGGTAAAACATGTATGGAGAAGGATTCAAACAACGCAAAGCCCGATATAAATTAAGCGGCGAAGCGGTGTAGGGGATGGACATGCGCTGCGACAGCACCACCTGCATGATATCGCCGTCGGTGATGTATTCTTTGGCTTTCAGTACCGCATCTTCAAAGCCCTGTTGGGTAAAGCCCGAAATAAAATCGGCCTCTTCGACCTTTTTGGGTGCGTGATGGTTTTTGGGTTTGGCTTGCAACTCGCGCAATTTGACGGCCAAATCATCGACCCGTGCAACGGCACGGTTATAGGCGTCGGCTTCTTCAGGATTGGCGTGAGTCAGCAGCAGCATTTTGCCGGACAGGTTGTCGAACACCAGCATTTCTTCGGACACCATCAGCAGGATGTCGGGGTTGCCCAGCGGGTCGGGCTTCCCTGTGCTGCGCAACTTCGGCTCGATATAGCCGATGGTTTCATAGCCGAAATAGCCGACCAAGCCGCCGTTAAAACGGGGCAGGGTGTCAATGTCGGGAACGTTGTATCGCTCCTTGAACTGCTCGATCCAGATCAGCGGATTGTCGTGCGTGACCGTTTCCAGCAGCTCGCCGTTTTTTTCCAGACGGATTTGGTTGCCGGTGATTTTGACGACGGTAAGGCAGGGCAGGCCGATGATCGAATAGCGACCCCATTGCTCGCCGCCATGCACCGATTCGAATAAATAGGAATAAGCGCCGTCGGCCAGTTTCAGGTAGGCGCTCAAGGGCGTATCCAAATCGGCCAGCACTTCGCGGCAAACCGGAATACGGTTGTAGCCCTGCCGGGCATAGTGATTGAATTGTTCTGGGGTCATTTGTTATTCAGCTATATAGAGTTCGGCAAGTGAGGCCGCTTTTAAAATACAGAACTATTATCAGGATGTGTATTGCGCTTTCTAAGCGAATCAAGGTCAAAATTGAGGTTTACCTTACCTTTATAAAATTTTAGCTCTGCAACTTTATTTTTATTAATTAACTCTTGTAACGCCAATGCAATAACTTTAGTTTTTGTTTTAATGTTAGTAAATTGCATGGCATCTTGTGTAACTCTTCGATTGGATAAAGCGTTGTTTTCATTTTTGTAGCTCTTTTGATAGCCATTTTTTATAACATTAAAGAATGAATGCGTAGGGTGGATTCGCCGTGAGGCAATCCACCCTACGTAGTGCTAGCCTTTAAACCGCCTTAGCCAATTCAGCACGCATTTCATCGATCACTTTCTTGTAATCAGGCTGGCTGAAAATAGCAGAACCCGCCACGAAAGTATCGGCACCGGCCGCCTTAATGTCGCGGATATTGTCGACTTTAACGCCGCCGTCGATTTCCAAACGAATATTCAAGCCGCTGTTGTCGATTCTTGTTCTGACTTCACGCAATTTATCCAGCGCTGAAGGGATGAAAGATTGACCGCCAAAGCCGGGGTTAACCGACATCAACAAAATCATATCCAGTTTGTCCATGACATAATCCAGATAATGCAGCGGCGTGCCTGGGTTAAATACTAATCCAGCTTGGCAGCCGCAATCTTTAATCAATTGCAGGGTACGGTCGATATGCACAGAGGCTTCGGGATGGAACGTAATGATACTGGCGCCAGCCTTGGCAAAGTCGGGAATAAGACGGTCGACAGGCTCAACCATCAAATGCACGTCAATTGGCGCGGTAACGCCGTGTTTTCTCAAGGCTTCGCAAACCAAAGGCCCGATAGTCAGATTGGGCACGAAATGATTGTCCATCACATCAAAATGCACAACATCGGCACCCGCTTTTAAAACGTCATCAACTTCTTCACCCAATTTGGCGAAATTAGCTGATAGGATGGAAGGTGCAATCCAGTTTTCATTCATTTTCTGATCCTCATTATTAAAATTTATTAATTATATCTTTTTTTTTGTACAAGCTCTTGAGTTTACGCTTGCGTTTATAATAGTTGCACTGGGAATTAAACGAATAGGCTTAACTCATGAAACTGGCAACCTTTACTCATAATCGCGAAACCCGCGTCGGCGCTGTCGTCGACGGCTTTGTGGCGGACGGAAAAAATAATACTAAAATCCCGGCAACCATGCTTGAATTTCTAAGCGCAGGCTCCAGCGCGCTGGAGGCGATGCAGCAGCTGATCGACAGCGGCTTGGGTCGTATCGCGCTGGATCAGGTCAAGCTGCATGCCCCGGTGCCTAGGCCCGGTAAATATCTCGGCATCAGCCTGAACTATGCCGACCATATCGAAGAAACCGGGCGGGACAAGCCCGAATATCCCAGTTTTTTCACTAAGCAAAGCACCTGTGTGATCGGGCCTGACGATGCGATACACAGGCCTAAAGTTTCCGATAAGCTGGATTATGAAGGTGAACTGGCATTTGTTATCGGCACACGCTGTCGCCATGTGCCTGTCGATAAGGCTCATCAAGTCATTGCCGGATTTACCATCGCCAACGATGTTTCGGTGCGCGACTGGCAGTTTCGTTCGCCGACTTTTACGCTGGGTAAATCATTCGATACCCATGGCCCGTTGGGGCCGTGGCTGGTGACTTCCGATGAAATCGCCGATCCGCATAACTTGAACCTTAAAACCTGGGTTGATGACGAACTGCGGCAAAGCTCCAATACCGGACAGATGATTTTCAACTGCTATGAAATGATCGCCTATTTGTCGCAAGCGATGACGCTGGAGCCGGGCGATGTGATTGCCACAGGCACGCCGGCCGGGGTTGGCGTAAAAATGAAGCCGCGCGGCTATATGTTGCCGGGGCAAGCCGCACGGATTGAGATTGAGGGTATTGGCACACTGGTTAATCCGGTTATTGAGGAGCCGGATGATTGGCTACGTATTGACTGATGTTACGCGAGTCACAAAAAAACACCACGAAGACACGAAGAAAACATATAAAACTTCGTGCTCTTCGTGTCTTCGTGGTGAAAATTCTTTAGTTGTGCCTCAAGCGCTTTTCTTGATGGTAAAAAAACTCAACTTACCAACATTCTTTTTAACCACTGCCCTTATCGGCAAGGTAAATATAACCGTCACTTTCAGGCCGCCGAATTCGGACTCGTCCAAGACAAGTTCGGCGCCATGTATGCTTGCAATCCGCTGCACGATCGAAAAGCCCAGGCCGGTGCCTTGCGCTTTGTTGGCAGTTTCAACGCAACGATGAAACCGTTTTAGCGAGTTTTCGTATTGATCGGGCGCAATGCCCGGCCCTGAGTCTTCAACGCACAGCCGCAACTGATGTTCCGTCCCTGTCAGGCCTATTTTTACGATTCCGTGAGCCGGGGTATATTTGATTGCATTGTCGATAATGTTCCTGATCAAAATATTAATCAGCAGGGTGTTGGCTACGATGGGTACGGCATTAACTTCATCGTATTCCATGTGGATCCGTTTTTTATGCGCCTCGGGATCGAGTTCCGCAATGATTCTAGGCACTTCACGGCTGAGCACCGTGGTTTCTTTGGCTAAATACTCCGTGCCGGATTCAATGCGCGAGAAGGTCAATAACTGTTGCACCATGTAGGTCATGCGATTAACGGCTTGCTCAATCCGCTTGAGCGCCTGATGACGAACCGTCTCGTCGCCGGTGCGCATGGCAACCTGGGCCTGGGTCAGAAGTCCCGCCAGCGGTGTTCTTAATTCGTGCGAGGCGTCGGCGGTAAAGCGGCGCTCATGTTCGAACGCCTGCTCAAGCTGGGCAAACAGGTTATTGATCTCATTGACCACAGGGATGATTTCCTTGGGCAGCTTTTTGCTGGACAGTGGTTTAAGGTAGCTGGCTTCCCGCCTGGATAACGCTATTTCGAGTCGATTAAGCGGCTTTAACGAATGCCCGACAATAATCCAGATAACGATGCCTAAAATCGGCAAGCCGACCAGAAACTGCGTCACCAACTGCGCCGATATTTCATCGGTCAATTCGGCGCGGATCTCTTCCTTTTGTCCGACATGGATAACATATTCGCCGTTTGAGCTGGAAATGCTGAATACATGCCATAGGTGGTCATCGATTTCGGTTTCGCTGAAACCGTGCGGCGCGGAGGAAAAGGCAAAGGTCGGCGCGCTTTCTGAACGCAGCAATAAGCCGTCAGTTTTTGACCACAGCTGGAAAGCGACTTTTCTTTCGTATTTGTGGCCTAAAGCGCTGGCTTCCAACAGCCCGTCAAATACTTCCCATAATTGATCGTCGATATTTTTTTTGCTTAAGCCGTGTGCTGTAGACTCAGGTTGGTTGCCCGAGCGTAGTAACAAGTCGTCCTCTTTGGCCCAGAGCTGGAAGGCGCTTTGTCTTTTATTTTTACGTCCGGTATAAGGGTGCAAGCGTTCATCGGTCTGCGTTTGCGCCCAATGCTTGGACAACGAACCTTCCCGCACCAAGCTTTCGACAAACACATGCAGCACTTTGGCCGATTGCGCCAATTCCGCATCGAACAGGCTGGCGACCTCGTCGCGGGTGACTTTATAGCTCATATAGGCCGTCACGCCCCAGATCAACATGGATGCGGAAAGCAGGCTAAACAACAATAACTGGCGTAGCGAATAATTCATTATTTCTTGGGACTATTTAATAGATAGAAATGGAACACGGATGACGTGGATGAATATGATCAGCGCAGATAATTCAAAAAAATCTTATTCATCATCATAAATAATCAGCGTCATCTGCGTTCTATTATTAAAAAGTTAATCTTCATCGATAATATAACCCACCCCTCGGACGGTGCGGATAATGGACGAGTCGAGCTTTTTCCTCAGATGGTGGATATGAACCTCGACGGTATTACTCTCCACATCCGAGTCCCATGAATACAGGCTTTCTTCAAGCCGGGCGCGGGAAATGACCTTGCCGATATTGCCCATTAAAAAACTCAGTATCTCAAATTCTTTTTGCGACAGATCGACCTTTTCATCGTTCCAGGTCACCTGATGTGCGGCCGGATCCAACACAATCCCTTTATACTCGATATTGGGGACGCTACGGCCCTCGTTTCTTCTCGCCAAGGCTCTTAAGCGTGCGCAAACTTCGTCCAGTTCAAACGGTTTGATTACGAAGTCGTCGGCACCGCTATCCAAGCCCTCCACGCGGTCGGGAACGGTATCTTTGGCGGTCAACACCATGACCGGCGTTTCGTCTTTACGCGCCCTTAACGCTTTCAAAATGTCCAGGCCTTCCATGTCCGGCAGGTTCAAATCCAACACGATCAACTCATAGCTGTTGAGTTTCAACGCCTCGTCGGCCAGCTTGCCGTTGGTCAGCCAGTCAACCGCATAGCCTTCCATTTTTAAACCTTCGACCAGTCCCTCGCCCAGTATTTCGTCGTCTTCAACCAGTAACAGTCGCATATATTCTCGCTTTGAAGTAGTTATTCATCAACAAATTGTAGGGGCAATCCCTTGTGGTTGCCTTAAATCGATGAAAGGGCGGAAACAAGGCCAGTCCCTACAATCCGCACGGAGTCTTATTCATCAAAGGCCCATGTGTTAAACTGGCGGCTATTTTAAACCATATAGCAAAAAATCTCTTGCCGCCGCTTAGTCTTTATATTCACATCCCCTGGTGCATTCAAAAATGCCCTTATTGCGATTTTAATTCACATGCGATTAAGGCCGATACACCTGAGTCGGCCTATATAACCGCATTGCTGAATGATCTGGCGCTCGACATTCAGCGGTATAGCATCACCCGGCCGATCAGCAGCATTTTTATCGGCGGCGGCACGCCGAGCTTGTTTGCACCCGAATCGATTGATCGGTTATTGCGAGGCATTGAACAACAGCTGGTTCTTAAAGAGGGGCTGGAAATCACCCTTGAAGCTAATCCGGGCACTTTCGAGAGCCATAAATTCGCCGAGTTCAGGGCGCTGGGCATCAACCGCTTATCGATCGGCATCCAAAGCTTTAACGATGAGGTATTGAAAAAACTGGGCCGGGTTCATTCGGCCAAGGAAGCCATTCATGCGGCCGAGATTGCCCATCAGGCCGGTTTTGATAACTTCAATCTGGATTTGATGTTCGGCTTGCCGGGTGCAAGTCCCGATTGCAGCAAGATAGACATAGAAACGGCGATAAGCCTAAAGCCTACCCATATTTCCTTTTACCAGTTAACCTTGGAACCCAATACCTGGTTTCATAAATTCCCGCCCAAATTGCCCGATGATGAAACCATCTTCAGCACACAAAAACAGTGTCAGAGCCTATTGGCCGATCACGGCTATCAACAATATGAGGTCTCGGCCTACAGTAAACAAGGCCGGCAATGTCGGCATAATGTGAACTATTGGCAGTTTGGCGATTATTTAGGCATAGGCGCAGGCGCTCACGGCAAAATCACTCAGGAATTACCGGATCGCATTATTCGCAGTTTTAAGCCCAAAAGCCCGGAACGGTATTTAAGCAACCCGCAGCAAAACGGCGGGGCCGAGGCTATTGCGGTGGCGGAGCTGCCTTTGGAATTTATCATGAACCATTTGCGCTTAAAGCAGGGTTTTACGCTGGAAGCCTATCAGGCAGCTACCGGTCTTGCGGCAGCGACACTGGAACCGGCCTTATCCGATTGCGTGAAACAAAACTTGCTTATCCGGCAAGACAATCACTATTATTGCTCTGAACAAGGCTGGAATTTTCTGGACAATATTTTAGAGAAATTCATAGTTACTACTTAGCCGATAAAAATAGAACGCAGATGACGCGGATAATTATGATGAACGCGGATAACTCAAAATGGCGATCTACTGATTTTTCCAGGATAATTCAAAAAATCTTATTTAATCATATTAATCTGCGTCATCTGCGTTCCATTATATTTAACGGTATTGAGTAGTTACAATTCATTAATCCCTTCTATCCATAACATCATGCTTGATTATCAAAAAGACTTTATCTCCTGCGCGCTGGATTGCGGCGTACTAAAATTCGGCGAATTCCAGTTAAAATCAGGCCGCACCAGTCCTTATTTTTTCAATACCGGTTTATTCAACACCGGCGCTCAGCTGGGGAAACTGGGTGAATTTTACGCTCAGGCATTGATCCAATCCGGCCTTAAACCGGATATTCTTTACGGCCCGGCCTATAAAGGCATCCCGCTTGTCAGCGCTGCATCGATTGCCTATGCCCGGTTAACCGGTGAAGACATTCCCTTTGCCTTCAACCGCAAAGAGGCGAAAGATCATGGCGAGGGCGGCTCTCTGGTGGGCGCGCCGCTCGTCGGCAAGGTGCTCATTTTGGATGATGTGATTACTGCCGGCACTTCGGTCAGAGAATCCGTAGACATCATAAAAAATGCCCATGCGATACCGGCAGGGGTATTGATCGCTCTGGACAGGCAGGAGAAAGGCCAAAATGAGGCTTCAGCCATTGCGGAAGTTGAAGCTCAATTTGCAATGCCGGTGGTTGCGATCATTACCCTGGCAAACATTATTGAATACCTAACGGCTGATGCTGACCTAGGTGCCTCTTTACTTGACTCGATAAAAGCCTATCAGCGTCTTTACGGTATTTAATGAATACACCAGCCCGCTAAAAAATAAACATCTTAAACTAACAGTTCTTAAGATATAGACTACAATTATCCCAAAATTTACCGTCAGCAGACGACTGCATGGATGCAGGAGATAGAGCGCCAAAAGTAGGCGCTTCGCCTAAAGCGCCTACTTTTGGTAGGCGATGCAGGAGCAATTGCCGACATTTCGACTAGCTTATAAAATCATGTTAGTAACAAAAGGCGAGCCATGAGGAATATGGAATTTAAAGAGCAAATGCACGAATATTCGCAATGGCGTGCAAAACTGGTTCAAGCTATAGAAATGTATCACCAATGGCGCAGTCGCTATGGCATGAATGATCCTCATAGCACCGAAACCATTTTAAATATCCTTAACGGCCTGCAATCGGACAAGATCACGCTGGCTTTTGTTGCTGAGTTTTCACGCGGTAAAACCGAACTGATCAATTCCCTGTTTTTTGCCGAAACAGGCGTCAGATTATTGCCGTCTTCACCGGGGCGCACCACCATGTCGCCCACGGAGCTTTTTCATGATGAAAAAGGCGGTAATTATATCCGCTTGCTGAATATCGAAAGCCGGCTTGAAGACATTTCCCTGACTGAATTCAAGAAAAATCCGGATCGTTGGACCCAGATCGACCTGGACTGCACTTCGCCAACGCAAATGCAGGAAGCGTTTAAAGAGCTGGTCGCGACCAAGCAGGTCGATCGGGACATTGCCGACAAGCTGGGCTTGTGGAATGAGCGTGAAGCGGCAGAGCAGGGCATCGTCAATCCGGAAAAAGTTGAAATTCCCTGCTGGCGCCATGCCTTAATCAGTTTCCCCCACCCATTGTTAAAAGAAGGCTTGTCGATATTGGATACGCCTGGCTTAAATGCATTGGGCACCGAGCCTGAACTGACCTTAAGCATGCTGCCCAGCGCACAGGCCATTATTTTCGTGCTCGCTGCCGATACCGGCGTTACCAAAAGCGACCTTGAAATGTGGCATAACCATGTTTGTCATAACCGTGGCGGCAGCAAGCAGGGTTTGGCCGTGGTGATGAATAAAATCGATGCGATGTGGGATGATCTGGCCGGTGAAAACGGCTACGACGATTCCATACACTCGCAAATCAAAACCTCGGCGGCGACTTTAAAAGTAAATGAGGATGTCATTTTCCCTGTTTCAGCCAAGCAAGCCCTGCTTGCCAAGGTTAAAGGCGATGAGGCTTTGCTGGCAAAAAGCCGCCTTGCCGCATTGGAAAACTATCTTGCCAATGATATTTTAAAACAGCGCAAAAACATTCTGCTGGGAACCATTACTCGCGACATCGGTTTTCTGGTTAATGAGTCGTCCAACTTAACCAGTGCCTCATTAACAAATGCGGTTGCACAGCTTGAGGAATTTAAAAAAATCGATTTTCAGAATGAAGACATGACCAGCAAATTGATGGCCGAGACGCGGGACCGGCAAAATCTTTACATGGCTAATGTCGAGAACTTTCAGGCCAGTCGCCGGGTTTTTGGCGTTCAAGCCCAGACGCTGATTGATTCATTCGCCAAAGAGAAAATCGATGAAATCATCAAGACCACCAAGCATGACATGTCCAAGAGTCTGACTACTTACGGCATGAAGCAAAATATCCGCAAATTGTTTGATGAGTTGCGCGACCTGTTACAGGATGCAGTCGATATTACCAATGAAACCCGACGCCTGGTCAAGGCGATACACAAAAAATTCAAGGATGAATACGGTTTCAAGGAGATTGAACCGCAGCTGTTTTCTATCAAGCAATATCAGATCGAGCTGGAACAGATTTTTGATGAGGGCGAGGCCTTCCGTTCCAGCGCAAAAACCACGATGTCGGAACAAAGCATCGTTATCAACAAGCTTTACAGCACGCTGATCGCCAAGGCCAGAAATATACTCAGACAGGCGAATGCAGATGCCACGACATGGAGTAACGGCGTTTTAACGCCTTTGATGCATCAAATTAAGGATCATAAAAAACAAATTGAAGGTCGCCTGCAAATGCTGAGGAAAATTAACGAATCAAAAGACAGCATTACAGAAAACATTGCCAGCCTTGAAGCGGAACTGGAACCGTTAAAACGGCAACGCGATGAATTGGCTACCATCATTAACGCGATGCAACTGGATGT
>JAUXTH010000075.1 GCA_030679035.1 Methylobacter sp. | reverse complement strand
ATAAAGGGATTTTTGTCCAGCGTGCAAGGCCGAACATTGGCTTGATGGTTGATCAGGGTTAAGTGCGTCAAATCGGGTGAGATTTGATTGAGTGCATTTAGCAAGTCGCTTTTGCCCTGTTCGGTAGCTTCGGTGTTCAGGTTTTCCCGGTCGAAGCTTGCGCCGATCCTGATTTGACGGGCATTTAACGGGATCAGCCAATTGCCGTAATTGAGGATTTTATCGAGCAATTCGGTTTGGTGTTCCAGCGTTAATATTTCGCCTTTGACCGGTTGAAAAGGCAGCCAGGAAAACCAAGGGTTTTGTGTTGCCTGATAGCCTTCGCAGAAAATGATTTGCCTAGGGGAAATGTCTTGCCAGCGCAAAGACGGTTCAAGCTGTATGTCCCGGTAATCAAAATCGGCTTGCCGGTAGCTGTCGGTGGCAATGAAATAAGTTTTCAAGCAGCTTAATAACGGCCGGGTTAATAAATAACCGGTTTGTTTTTGTTCCAGAAAACCGAACGGTGTTGCAAGATGGTTAACGGAGTTGCCCGGAGATTGTATGTCGCCCAGGTAGGCTTGATAATCGGGGTTGGTAAGGCGTTTGCCGGCGTTCATTAATTCGCTGTTGCTACGAAAAATCCGCAGCATCGGTTTTTCGATATAAAACGTTTGTTGGAAAAAATCGGCTAACTGGGAATAACAGTGTTTTGCGGTGGGCAGTAGTGTATCCACATCGGCGGATTTTACAAAGCGCATGCCGGTGATCGGATTGATCAGCCCCGCTGCAACCTGCGAGGCATTTTCCTGGCCGTTATCAATGATGATAACTTTGCAACCGCGTTGTATGAGTTCCCATGCCAGTATGCTGCCTGCCAGTCCCTGGCCGATGATTAAGTAGTCGATCAATCTTACTTAGCCGTCAACGCCACACCATTAAAACGAATGCCATCCCAACCGTAACGCATAAAATTCCTGATATTCTGGTGGTCTGTGCCATGTGGGTCATTCAAAACATCCACCCGATAATAATCACCGAACAGGTTTAACGTTTGTTGTTGGTCGAGCCGGTTGATTTGGGCGAAGGCGAAAATCTTGCAGGAACCTTCGTTAGTGCCTGCTTGGCTGACTAACAACTGCTCATTCAAGCCGTTGCTGAATTCGGTGGGTTGGTAATGGTAGTTTTCAGTAATGACCGCGATGGTCTCATCAAAACCGACGGCTTCATTATGGGTTACTTTTTCAAGAAACGATGCAAGTGACATGTGTAAATTCTAGGTGAAAAGGTAGTTAGCGAAGTAATCCGGAAATCTTTTTAAATTCAGGGTGAGTCGAATCCCTGACCCATTCGAACAATACCGATTCATAATTGGTAATGGTCGCGCCTTGCTGCTGCATGCGCTGCAAGGCATAGAATTTATGTTCCGCCTTGCGGGAACAGATGGCGTCTTCGACGACATGCACCTGATAGCCGAAATGCATCAATTCCAACGCGGTCTGCATTACACAAACATGCGCTTCCTGGCCGACCAGGATGATTTGCTTGCGATCGGTGCTGGCTACGGTGTCGGTAAAGCCTTCAGCTGCACAACAGGGAAAACCGGTTTTGTCGAAAATCAGGGTGTCTTCCGACAAGATGTCGGTGATGGTCGTATCGGTAGAGCCCAAACCTTTGGGATATTGTTCGGTTAACAACACCGGGATGCCTAATAGTTCGGCGGCTTCAACCAGACTGCGGGAATTGGCCGTCATCAGTTCAGCTTCCGCCTCAGGCATAACTGCTGATAGTTTTGCTTGTAAATCGACGACGATCAGCAGGCTGTTTTTTGCAGACAGGATGTTAGGGTGTGTGGTCATTTTAGATTCAATGTAAAAGGTTCAAGATGCAAGGCTAAAGGCAAAGGGCAAAGGGCAAAGGGCAAAGGGCAAAAACACATCCTTCGCCCTTAGCCCTTTTTCAAAATCCGTCCTTTTTCACGCTGCCAATCCCGGTCTTTCGAGGCAGCGCGCTTGTCGTGCAACTGCTTGCCTTTCGCCAGACCGATTTCCAGTTTGGCTCTGCCGTTTTTCCAGTACATGGACAACGGAATCAACGTGTAGCCTTTGCGCTCGACCGAACCGATCAGCTTGTTCAGTTCGTGCCGGTGCAGCAACAGTTTCTTGGCGCGGATAGAGTCCGGATTAACATGGGTCGATGCAGATATCAGCGGTGAAATATGAGCGCCGGACAAAAAAGCTTCGCCCCGCCTGATCACCACATAGCTCTCTTTAAGTTGGATGCGCCCATCCCGCAGGCTTTTAACTTCCCAGCCTTCCAAAACAACACCCGCCTCAAATTTTTCCTCAATCGTATACTCATGCCTTGCCTGACGATTAACGGCAATGGTGGCGTTTTGCTGCTTGGTATTTTTCTTGGACTTTTTATCGGCCATAAGTGCGGGTTAGGATTTTTAAACTGACGTAAAGGAATAATTTTGCTATTTTACCCGATATTACTGCAATAGTCAGAAAAGCTCACCCCGAAGGAAGCATCCGTGGTGATTTTATAATTATAAAGTTTTTACAGGCAGACAAATGACGGATACAAAAAAATCAATTCATGGTGAATGGTCATCGCGTTTCGCGTTTATTCTGGCTGCGACAGGTTCCGCAGTCGGACTGGGTAATATCTGGAAGTTTCCGTATATTACCGGCGAAAATGGCGGCGGGGCATTCGTCATCGTCTATTTGCTGTGCGTGTTGCTGATCGGCATTCCCATTATGATGGCGGAAACCATGCTCGGGCGGCGCAGCAGGCAGAATCCCATTAACACCATGATAACCCTGGCTGACGAAGCCGGGGCCGACAAAAACTGGCATTATTTGGGCTGGATGGGCGTTATCGCCGGCTTTTTAATACTCTCTTATTACAGCGTCATCGCAGGTTGGGCTTCGGCTTATGTGTTAAAGGCCTTTACCGGCAGTTTTTTCGGTGCCGATGCCGTAGCGATAAAAGGACTCTTCGACGGTTTTATGGCCAGTCCGGTACAGTTGATTTTCTGGCATACCCTGTTCATGTTAGCGACCATGTTGGTTGTGGTTCGCGGCGTCAATACCGGCTTGGAGAAAGCCGTGCGTTTTTTAATGCCGTGCCTATTTGTGCTGCTGATGTTACTGGTGGCCTATGCAATGACCTTTGATGATTATTACGATAAAGGCATCAAATTCTTATTTACGCCTGATTTCAGTAAGCTGACCGCTAATGGCGTATTGACCGCTATGGGGCACGCGTTCTTTACCCTGAGTTTAGGCATGGGCGCGATCATGATTTACGGCTCTTATTTGCCGAAAAATGTATCGATTGCCAAAACCGTCTACTTGATTGCAGGCACCGATACGGCGGTTGCTTTATTGGCGGGCATCGCCATTTTCCCGATTGTTTTTGCAGCTGGACTGGAACCTGCGGCTGGTCCCGGTCTTATCTTTCAAACCTTGCCGATCGCTTTCGGCAATATGACCGGCGGCTGGTTATTCGGCATCTTGTTTTTTGTGATGCTGGTGTTCGCCGCGTTGTCTTCGTCCATCTCATTGATCGAGCCGGCCGTTGCGTGGTTGATTGAAAATAAAGACATGAGCAGGCAACAAGCCTGTATCTGGTCGGGTTCGATAACCTGGCTGCTGGGATTAGGCACCGTTTTTTCATTCAATGTCTGGTCCGAGTTCAAAATTTTCGACAGAACTATTTTCCAATTACTGGATTATTTAACCGCCAATTTGATGCTGCCTATCGGCGGTTTTTGCATCGCAGTGTTCGCCGGTTGGATCATGAAGCAGCAGCACACCGAACATGAATTGGACATGCCTGATGCGCTCAGCTATAAAGTATGGCGGTTTTTAATCTGCTATGTGTCTCCCGCCGCCGTGTTTTTGGTATTCCTGCACGTGGTCGGAGTTCTTTAAGCATGGCCGTTGTTCAAAAAAGCGCGCTGGTCAAATTTTCAGCGCAGCAGATGTTTGATTTGGTCAACGACATTGAAGCCTATCCTGAGTTTTTGCCCTGGTGTAGCGGCAGCCGGATCATCAAGCGCGAAGATGACGTTGTCGAAGCCGAGGTAATGATTTCCAAAGGCGGCTTTAAAAAATCCTTTTCGACCCGGAACAAGATCGATAACGGCCGCAGCATGACGCTGTCCCTGTTGAACGGCCCGTTTTCCTCTTTGGAAGGAAAGTGGGAATTCATACCGCTACGTGAAGATGCCAGCAAGATTTCCCTGGATCTGGAGTTTGAAATGTCAGGCAAGCTGGCAAGCCTGGCTTTCGGCGCAGTCTTTAATCAGATCTGCAATACTATGGTGAGCTCGTTTACCGCACGGGCTAAAGCCGTTTATGGTTAATGTCGAAGTGGCTTACGCCAAACCCGAACAACAGGTGATAGTCACGGTGGCAATGGAGGAGGGCGCGACTGTTGAGGCTGCGATAGAATCCTCCGGCTTGCTGGAGCTTTTTCCTGAGATTGCCATGTCCGAGCTTAAGGTGGGCATTTTCGGCGTGGCCTGCAAACTGGATCAGCTTGTTAGAGAGGGCGATAGGATCGAGATTTATCGGCCTTTGGTTCATGATCCGAAAGAGGCAAGGCGGCAGCGGGCTTTGAAGGGTTTTTGAGAGGGGGATTAAAAATGCGGTTTTTTTTATGATTATCAATTACTCACATCTATCCTTTGAGTGCATAGGCACTAACAACGCGTCATCCCGGCAGGGATTGCCGGGATCCAGAGCACAGGGATGTGACAGGGTATCAGTACGGAAAAATAACTTAAAAAAGTGGTCTCGTGCGGCTAAACAACGATTGATTGAGCTATGCAACTCCCTATTTGGAGGATTTGGAGTCTGATTTAATATTGCCATCCATGGCTTCTGGATCCCGGCAATCCCTGCCGGGATGACGATGATACAATTTGCGTAACATCTATTGGCTGAACGTTTACCTTGAGTTCAACCGCATTTTTAACCACACCCGTTTTGAGGAGTGCTGTTGCAGTGATCATGCGAAAATTAAGCGTGTTCTCCGCTGGAAAAGACGAGGTATAAAGTCTATTACTTTCACGCTCTTAATTAATAGCAGAAGCCAAGTATTAACTTGTTAGCACTTAACTAGATAAAACAATTATGAGAAAACCGAGAATATTTATAGCCTCATCTGTTGAGAGTCTCGATGTTGCTGACGCAATAAACGTGAATTTGGATCATCAAGCAGAAGTTACGGTATGGAAAAATGGATTTCAATTGTCATCAAGTAGTATCGACTCCTTATTAGAAAAGGCGGGGACAGTAGATTTCGCAATTTTTATATTTACTCCCGATGATGTAGTTACTATTCGTGATCAAAGCAAAAATGTTGTTCGTGATAATGTTCTTTTTGAGCTTGGTCTATTTACGGGCACTTTAGGCAAAGAGCGCTGTTTTATTGTAAAGCCAAGGAACGTTGATCTTTACTTTCCAACAGACCTACTTGGATTAACCCCTGCTGATTACGACGGAAATAGATCTGATGGTGATTTGACTTCTGCTGTTAATCCTCCGTGTGTGCTAATAAAGAAAGTGGTAGCTGAACTTGGGTTGGTATCTCAAGATTTAGATATTCAGAAAAAAAGAAGGAAAAAATTAGGGAGTAGCTATAAATTAGGCGATGTGGAACATCGCTTGTTAGCGAGGATTTTAGAGAGTTACGTAAACTCCCCAAATGGGATTCCGACATGGTATGTTTTTGATGACTTGAAAGAAATAAATAAGGGCGTGTTGAGCCTCGCCTCGATCAAACTTGAAAGGGTGGGCTATTTAGATAAGGGTATAAATGCAGATATGAATAATGAGGAGTTCTATACTTTTACTATAACTGCTGATGGTATAGATTATTTATTGGAAAATGAATATTTGCTAGAAAAGCTCAATTCAAAAGTACCTGAAAAAGCGTCTGCACTTGATTATGATGATGACATACCATTCTAAAGATAGTGGTATGTTGGTCTAAGGCACGATTCCATTCTATATACTCCTTTCAAAACTAAAGAATTACTCATGAGTTACGCAATTGTTGTCGAAAAAGCGGCAAATAACTCTCAGCCTATGTGCCTGATTTGCCCGGCTGTGTTGCTACAGGCAAGACCGTGGAGGAAACTGAGCGAGAAATTCGTGAAGCAATCGAGTTTCATATCGAAGGATTGATTGAAGATGGTTTGCCTATATAGCAACCAGCCGAAATGAAGTGTACGTTCAAGTTAAAGAAGTAACGCCTCATGATTATCGGAGAAAATGATATGAATGAATACCAGATAGCAAAAAAATCAATCAATGTTTCTGTCGGAGACTCAGTAAGAATCATCCGTGAACTTCAAGAATTAAGTCAAAATCAATTGGCTGAACTTACGGTATTCCCCAGTCCACTATCTCGGCAATTGAGCATGACAAGATAAATTTAGGCATAGAGCGCGCAAAAATCTTAGCCAAAGCGCTTAAATGTCATTCTGCGGTATTAGTTTTTCCTGGATGGGATGCTGAGATTGCAGCCTAACAGGGTATCTACACGACTCCAATTGCTTGTCTAACGCAGTAAGCCGCCCCGTTCACTCTATCTATTGCCCTATATTCCTCACGAAGTCATTCCCTTGCATGAATTTACCGCGGAGCACATAATCCGTAAGCGAAATGGCGAAACCATTACGACACTGCTGAAACTAGGCTTCATCCCAGCCGTATGAAACAAATATTTCCGGGACACTACAGCCAGTGTTGAATGCGCTCTTCGTGCGATGCGTTGATGTGTTCGACGCGCGTAATCAGAACAAGCTTCTAAAAGTTTCCTGTCCAGGCAAGCAAGGAGAAAGAAATGATTACACCAGAATACGATTTGGCCGTAGTAGGTGGTGGAGTTGCAGGACTGTATTGCTGTATGCACGCCGCACCCGATTGGCGTGTCGCCCTGTTCGAAGGCAGTCATCGCCTCGGAGGCAAACTGGAAACCGTTTCCATGCTTGGCTTCGATGCGGAATACGGGGCAATGCGTTTTGACCCGATTCGACAGTCCTGCATGGGCGAACTCATCAATGAATTGGGCATCGAAACCTTACCTTTCCCGGAATATTCGAGTCCGCCTGACCAGCAACACAGTTTGAACTACCGACTGGATGCGGACGAACAGGGTCTTACGACGTTGGAGCTCTTCAAGCTCGCGATACAGCGGGTGTTGGGCGTGTCGGAAGCGGAAATGCTGGTCCTGAGCGAACAACAGCTCGAATCGATCCGGCGGGAAAGCGTATTTTTCGGCCAGCCTTTATGGGAGCAAGGTTTGTGGAATACGCTCGGGCGGGTTATCAGCCACAATGCCTTGCGTTACATCGTTATGGAAGGCAGTTTTTTTCATTTCATTCACGAGAACCCGAATGCCGCAACCTGGCTGATTACTTGGGTCAAGATGCTGCAAATGAGCCCAAATCTCAGGACGATCCGGCACGGTATGCAGTCGCTAGCCGACGCCATGCAAGAACGCCTGCATCAGCGAGGTGCGGAAATTCATCGTGCTCAGGTGCTCACTTCCCTGGAACGCTATGATCGGGATCGGGTGTTGCTGCATTTTTCCGAAGGACAGACTTGCATTGCGAAACACGTCGTTCTGGCGCTGCCCGAACATTGCCTGGTTCGCATCAACGGACTTCCGCCCGGAATTCGGTCGATGTTCGGATCGGTGTTGGACATTCCGTTGCTTAAATGTTTCTTCGTGGTCAAAGATCCGTGGTGGGACGAGAATGTTCCTCATTTGGACATGCCGAATCTGCCGGCCCGTGAAGTGCACTATCAAAAGCGGGACGGCAAAGGGTTGGTGATGGTCTACGCCGACCGGCCGTACCTGAATTTCTGGAGCCAATATCTGCGCAAGGGTTATGAGGCGCGGGCGGAGATCAATGGCGATCAGGGCTTGCCTCTGGCTTTCGCCCGTTTCATGGGCATCGATCCTAAGCGCATTGTCAGCTACGGCCTCCGTCACTGGGGAACTGAACCTTACGGTGCGGCTTGTCATTTATGGAAGCCGGGAATCAAACCTTGGGCGGTGCAGGAAAAGGTCTCTGCATTTTCCCTGGAGCGCAACGGTCCGGCGAACGTGCATATTTGCGGCGAGGCCTTTTCGGATTACCAGGGTTTTATCGAGGGGGCGTTGCGTACGGCTCACGATGTGATGGGGCGAATGGCAGTCACATAGACCTTAATTCACATACGTCAATCTTGAGTGGCATGTAACCCAAGTCCATCGGTATGCGCGGTCGTTTTTTACTTATTGGTGTGTTTTATTTGCATGCAGGATCAACTTTGTGGTTGATGCGGATGTGGCGAGAGGATTTTGGTCATAACAAATTGCACAGAAATGCTCAGCAGATAAATGCGGTTATGGCATTATGCTGTACTTAGGAAAGGGGTGCTCAAATAAAACGACAACTCGCCGGAAAGGTTTTTAAAAGCTCTCCAGAATTTACTCGTGAGTCATTTAGGTGACTAAATACGAGCTTGGCCCAAAACCCGGTGGGTTTTGGGCCAAGTATGTGAGTTTGTTACGCTGGGGTTACATTCTCGGCTTGCGGACCTTTTTGACCTTGAGTCACTTCCATGGTGACTTTTTGGCCTTCTCTCAAGGTCTTGCGGCCTGCGCCGTTAATTGCACTGTGGTGAACGAAAACATCTTTTCCACCTTCTTGTTCAATAAATCCAAAACCTTTTTCATCATTGAACCACTTAACGGTACCTACAACTTGCTCTGACATATCACACTCTTACTTAAAAAAATCGCCAATTTATGTTGGCTACAAATCCCGGCTTCATAATAAAGCCGGCTCAAACTTCAACTAAGGCAGATAATAGCACTAAAAATATAAGCAGGGCAAAATATTTTAACTAGGTTCAAAGATAATTCTATATCAACCATGATAAAAGCTTTATGCGAGAGAGGTTTATTGCAAAACGTGGGCTGTTACGGTGATGCCGAACAGCTAATTATTTGCCGTTATTCCGGGTTATGGATGAATCTTAAGTTGCTGGTAAGCGCCTCGGTAATATAAAAGAGGCTCTCCTTCACGGCACACGGAATCTTGCACTTCGCCGATGATAATCCAGTGGGTGCCGGCATGAACTCTTTCGATGACTTTGCATTCCAGGGACATGAGGCTGCTATCCAGCATGGGGGCGCCGGTAATGCCCGCTGTCCATGCTGTGTTTTCAAAGCGTTGCTGCTGGCTGCTGCCGCCGGCAAATTGATTGGAAACGTCTTGTTGAGTTGAATTTAAAACGTTGACGGCAAAGCACTGGCTTTCTTGAATCCCATCGCCGGTGTCGCTAGATTCGTTAATGCAAACCAATACTTGAGGCGGGTTAACTGAAACGCTTGAAAATGCGGTCACTGTCATGCCCTGAAGGCCGAATTTTTCAGAATGTGTGGTCACAACGGTGACGCCGCTGGCCCATAATTGCATAGCTTTTTTAAAATCATCAACACCAACAGTCATTAATTCATCCGATTATTTGTTATTAAAAATACCGCCTGTTTCTTTGACCGATAAACAGACAAAAATAAGGCATTTGTTAAGGTTGTTCATGCCGTTATGATACAGCACCTGCGCAAACTAATTAGACAGTGTTGGGGCAGTTGTTCGATTTTTCAAGGAAATAACGAGGCTCATTGTTCTGAAAATTTGATCAAAATATTAACACGCCTATTTTTCTCCCTTCCTTCCGGTGTTGAATTGTCGGCAATGGGCATGGTGTCTGCGTAAGTGATGGCTCGCAAACGGCTGCTGTCGAGTTGTTGCAAGACCAGGAAGTGTAAAACGCTGGTGGCTCTGGAAGCCCCCAGTTCCCAGTTAGAAGGAAACTGGGCGGTTTTGATGGGGATGTTGTCGGTGTGCCCTTCAATCAGGATCAGGCCGACCGCTTGTTTTAATAAGGGCGTAAGACGTTTTAGTAAGGCTCCTCCAGAAGCTGTTAGGGCTGCCTCTGAAGATTTAAACAGTACGTTGTCCTGAATCTCAAGCTGCGCATAACCTTGGGCGATTTTTATGTTGATGGCTTTATTAAGGCCGAACTCATCAATTGCTTTTGCCAGCTGTTGCTGTAATTTGTTGTCATCCGCTGGATTGTTGTTGGCTGTCTGTTTGGTGTCCATCGGCGCGGACACCGTGCTTTTTCCGGTTTCAGGTGCATTTTTAATTTCTGGCGGCGTGGTTGGGGCAATGCTGCCGCTTTCCTTGGAATCGGTTTTGATGTTAGAGTTATCGGGGCTAAGCCCTGCTTTATTTTCGGTGGGTGCGATTTGTTGCACGGGGCTATTGTCAGCAACAACGGGAGGGGGGCATATTGCGGGGATGGGCGTAACAACTGGAGGGCAGGCAGGCGCTTTTTTAGGTTTAGTTGCTTGTGGCTTATTGGCTGCGGCTTGTTCCGTGTTAATATCGCTCAAAGTAATCAGTGTGATTACCAGCATCACGATCAGCACAAATACATCCAGATAGGTGAGTAGCCAGTTTTGTGAGTTGCGGGGACTCGGTTGGGCAAGCAAATCCTCTAAAGATAGAGAGGACTGTAATTTTGAAAACGGATCTTTGCGCATTTTGCAGTATGGGGTCGGCTTGTTCAGTGTGGCTTGGGCTAGTTGCTAAACTTGGCGAGGTTTTTTAGTCTTTTAATTCGTCATCATAGTGCTTAATGAATGACTTGAGTGTTTCTCGCACAAACGACGGGCTGCGGCGGTCTGCTATCAGCGTAATGCCCTCCATGATCATGCTCATGCTCATGATGCGTTGTTCAGTGCGTCTTTCCAGTTTTATGGCAATTGGATTGAAGATAAGGTTGGCCATGATGAGGCCGTAAAAGGTTGTGATCAAGGCAATGCCCATGTTATAGCTTATGCCCGCTATATCTTTAAGCTCAATGATTTGCAGCATGTTGATCATGCCTATCAGGGTGCCGAGCATGCCGAATGCAGGGGAATAAGCGGCTAGAGTGTAAAAAATATTGGCTTCGGCTTTCTCTTTTGCTCTCAGGCGGGCAATGCGCCACTTAAGCAGTGATAAAATATCTTCTATCGGGGTGTTGTCTACGATAAGCTGGAAGCCGGTTTTTAAATAGGGGTTGTTGATGTTGTCAATGGTGTTTTCTATGGCGTGCTTGTCCTTGTTAAACCACATTTGAGCAACTGCGACAATTTCGTTAGCATCCCTTTGGGGATCTAGATCTTCATAAAGGAAAATGAGTTTGACCGATTTCAATCCATGTTGAATGTCTTTTAAGGGGTAGCTTAAAAAGATAGCGGCAATCGTGCCGACAATGACAATCACTAGTCCGGTCGGGTTGATAAAAGACAGTGGGTCGTTTGCCGCAAATGCAATAATGAAAATGAATAGAATGATGCTTAACAAAACACCCACGGCGGTTGAGTGGTTAACTTTTTTAGGAAAGGTTTTTATCGATGATTTGTTGAGTTTCATTTTGTAATAATAACAGGGGCGTTGAACATGTGGATGGCTTGCTGTGTAACAAAGTCATATTACATCAATTCAGGTAAATCTACTTATGTATAAATACGGATATATAATGTATATTGGCGGTTTTGAAAATCATGTGACCAGCCGTTTTATAATTAACCGATTAAATGGATGAAAAAAAGTTATGATTAGTGTCCTGCTTGTTGATGATCATGAGCTTGTGCGAACCGGGATTGAAGCATTATTGAATGATGTTGAGGATATTGCGGTTATCGGTGTGGCTAAGTCGGGTGAAGAGGCTGTTGAGGCGGTTGTTGAGCTGTCGCCGGATGTTGTGTTGATGGATGTCAACATGCCTGGGATAGGTGGTGTGGAAGCCTGTCGCAGAATCTTGCATGAGAATGAGGATGTAAAGATCATTGCGGTGTCAGTTCATAATGACGGCCCTATTCCTCATCAATTGCTTAAAATTGGCGTTTTAAGTTTTATTTCCAAGGGTTCACCGGTCGACGAGATGGTTCATGCCATTCGGAAGGTAATGGAAGGCAAGCGTTATCTGTGTTCTGAAGTCGCCAACAACCTGGCTTTTCAAGGCTTGCCGGGAAGTAATGAATCGCCGTTCTCAATACTTTCCCAGCGGGAAGCGGAAGTCGTCACCTTGATTCTCCAGGGGAAAACCATCAAAGAGATGTCGGAAATGCTGGTCTTGAGCGACAAGACGGTCAATACTTACCGCTATCGTCTTTACGGCAAACTGCACGTAAAAAATGATGTCGAATTGATTCGTCTGGCGATTAAATTCGGCTATATAGATAATTCATTGATATAGCAGATCAGGTTTTTACGTTAAAGCGCAAAAACCTGATCTCCAAGCTGCCTGCTATTCTAGTTTTCACCAGAACCAAATTGCATTTCCCTGGCTTTGTTAAATGCATACCTGAAGTCAATAAATAAAGGCTGATCAGGCCCCAGCATCGCCTTTAATAATTCATGTTGCAGCTGAAACTTAACATCCCCAATAGCTAATGCACCAATACCTACTGCGCCTTGGGCATTTGTTGCATGGATCAGGGGCGCGCCAAAATCATCGTTCTTGACGCCCTCTATGCCATAAGGTGGAACTGCGTTAACATCGCCAGCCACTTTCAGTTGTGTTGCCTGTTTTAGTACGGCCGCACTTAAAACCTGGATGCCCGCTTTGGCGGTACAAAAGACAATATCGGCATGGGTCACCAAGCGGATTTTATCGGCATCGGAATTGGCTAGGTCACCTTTAAGCGTGCAATTAAAGCGTCGATTGTAGGCTTTAGCCACATCCTGAGCCGTATCGACTGACAAATGATCGGCTAATGTCACATCGGCACCGGCTAAGGAAGCAATAATACCTGTAGCGACGCCTACAGGGCCTGTGCCGCCAAAAATTACGATTGAGCACTCTTTCAGTTCTTTGCCGTGTTTTGCCTTGAGTTCCTTTTCCGCACAAGTAACCAATGCCGCGGCCGTGGTGAAAGCGCCGCTGGGGTCGGCAAAAACGGAGACTTCAAAAGGCGAAACCATGGCTTGCTTACTGGTATTCAGCATGTCCATGGCCAATCCTAAATCACGGCCGCCAATAAAAATACCGGTGCGCTTAACACCTGACGGACTGCGAGAGAAGGTGGCATCTTGAGTCAGTCCGTAAACGTTATCCAGTTTGACGTTGTTATACGGGATAAGCACGTCAAATCCTGCATCCAGTGCCATGTTAATGTCGAATGGACTGTTGTTCGGCATCGGGTCAAGCATATGAAGAATGCTACGTTTCGCCATTAGAGTTCCTTGTTATTATGCAGGTTAATCCGAAAGTTCAGGCTTAAGAGCTTGATTTAATAAATTCTCTTGCGGTTTCAAAGGCATGTTCAAAATGCAGATAAACAGGCTTGTCGGTACTGATCATTTTTTTCAACAACATGATTTGAGTCTGGTATTTAATGTTGCCAATTGCCATCGCGCCTAAGCCGACCGCGCCGCTGTTTGAGCCTTGAATGGGGGTGCCATTATGGAAGGCATCAACGCCTGCGATACCTGATGGCGGTACGGCATTGACATCGGCAGCAACTTTAAGTTGTGGAGCCGATGCGACAAGTTCTGCGCTTAATAGTTCAATGCCGGCTGCACCGGTTGCAAAGACCACATCAGCTGTTTTGATGTATTCTGCTTTATCCGCATCCGCGCCGGCTTCAATATTAATTTTGCCGTCACCGAATTCATTGTTGCACATGTCGGCAATGGCTTGAGCTTTATCCAATTGACGACCGATAAGTTTTACGTGCGCACCATGTTGAGCGGCAATCACAGAGACCACTTGACCGACAGGTCCGGTTCCACCCAGTACCAGGATGTTTTTTCCTTCCAGAGTGGTGTCGAATTTGGTCATTAATTCACGTTCAGCGGCAGCTACCATGCCTGCTGCGGTGGTAAATGCACCGCTTGGGTCAGCGAAGACGGAAACTTCAAAAGGAGTGAACATTGAACGTTTAGCCATATTCAGCATATCCATCGCCTGTTTTGTATCACGTCCGCCAATGAATATCCCGGTGCGTTTCAAGTTTTTGGGGCTGCGGGAAAAAATGGCATCCTGCACCAAGCCTTGAATTTCGCTGGGTTCAACATTGGTATAGGGTATTGCAGAAATCCAGCCGGCATCCAATGCCATATTGACATCAAACGGACTGAGGTTTTTAGCGGTGGTCAGCATGTGTAAAATGAATGGCTTTTCAATGATTGGCTTTTCCATGATGTCTCCTTTAGGTATTTAACCGGTCAATTATAAAAGAAAAAGCCGCAGAATAAAAATGTCCTTACCTATTTGAGTTTTAAACCGGCGATGAATCTGTGTATTATCGAGGTAATTTTATATTTTCCAGGTTGCAACATATTATAAAGGCAGCACACAGATGAACGACCTGAAAAGCCAACAACGCCGTAAAGCTTACGATGCACGCAATGGACAAATCGATAAGGATGTTGTGAGCCGGATCATTTGCGATCGATTTCTGGTGCATCCTGCTTATCAGTCGGCCAAGACCGTGATGTGGTATAGCCATTGCCGTTCAGAAGTAAGAACTCAAGCGGCATTGCAGCGCGAACTGGCAACTGATAAACGTATTGCCATCCCTTACTGTACTAAAGACGAACAGGGACATAACAAACTGGGTTTATGGCGTTTGGAAGATTTTGCCGAACTGTTACCGGGCATGTGGGGGATTTTAGAACCGCCCAAATCACGCTGGGGCGAGTCGGGCAAAGAACTCGCCCCTGAGCAGCTTGATTGCGTCATGGTGCCGGGTGTGGCTTTTGACCGAAATGGTGGGCGCTTAGGTAATGGCGCGGGTTATTATGATCGCTTATTGAAAACTGTCAGAGCCGATGCCGTATTGATAGGTGTTTGTTTTGAGTCCCAATTAGTTGAGCAAGTCATTATGGAGGCTGATGATGTGGTTATGGATGTTGTAATTACAGAAAAAACACTTTATGCCGGTAAAGGACGGCAGTTTTCCAGCTGATGGATTTTCAAGTATTGAAAGACAGCGTTTATTCCTCGCCCGCTTTTGTCCTGGATGAGACTGAGATCACCAAGGTGTTGGAGGTTTTAGCCGATCTCAGGGCTCAATGTGGCTGCAAAATTTTGTATTCGATTAAGGCATTGCCTTTTTCCGCAGTCATGGACGTCGCGAAACCCATTGTCGATGGCTTTTCGGTCAGTTCCTTATTTGAAGCGCGGCTGGCCGATGAGCTGGTTCGACAAGGCTCACCACAGGTTTTGGCAGGGCAGGGCAGTATCCATTTGACCACGCCCGGCATCAGGCCCGACGAGCTGGATGAGTTAAGTTTGCTGTGTTCGCACATCAGCTTCAATTCCCTGTCTCAGTACCAGCGGTATTCTGAAACTGCACAGGCACAGTCCTCAATTGGCTTGAGGATTAATCCCAAACTATCTTTTCTGAATGACGACCGGTTTGATCCCTGTCGGCAGCATTCGAAGCTGGGCGTGGCTATTGATGATTTGAGCCGGTCGATTCGCCTGGATCAAATTCAGGGGCTGCATATTCACAATGTCTTTTCAGCCACCGATTTCAATCCGCTCATTAAAACCATCGACAAACTCCAGCAGCAGTTGGGGATAGGGTTGGCTGAACTTGAATGGCTCAATCTAGGCGGCGGCTATTTGTTCGGCCAAATTGAAGATCATCGCCCGTTTGTCGAGCTGGTCAATAAGCTGAAACATGATCTCGGCCTAGAGGTTTATATCGAGCCTGGCAAAGCGCTCGTGGGCCGAGCCGGGCATTTAGTGGCGACGGTGCTTGATCGTTTTGTCAGTGACGGTGAAACCGTTGTCATACTCGACACCTCGGTCAATCATAATCCCGAAGTGTTCGAATACCAACGTCAGCCCGAATTGCACGAACATGATCCTGAGGGACAATACACCGCCATTTTGGCTGGCTGCACCTGCCTGGCCGGTGATGTATTCGGACAATATCGGTTCAAAGAGCCGTTGGAAATAGGTGATAAAGTGGTGTTTAAAAATGTCGGCGCTTACACACTGATTAAGGCGAACCGTTTTAATGGTTATAACCTGCCGGACATTTACCTGAGCAACTCACTGCGGGTGAAAAAAGTGAAGCATTATGATTATCAGGATTATCGGCGGCAATGGTTGGCTGATTAAGGTTGAGGGTAAGTGAGCCGACTTTAGTAACCCCGGCAGTGTGTCTTAATCTTGGTTTTTCCGCCTAGTTTTTTAAGGTACAAAGCAAGCTTTGTACTCCGGTATCTGTGGTTTTTGGAGTCCAAAGCTTGCTTTGGTCGTTCAGTTGTAGGATACGCAATTTCTATTTATAAAAAGGCTAAAAACATGAAAGCAATAATGATGACAACAATCGGCAATCCCGACGTCCTGGAATTGCACGATATTGACGAACCCCAAATTTCCACGGCAACCCAGATCAAAGTCCGGCTTAAAGCCGCAGGCGTCAACCCGGTCGATACCAAAATCCGGCGTCACGGCTTGTTGCATGGTAATCCGTTGCCCGCGGTGTTGGGTTGCGATGGAGCCGGAGAGGTCATCGAAACAGGCAGCGCCGTCAGCCAATTCAAGCAGGGCGATAAAGTCTGGTTTTGTCACGGCGGGCTGGGCCGCGAGCAAGGCAATTACGCCGAATACACAGTGATCGATCAACGCTGGGTCAGTCTGATGCCGGAAACCAGCTCATATACCGAGGCAGCCGCATTGCCGCTGGTATTGATTACCGCATGGGGCGGGCTGTTCGATCGCGGTGGATTGCAAGCCGGGCAAACCGTATTGATTCATGCCGGAGCAGGCGGAGTAGGGCATGTGGCGATACAATTGGCAAAATTAAAAGGCGCCCGAGTGATTACCACCGTGAGTTCCGAGCAAAAGGCTGAGTTTGCCAAAGCTATGGGTGCCGATGAAACGATTCTTTACACACAAAACGGATTTGCCGATGCGGTCAATAAACTGACCAAGGGCAAAGGCGCTGACCTGGTTTTCGATACCGTGGGCTCTGAAGTGTTTAAAGAAAGCATCGCGGCGACAGCGCATTTTGGTCGTCTGGTGACCTTGCTCGATCCGGGCGAATTGAGTCTGGCCGAAGCCCGGATGCGTAATTTATTGATAGGCTTCGAGCTGATGTTAACGCCGATGCTAAGGGATTTACCGGAGGCAAGAGACAAACACGTTGAAATTTTAAAGCAATGTGCGCAATGGGTTGATCAAGGGCTGTTAAAAACCTATATCGGCAAGCAGTTACCGCTGGCAGAGGCCGCGAAGGCGCATGAAATGATAGAAACCGGGCATAGCATCGGGAAGATTGTGCTGTCGGTATAAGGCTACGTCATCGGCAATGGGGTTACTTAGTACCCTTGCTAATCGGAGGCAATCAATATGAACCAGGATAAAGCCAAAATTAATGTTTATTACGATGGCGCCTGTCCAAAATGCGTCAAAGACAGGTCAACCTATGAAAAACTTGCCGGTAACGCAGGCGAGAATGTCTGCTGGATCGACATCACCGGCCGGGAAGAGCAACTGCGTAAAATCGGCATCGATCCTCACAAGGCGCTAACCGAACTGCATGTTCAGGATGAAAACCAACGGATTCTGTCCGAGATGGATGCGTATATCCTGCTGATGAGCAAAGTGCCTTTGTTGAAGCCTCTGGCCTGGCTGATTGGGTTGCCGCTGATTCGTCCGTTGCTTGCCGGAATCTATCATTGGCAGGTTAACCGAAGACTACGGCGTAGCGGACGGTTATGATTAATCCACCAATTTCTTCAACACCGTGCGCAGGATGCCGCCATCCCGATAATATTGAATTTCAATCGGCGTATCGATGCGGTTTACAGTCTTAAAGGCCGTGACGGTTCCGTCAGGCGCAGTTGCCGAAACATTAACTTCCTGTTGCGGCACCATTGCATCGGAAATATCAATGGCAAATGTTTCCGTCCCGGTTAATTTCAGGCTGTTAGCCGATTCGCCGTTGATAAATTGCAGCGGCAAAATACCCATGCCGATCAGGTTGCTGCGGTGGATTCTTTCGTAACTTTCGGCTATGACCGCTTTTACGCCCTGCATAAATGGGCCTTTCGCCGCCCAGTCGCGGGACGAGCCGGAGCCGTATTCCTTACCGGCAAGAATGCACAGCGGTATGTCCGCCTGTTTATATTTCATCGCGGCATCGAAAAACGTCATCCGTTCGCCGGTTGGATGATGGATCGTGACATTGCCTTCAACGCCCGGAACCAGCAGGTTATGAATGCGAATATTGGCAAAAGTGCCGCGAGTCATGACTTGATCGTTGCCTCGGCGCGAACCGTAACTGTTCCAGTCTTTTTGTTCTATGCCTTTTCCCAAAAGGTATAGCGCCGCCGGAGAGTCCGGGGCGATTTGACCAGCTGGTGAAATGTGATCGGTGGTAACGGAGTCGCCGAACAGGGCCAATACCTGCATGCCGCTAAGCGGTTGTATTTCTTGCCGTGCAGTGGTCATCCCTTCAAAGAATGGCGGATTTCTGATATAGGTCGAGTTCTTGTCCCAATCGTACAGTTCGGAGCCGCTTACCTCAACATCCTGCCATGTCTTAGTGCCGGTGAAAACATCCGCATAACGCTCCCGGAACATCTCCGGCGTTACAAATTGCCGGATGACTTCGGCTACTTCCCAGGGTGTAGGCCAGATGTCTTTCAGGTATACCGGCTTGCCGTCCGTACCTGCACCCAGCGGTTCGCGGGTAATATCCAGCGCCGTTGACCCCGCCAGCGCATAGGCGACGACCAGCGGCGGCGAAGCGAGATAGTTGGTCTTGGTCAAGGGATGCACGCGGCCTTCAAAATTCCTGTTGCCGGACAGCACCGCCGACACGACCAGATCGTTGTCCACTATCGCTTTTTCAACGGATTCGTCCAGCGGGCCCGAGTTGCCGATACAGGTGGTGCAGCCATAGCCGACCAGATAGAAGCCAAGCTGTTCCAGAAAACCAAGCAGCCCGGACTTTTTCAGGTACTCCGTCACCACCATTGAGCCGGGAGCCAGCGAGGTTTTGACATAGTTTTTAACTCTTAAACCTCGCTCCACCGCTTTTTTGGCGACCAGACCGGCTGCCAGCATGACCGACGGGTTGCTGGTGTTGGTGCAGGAGGTGATCGCCGCGATGACGACAGCGCCATGGGTGATTTTCTCACTTGCGCCGCTCCGAGACACTATGCCGCTACGTCCCAGATCATTTTCAGACAGGCCCATGCCCTTGTTACCTGACGGTGCGGTCAGCGTCTGCCGGTAGGTCGGCCCTACCTGGCTGAGTGAAATGCGGTCTTGCGGGCGCTTGGGTCCTGCCAGCGAGGGCTCGATGGTGCCGAGATCGACTTCCATGACCTGGGTAAATTCCGGGTCCGGCGTAGTGTCGGTGCGGAACAGCCCCTGTTCCTTCGCATAACGCTCGGTCAGATCGATCAGCTCCGCATGCCGCCCGGTGAAGCGCATATAACTGAGGGTTTCGTCGTCGATCGGAAAGAAGCTAACCGTCGAACCCTGTTCAGGCGCCATATTACTGATAGTGGCCCGATCCGGGATACTCAAATTGGTCAGCCCGGAGCCGTAAAACTCAATGAATTTCCCGACCACGCCAAAGTTCCGGCAAAGCTCCGTGATGCGCAGCACCAGATCCGTCGCGGTCACGCCCGGAGGCAGCTCGCCGGTTAATTTAATGCCGACCACATCGGGGACCAGCATGTAGATAGGCTGATCCAGCATCACCGCTTCAGCCTCAATGCCGCCGACACCCCAGCCAAGCACGCCCAAGCCGTTAATCATAGGCGTATGCGAATCGGTGCCGACGCAGCTGTCGGGATAACAGACGTTTTTATCCTTGTTATGGAACACAACATGCGCAAGGTATTCGAGATTGACCTGATGAACGATACCGGTAGAAGGGGGAACTACACGCAGATTCTGGAACGCCGACTGGCCCCATTTAAGGAACTCATAGCGTTCGGCGTTTCTTTCAAATTCGACCGTTTCGTTCAATAGCAGCGCATTGGCCTTGCCGAAATAATCCACCTGTACCGAGTGATCGATGACTAGGTCGCAGGGAATCAACGGATTGATTTTTTTCGGATCGCCGCCCAGCCGCTTCATCGCATCCCGCATCGCGGCCAGATCGACGAGAGCCGGGACGCCGGTAAAATCCTGTAATATCACCCGGGCCGGTTTGAAAGGTATTTCATATCGGGTGCCTTGCGGCCGCCAGTTGGCGACGCTCAAGACATGATCTTGGGTGATGATGTCGTTGTCGCAATTGCGCAATAAAGACTCAAGCAGGATTTTTATCGTATGCGGCAGCCGCGAGACATTGGCGGCGCCGGCAGTCTCAAGACGGGATAGGGAATAATACGAGATCGAGCCGACGCTATCGATTTCCAGTTGTTGATGCGCACCAAATGGATCGTGGTTAGTCATGATAGAAACCTCCCTTATGGGCTCGATAGTGTTATCAACTTAAATAGCTTTTACTCGTATCTGTAGTTGCGTCAAGGATTTTGATTTTATCTTGAGAGAATAGAGAACTTAATTTTGGTTTAAAACCTCATGCGAATGAAATGGCAATTTCAACTGGAAACAGGTCAAGAAGTTTGCTATTCAAACAGGGTGAAAACCGTTATAGTCAAACTCCGTTAATTATGACTCAGGAGGCTATCATGATCGATAATAATCCAGTGGTTACGGTATTGAATAAAGTACTGCGACCACAAACGGGCAACTCATGAAAAACAAGACCGGCAATACCCGCACCGAAACCGACTCCTTCGGCCCCATACAAGTACCCGCCGACAAATACTGGGGCGCACAAACCCAGCGATCCCTGCTTAACTTCAAAATCGGCGATGAACGCATGCCCCGGCCTTTGATCAGGGCGTTGGGCATCGTCAAATATTGCGCAGCATTATCGAATATCGCGCTGGACAATATCGATGAAAAAATCGGCTACGCCATAGCGGATGCGGCTCAGGAGGTTATCGACGGCAATCTGGACGACAACTTCCCTCTGGTCGTCTGGCAGACCGGTTCCGGCACCCAGTCCAATATGAATGCCAACGAGGTGATTTCCAACTTGGCTATCGAGCGTCTTGGCGGTGCTATGGGCACTAAAACGCCGGTGCATCCGAACGATCACTGCAACCGCAGCCAGTCATCGAACGATGCTTTCCCGACGGCTATGCATATTGCGACGGTCGAGCAGTTGCACCATTTGCTGATTCCCTCGCTCCAACACTTGCACCGCGGACTGTCCGACAAATCCCAGTCATGGAGTGAAATAATCAAGATCGGGCGAACGCATTTGCAGGATGCCACCCCGCTGACACTGGGGCAGGAGTTTTCCGGTTACGCCGCGCAGGTGCAACTGGGCATCGAGCGGATTAACGACAGTCTTAAACGGCTGTGTCCCCTGGCGCAAGGCGGCACAGCCGTGGGCACCGGCCTGAATTCGAAACCGGGTTTCGGCGAACAGTTTGCCGAAGAGGTCGCGAAGTTCACCCAGCTTCCTTTCGTTTCCGCGCCCAATAAATTCGAGGCGCTGGCCGCGCACGACGCGATGGTCGAAATCTCCGGGGTATTAAATACCATCGCGGTCAGCCTCAATAAAATAGCCAATGATATTCGCCTGTTGAGTTCGGGGCCGCGCTCAGGCATCGGCGAACTGTCGCTGCCTGAGAACGAACCCGGCTCTTCGATCATGCCGGGCAAGGTGAATCCGACCCAATGCGAAGCCATGACGATGGTTTGCGCGCAGGTCATCGGTAATCACACCACCATCACCTTTGCCGGGGCACAAGGGCATTTGGAACTCAATGTGTTCAAGCCGGTCATTATCTATAACGTGCTCCAGTCCATCCGCCTTCTCGGCGACGCGGCGATGAGTTTTACCGATCATTGCGTTACCGGCATTGAACCGAATATCGACCGTATTGCCGAGCTTATGGAACGTTCGTTGATGCTGGTGACCGCCCTGGCGCCGCGTATCGGTTATGACAATGCGGCCAAAATTGCGAAACTGGCTTTTAAAAATCGCAGTACATTGCGTGAAGAGGCTGTTTCCGGCGGTTTTGTGACCGAACAGGAATTCGACAGGCTTGTTCGTCCCGAGGAAATGATTTTTCCAAAATAGAGCGAAAATATATCGTTCCACCGCTTCAGCGATCATCTTTTTTAACTGCGATACAGTCGTAACTCAATCTACGGCACTTTATGTATAATAGCCCTGTTAACAAAATAAATGTTGTAAGAGGTTATGGCAGAAAAAACGAAAAGACGCGGATCAGGTCGATACGACACAAAAAAAACGGCACCCAAAAAATCGAGTTCACATTGGTTTAGGAATTCGTTACTGCTTTCCATGGCCGGATTTGCGTTTATATTGGTGAGTTATCTGGGCTATCTGGATTACAACGTGCGTACCCAATTCGAGGGCAAACGCTGGGCGATTCCGGCGCGGGTTTATGCAAGTCCGGTCGAACTTTATGCGGGCTTAAATCTGACTGCCCCGAAGTTTGAAGAGTTATTGCAGACGCTGCATTACCGCCAGGATGCCCATTTGTCTTCGGAAGGCACGTATTTCAAAAGCGGCTCGCAAGTCAGCGTAAAAACCAGGGAGTTTACTTTCTGGGATCAAACCCAGCCCAGCAGTGTGATAAGGGTAAATTTTACCGCGTCCGGCATTGCCAATATCGTCGATGCTGCGCAAACCAAAGACCTCGCCATCTTGCGCCTGGATCCGGTGCAAATCGGCAGTTTATATCCCAGGATCAAAGAAGACCGGATTTTAATTAAACTGGAAGAAGCGCCGGATGCGCTGATTAAAGGCTTGCTGGCTTCGGAAGACCGCGATTTTTACCAGCATATCGGCATTTCGTTTAAAGGCATTGCCAGGGCGATGTGGATGAACGTGTTGGCCGGGCATATGGTACAAGGCGGCAGTACGATTACCCAACAGCTGGTTAAGAACTTTTATCTGACCTCTGAACGCAGTTTGTCGCGTAAGGTAAAAGAAGCTTTTATGGCGTTGATTTTGGAATATCACTACAGCAAAGACGAGATTCTTGAAGCTTATTTGAATGAGATCTATCTGGGTCAGGATGGCGCCAGCGCCGTGCATGGCTTTGGTCTGGCTAGTGAATTCTATTTCGGCGGTTCTTTAAAGGACTTGCCGTTGGAGCATATCGCCTCGTTGATTGCGTTGGTGCGTGGGCCGTCCGAGTATGATCCGAGGCGCTATGCTGACCGCTCGCTGCAACGACGCAATCTGGTGCTGGAAGAGATGGAAGCGGAAGGCTATATCACCAAAGAGCAGGCAACAGTGGCAACAGCCAAGCCTTTAAATGTGATTGCCAATACCCACCGCTCGACCAATCGCTATCCGGGCTTTCTCGATCTGGTCAAGCGGCAATTAAGACAGGATTACAAGGAGGAAGATTTAACCTCCGAGGGATTGAAGATTTTCACCACGCTGGATACGCGGGTTCAGGATGCGCTGGATGATGCACTGTCCAAAAAGCTGGATCAGCTGGAAAAACTGCCTAAAGCTAACGAACTTGAAGCTGCGGCGGTGGTCACGCGCAGGGACAGCGGAGAAATAGCTGCGCTGATGAGTGGTCGCGAGCAATCTAGTTCGGGGTTTAATCGCGCCCTGGATGCAGTCAGACCGATAGGCTCGTTGATAAAGCCGGTCGTGTATTTGACTGCGTTGGAATACCCTGACAAGTACACCATTACCACGCCGGTCAGCGATACGGCTATTACTATTAAGGGGGCGGGTACTGGTGACTGGAGCCCTAAAAACTACGATCACGAAGAGCATGGCACAGTAGGCTTTCATACCGCATTGGCGCATTCTTACAATCTGGCAACGGTGCGGATAGGGATGGATATTGGGGTTGCCCGGATCGCTAAAACATTACGAAGCCTGGGCATAACCCGGCCGGTTGATCTATTTCCGTCGTTCCTGCTGGGAGCCGCGCAATTGACGCCGATGGAAGTCACCCAGATTTACCAAACCTTGGCTGGTGATGGTTTTGCAACGCCGTTAAAAGGCATCAGGGCGGTGGTTGCGGCCGACGGCACCCGTCTGCAAAGTTACCCGTTTACGGTCAGGCAAGTGCTTGATCCGTCGGTCACTTATATCGTCAATACCATCTTGCAGGAAGTGATGCATGAAGGCACCGGACGCTCGGCGTATTCATCTTTCCCGGCAGACTATGGCTTGGTCGGCAAAACCGGCACCACCAATGACTCAAAAGACAGTTGGTTTGCCGGTTACACGGGTGATTATTTATCGGTGGTCTGGATAGGCCGGGACGATAACAAACCGGCCGGATTGACAGGGGCCAGCGGCGCTTTGCAGGTCTGGACTTCGGTGATGAAGCAGATTTCAACCCAGCCGGTGACATTGATTCCGCCGGACAACATCAAGATGGCCTGGGTCGATCCGGCTAACGGCTTGTTGGCGAATGAAAATTGCTCGGGAGCGAAAGAGTATCCCTTTATCGCAGGTTCAGCACCGGAAGAATCTTCGCCGTGTGTGGATTCACCTGTTAATCAAATTGAAACCTTGATTAACGATTTGTTACCGAATAATTAAAGAGGTGTTGTGCTAGTTCCCAAGCTCCAGCTTGGGAATTCGGTGCGGGAAGCTCTAGCTTCCCGTTTCGCGAAGCAAGAGCTTCGCTATCTGGGTTCCCAAGCTGGAGCTTGGGAACCAGCGTAAACCTGCTTATAGGCAGGTTTGAGTATGTTTTGAAAAAGGCTATTTATGAAAAAAATGACAATTTTTGCTGGTTTGATGGCCATGCTGCTTTTTAATACTTCGGGCTATGCGGAAGATAAACCTGTTCGGCAGTTGAAAGCATTTTTAAAGAACACAAAATCGCTGACCGCCGATTTCAAGCAGGTGTTGATTAATGAAGCGGGCAATCCTACGCAAACCAGCTACGGCGTTTTTTATCTGCAACGGCCGGGCAAATTCCGCTGGGATTACTTGAAACCTTTCCAGCAACAGATAGTGTCCACGTCGGGAAAAGTCTGGTTTTACGATACCGATCTGGAACAAGTCACCGTCAAAAAGCTCGATGAATCGGTGGGTTCAACACCGGCCTTGCTGTTAAGCGGCGAAATATCGCTGGATGAGAATTTCACCATGGAGCAACAGGGCGTCGATGGCAACTTGATGTGGATAAAATTACTGCCTAAAAACCAGGAAAGCAGTTTCAAATATGTGCTGATCGGTTTAAATAACGATTCGCTGGGCGGCATGGAGTTGAGCGATAATTTCGGTCAGCTGACGCGTATTTATTTTTCCAATGTCATTTTGAACCCGCCGTTAAAGCAGACGCTGTTTGAATTTAAAGCGCCGAAGGGTGTCGATGTTTTCTCGGATTGATGAGGAGCAGGTTCAAGGTACAAGGTCAAAGGTTCAAGTTACCTTTAACCTTGTACCTTGAACCTCATTTATGCTTTTCGATGACTTAACCACGCCCTTGGCCGACCGGATGCGGCCAACAGAGCTCGCCGATTATGTCGGCCAACAACATATCCTGCAACCCGGCAAGCCGCTCTATGAAGCCATTGCTTCGGGGCGCTTGCACTCGATGATTTTCTGGGGCCCTCCGGGCACTGGAAAAACCACATTGGCGCGGCTCATTGCCCAACATTCCGATGCCGAGTTCATGCCGATTTCGGCGGTGCTGTCCGGGGTTAAGGAAATACGGGCGGCGGTCGCCGAAGCCAAAAAAATCCAGCTGGAACAGCATCGGCGCACCATTCTATTCGTCGATGAGGTGCATCGCTTTAACAAATCACAACAGGATGCTTTCCTGCCGCATGTCGAAGACGGCACGGTTTATTTTGTCGGCGCAACCACCGAAAATCCGTCTTTTGCGCTGAACAATGCGTTATTGTCCAGGGCGCGGGTCTATGTGCTGAACGCTTTAACGGCTGATGATTTATTGGCGGTGATCGACAAAGCCCTGACCGACAAGGTGCGCGGTTTGGGCGGCTTGGCTATCGAAATGACCGATGAGATAAAACAGCAGTTCGCCCAAGCGGCTGACGGCGATGCCCGAAGACTGCTCAACCTGCTGGAAATCGCCGTAGAGCTTGCCGCCGCGAAGGGCGGTCAGACGGTTAATGAAGCTATCGCCAAAGAAGTGCTGTCTGGCGGCGTGCGGCGATTCGACAATCAGGGCGAAGAATTTTATAACCAGATTTCGGCGCTGCATAAATCGGTGCGCGGCAGTTCGCCCGATGCCTCGCTGTACTGGTTGTGCCGGATGATGGACGGCGGCTGCGATTTGTCCTATCTGGCCCGGCGCGTTGTCAGGATGGCCTCCGAAGATATAGGCAATGCCGATCCAAGAGCCTTGCAGATTTGCATCAATGCCTGGGAAGCCCAGGAGCGATTGGGCAGCCCGGAAGGCGAACTGGCATTGGCGCAAGCCGTCGTTTATTTGGCCTGTGCGCCGAAAAGCAATGCGGTGTATATGGCGTACAACGCGGCAATGGCCGATGCCAGACAGAGCGGCAGTTTGGGTGTGCCGGTGCATTTAAGGAATGCGCCGACCAAGTTAATGAAGTCGCTGGATTACGGCAAGGAATACCGCTACGCCCATAACGAACCGGAAGCCTATGCCGCCGGGGAGAATTATTTTCCCGATGAGCTGGTAGGTAGGCAATATTATCAGCCGGTAGACAGAGGCTTGGAAATCAAGATCAAGGAAAAATTAAAGCATTTGAAAGCCTTGGATAAGGGCGCAACTTAAGTGAATGACTATTCGGCAACTGGAAAATAGTTGGGTTTTATTGGTTTTGAAAATGGCAGACGTCACTTCATTGAAAAACGTTCATAGACAAGTCATAACGACCAAAAGGTAATTACGAGGAATAACATATGACAACTACACAAGTATCCGTAGCAGAAGCCAAATCACATATTTCAGAACTCATAGCCAAGAACCAATATTCTCATGAGAGATTTATTATAACTAGGCGCGATAAGCCTGTTGCAGCATTGGTTAGCCTTGATGACCTTAATATTTTGGAACAATACGAAGAAAAACAAGGCTTAGCCGCAATCGCAGGAAAATGGCAAGGTTTTGATGAAGTAACGGATGCGATGGGCGACATAGAAACTTTGCGGGCGAATGGTGGAACAGGGCGCGATGTTTCTCTTTGATACAGATACGATACCAATATTGTAAAACCGCCCCCCTCGCAAAACTTGTTAGCCAAGTTAGGACAAGTATCAAAAAACCAGCAGTATATCTCTACGATCACTATTTCCGAGATTGTCTATGGCGCAGAAAAAAGCCAACGGCCTGAGTATCACTTAAACAACCTGGAAACCATTTTATTGCCGACGGTAAATATAGTCGGCTTTGATGCAAAGGCCGCTTATGTTTGTGGCCGGATTCGCGCAGAACTTGAGAAATGTGGCACACCACTCGATTTAGCTGATCTTGAAATCGCATCTATTGCTCCGTCCGAAACGTTTGCAGCTGTTAAATGTAGTCGCTTAGCTCGAACATCCCAGAAACGTTAGGGATAGGGTTGCAAACCCCGTTCTGCTTAAACCGGACTTGTTGACTGGAAACACTAGATATATACTATAAATATATACAAATAGTACCGAGGTCTATCATGTTACAAGGCTCAGTTTTTAACAATAACAAAACCCAAGCCGTGCGCTTGCCTGCGGAAGTCCGTTTTAAGGATTCGGTGAAAAAAGTCGCTATTCGCATCAATGGCGAGGAGCGCATACTTTGCCCGGTTGATCATACCTGGGACAGTTTCTTTTTAAGCGGGGAAAAAGTCAGCGACGATTTTCTGGCAGAACGCGCCGAACAAATCGAAACGGATCGAGAAGCTTTGTAATGCTTAAAGTCATGCTCGATACCAATATCGTTATTTATGTGCTTAAACGCCGCCCCATCGAAGTTTTGGCGATTTTTAATCAACATGTGGGGCAGATGTGCATTTCCACGATAACGCTGGCCGAGTTGCTGCATGGCGTCGAAAAAAGCGCACAGCCTGTACATAATCTGAGTCAGGTTGAAGATTTTATCTCACGTTTAGAGGTGTTGGATTACACCGCCAAAGCCGCCGCGCATTATGGCGACATTCGCGGAAGCCTGGAAAAACAGGGCAACAGCATCGGCGTTAATGATCTGCATATTGCCGGACATGCGCGAAGTGAAGGTTTGATTTTAGTTACCAATAACGCGAAAGAATTTGCTCGTGTTGAAGGGCTTAGGATTGAGAATTGGGTGGGATTGTAAATTAGGCAGTCACGGTCGGGTTAGCATAAGCCGCCAGGCTGCCCAACATGACTGGAATAAACAGGGGAGACCATGAAAACATTAACCATTCAAGTTGAAGATTCTTTGTATGATGCGTTATTGGAAATATTAGAAAATTTGCCGAAACATAAAATAAAAATACAAGAAACGGATAGCGACAACCATCTCGCTTTTGAGCAAGCGATGGACTATGCCCTGGATAAAAATAAAGAGCTGTATAAACGGCTGTCCTAATGCAATTATTAACGCTGGAACAGGTTTTAAAACTGCATCAGCGAGTCATTGAACATCAGGCGGCGAAATGGGGATTCGTAATCAAGAGGGCTTGGAATCCGCATTGGCACAGCCTCGCATGAGTTATGCAGATCAGGAACTGTACCCGACATTAATCGAAAAAGTGGCGGCGTTAGGTTTCTCTTTGATTAATAATCATCCGTTTGTCGATGGCAATAAACGTATTGGTCATGCCGCGCTTGAGGTTACCTTACTGATGAATGGCTATGAAATACAAGCCGATGTTGATAGCCAAGAAGCAGTAATCTTGGCGGTCGCCGCCAGTAAAATGAACCGGCAAGATTTTTTAGAATGGTTGCAAGACCATGTTGTGCGGCGATAAATGACGCTGGAATTAATCAGCTCCAGAATAATGCCATTCAAGTCTGTCCTGAGCCTTGTCGAAGGGCGCGTAGCGCGAGGTGGTTGAACTAAACATGCCCTAACCTACGCTGCTAATCCAAATTTAACGCAAATAAAAAAATAGCACTCGGATGTTAAAAGTAGGCGGTTTTGAATATGGAAGGCCTCATTTCTTTGTATTACAGAAATGCACAACGTAAGAAGGCTCTATTCTTTCCATAAAATTTAATTCTTAAACCTTTCAACCCCGCCGTAAGGAAATAATTTGAGTCTTGCAGGTGTTCGATCAAATCGTGGCGATGGCTACCAAACCTTGGTGGCATTTGACTGGGCTTTAAGCATCCTAGCAGACGACAATTATCAATGGCTTGAAGTCGATTCGACTTCCCTTGATGCAAGTGGAATCCCCATATCTGTAGATGATGTAGTAATTGGTCGCTTGGACGACAGCATAATCTGTTGCCAGTGCAAAAAGAATCAAAAGGATTTTCAAGCATGGTCAGTCGCTGATCTTGGGGATGAGCTAGCCAAAGCTGCGCGATTCTTGGCCGATAATCCAAAATCGCAGGTTAAATTCTATACTCGTGGAAATTTTGGCGCTCTCGCCAAACTACGTGAATATTTGGTTACCCAACCGAATGAGACTGCGTATCGCCAAAACCTGACTGCTGAACATCAAAAGACCGATGCCGCCTTGGCTAAGCATATGTCCGGCTTAGCAGGATTGGGTGCTTATGAATTGCTTTCATGCACAACGTTCGAGTCTACCCCAGACATAGAACGCATGCAGGAGCTTTTAATGGAGCGCCTGACCCGTTTGGTCTCGAATGCAGAAAACGCATTTTATGCGCTGTGGACTAGGCTTGATATGCTGGGTGCTCGTATCGCGAGTAACGGCACTTCGGCGCAACCCTCTCATCGACTTAGCAAAGCTGAACTTCAAGAAATTCTGGCAAAATCAGGCGCTACCTTCGTTCCACCGTTGTCGCAACAAGAGATGCAAAAATCATTTGCCAGTGTTTCAACAATAGGCCGTTCTTGGCGGCGTGACATCGCGGGAGGACGCATTCATGTCGCAACAGTCAAGCAACTGATCGATGCAATCGAAGCGAAAGAACGTTCAGTTCTGCTCGCCGGAACTCCCGGTTCAGGTAAGACCTGTGTGCTGCTGGAATTACAGGAAACACTTGAAACACGCCACGACTTGGCAACTTTATTTATCCAGACTCGAGAGTATGCAAACTGCGCAACACCTGAAATGCGGACTTCGCATGGTCTACCTGAGGATGTGGTTGGCCTTGTCGGACGGATGGCAGACTGCAAACGCACGGTCGTCATTATCGATTCGTTAGATGTGTTGTCTTTATCAAGGGAACATACTGTCCTATCGTTTTTCCTTGCGCAGATTGACCAACTGTTGTTGATCCCAAACGTGACTGTAGTAGCAGCGTGCCGGGACTTTGATCGGAAATACGACAGCCGCCTTTCTGAGCGAACATGGGATCGTATTGCGATCAATGCGCCTCTCGATTGGCAGAATGTAGTAGCTCCGCTGGTCAGTAAATACGGAGTCGATCCCGAATCTCTTGATACAACTACTCGAAGCCTGCTGCAGAATCCTCGAGAGCTGGCGTTATTCACTGATATTGCCAAGAAAACCGGAGGCTTCAATATTGCTACCAGTCAAGCACTTAGCCGGAAGTATTTGGAAACGATAGTTCGGGACGATCAATTGCTGGGCGATGCCGCAATGATGGCTATTGAACAGATAGCCGAAAGGATGCTGAGATCCCGCCAACTCGACATTCCTCGCGCTCAAGTTCAAATGCCAGATGAAACACTTAAGCGCTTATTAAGCGCTGAGGTCTTGCATGAGAATCAGTCCGGTAATATCGAGTTCGGGCATCAAACCTTGCTGGATGTTCTTGTCATCAGCGGAGCTGAACGTAGCCAACTTTCCTTGAAGGCTTTTATAGAAAAACTCCCCCCCGTTCCTTTTGTGCGTCCGACGATTCGCGCTTATGTTGCTTATATAGCTGCAGGTGACCGGCCAAATTTCCGCAAGCAACTTCGCGCCGTATTTGACAGCGATGCCGCATTTCACATTCGACGCTTAGTCGCGGAAGCATTGGCTGAACAAGTTCCGCAAGATGACGACTGGTCATTGATTCAGCATCTTCATCGCCAGCGTCGCGAGCTTTTTACACCGCTGTATATGCATGCTACTTCGCAGGATTGGCATGTTTTCTGGCTTAAATTTCTTATTCCTTATGTAGTGCAAGAACGAGATGCACAAAGCTTGGTAGCACATGTACATCGGATAGCTCTTTGGAAAAAATCCGATCCTGAAGGCGTACTTCGCTTTTGGTCGAATGCCCTCAAATATGATTGGGTGGATCGTGAACACATAGCCAGAAATATTATCCTTGACTTACAGGATGCCGATTTTAACAGTAAAGTCTGCACAGCTGCGTTAATAGAAACGCTACTAACTTTTCCGCGCTTGAACCACGACTTACTGGGACATGCCGTTGCCCGTTGTGTAGACGCTGGCAAAGCAGGAGATGAATTGCTGTGGCGTTACATTGCTGGTGATATTGGACAAGAAGACCTATCGAAATTTCATTTCGATAAAAAACTTAGATGCCAACCTAACGAATTCAGAGATAAAGATTTTCTTCATCGGCGCATGTTGCAATCCGAGCAATTGCTTGATCTGGCTATAGAGGCAATTGAATATTGGAGCGTGGTTCGTAGTGCTAAATATTCCAATGATCGAGATTGGTATGATCAATATCTGAATTTCACTTCATACGAAATTGCTCACAGCCAACGCGATATTGGGTGTTTCTCAGCCGAAACGGTACTGTTTCGGGCGTTGGAAGCAGCAATCCTCCATCATGCAAAGCAACACACGGATTGGTGGATAGCCCATCGGCAACAACTTTGTCTCAGCCGTGAGGGTGCTCTTCGCTATTTAGCCATTCTGGCGCTGATCGAATCGCCCGAACGTAATATTGCTGATGTAGCCTGTTTGGTAACCGACAAGCGCATGTTGGAATCGCATTTGAGATATGAACTTGGCTCGCTGATCCATGCATCGTTTTTGTATCTCGATGAACAAGCTCAAGATGCTGTAATGTCGGTGATACTGACGTTACGGGACGATGAAAACATTAACGAAAAACCTTGGGTACTCACAGCACGCGCTGAATTAGTATTAGCGATTCCGTGCCACCTTCGCTCACCGGAAGCTCAGGCGACATTGGCTTCCTGGGAGAAAGCGTTCGGGCCATGCATACGCCAACCCCATATTGGTTCTCGTGGCGGCTGGGTTGCGGCGCCCTTCTCTTATCAGCGATTTCTCGATGGTTCGGATTCCGCCGTGTTGAAAATTCTGTCACATTACGCGGAGGAAGTGCGCGGCAACTGGGAACGCGATTCATTGGTTGGTGGTGCGGAACAGGTTGAATGGCAATTACGCGAAGCAACTTCGAGAAGTCCGGCTCGTTTCATGCGTCTTTTGTCTGAAAATTGGGTCAAAATTCCTGAACGCTTTCATGACGATATGCTAGATGGAGCTGCGACTTATCTCGCCCATCGATATGGTTCTCTTCAGTTTGATGCTAATCAATGGAAACCGATTGAGGAGCCTGATTCGCAAGTCCTGGTCGGATTGATCCTTGATGAGATCGAACGACATCCGGTACGTTGGCGCCATTGCCAGGCAGCCGCTAAAGCATTGGAGGCCTGCGCGAATGTAATCCAGGAGGAACAAGACGCGGCACGATTGGTTTTCGCTGCCGTAGGTTTTTTAAACTGCTGGGAAAGGGACTACGATAGCGACTCAAGAGACCTTATTGGCATAGGAATTAATATGATCCGTGGCGATACGGCTGAAGCAGTCATGCTCATTGCCACACAGTGGGCGGAAACACGTCGGCCATTTCCCGAACTGCTTGTGCCGACACTAAGACGTTTTGCTAGCGATCCTCATCCTGCTGTTCGCGCGCTTGTTCTGTGGCGGTTACCGTATTTTCAGGATCATGCACCTGAGCTGGGCTGGGAAATCTTCTATCTGGCATTGGAGGACGATGACGAGCGCCTTTGGGAAGTTGCAGAGCCTTGCCTTTACTACGCCTATCACAACCGTTTCGACGAAACCTCACGAGTTCTTGATCGTATGGTTTCCACTGCAACCGGAAAAGCGCTTGAAACGTGGGGACGGATTTCTGCCCTTGCAGTACTATCGGGACATATTGATCTGCATGTCTTCATTCTCCAGTTGCAGACACTCGGTAGCATCGATGCATGGACAGGCGCTGCAACGGTTTGGAGCGATAAGGGGAACATGGTTCAACATTTCGAACAGTGTGTCTTTGGCATAAGCGTTGGTTTGCAAGAGGCGAGTGATATTGCATCGTCCGTAGCCAGGGAAATGTCATCTATGTTTGGGAAAGACCATCCACTCACACTTATTTCTTCGGATATTATCGATAAGTATTTGTCCGCCATCGAACAGGATCAAAGTGACAATCGCTTCCATCTGGATGGCTTCGACGAATGGCTCAATGCTATGTCGCAGTGCAGACCCGATGAAGCATTGATTTCTGCAGAAAGATTTACTGTTTTTGTCCGACACACCAAGTATCAGTTGTACGGTTTTGAGGATATTTCCCAATTGATGACTCGATTGTTCCGGGAGGCTGAGGAAAGAGAGGAGTCTGATAATGGCGCAATGCTACGCCGGGTAATTGCCCTCCAAGACACGTTCCTTGCTATTGGAGTCAATGGCTTGCAAGACTGGCTGCGCGATGCGGAAAGGCCGTAATAACTCGGCAAGGCTCATCCTAGCATGATAAGGTTGTCTCGGTGTAATATGCAAGCCCGGTAGGGTACGCTGTGCGTACCTTTGAGTATCAAATGATTACCAGAAGGGAGGGTAGGGCAAACTCATATTTGGACTAATTTACCGGCCAACTCTGAATACGCAGGAAAACTACTATCCAGGCTGAGCAGTTGCGCATTTAGTTGGATAGTCGTCGCAATAATCAACCGATCAGCCGGATCACGATGGTGCTCAGGAAGATTAGCTGCAACCATTGCTATGTTTCTATCAATCGGAATACAAGTTACATCAGAACCTTGCAAGGCATTGTCCAACCAATCTTGTAAGTCCAGTTTTAATTGTAAGCGGCCTCTTCGCGTCAACCAGGCAACTTCCCAGCAGGTAATTGCACTGACTGCGACTTGATCCGCTGTTTCGATAACATCAACCAGATTCGGCGCTAATGGATTTTGTTGAGGATCAAGCCAACGAACCCAAATATGGGTATCCAACAGAATCACTGCAAGGCATCCCAATCATCGGCTGGTATAGCAGGTGCTATTAAATCATCTTGCATAGTTACCGTTCCTGCCAATTTCGGGGATGGCTTGCGTCGAACTTGCTGGTTTGCCGTAAGCACATCTTCATCTAGCAGGAGTAATACCCGCAATGGGACACCGTCAGGTATTGTGTCTGGAAGGCGCAACAGGTGTTGGTGAGCTGTGGCTTGAAATTCAATGGCTCGCATGTTTTTTTCTCCAAGTCTGTGTAAGACTGATTTTAACATAGGCAAAAGGTGATGCCTATGCCGCTTTGCTTGGATGGATAATGTAGGACTGGGATTTTAATCTGCAATCCTGTCCTTTGTTGTGGCGATTAATGCAAAGCTGATGGGCATGGTCAAGTTTTTATTTAGCTCTGCTCGGGCAACGCGAAGATGCTGTTCAACCAAACTTAAGTTTTGACTTCCTAAATTTCGGGTATTAATATTTAATACATCTTTTGAGAGGTCAACATTATGCCCAGAAATACATCCGTCACCTTGGGTGAGCATTTTGATAAATTCGTGGTTGAAAAAATAAAGGAAGGGAGGTTCCAGTCTGTTAGTGAAGTGATTCGTGCTGGCCTTCGAAAGCTCGAAGAGGATGAGGCTAAGCTTCAGGCATTGAGGTTAAAGCTTCAAGCCGGAGAAGACAGTCCGGTGGTAGAGAATTTTGATGGGGATTTTTTTATTGCGGCAATGCATGAAAAACACATCAAATGACGCCCAGCTACCGCATCAGGCAGCTGGCTGAAAATGATCTGGAACAGATCTGGTTATATTCATTTCATGAATGGGGTTTGGAGCAGGCAGATAGATACATCCGCTTAATGATAGGCCGGTTTTCGTGGCTTGCAGAAAATCCACAGCTTGGCAAACGACGGGATGACGTTAAATCCGGCTATTACAGTTTTCCAGAAGGGAGGCATGTGATTTTCTATACCATCACAGAAAGCGGCATCGATATTATCGGCATTCCCCATCAACGCATGGACATCATTGTTCATTTAGAATGATGTTCATGCATCGGAAATTTTTTTTAAACAAGGTAAGGCGGAATCCAAAAGCTGTAAAAAGTTGAGGGTCAGGTTACATTACCAATAAAAAGTAACCCCTATACCGAGTGATTAATCTTATCAACTAACAAAGTGTACCGATTGAAAGAACGCCCGTTGTTTTTCTGTTCTTTGCCGTGAAAAGTCACTGTCACTATATCCCCCAACGCGGCGTTATTTTGTTTCAAGCTGTGTATCAAATAACGATTTAGGGCAACACTCACAACCGAGCCGTTACCATCCTGTAAAAGCATGGTTTTCTGTTCGTCATAGAGTGAATTTTTAGAAGTACCACTGCCTTGAATTACGCCTGAGATTGTTTCGCCTGCCGACGGTTGCCAATAGGTAACTTTGTTTGTTGCTGATAGGTTTTCAGTCATTTTTTTATCCTGTTTGTTGGTGGGGGCAGCTGGGTACAATTGTACTCAGTTCATCTTAATCTTGCTTAATAGCAGTGAACGCAACGGGCATGAAAAGGGAGCGGAGGAATAGACAGTTAAACACAACATACTGATTTGTTAGTTGTCTTTCGTGTTTTTCGTGTCTTTCGTGGATAAACTGCGGTTTTTAAGTTAATTGGAGTTCGTAATTTATTTAGAAAAAATTGTTGAATTTCTATAAAATCACTCATTACTGTAACAATTCTTCAGATCAAGTCTACATGGACCTAAAATTTCTCGATTTCGAACAACCCATCGCTGAATTAGAAGCGAAAATTGAAGAACTCCGCAATGTGCAGTTCGACAACGACATTAATATTTCCGATGCGCTTAAACAACTGGAAGACCGCAGCCAAGCGCTGACCGAGTCGATTTTTACTGATCTTTCCGATTGGCAGATTTCCCAGTTATCCCGTCATCCAGGCCGTCCTTATACGCTGGATTATGTGGAACATATTTTTACCGATTTCCATGAGTTGCACGGCGACCGGGCTTATGCCGATGATCCGGCGATTATTTGTGGATTAGCGCGCCTTGAAGGACAGCCGGTTATGGTGATCGGTCATCAAAAAGGCCGCGACACCAAGGAAAAAATTTATCGTAACTTCGGTATGCCGCGCCCGGAAGGTTACCGCAAGGCCTTGCGCATGATGAAAATGGCGGAGCGTTTTAAAATGCCGGTCATTTGCCTGATCGACACACCGGGGGCTTATCCCGGCATCGGCGCGGAAGAACGCGGCCAGAGCGAGGCCATCGCCAGAAATCTGTTTGAAATGTCCAAGCTGAAAACGCCGATTATCTGCACCATTATCGGCGAAGGCGGTTCCGGTGGCGCGTTGGCCATCGGCGTCGGCGACCGCTTAATCATGCTCGAGTACAGCACTTATTCGGTTATTTCTCCGGAAGGTTGCGCATCTATCCTGTGGAAAAGCCCTGATAAAACGCAAATGGCAGCCGAAGCGATGGGTATTACCTCGGACCGTATTCGTGAACAGGGTTTTCTTGATGAAGTGGTCAGGGAGCCTTTAGGCGGCGGACATCGAAATTTTAAAGTGATTGCGTCGAATCTAAAGGAAGCCCTGGTTCGTCATATGCAGGAATTGATGCGTCAACCTATCGATACGGTTATGGAAAAACGCTACCAGCGGATTATGGATTTTGGGGTTTTTGAGGAAACCGGGAAGTAGGGCGTAGGTGCAAGGCGAAAGGCGAAAGGCGAAAGGTTCGCTGCTTTGCGAGGACATTATTTCCAAGCTTGATCTTGGGAACGAGCGACAAAGGTTTTACATTGCATACAGCGGCGGGGTAGATTCCCATGTTTTGCTGCATTGCTGCTCGTCAATGGCTCAACTCAAAGACAAAATTACCGCAGTTTACGTGCATCATGGCTTGCAGGCAGAAGCTGAAGCTTGGGCCGAACACTGCGAAAAAACGGCTAAAGAACTGGGTGTTGAATTTTTAACGCTACGGGTTAATGCCAACGCTACGCCGGGTGAAAGCCCTGAGGAAGCCGCAAGGAACGCCCGGTATGCGGCTTTAGAATCGTTAATCAGCGTGGGTGATGTGTTGCTGTTAGCCCAGCACAGGGAAGATCAGCTGGAAACGGTGCTGCTGCAACTCTTTCGCGGCAGCGGCTTGCGCGGGCTTTCCGGGATGCCGGAGCGTCAAGCTTTCGGTTCCGGCGCTATGCTCAGGCCTTTGTTGAATACGCCCAAACAGGCGATTTGCGATTACGCCCAATCGCATCAGTTAAGCTGGGTTGAAGATCCCAGCAACCAAAGCAACGATTATGACCGCAATTTCCTGCGCAATGCGGTGGTGCCGCTACTCAAACAACGCTGGACTGCAATCGATAAAACCGTGGCGCGTTCGGCCAAGCATTGTGCGGATGCGCAGGTGCTGGTTGAGGAAGTTGCCGATGAGTTGTTTAATGCGGCTTTTAATTCAGCAAATCAAACCTTGTATATTAGCCGACTAACAGAGCATCAACTTCATCCGCAGCAACTTATCATCAGGCATTGGTTCCGGCACTTGGGGCTGAAAATGCCCGCGCAGGCATTTGTCGAACGGATTTTAAACGAGGTGGTTGCGGCAGCCGGGCATCGCGATCCGGTATTGTCGGGGCAGGGCTACAGTATTCGCCGCTATCGGGATAAGCTGTATTGCTTAACACAAGTTGTGCAGAACGCGCAGCAAGACCTTGTTTGGCCGAACGGGCAAGCGTCGACAAAAATTGCCCAAGGGCAGGTTTTGTCCTACGAACCTTCTTCAAAGGGAATACTCCGTGAGCAATGGCAGGCTGCCAAGGTCGAGATCAGGTTTCGCCGGGGTGGTGAAAAAATCTGTCTGCCCGGGCGTCAGGGTCACCATTCGCTGAAAAACCTGTTTCAGGAAGCGGGCATTCCGCCGTGGGAAAGGGATGCGATACCGTTGGTTTACCTGGACGACATGCTCGCCGCCGTTGGTGACCTTTGGATCAGTGCACAATTTTATATTGAAAAAACACAGGGCTGCATCTGTTTTCGCCTGTAAAGTTGAGAATTAATCCTAAAAGACAATGACGACAAGCCCATTGTCGATTAAAATACACTAGTTTTACCTAACTTCATCAGTGCTATTAGGATGAGTTGATGAAGGAGGCTCATCGTTTGCGATTGATGGGCTTCGTGCCTCAGCCCATCCTATGAACTAAAAATCCTACATGACAAAATACATTTTCATTACCGGCGGCGTTGTTTCGTCTCTCGGCAAAGGCATTGCCGCATCTTCATTGGCCGCCATTCTGGAATCGCGCGGCCTCAAGGTCACGATGACCAAGCTCGACCCGTACATCAATGTCGATCCGGGTACCATGAGCCCTTTTCAGCATGGCGAGGTATTTGTTACTGAAGACGGTACCGAAACTGACCTCGATTTAGGCCATTATGAGCGGTTTATTAAAACCACGATGACCAAAAAGAACAGTTTCTCAACGGGGCAGGTCTACGAAACCGTTTTGCGCAAAGAGCGTAAAGGTGAGTATTTGGGCGCGACAGTCCAGGTCATTCCGCATATTACCGATGAAATTAAACGTCGCGTTTATGAAAGTGCCGAGGGTGTCGATGTTGCCTTGATTGAAGTCGGCGGTACGGTAGGCGATATTGAATCCTTGCCTTTTCTGGAAGCCATCCGGCAGATGCGTTTCGAACTGGGTTCCGATCGGTCGCTGTTTATCCATTTGACGCTGGTGCCGTATATTCGCTCGGCCGGTGAAATAAAAACCAAACCGACCCAACATTCGGTAAAAGAATTGCGCAGTATCGGCATACAGCCGGATATTCTGATTTGCCGTTCCGAACAACCGGTGCCGCTCAGCGAGCGACGTAAAATCGCCTTGTTTACCAATGTCGAGGAAAAAGCGGTTATTTCCGCGGTCGATGCCCATTCGATCTACAAGATTCCGTTGTTACTTCATGAGCAAGGCCTGGACGATATTGTCGTTAACAAGTTGCGGCTGGATGTGCCTCCGGCGGATTTGTCCGAATGGGAAGCCGTTGTTGAGGCGCTGGAACATTCAGTCAACGAAGCGACCATCGCCATTGTCGGTAAATATGTCGATCATTCCGATGCGTATAAGTCTCTGAATGAAGCGTTGATTCATGCGGGCATTCGCACCCGCACCAAGGTCAACATCGTCTATATCGATTCGGAAACAATTGAGGATGAAGGTGTAGCCAAGCTGAAAGGCATTGATGCTATTCTGGTGCCCGGCGGTTTTGGCGAACGCGGCGTGGAAGGCAAAATTGCCACGGTTAAGTATGCGCGGGAAAACAAAATTCCTTATCTGGGTATTTGTTTAGGCATGCAGGTTGCCGTGATTGAGTTTGCTCGCGATGCAGCCGGTTTGGAAGGCGCACACAGCACCGAATTTCTGCCTAAGTCGCCGCATCCGGTGATTGGTCTGATTACCGAATGGATGTCTGAAGACGGTCAGCTGGAAACGCGCAACGAAGAATCCGATTTAGGCGGTTCGATGCGTCTGGGTGGACAGCAATGTCGGCTGCAAACCGATTCGTTGGCATTCCGGCTATATCAGAAAGATGTGATTACCGAACGGCATCGTCATCGCTATGAATTTAACACCCAGTACATGGAAAAGCTGGAACAGGCCGGTATGCGTTTTTCCGGTAAATCGATTGATGGACGCCTGGTCGAAGTGGTGGAAATACCCGATCATCCGTGGTTCCTGGCTTGCCAGTTTCACCCAGAATTTACCTCAACACCCAGAAAAGGCCACCCGTTGTTTTCCGGTTTTGTAGTTGCGGCTTTTGAACATAAAAAAGGTGTAGTGAAATGAAGTTATGTGGTTTCGAAGCAGGATTGGATCAACCGTTTTTTTTGATAGCAGGTCCCTGCGTTATTGAAAGCGAACAACTGGCACTGGACACGGCGGGCTACCTTAAAGAATTAACGACCCAGCTGAACATTCCCTTTATCTACAAGTCATCGTTCGATAAAGCCAACCGTTCGTCGCATGAAAGTTATCGCGGCCCCGGCGTGGAAGAGGGGCTAAAAATACTGGAAAAAGTCAAACAGCAAATCGGCGTTCCGGTGTTGACTGACGTGCATGAAGATACGCCGTTGGCCGAAGTGGCTTCGGTCGTTGATGTGATGCAAACACCTGCGTTTTTATGTCGGCAAACCAATTTTATTCAGCAAGTTGCCTCCCATGGCATTCCTGTTAATATCAAAAAAGGCCAGTTTCTGGCACCTTGGGATATGGTGCATGTCACCAACAAAGCCAAGGCAACCGGAAACCAGCAGATTATGGTCTGCGAGCGCGGCGTATCCTTCGGGTACAACAATCTGGTTTCGGATATGCGCTCTTTGGCGGTCATGCGCGACACCGGTTGTCCCGTGGTTTTTGATGCGACGCACTCGGTGCAACTGCCCGGCGGACAAGGCACTGTATCGGGCGGGCAGCGTGAATTCGTACCGGTACTAGCCAGAGCTGCCGTTGCAGTCGGCATTGCCGGACTGTTTATGGAAACGCATCCGAATCCTGCGGAAGCAAAAAGTGACGGCCCCAACTCCTGGCCTTTACACAGAATGAAAGAATTACTGGAAATTTTATTAACTATCGACAGGGCTGTAAAATCTACCAGCCTGATTGAAACAACTCTCTAAATAAGGAAAAATAATGACTGCAATAGTAGATATTCGTGCACGAGAAATTTTAGATTCACGCGGAAACCCGACTCTGGAAGCGGACGTGATTTTGGCGTCCGGCGTGATCGGCAGCGCGATGGTGCCATCCGGCGCATCAACCGGCGAGCGCGAAGCGATAGAGTTGCGTGACAATGACAAAGGCCGTTATTTGGGTAAAGGCGTATTGACCGCGGTCAACAATGTTAATACAGAACTTCGCGCTGCGATTGTTGGTATGGACGTTGCCGATCAAGAAGGCATCGATAAAAAAATGATCGCACTGGACGGCACTGAAAACAAAGGCCGTTTAGGCGCTAATGCTATTTTGGCGGTATCAATGGCGGCAGCTCATGCGGCGGCTAAAGAAGCGGGTGTGCCTTTATATCGTCACTTGAATACCAGCGGTAAATTCGTCATGCCGGTGCCGATGATGAACATCATCAATGGCGGTTCACATGCTGACAACAGCGTTGACCTGCAAGAATTCATGATCCTGCCTGTCGGCGCACCGACTTTCCGTGAAGCTATCCGTTACGGCGCTGAAGTTTTCCATAACCTGAGCAAAGTTTTAAAAGGCAGGGGCTTGGCAACGACTGTTGGTGACGAAGGCGGTTTCGCACCGAACTTGTCTTCTAATGAAGAAGCCATTGAAGTCATCTTAGAAGCGATTGAAAAAGCCGGTTACAAAGCCGGTGTCGATATTTTCTTAGGTATGGACGCAGCCAGCTCCGAATACTATAAAGACGGCCGTTATGAGTTATCGGCAGAAGGCAGAAGCTTCAACTCAGTTGAAATGAATGATTTCTTCGTTGAATGGGTTAATAAATATCCGATTATTTCTATCGAAGACGGCCTGGATCAAAATGACTGGACCGGCTGGAAAGATCAAACCGAAAAATTGGGCAACAAAATCCAATTGGTCGGCGATGACTTATTCGTGACTAACCCAGCTACTTTAAAAGAAGGTATTGAGAAAGGCATTGCTAACTCAATCCTGATTAAAGTAAACCAAATCGGTACTTTGACCGAAACTTTGGAAGCGATTAACACTGCTCACGCGGCAGGTTACACCGCTGTTGTATCGCATCGTTCAGGCGAAACCGAAGACACTACTATTGCTGACTTAGCTGTTGCCACCGGCACCGGGCAAATCAAAACCGGTTCTTTAAGCCGTTCTGACCGTGTTGCGAAATACAACCGTCTGATGAAAATCGAAGAAGAATTAGGTGATTTAGCGGTTTACGCAGGCCGTAGCGCGTTTAAAATGCTGTAAAAATCAGGCGCAAGGCTCAAGGCAAAAACCTTGAGCCTTATCGTTGAGCTTCATTTATGAAAACCATCATTGCGATTATCATCCTGTTAATTATCCATTTTCAATACCGGATATGGGTTGGCGACGGCAGTGTTGCGCAGATTGAAGCTTATCAACAGCGACTTGATGTTTTGAAAAAACAGGCCGAGGAAAAAAGACAGCGCAATGAAGCGTTGTACGCTGAAGTGCTCGATTTGAGGAAAGGACAGGAAGCCATTGAGGAGCGCGCTCGGGATGAATTAGGGATGATTAAGGAAGATGAAACGTTTTTTCATGTGCTTGAGTAA
>JAUXTH010000071.1 GCA_030679035.1 Methylobacter sp. | reverse complement strand
TGAGGTATCGCCTCCAGCAGCAGGATCATAAAACCCTTTCGCATCTCCGGCGCCACTGGATATTTTCAGAGCTTCGTCACGGCTAATGACTTTAAACTTCCCGGTCGCCATAGCCGCATCCGTCCAGCCAGAATAGAACTTACCGTCAAGTGCTGAGCGAATAGCCGATAACAGGGATTGTTCGGTGTGCGGGTTAGCGGCTGAGGATTGGGATTTACTGTAATACGCCCCTTTGCTGGAAATATTCAGGCCTTCAGTCATTAATGACTTTCTGCCCACAATAGCATCAAGAAATCGGGTAAGTCCGGTATTATTGGCAAAGGCGCTTAAGTTTTTGGCAGTATTGGCGTAACTCTCTAGCGACTGCTCTGCAACTGGAATAACCATCATCATTGCGCGAGCATTGGTTTCATGAATTTCTTTTAGTAGCAATGAGGCGCCCGTTCCCGTCTTTCCGGTTCTCAGTGCGCTCATTGTGTCATCGCTCATTTCAACAAAAGAAACCGGCTGATTTTGGTTATCTAATAACAGGACACCCGCGCGGCCATTGGCAACAATGTTGGCGATTCTAACCGCATCATCCGGACCGGTTATTTTTTCGCTGGCAAGCTTGGTATTGCTGGTAATCTTCCGCTCAGTCACGTTGATATTTTTGGTGCGCTCGGCCTCTGTCTCCTTGATAACAGGCGAGTCTAACGTGTGGATTTCGGAATCATACCAAGTGCCCTGCTGCCCCGTTACTGTGACCAGCATCCCTTTTGAAGCGACGCCGGTACCTCTTAGTAACTCGGTCAACTTATCGGTTATTTCATAATCAGCATTGGACTGCGACATCTTTCCAGAAGGATGATTGTGGGCAAAGAATACCGATCTTGCGCCTTTAATACCGTGAATTGACCCCGCTAATACACCAGGATCAACCATAGAGCTGTCGCTAAGCCCTGCGGTATGCCTAACCACTTGCAGTACTTTATTGTTTTTATCGAGAACAATGGCGAGCATTTGCTCTTGAGCAAAATCACTGAATGATGAGATAACATGCAGCGCATCTTGCGGCGTGTTTACTTCGGTGATTCCGGTTTTAACAGTTCCGGTCTTGACGTTGATGACTTGGGGGCGCTGTAAGGCGCTATTTCGCCATCCAGTATCATAGGCTCCACCGGGTTCGTCGGATATTTGATAGGTTGTTTCTTGTTCATTGATTTCACCTTGGTTGGCTTCGTCTGCTTCGGTTTGTCCGGTGAGCTGGAGTTCTTCTTGTCCGATATTACCTTGGCTACTACTTTCGCCGCGGTCTGTGCTATTTCTTGTTGTCTCTGCTTCGATATAGTCATTTAGTTCCCCCCAAAATTCGTGAATATTGTCCTGCGTGACCTTGCCCTGTTCGGCAAGACTATTTAACCCTTCGTAATGCTCATTATCGAACTGCTTTGCAGCTAATAGCAAGGATGCAATGCCGTTAGCAAAGTCTAGTTCTTCGGTATCATAGCCTTGGTTCTGGAATGCTTCCTCTGCTGTCGCCATGTCAGACAGCGCCGATAGGATGCGGCGTTGCTTGTCGGTTATTTTTTCTCCGGCTTCATGCGCATTGACTGCCGCCTTAATTTCTTTGACGCTGGGTGATTTTTCCAGCGCTTCACCTTTTGCACTGAGTACGACAAAAGTGCCATCCTTGAACCAAGGAGGATTGACAGATTGTGTGCGCCCGTTTATTTTTCCGTTATCGTCATAGGTATAAGCGACTCCGCCACCTTCAACAAGCTCGTCGGACATTGATTTTATAGCTTGATGGTATTGTTGGTTTGCTTGATCGCTGATTGACGAATTGCTCGATTCCTTGGGATTCTTTGCGGATTCCGTGGGCTGCGTGACTGATGCTTTTATCTCAGCGCGAAGCTCTATTATCTGGTCATTAAGATGACTAACGTTTGCATTGTGCGTTGTTGTTTGCGCCCTCGTCGCGCTGCCATTACGATACTTTGCCATGTGTCTTTCGCGCATTTGTTCTCGCTTTAAAAGCAAAGCATCAAGCTCTTTATTTAGCCTGGATTCTTCGCTTCCTCTACCTTCGGCTCGATCTGGTACGCCGTGTTCTTTGACCGCAATATCTTGTGTTCTATTATCTTCATTGGTTCCTTGATTGTCGGTAATTTTGTATTCTTCGCGCAAAGCTTCATGGCCTTGTTTAAGCATACTATCTGACACGCCTTTGTTCGATGGATGGGTAGCATAAACATCAAACGGAGCCTGTGCTAATGCCCTGTTTAAATCCTCTTCATAACCGGCTTTAACCTTGTCAGTGTTCTGTTTCTTGGCGGCGGCAATGGCGTTCGGGTTCGCCTGGTTAAACTCATTCATCTTAGCGACAAGATGAGCGCCTTTGCTTCGGGTAATGATTGGGTTTATTGCTGCTTGCGTTCCGCTCTTTTCTTTCTGCGCTTTAATTTCTGTCTTGCTG
>JAUXTH010000070.1 GCA_030679035.1 Methylobacter sp. | reverse complement strand
TGAGGTATCGCCTCCAGCAGCAGGATCATAAAACCCTTTCGCATCTCCGGCGCCACTGGATATTTTCAGAGCTTCGTCACGGCTAATGACTTTAAACTTCCCGGTCGCCATAGCCGCATCCGTCCAGCCAGAATAGAACTTGCTGTCGAGCGCGGCACGGATAGCGGATAACAGGGATTGCTCGGTGTGCGGGTTAGTGGTGTTTGATTTTGACTTGCTGAATTTAACATCGCCTTCAGGCTTATCAATAACTACCATGCGAGCATTTACGCCGGTATTTACCGGTAACGACGGATCATTAAACGTACCTTCGGCCAACTTCTCATCGGTGCCGCCGACTTGCTCAAGCCAGTCTCTAAACGCTTGCGCCTTTTTGTCGTTGCCGAAGAATACACCTTCGCCCATAATGGCAACTAATCGTCCGCCGGGGTTCAACAAGTCATAAGCGTGTTGCACATGCAGCGCATCGCGCCTATCGCCAAAAGGCGGGTTCATAATAATACGGTCATAGCCACTAAGAGCGTCGTTCTTCTGCACTCCCGTTAATTCATCCCTGTCAAACCATCCTAGACTATTGCCCTCTTTATCAAGAAGTTTAGTTCTATTGCTGCCCAGCTCTCCGCCATGCATTATTCCAATGGTGCCATCCTTAGCCTTGAATGTATCCCCATAGTTGAAAAACTCCCTTGGATTAATATCCATAAAGTCCCGGCCAACAACATTAAAGCCTTTGGCCTCCAATAATTCCCTTCGGCTATTCGACAGCTCGACTACATCAGGCTCAACGCCTGCTTCGCGAATACGCTCAGCAATATGCCCCATCCCGGCCGACGGCTCAAGCACACTCATGCCTTCTTTAATATCCGCCGCATCAATCATCTCGTCGGCAATACCGGCAGGCGTCGGGAAGAAATCTAAGCCATCATTTTGACGGCCAACCATCGCCCGTTCCATTTCCTTGATCTTGTCGGCTTCTTTCGGCGCTTCACGCAAGCCGATAAACTCGCGCAATGCCGAGCGCAACTCTGCCGGCGTTTCAATGCCCATGCCAGCAAGGCGCTTGCGCTTGTCGTAAGCGTTTTCAAATTGCCACGGCACTGATATTCTTGAGCCGAGTCTGGCTGCCTTGCCTATCTTCTCGACCAGTTCAGCGCCAAAATCGGCGCTCAGCGTAATCTTCTTGTCGTTGTCGCCTTTCCAAACGCCGCGCTTAATGGCTTCGGATGGGCTTAGGATAATAAGGTTTTCGCCGCGCTTGACCGGCAGCACAATAGCCGCCCCCTTATAGTCTGAACGCCAGATTGATTCTTCTGCGGTAGATTTTGACGCAAACGCCGCCCTTTCTCCGCCCTTAGTCCTAAAAGCGCCGACTTTATCAATATTATCCTTGGCGAATTTCAGGTAAGCATCGCTGACATCATCGGCAACCTTCATGATCCGCTGGCCGAGTTTCTTGGTGCCTTCGGTTTCCAGCAAAGTACGGCCCAAATTAGCCAGGTCTGATCGGTAGGCGGTGTACTGCGGGAACATCGCGTAATCAGCGGTTTCTTTATTGGGTTTCTCTCCTTGGTGCCGCTCATAGTCGGCATAATTAGGATACAGTTTTCTCAGTTGGTCGGACTGCGCGCTATGGATAAAGCCTTGCAGCATTTCGACCTGTACTTTTTGCCGAACCCGGTCAAGTAATTTAGCATCGCCCGATTCAATCGCGCTGGCAATGTTACGCATGGTTTTTGCCAAGGCAATATCCGACTGCGCGGCGGCTTCCGCTCTTGCCGCCATACCCACGTGTCTGTGGGTGTTGGCTTTACGATCTTGATTCAGCGAGTCAGTGCCGCGCTCTTCCAGGCGGTCGGCCATTTCGTTAAGCCGCTCGACGGCGGTTTGTGATTTGTCGTCTGCGTAAGCATCCCGCCTAGCCTGTACCGCTTCCTTGGCGTCGGTTACGTCTCCGCCCAAGAATTTCAGGAACGCATCGGCATTGTCGCGGGTCTTGAACTGAAAGCCCGGTACTGCGCCAGCGCCTTTGAATGACGAGTAATATCCTCCCAGTCGTTTTGCCGTAGTGTTCCAGTGATTATAAACGTCACGATCAACCCGGTCCGCTGCCTTAACTACGAATAGATCTGCTCCGGTCTTGGTGTGCTTGGTTTCGATCACCTGCCCTTCGGTGGTTTGCGCGGCGACATGCACATCGGTTTTTTGCTGGTCTGCTCTGGCTTGGCGCTTGCCTCTGGTTTCTTCGGCAACCAAGCTGTCGAATTTCTCGCGCTGCTCGGGGGTAAATTCCATCCTAGCCGCATTGAAGGCTTCGTTATGCTCCATGCCTGCCGCCCGTTTTTCGTCAAAGCGAACGCGCATAATCCGGCCAAAGTCATCAGCGGTTTCAGGGTTATCCATGCCAGCCAATACTTCGGCTTTCTTTGCTGCGCGTTCTTCCTTGGCTTTGGCTATCTGTTCTGCGTAATCTTTAATATCCGCATCGGTAGTGTCGTTGACGAATTTACGCACCGCGCCGGTAAATCCGTCATCTGCTCCACTCATACCTTTGCCGATGGTCATGCCATAACTGATCATGCCGTCGGCAATCTTGAAGTCGGCCAGCATGCCTTGATAAGCGTCTTTCACCACATCGGCTTTTTTTGCATCCGGGCGCTGGTAGCCGACTCGATACATCTTGGTTAAGTCGGCTTTGGTTAGTTTGTTCAGTTCGGCATAAGCGGCGTCTTTGTCCGCTACCAGTTTTTCAAATTCGGCTTTCAGTTCTTCGGCAGTGATGTCGCCAGCGTTCAGGCGGTCGTTGAGGTCTTTGTGCGATTCGAGCAAGGTTTTATCGTTAATATTTTCTTGTTTTTGATCGTCAACGCTGTTTGATAGCTCATTTTTAACGTCAACTTCCGCGCCACTTGCTTGGCCGTTGCTTGGCTGAACAACGGCTTTATCGGGCGCGTCCTTTGATTCTTCGAGCTGCTTGCTGGACTGTTGCTTGATCGTATCCGAATCCAAAAACTCGCTAATTTCCTTCCATAATTTACTGCGCTTCCCAAGCACATCCTCAATCGTTTTTGATTCTTCGGTAAGAACCTTGTTGATATTCTCTATAGCATTCAATGCAACATCATCACCCAGCGCTCTAATGGCTGCCCATTGTTTTCTGGCTCCCGGCATAAATGCCGATTTATCATAGCCTGGTTCATCCATTGCGCCTATGCTTCCCGCAAATGCGCCGACGGTTTTATTTACAATCTTATTATCAGTCTTCTTCTTATCTGATGCTTTCTGCTCGTCATTGCGCCGATTCAATATGCCGCGCTCAATATCGCCTATTTCTCTATCAAACCATTGGCTATGAGCTTCTGTCGCCCTATCGTAGCTAGATTGGCCCCTGGTCGCCAGCCTTCCGTCGAACTTCGATCTGCCCGCAATATGTGCCGAAACCATACCCGATCTAGCCGCCAGAATAGGCTTTTCTTTTTCAAGGTAATCTTTCTTTAGCTGAATAAAGGAATCATCCAGATATTGTTTTTGAGCTTCGTTTAAATCTTTATTGAGTCGATCATGCTGGTTATTAATTGAGCGCACATAACTATCCCTAGCCGCTTGTGCTCCATAACGATTACTATGCTGATAGGCTGACTGAGCTTCTTTATAGTGGTATTCATCCGGTGTCGCCAGAGGTGATAACATTTTTCGGTCACTTGACTGAGATCCTGCATTTCCTGCTTCGGCTTCAGTTGATACGGCGGTTTCTTTGGCTTTAGTATCTTGTGACCGTGTAGTTTCATTGACTGCTCTTATATATTTCTCATAATCTGATAATGCTTTTAATTGTTTAGGCGTTGCTGTTTTCTTAAATTCAGCATAAGCACGGTGATTATTACGATCTTCGTTATTTGAATGACCTGCATCAAGATAAACTCCGGCGTTTTTAAGGTCAGCTTGGCTTTGAACAAAATCAGCGCCACGCTTTACTTGATCGGGAATAATCCTGAATAGCTTGATACGCTCCGCCTCTTTTTCTACTAATCGCTCTGCTTTTTGCTGTTCAATTGATTTGTATGTAGGCGGCTGGTAAGGCTCGTCATTTCCATAGAAAGCTTCATTATCAGCGTCGTATTTATCCCATTCTGACTGCGGCGCATTTTGATCGGGCTCTATTGGGGGTTTGATGCCATATTCCTGACGCAAAGCATCATGCGCTTGGCGCAATATGCCTTCAGGCTGCCATTGGTTGGTCGAGTGTTGGGCGTAAACATCGAACGGTACAGAGGCTAACGCACGGTTTAAATCTTCCTCATAGCTGGCTTTTACCTTATCGGCGTTCTGCTTTTTCGCAGCGGCAATGGCGTTCGGGTTCGCCTGGTTAAACTCATTCATCTTAGCGACAAGATGAGCGCCTTTGCTTCGGGTAATGATTGGGTTTATTGCTGCTTGCGTTCCGCTCTTTTCTTTCTGCGCTTTAATTTCTGTCTTGCTG
>JAUXTH010000066.1 GCA_030679035.1 Methylobacter sp. | reverse complement strand
ACGCTCGAAACCACAGATAGCGAGCAGGTTTACGAATTCAAGGCCAAAGGCCGCGTACTCGTGGAACAGGGGTGGCGAATCCTAACCGCGAAAGACGCGGTGAATGATGAAGACGAGGGGGAGGGCGACGACGCCAGCGGCGGCAAAGTCCCGTTGCTCGATGTCGGTTCGGCCAAAGTGGCCGAATCCGGCAAATTACTCCGGAAGGAAACAAAGCCGCCTTCACGTTTCACTAAGGCTAGCTTGATAGCGAAGCTCGAAGCCGAAGGCATCGGGCGGCCGTCCACTTACCCGGCAATCATGCAGAACATCATGAGCAAGGGCTACCTGGTTGAAGAGAAGCGGTTTTTAGAACCGACGGAAACGGGCGTCTTACTGGTCGATCAGTTAGTAAAAGCCGAGTTCGCGTTCATTGAATTACCCTTTACGCGCGGACTTGAGGAAGAGTTAGACGGCATTGCCGAAGGCAATAGCGGCTACATCGATGTGGTGGCCCCTGCTTTTGAACAGCTCCAGACCGACATTAACGCCGTGGCAAGCGCGGGAACCATAAAACCGCGCTTCCCTTGCCCAAAGTGTGGCGGCGGCCTACGCCGCTATTCGCCGGCCGGGAAATCGCCTTTCTGGGGTTGTACGACCACCGAATGCAAGACATTCATGGACGACGCCGACAATAAACCGATTGAGCGAAAAACCTACACCTGTACGGTGTGCGAAACCGGGACCATGCGCCGCTTTAAACGCAAGACCGGCACCGGCTACTTATGGGCCTGTTCAAGCGAAGAATGCAAACATTTCATGGATGACAAAGACGGCAAGCCCGTTGAGTCCGTTGTGCATACCTGCCCAACATGCAAGACAGCGCCACTAAGGCGCTACCGAAAAAAAGACAAGGAAACGGGCAAACCGAAGGGCGGCTTTGGTTGGTTTTGCACGAGTACAGATTGCAAAACCTTCCTTGATGACGCGAAAGGCAAGCCTCTAGCCGTTAAAACCGCGCCTTGCCCTGATTGCGGGCGAGTTATGTACCGTCGCAAGGGCCAATACGGCTACTGGTGGGGGTGCAGTGGATACAAAGACGACTGCAAAACCGTCATGGACGATAAGGACGGCAAGCCCATAAAACGAACACCAAAAATAACCAAATAGCTATAAAAAACTATACCAAATTACTATAACTTGGTTTATACTGACAATCGACAACAACCATTCAACCTATGAGGTAAATTACCAAGAAACGACCATCAAGCGTATCTAAATCCGGCGCTAAGCCGGGGCATTACCAAGCAATCTTTTTATAAACCCGGAGTACAAAATGACAATGAAGAGAGTAACAGTATTAAGCGCTATTGCCCTGCTGGCCCTACTGGCAGTTGAGCCTGCATTTGCGGCGGGCGGATTGGACAAGGTGAACACGTTCG
>JAUXTH010000062.1 GCA_030679035.1 Methylobacter sp. | reverse complement strand
GCGCATCCAGTCGTGATGCTCTTGTCTTTTCGACAGCGTTATATAACCTAAGAGTCCGCTCATACAGGAATTAATTCAACAGCAAAAATTCAACAAAAAGGTAACTACTCGGTAGTTACCTATACCTAACCTCTACGGCCTCGCTGCCCAACATCGATTTCAAACGCGCCACCAGTTCATCGGTAGGATGGACGCGCCACTCGTCGCCCAGTTGCAGATTGGCTTTGGCAACCTCTGAGCTATAACTGATGCCCACAGGACAGCCGCCGCCCTTGAAAGGTTCAAGAGCGGCAGTCAACTTCATCACAAAGTCGCGGTCATTATCTGCTACATTCCACACCAGCTGTATGCTTCTGGCATAAACTTCCCTGGCCTGCTCCATGCTGTACAGCTTTTCTACCGTCAAGCGTAACGTCCCTAAATAGTCATCAATGCCCAATGCTCCTTCGGCAATCAACAGGCTGTCGCGGGTAAAAATGCCCCGGTATTTTTCGTAGACATCGCCAAAGGCTGCAATTTCCAGCCTGCCGGTTCTATCATCGATGGTCGCAAAACCCATGATTTTACCGTTCTTGGTCTGGCGGGTGCGCACCTCGACGACCAAACCGGCCGTTTTGGCTTCCATCTTCCTGCTTTTGGATCGCTCCACATTAGCCAACAGCGACTCTATGGTTCCGTGGGTAAACTGCCTTAATTCAGCCTCGTATTGGTTGATCGGATGACCCGTCAAGAACAAGCCAAGAACCAATTTTTCCGCCGCCAGCCGCTCGTTTTCCGACCACGGTTCAACCACGGTGGAATAAGCATGGGCGTCATCGACATTTTCGGCATTAACGGCCAGACCGAACAAATCGTTCTGGCCGGTTTGCGCATTTTTGCCGTGCTGCTCGGCGACTTTTAATACCGTGGGCAGCTCCGCCAAATGCCCGGCCCGGTTGTCATCGAATTCGTCGAAAGCTCCGGCGCGTATCAGCGCCTCCAGCACACGCCGGTTGAATTTGCGCAAATCGACCCGCTTGCATAAATCGTACAGGCCGGAAAATGATCCGTTTGCTTCCCGCTCGATCAGCATTTCCTCAATGGCCGCCTCGCCCACGCCCTTCAGTGCGCCCAGACCGTAAACGATCTGCCCTGCATCGTTAACGGTGAATTTGTATTTGGAAACGTTGATGGTCGGCGGACAGACTTCCAGTTTCATCTGCTTGCATTCCTCGATCAAAATCACCACTTTATCGGTATTGTCCATATCGGCGGACAGCACCGCGGCCATGAACTCAGGCTGATAATGGGCCTTCAGCCAAGCGGTTTGATAAGCAACCAACGCGTAAGCGGCCGAATGCGATTTATTGAAACCGTAACCGGCAAACTTCTCCATCAAATCGAACACGTAAGTGGCGATTTTTTCGTCAACCTGATTTTCTATCGCACCGGCGGTAAATTTATCCCGCTCCTTGGCCATTTCCTCAGGCTTTTTCTTACCCATCGCCCGGCGCAGCATGTCCGCGCCGCCCAACGTGTACAGCGCCATCTCACGGGCGATTTGCATCACCTGTTCTTGATACAAAATAACGCCGTTGGTGGGTTTTAAAATTGGCACCAGCAACGGATGTGCATATTCCGCTTTGGCCCCGTGCTTGACGTTGATGTAGTCGTCCACCATGCCCGATTCCAGCGGCCCCGGACGAAACAGCGCCACCAGCGCGATGATGTCGTCGAAGCAGTCGGGTTTGAGCTTTTTAATCAGCTCCTTCATACCCCTCGATTCCAGCTGGAATACGGCGGTGGTCTGGGCGTTTTTTAACAATTCGTAGGATGCAGCATCATCCCGGGGAATGGTGGTTATATCGACCGGCGGCAGGCCCAGTTTTTTTTGTTTGGCGTTAATGTCCTGCAAGGCCCAGTCGATAATGGTCAGCGTGCGCAAGCCCAAAAAGTCGAACTTGACCAGGCCGACCGCTTCCACGTCGTCCTTGTCGAACTGGGTGACCAGGTTATTGCCGTCCTGATCGCAATACAGCGGCGTAAAATCGGTCAGCTTAGTCGGCGAAATCACCACGCCGCCGGCATGTTTTCCGGCGTTCCTGGACGTGCCTTCCAGCGACAGCGCCATATCGATCAGCGCCTTGACTTCCTCTTCGGTGTCATAAAGCTGTTTCAGTTCCGGGCTGTCTTTTAGCGCTTTGGTCAGCGTCATGCCTATTTCAAACGGCACCAGTTTGGACAATCGATCAACGAAACCGTAGCCGAAACCCAGCACCCGGCCGACATCGCGAATAACCGCTTTGGCCGCCATCGAACCGTAGGTGATGATCTGCGCCACATGATCGCGGCCGTAATGCCGGGCGACATAATCGATCACCTCGTCCCGGCGATCCATGCAGAAATCCACGTCAAAGTCGGGCATCGAAACCCGCTCGGGATTCAAGAACCGCTCAAACAGCAGGTCGAATTCGATAGGGTCGAGGTCGGTAATTTTAAGCGCGTAAGCCACCAAGGAGCCCGCGCCCGAACCCCGCCCCGGCCCTACCGGAATCAAATTGTTTTTTGCCCACTGGATAAAGTCGGCAACAATCATAAAATAACCGGGAAAGCCCATTTGGGTGATCATCTTCAGCTCGAAATCCAGGCGCTCATAATAAACACGCCGGTTTTCCTCATCCGTACCCTGTCCCACTGCCGGATAATGCTGTAAACGCTGTTCCAGGCCTTTCATGGACTCCTCGGCCATAAACTCGCCCAGGTTCATGCCTTCGGGTACAGGAAAATCGGGAAGGAAATTTTTCCCAAGCGTCAGTTGTAAATTACAACGTTTGGCAATTTCTACGGTGTTTTCCAAGGCCTCGGGTATATCGGCAAACAGCGCCTGCATTTCCTCGGCGCTGCGCAAATACTGCTGGTCGGTGTAATCCTTGGGCCGACGGGTATCATCCAGCACCCGCCCCTGATTGATGCAGACCCGCACTTCATGGGCGGCAAAATCCTGTTGATAAACAAAGCGCACATCATTGGTCGCAACCACCGGCAAACCGGTAGCCACCGCCAGTTCAACGGCGGCGGCGATATAGCGCTCCTCTTCGGGCTTGCCGACCCGCTGCAACTCCAGGTAAAAGCTTTGCTCGAACAACCCGCCCCAAAACTCCGCCAGCCGTTTGGCCGCATCATGGTTTTCGGCTAACAGCGCCTTGCCTATCTCCCCGCTCATCGCGCCAGACAACGCAATCAGGCCGTTATGGTTGGCTTCTATCCACTCCTGCCGGAGCATCGGCACACCCTGATGCTGGCCTTCCTGATACGCTTTTGAAATCAACTCGGTCAGGGTAATGTAACCTGCGTGATTATTGACCAACAAGGTCAAGCGATACGGCGTGGCGGGGTCTTCAGGATTAAAAACCAGCACATCGGAACCGGCTATCGCCTTGATGCCCTGCCCTAATGCCGCTTTATAAAACTTGACCAGCGAGAACAGATTGGCGTGCTCGGTAACCGCAATCGCAGGCATATTTAGCTCAGCCAACCGCTTGACCAAGGGCTTGATTTTGACTATCCCGTCTACCAGAGAAAATTCGCTGTGGAGTCTTAAATGAACAAATGCTGGCTGCATGGGATTAGAAAGTTGATTCAGATTTACTGTTATACCGGATAGACTATTTTACCCTGTCAGCAAGATTTCGTGTGACCAACATAACGACAAACACAAAACAATTAGCAACGTCCTCTATGGACTTCGTACGCTAGGTATTGCTACTTATTGATTGAATGACTTGATTTCTCTATCCTGCATCAGAAGTATCTACACCTTTTTACAATCAGCTGATTCTATTTATATTTTCAAAAATATTGTTTGTAAAATGATTCTTTACAATATTTGTGTAGAGACTTATGATCCTACAGCAAGCAATACAAACACCTATGCTTTTTAGGATTAATAGGTGTTGCAGAGCGTATTATTTAAACAAAATCGCCACAGAGGGAACAATCATGAAATCAACCTGGATACTTGTCGCTGATAGCACTCGTGCACGCATTTTTACTGCCGACACGCCTTCTTCACCTTTAGAGGAAATCGAAGACTTTTCTCATCCGATAGGTCGTTTACATGACCGGGACATAACGTCCGGCCTGCCGGGAAAAATCAAAAGTTCCGGAGCAGGCGGACATACTTTTGAGCAACCCACCGATCCGAAAAAACACGAAGCCGACGTTTTTGCGCATCACGTTGCTCAGCATCTGGAAGAGGCGCACAACGCAAACCGGTTTGAACAACTGCTGATTGTTGCCGGCCCATCTTTTCTTGGCTTGCTGCGTAACCAACTGCCGGAACAGATTAAAAAACTGGTTCGTTTCGAACTCGACAAAGAGCTCACCATGTTGAGTGCCGCCGATATTCGCCAACACCTGCCCGAATATTTATCGAATCTTTGATAAGTCTGCTCATTCCTGCACGCTGGTGCAGGAATGAAAGCGTCCACCACTCCCAATTCCTCGTCTAATACTTATTCACAAAATCTGTGGATAAACCTGTGCATTGATTGTTTTATTTATCGCTTAACTGCGGTTTTTATTCATGTTTTGTTAGATTGTACAAAAACTCACCAAACCCATAAAAACAAAAAATATCAATGACTTATAATTTATTTTCAAGCCATAAGCCGCTCATTTAAAAACCGCGCTAAGTCACTGATTGTTGCTGTGTGCAAATGTTGAACCATCTCGCCAAGGTATAGCTATAGCGCGAGCCAAATAGCCAATCTACAAATTGCCACTGCCCACCTGTTCCGGCAGGAAGCCGCCCGCCTGCATCGTCCACAAGCGGTAATAAACGCCTTGCTGCGCCAAGAGTTGCTCATGTCCGCCATCTTCGACGATGCGCCCCTGATCGAACACCAAAATCCTATCCAGATGCGCAATTGTGGACAAACGGTGCGCAATGGCAATGACGGTCTTGCGGCCCATCGCGCGATCCAGGTTTTCCTGAATGGTAAGCTCGGTGACCGAATCCAGGCTGGATGTGGCTTCATCCAAAATCAGAATCGGCGCGTCTTTCAGCATCACCCGTGCAATCGCAATCCGCTGCCGCTGGCCACCGGATAATTTCACCCCGCGCTCGCCGACTAAAGAATCATAGCCTTCGGGCATGACCTTGATAAACTCATCGGCATTCGCCATAAACGCCGCAGCCTGGATGGCTGCATCGTCCGCCGCCAAGCGGCCGTAGCCGATGTTTTCTTTCAGGCTGCGATGAAACAGGCTGGGATCTTGCGGTATCAGGCTGACCTGTTCGTGCAGCGAGTCCAGCAAGACCTGCCCAATATCCATGCCGTCGATCAGTATCTGACCGCTTTGCGGCTGATAATTGCGCAGCATCAGGCTGACGAAAGTCGATTTGCCGGAACCGGAAAAACCGACCAGGCCGACCCGCTGCCCCGGTTCGATAACGACATTCAAACCGTCGAACACCGGCTGCTTAGGCTCATAACAGAAACAAACGTTACGAAATTCAATCCGGCCCTGGCTGATTTTTAGCGGCACCGCATCCGGCGCATCGACAATTTCATGCGGCTGAACGATGGTCTCGACGCCATTGGCGACATTGCCCACATATTCGAAAAACTCCAAAAAGCGCCGGGTCAAATTGCGCGCATCATTGATGATCAGCAAGGCCAGTCCAACGCTCATGGTAAAATCGCCGACGCCGATCAAACCGCCGTCCCACAAGGTCAGCGCATAATAAACCATGCCGACCTTGAGCGTAGCGGCGGCGGTAAACTGGAACCAGCGCACCCGTTCCATATACCAAAAAGTGCGCCGCCCGGCCTTGACTTCCGTTTCCAAAAAACCGTCCAGATACTTCCGCTCGAAATGCAGGCGTGCGAATAACTTGGCATTCAGGATATTGGTCACTGCATCGACAATCTTGCCGTTCACCATGCTGCGCGTCGCGGCATACCCTTGCGCATAAGGCTGGCAGCGCGTCGCCAGCCAATACGAAAGACTCACATAGGCCAGCACCCAGCCCGCGACCATCAGGCCCAAACCTTGATGCACATTGAATAACAGCGCGGTGGAAACCGCGAAAGTGACCAGAATCGGCCAAAAATCGCACAGCACCGACCATGTTGTGTGATTGACGCTGATCGCCGTTTCGCTGATGCGATGGGCCAAAGCGCCTGCAAAATGACTGCCGAAATAACGCGGCGCATGATATTGCAGATAGGCGTACAAAGCTTTGGTGGTGCTCTGGCGCAATCGCGGCCCGACAATAATCAACACTGCGCCGCTCGCCCGGCTAAACAGGATTTCCGCCACATTCAAACCCGCGAGCAGCAGCAACGGCCCGCGCAAACTGTCCAGCACCGTCTCGCCTGACAAATGCGTCACGCCGTCCATGATGGCCTTGATCGCATAAGGCACCAGAATACTGCCTGCCGCCTGCCCGGTCTCCATAAGCAGCATCAAAATAAGCCAGCCGCGAAAACCGGCCACGCAGTACAAAATAAATTTAACCGTGCCTGTCGGCAAAGGTGGTGCGTCTGCGGCGCGTTGAAAGGGCGCGTTTTTTAGCATAGTTCAAGAAATAGCAGGGAAAACAGGCATTATACTGGAATGCGAGGTAGCCCAGAGTTTGAAAAGGCTTCGAGAGTTTTTGGGCGCCGAGGCGCGGAGCATGCCCGCCGGATTAGTGGAGGTGTTAGATATTTTTTGCGCCCTTCTCAAACTATGCCATACTGATTTCGTTCGCCTATAGGGCGAACGCTCAAGTTCAAAAATCCTGAAATTATAAAAATAATCGTAACTGTTTAGCCACAGATCAGCACAGATGGGCACTGATAATCTGAAATGTAAACTTTATTATCAAGGTATTTTCTCGCTCCCATGCGCTACGTCACTGCCATTAAGTTAATGGTTGCGCATTTCCAGCGACTGGAGTGCAAGGCTGGCCTTGCACTGTGGAGCGGTTAGTACAAGGCCAGCCTTGTACTCCATTTGGACTTAACTTAATGGTAGTTAGGCGACAAGATTAATCTGTTTAATCTGTGTCGCCTAGAGGCGCCTACTTTTGGTGATCTGTGGCTGAATAGTTATAAATAATCTTAAAAGAGAGAGGAAAGTTATGCTCAATTATTCAAAATCGAGGCTGCCGTCAACGCTTGTTGCTGCATCTGCTCCGCTGCTTGCTGCAATGATATTGATTGCCGTGTCACAGTCATCGTGTACCGGCGCTTCAAGCACGATGCAGACCTACAGTTATAACATCGGCGAAAAGACTTATATCGATTCGCTTTTTCCGGTTATTACGCCGAGCGCTAATGCGAGCTGCCAACCTTCGACCGCAGGGAGCAGCATTACCACAACAGACAGCATTCAATGCTACCTGACTCAATCGCTGAAAAACGACCTGATAAATGCCGGGGATGTTAAGGTGACTTTACAAACCGAGAACGGGCAGCAGTTTTATAATGTCAGCTTTCAGTCTGCGGATGCGGCGGCTGCGAGTTATCCTGCCATGCAGTCGAAATGGCTCAGCCAACCCTATGCCGGGCAAGCGCTGAAGGGAATAACGGATTGCCAACAGGACCCGACCAATTGCTGGAAGCCGCAGGATTCAAAATCAAAAACCTGTCCCGCTCCGTGGGCGTTTTACCTGCCTTTGGGGTTGCCGATGGTGGCGCAAGACATGGTGATGTTGCTGCACTACCCGCCCTATGTTTCGATGCAGCAATATGACTATCTGAATAACAATACGCTGGCAAGATGGCGGCGTTTGTTTTCCAACGTGAACGGCGACATCCCGGCCAATGTCAGCTTGTATGAAAACATCGTCGATATTACCCCGATTGCGGCTCCCGGCAGCGGCGAATCTTCCTGTCTGACCACCGATATGGCGATGAACTACTTCGATTCGACTCAAAATGGGCTTTATATCTCCCCGATGCTGAATCTGTTGAGCGATCCGCCGACCAATCCTTCCGCCGCGAATACCCGGCCTATCATTGCGTTCGGCAGCGAGGCGCGTTCATTCCTGACACAGGAATACAAACTACCCAACGTTACCGTGCTCCAGGCGGGTACGCTGCAACTGGGCGGCACGGCCAAACAGACGCCTTATTTGGGCGCCAACCACCC
>JAUXTH010000060.1 GCA_030679035.1 Methylobacter sp. | reverse complement strand
TATTTAGGCTTTTTGTCCAAGGTAGTTTGGCTTTCATCGCGCTTCTTGGCCTAACATGGCGCTCAACCGGAGCGCGGTTATAATGCGGTTTTATTTTTCAGCTTTCCGGGCCGCGCCCGGTTAGCTCTACGTTAGGGGTCTGTCAGATCATTTATACAAGAGGAATATAAAGATGCCGAAAACAATCAACTTTACTGGAAAATATACGTGGAACCAGGAACGAGACAGTATGTCGTTCGAGGCCACAGTAGATGGAAAGAAAACTCCATGCCTTATCTCAAGAGAAGCACTCGAAGACCATTACGGAGCAGACCAATCGAAAACAGTCGATCAAGCATTTTCTGACAACCAATTCGAGATAGAGGATGCCGCTAGAAAGATCATTAACAAAGGACAGGTTGATTCTCACGGTGAGTACCTAATCCAGTCACAGGATGTATAGCCACATAACATGGCGCTCAACCGGAGCGCGGTTATAATGCGGTTTTGTTTATTCAGCTTTCCGGGCCGCGCCCGGTTAGCTCTACGTTAGGGGCTTTTATTTATCACCAACCCGGAGAAAAGCATGAGTGAAGATGACCGCATGACCCCGTACGACCACGCAATGATTGATTGTATGAAGACAATCATCGAGCTACTCCATTCCAAAGGAATCGTAACGCACGATGAATTTCTCGCACAATTCCAACACCAACGGAAACAACATGAGAAGACCAATCCATACGGAGTTTCTGTCTTTTTAATCCTTGAGAGCTTTTGCCGTGAGTACGGCACCACCCACAAGTTGATAGAAGAACCACCGGCAGGCTCGGCCTAATGAGCTGTGGCGGGCAACACACCCGAGCATGCTCGCCTAGAATAATGGTATGGACTCCTCCTCTTCCCTCCGGCATCGCGATGTGCCAAAGTGGAAGAAAGTAACAACCACTTAATGAAGAAGAGGAATCCGCCATGAATATTACGACAATCGGTTTAGACATTGCAAAAAATGTTTTTCAAGTACACGGCGTGGATGCGAGCGGAAAAATCGCGTTTCGCAAACAACTTAAGCGAGCTCAGGTGCTGGCTTTTTTCGCCAACTTATCGCCTTGCTTGATCGGCTTGGAAGCCTGCGGCGGGGCGCACTACTGGGCACGAGAATTGCTCAAGTTGGGGCATGATGCACGGTTAATCAGTCCGCAATTTGTTAAACCGTATGTCAAAGGTAATAAAAACGACGCCAATGATGCGGAAGCGATTTGCGAGGCTGTGGGTCGTCCGAGCATGCGTTTCGTGCCGATAAAAAACATTGAACAACAAGACATCCAGATGCTGCACCGTGTCCGTAGTGGTCTAGTGAAGGAGCGCACGGCGCAAGCCAATCGCTTGCGGGGCTTATTGAGCGAATACGGGATAGTTATTGGTCAGGGGTTGACGCAACTACGCAAGCGCCTGCCAGAGATATTGGAAGATGCCGAGAATAACTTGACGATAGCTGCGCGGCAAATCTTTGCAGACCTGCAACAACAACTAATCGAACTGGATAAACAAGTATCGGTTTACGGGGATAAAATCTTGGTGCTACATCGCTCAAGCCCAGTCAGTAAAACGCTCGGCGCCGTTCCTGGTATTGGGCCGATCACCGCCACGGCGCTACTGGCCTCGCTGGGTGACGGCAAGGCCTTTGACAAGGCGCGGCAAGTCCCGGCTTGGTTAGGCCTAGTTCCTAAACAAGATTCCAGCGGAGGCAAGCCGAAGCTACTGGGCATCAGCAAGCGCGGCGACACCTATTTACGCACCTTACTAATCCACGGGGCCAGGTCGGTAGTCAAAGCAGCGGCAAAGAAAGATGACGCACAGAGCTGTTGGATCAACAACTTAGTGAAACGGCGCAATGCCAACATTGCAGCGGTGGCGGTAGCCAACAAGAACGCACGGATTGTATGGGCGCTGCTAACCCGGACGGAGAGTTACCACGCCCCGGCATCGGCCAGCACCTAAACAAAGGCTGCGCAACACCCCATTTTTTAAACATTTAAAGAGTTTTTTTAACAGTCACACCCCCAGTTGTGAAGCATTTTTCAAAATGATGGCAAACAGGTCGGACCGGTGTTTTCAAGAATCCGTTCAGCGCATGGGCCTTCGAGGCCGGTAGGATGATAGAGATGAAAACACGCGGAAATCCATCAGGGCC
>JAUXTH010000051.1 GCA_030679035.1 Methylobacter sp. | reverse complement strand
ACGTTAGGCTTTTCAGGGGTTAAGCTGGGCGGCTTTAGTATTCTCACTCGCCGCTGTTGTTGCTGGTTCGTTCAACTGTTGATGTGTGGCAGTGTTTCGGGGTTGGTGGCTTTTTGGCGGTTGCTAAAGTCTCAAAGTCTGGTGTTTTTCAATGCGTAGGCTTAGCTCTGGCTTTGGTGTGGGCTTTGCGTTCGTTGCGGTTCTTGGTTGTTTCCGTGTTTCAAGACAACCGAGGTTTTGGGCTGGGTGGCTTTTCGGTGTTCGTTAAAGCATCCAGCGTTTTTAATGGCTGGCAGAGTCGGCGTTAGGTGTGGGTTCAAGGTGTGTTTCCTTGGTTTAGCCCAAAGCCTCTCAAGAAGCTCATTCACAAATTTCGAGGAAACTATCATGAAAATGAATAAAAAACTTATACTCGCCTCAAGTCTATTTTTAGTGTCGACACAACTATTTGCTAATAATTTGTTACAGAATGGCAGCTTTGAGAGCCCCGCTCTCGCCTCAACATGGCAGCATATTCCTACCATTTCAAACTGGGCTATTGCGCCTGCTGGTGTCAAGGGTGAGTTGCAAAGAGAAGCCCCTAACGATTACCCCGACGGCAAACAAATTTTAGAGCTGGCTTCAACCACGGGATATAGCATTTCACAATCAGTCGTAGTCACGGTAGGTGATAAATATATCCTAAGTTTTTGGGCTAAGTATAGGAAAGCTGAGCACAACTTACTGGATGTGCATCTGAGTGGAACGGCTGGGGATTGCGGCACACAAAATGACTTTTCTATCAAGACCACAGGTGTCTGGACAAAATACTCATACTGTATCTGCCCTACATCAAGGGAATTTAAGGTTACTTTTGAGCAAAAAGGCGCGGCGGGTGGCGGTTATGGCTTGCATTTAGATAACGTCATACTTGGACAACCATAACTTACAATAACGACTAAACTCGTAAGGCGCATATCATAGCGCCGCATGACAATGCTTGGTACACCATAATGCGTTTCATCGCACTT
>JAUXTH010000046.1 GCA_030679035.1 Methylobacter sp. | reverse complement strand
CGGCATGCAATTGACGCTTCTGATGGATCTTCAGCCAGGCCTACCGCGCCTTTCATTCCGCCTGTTTTAGCATGCGATATATGACAGGCGACGCCCGAAACATCAGGGTCGTCGAAGGCTTCAATCACAATTTTATGATTGCCTCCCAGCAGCTTAAATGTCGTGGTTACATCACCGATCTCTTCGGCTGACGCAGTAAAGACTAAGGTACCGAGAACCATTGTTGCCGCAAGCAGGATTTGTTTTTTCATAAATTTATCCACAAAGTTAATAAGTTATAGTGTCTTTATTAGCTGAACGCAGCATTGGATGTTAAACCCTTGCCGCGAACGCTCCCTCAATGATCCATTTTCAAAACCGGCACAGCCGCCAACAGCTTTTTGGTATAAGCCTGTTTGGGCTGAGTTAAAACCTCAGCCACACTGCCCTGCTCTATGATCTTGCCCTGATACATCACGGCAACGTCATCGGCTATTTCGGCGACGACGGCAAGATCATGGGTGATAAACAAATAGCTGACGCCTTTTTCCCGCTGCAAAGTTTTAAGCAATTGGATAATCTGCGCCTGTACCGACACATCCAGCGCACTGGTCGGCTCGTCGCAGACGATCAGCTTGGGATCGACCGCCAGCGCGCGGGCGATACAGATGCGCTGGCGCTGTCCACCGGAAAATTCATGCGGATAACGCAGCGCCGAATCTTCCGGCAAATCGACCTGCTGCAACAGTTGCCGGACTCTGGCCTTGCGCTGCTCGGCACTCACCTCGGGATGCAAGGCTCTGATGCCTTCGGCGATGATGTCGCCGACCAGCATGCGCGGGTTCATCGACGAAAACGGGTCCTGGAACACGATCTGGATGTTGGCGCGTTGTCGCCGCAAGGCTTCGCCGGTTAAGGCCTTCAATTCGACGCCGTTGATGACGACCCTTCCGCTACCGGGTATCAGGTTTAACAAGCTCTTGCCCAGGGTGGTTTTGCCGCAGCCGGACTCGCCAACCAGGGCCAGGGTTTTGCCTTGTTGTATGTTGAAACTGACGCCGTCGACGGCCCGCACAAAATCGACGACCCGTTTGAAAATGCCTTTCCGTATCGGGTAGTAACAATAAAAATCGCGGACCTGGAGTAGCGGCGGTTTTTCCTCAGTGCTGTGCTTTAAGCAGCTCTGCATCGACGGCAGAGCGTTAAGCAACTTGCGTGTATAAGGATGTTTG
>JAUXTH010000045.1 GCA_030679035.1 Methylobacter sp. | reverse complement strand
CGGCATGCAATTGACGCTTCTGATGGATCTTCAGCCAGGCCTACCGCGCCTTTCATTCCGCCTGTTTTAGCATGCGATATATGACAGGCGACGCCCGAAACATCAGGGTCGTCGAAGGCTTCAATCACAATTTTATGATTGGCTCCCAGCAGCTTAAATGTCGTGGTTACATCACCGATTTCTTCGGCTGACGCAGTAAAGACTAAGGTGCCGAGAACCATTGTTGCTGCAAGCAAGATTTGTTTTTTCATAAATTTATCCACAAAGTTAAGAAGTTATACTGCCTATTACCTGAACGCGGCTTTGAATATTCAACCCTTGTCGCGAACCCAGTCAAGTTTTGCTCTCAATCATCCATCTTCAGAACCGGTACAGCCGCCAGCAGCTTTTGGGTATAAGCCTGTTTCGGCTGAGTCAAAACCTCGGCCACGCTGCCCTGCTCTATGATCTTGCCTTGGTACATCACCGCCACGTCGTCGGCTATTTCGGCGACGACGGCAAGATCGTGAGTGATGAACAAATAGCTTACACCCTTTTCCTGCTGTAGGGTTTTGAGCAATTGGATAATCTGCGCCTGTACCGACACGTCCAGCGCGCTGGTCGGCTCGTCGCAGACGATCAGTTTGGGGTCGACCGCCAGGGCGCGAGCTATGCAGATACGCTGGCGCTGGCCGCCGGAAAATTCATGCGGATAACGTAGCGCCGAATCTTCTGGCAGGTCGACTTGCTGCAATAATTGCAGGACTCTGGCCTTGCGCTCATCCTGGCTCACCTCGGGATGCAAGGCTCTGATGCCTTCGGCGATGATGTCGCCGACCAGCATGCGCGGATTCATTGATGAAAACGGATCTTGAAACACGATCTGGATGTTAGCGCGTTGTCGCCGTAAGGCCTCGCCGGTTAAGGCATTCAACTCGACGCCGTTGATGACGACCCGACCGCTGCCGGGTATCAGGTTTAACAAGCTCTTGCCCAGGGTGGTTTTGCCGCAGCCGGATTCGCCGACCAAGGCCAGGGTTTTGCCTTGCTGGATGTCGAAACTGACGCCATCGACGGCCCGCACGTAATCGACTATCCGCTTGAAAATGCCTTTCCGTATCGGGTAGTAACAATAAAAATCGCGGACCTGGAGTAGCGGCGGTTTTTCCTCAGTGCTGTGCTTTAAGCAGCTCTGCATCGACGGCAGAGCGTTAAGCAACTTGCGTGTATAAGGATGTTTG
>JAUXTH010000043.1 GCA_030679035.1 Methylobacter sp. | reverse complement strand
ATTTTAATTTTGTGTCTTTCGTGTCTTTCGTGGACAAGATGCTTTTTCCTTCATTATTAGGAGCGCCAATCATGAAGCCCCACTTATCGCTGCTGGCCGCTGTCGGCATTATCTCGGCATCGTCCCTGGCCTATGAAGTTTTATTGATGCGCCTGTTTTCGATTATTCAGTGGCACCATTTCGCTTACATGATGATCAGTCTGGCGCTATTGGGCTATGGCGTTAGCGGCGTGTTTCTGGCGCTGAACCGCGACCGGTTGGTGCGCCTGTTTCCGGCTGCGATCATGGCAAATATGTTGCTGTTCAGCCTGTTTGCGCCCGCTTGTTTTTTGCTGGCTCAGCAAATCCCGTTTAATCCGGCAGAAATGCTCTGGTCGCCCGTGCAACCGCTGTATTTGTGCAGCATCTACTTGGTTCTGACCTTACCTTTCTTTTTCGCGGCCAATGTCGTCGGCCTGTCGCTTTACCACTATAAGAGCCAGGTATCTTCCATCTACGGGGCCGACCTGTTTGGTGCTGGTTTAGGCAGTGTAAGTGTCATTTTGCTGCTTTTTATTGTCTTTCCCGAACAGATATTAGCCGTGTTGATGCTATCAGGAATAGTCGCAACCCTGCTGGTGTCGAATTTTGCCTTTTGCGGACAACCGGGCAATACCAAACACTGGACCATCGCATCCGTTATCATCGGGCTGACGATTATTTTTACCCCGACCGGCTGGATAACGCTGAAGGTTTCCCCGTATAAAACCCAGAACCAATTGCTGCAAGTTCCCGGCACAAAAATCACAGACCGGTATTCCAGCCCGCTGGGTTTGATCAGCGTAGTTAAGAGCGAGATGACCCCACTACGTCATGCGCCCGGCTTGAGCCTTAATGCCACGACAGAGCCGCCGGAGCAGCTTGCGGTGTTTACCGATGCCGACAATATAACCGCAATCACCCGTTATAACGGCAAGCCTGAAACGCTCAGCTATCTGGACCAAACCACCTCGGCCCTACCCTATCACCTGAAACAATTAGCCGACATTTTGATACTCGGCGCCGGTACCGGCAGCGATGTTTTGCAGGCAAGCTATCACGCCATTAAACACATCGATGCCGTTGAACTGAACCCCCAAGTCATCGATCTGGTTCAGCGTACCCATGCCGATTTTGCCGGTTATCTTTATTCCAACCCCCATGTTAATGTCCATGTTGATGAAGCCCGCAGCTACCTTGCAGCAACCAATAAAACCTATGACCTGATCAATATTTCATTGCTGGATGCGTTTGGCGCATCGGCGGCAGGTCTTTATTCGATGGCTGAAAACTACCTTTATACCGAACAGGCCATACAGGAATATCTGCGGCATATAAGCCCGGACGGTTATCTCAGCATTACCCGCTGGATTAAAGTTCCACCGCGCGACGAACCCAAACTGTTGGCGACGGTTATCAACGCGCTTAAAAAGACCGGTGTCCGGCAACCCGGTCTGCAAATGGTCATGATACGCGGCTGGCAAACCAGCACCCTGATCGTAAAAAACGGCATCATATCCGCCGATGAAATCGCCCGATTAAAACAGTTCTGCGACGAACTCAGCTTTGACCCGGTTTATTATCCCGGCATATCGGAGTCGGAAGTCAACCGCTTTAATATCCAGCATCAGCCTTATCTGTACCAAGCCGCTGTGGCTTTATTGGGCGATCAACGCCAGGCGTTTATTGATGATTATAAGTTCCACATCGAGCCTGCGACAGACGACCTGCCTTATTTGTTTCATTTTTTCAAATGGCGGACCTTACCCGAGATTTTGTCGCTATTGGGCAGCGGCGGTAACTTCTTGCTGGAAAGCGGCTATTTGTTATTAATCGTAGCGTTGTTGCAGGCGATATTCGCCAGTCTGTTGCTGATAGCATTGCCGCTGTGGCTGTGGAAAGCCAAGCTCGGCATCGAACCGGAATCGGGGAGTCATCTGCAAATGCTGGTGTATTTTTTCTGCTTAGGACTGGCATTTTTGTTTATTGAAATCGGCTTTATCCAGAAATTCATCCTGATTCTGCATCACCCGCTGTATGCCATTACCGTGGTGCTGAGCACCTTTTTATTGACCGCCGGAGCCGGCAGCTATTACTCGACCCGGCTGTCATGTCGCACTGAAAAATTTGCGTTTTTATTGCCGATCGCGGCCATTGCCTTGCTTAGCATCGCTTACAGCCTGGGCTTTGAATCGATCGCCGGATTTTTGCTAAAAACGGGAAACTTAAGCCGCTACCTGCTTTCGATAGTATTGATAGCGCCGCTGGGTTTTTTTATGGGCATGCC
>JAUXTH010000030.1 GCA_030679035.1 Methylobacter sp. | reverse complement strand
AAGCGAGGAGCGCAGGAAATAAGCGGCAACCGGGTCGCCTTTTCTTTGGTTACTTTCTTTTGGCGAAGCAAAAGAAAGTAACTCGCCCTCGGGTGCGAGAACCCGATTAAAAATAAACCGTCGCAACAGCGACACTTTAATAATAAAAATGTTAACGCAGTCTAAATTCGAATAACTGCGTAACATCAGTTTATAAGTAATGAGCCAACACCCTTACAGTCCGGACTAAGGCAAAGCAGGAACCGAAAAGTGTTTTTGTAAATCCATCAAGCGCAGCTAATCCAGAAAAACATCGTCCGGATAATAACCGATATGATGGCCGATTGTAATTTTTCAAATTGATCAGGCAGCCCCAGACATCAAGGCCAAAAGATAACGCGACAGGCAATACATCTTCGTGATCGAATAAAATGCCGTCGTCATGAAACAAGATCCCGTCAACATTACAATATCGGCCTAAGTCTTCATAGATTTCGGTTACATAATGCCGCGCTTCAGGCTGAAAGACTGAAGGACTGAAGGACTGAAAGCCGCGTGTGAATATGACTGGATTTTTATGCTTTACCGTCCCGCCATTCCTGCACATACCATGAATCCGGCAGTTTGTTGTTTTGGTAAGCAAAAATCGGCAGCCACGCATACACATTCACGCCTGCACGCGCTTTCAATTACCAGGCAACGTGACTCAACAAATCCTGTTTGACCGCAAGCGCCGGTTAGGAAAATACAAGGCATTGCCGTCGCCGTCAGAATCTGAATAGGCCTGGAAAGACAGTATTGATGCGCATGTTTGAGATGCGCTGAATCTAGGCTTCTATGTTATGTTCCGTCTGCTTTGGATCTTTGTCGTAATAGCGTATTACGCCATTTTCGAAGCTAAACATGCGGTGCAATACGAATAGATAGGTGTTCGTACATATCCTAAAACGCTAATTTATCGCTTAAGCTATCCGTTCTATGATTAAGGCCTCAGTGGTAGCAAAGCAATTTCGCCCCCACTTTTTTGTTTTTACTCAATCGATTCACCAATGTACTAAAGCCCTTTGACAATAGAATTATAATGACAACACATATTGAATTTACTCCGGAAACATTAGGCATTTTAAAAAAGGAAAGGCAGACCCACCCCATACCGCTAGTTCGTCGGCGCCTGGAAGCATTGTGGCTAAAAAGCCGTGGGCTACCTAATAATAAGATCGCCTTATTGGTAGGCATTTATGAACGTACTTTGCGCGATTACTTTCAGTTGTATCAACAAAGCGGCGTGGAGGGATTGAAAAACCTTTATTTCTGTTTTGGTTAAATAAATTGATGTTTGTAAGCAGCGTGTAGGGCCATTTCGCGTAACAAACCGCCCCACACGCTCAACGCCGATGACAGTCTGCCGAAGTTGTGGTGGAGTGCCTAAAGGCGAATCCACCTTGCAGCTTTTGGATATTGATTGTCTCAAATCGCCACATAAGAGACATTCGTGAGCGTGGACAGGTTATCCAGTTAACAGTGCCGCGATTGGCCAGGAGAAAATTCTATGACATTGTTTTATTGTCGTAATTTATTTTCATGGTGGCTAAAAATGATGGCGAAAGTGATAAATCCTAGACGTTGTTTTGCACCCAACGTCTAGTAATTCAAGTAGCGAAGATTTTCCCGCAGATCACTGGCGCTAATAATAGCTTACTCTTCCAGGTAGAGGCCCGAACCGACAATATAGGTATCCTCACCTGACTGAACCTTACGGACAAAGGTCAGCTTACGCGAGGGCGTATTCTGTCCGGGCTTATACCAGTAGAGATCCAGCCACGCGCTGCCATCTTTCATGGCAGCGGCGATTTCATCCTGGATCACCGCCTTTCCTTTCAGATCTTTCAGATCGATAAGGTTCCTCCCCTCCAAACTGGGTTGGGCCGGATTCACCAACTCGGTGCCATCCGGGGCGGTGACGAACACATAGGTGTCCATGAAGACAAAAGGCCCCGTTTTGTCGCGCAACTGGCCGAAAGCCTCCTTTCCCCGCTCCGCAACCAGGGTCGAAGCACGATTGACGACATCCTCAATGAAGGCCTTGTCCATCTGCATATTATAGATGCCGCAGCCGATGATGTACGATTTCCCCGAAGGGAAAGTCACCCGTTTTACGAACGTGGACTTCCAGGTCGGGAAGATATTACCGGGCTCAGTGTACATGTAGTGGATCCATCCCTCGCCTGAAGGGTTCTTAACTGCATCGAGGATCATCTGGCCGATGGGCCTTCCCAGGATATCCTTCATGCCTCGCATATTTTGCCCCTCACCGGCAGGGTTCGCGGCATGGAAAACCCGGGTGCCGTCCATCGTCCAGACAAAGAAATAGGTGTCGTCACGGAACCACTTGGATCCCTGCTTGCGGAACTCGGGGTAAGCCTTCTGGCCGCGCTTTTTGAGGACGGCTGCCCCGTCATGGACCAGTGTCATCAGTTCCGGTGCAGTCATCGTTCTGGCGACCAGGACGGCTTTAGGCGCATCGGCCAAATAGACACCGCTGCCCACCAGCACCCATTGGTCACCCATCTTCGCCTTGGTCACGTAAGCGGACTTCTGCGTGGAAACGCTTTCTCCCGGCTTGGGCCACATATAGTCCACCCAGCCGGAGCCGCTGGTTTGTACTAGCTCGAGCATCTTTCTGATCAGCTGCTTGCCTTGGGTGTCCTTCAGGTCCAGAAGGTTGCGCCCCTCCAGGTTCGGGAAAGGGGGGAGGATGAGATTAACCCCATTCATGTCAAACACAAAAATATACTCGTCCTTGGCGATGAAGGGGCCAGTCCGATCATGAAAGAGCGGAAAAGCCGCCGCGCCATGCTTCTCGATCTGTCCGACGGCATTTTTCACCGCATCTACGACAAAGGTCCGTTCCATGCGGTCATTGTACATGCCGCTACCGACAATATAGCTATTGCCGGACGGCGCCGTCACCAGTTGGACGTAGCTGCTTTTCCATCGGGGCAGGAGTCCGTCCGGCACAGGCCATTCGTAGTGGTACCAGCCTTCCGGTTTGCTAGGTATCGTCATTGCGGCATCGAGGAGTCCCCGGATGATGGGTTTCCCGTTGATGTCTTTCAGGTCCAGCCGGTTCTTGCCTTCCAGTGCCGGATCGGGATGAACCAGCATGCCCCCCTGAGGATCCAGCACAAAGATGTAGCGCTCCCCCTGCCGCCAGCGGCTGCCGGAGACACGGAAATCGCTAAACGCCGTCTCTCCTTTACTACGGACCAGCTCTGCCGCGTCTGTCACCAAAGCAACGAGTTCGCGAGTCTCCTCATGCTGGTAGGATTGTTCGGATTTGGCGACAGTCTGCACCTTGCCGTTGAAGCAGCCCGGCAGAAGGGCTAAAGCCACAATCAGCGAGACTAAGTTTGATATAGAAGACGCTCTTTGTGCGAACATAAAATTCTCCTTGCCTTCACCCTTTGGCGAGATGAGCATGTTTTTCATATTCCGTCCTCCTGAGTGAAACTGATGAGTGACTGGTTCTCGTAGCGTCAAATGAGTTCGGAGAGAAACACCCCAGCATGACGCAGACAGATAAAACACAACTTTGTTCAGAGCTATTTACATTTTTTGAACGGCAATTGCTATTGGTGCGACGGCTTATTCAACTTGCTGAAGCTACTCGAAATCAGCAATTTCCAGCTCGAAAAGCCACTAACACTTTTACTGGATGATGCGCTTGCTATTTTGCACTGTCAAGCCATAACGTAGCGATCAAATTTGTTCGGACACGATGCAATATCAAGGGCCGCTTTTGACACAGTCTGGGCCGATGGCAGATATTCAATTTTCATTTTTAAGTCACATAGATCGTATCGCTACACGCTTGATTAAGCATAAAAAACACTTTAAGGCATTTTTCTATAATCCGCAAAACAGCGGAGATCTTTTTGCGTGTAGTTCGTGTGTCGGGTTAGACGCTGGCCCTAACCCAACACACGCACACAAGATATCGGATCAGCGCAAGCTGTTGCAGGTTGATTTGTTTGGCTAGGGTGTGGCATCAAGGCCGGTGTTCATAAGTAGCCGTACGGATTTATCCCCAGTCAAAAACAAGAGACACTTCGTTATGAATTTTTGCGTTTCCGATAAGATCGGTTTCATTAGATCTTACTCAATGAGAAATACGATTTCTCAATGACCCCACAACAAAAACCGTTAACGGCGGCATATGTCCTGACGCCCTCCCCTACAGGAACTTATCGGATCGCCAGGATTAAAAAATTTGCTCCGCTAATTCTACTCATCCCTTGCCGGCAGCTTTACATAAACAATCATTTTAGCTTTAGCTAAAAGGACGAAGCCATGAAACAGTTACATCGAATCACCCACGCCGATGAATCTCACTGGGTAGGAGACGGTTTTCCGGTACGCACCCTGTTTTCCTATAACACCCCGGACGCCGAGGTGAGCCCGTTTCTGATGCTGGATTATGCAGGGCCCGCCGAGTTTCCGGCCGCATCAAAACCAAAGGGCGTGGGCATGCACCCGCACCGCGGTTTTGAAACCGTTACCATTCTTTATCAAGGTGAAGTCGAACACCATGATACGTCCGGCAATGGCGGCTTGATCGGCCCAGGCGACGTGCAATGGATGACCGCTGCAAAGGGGCTTTTGCACGAAGAGATGCACTCTGCGGCTTTCACCCGGCAAGGGGGAGTCTTTGAGGCGATACAGCTTTGGGTAAATTTGCCCGCCAAATTTAAGGTGGTTGCGCCGCATTATCAGCCCATAACTTCTGACCGGATTCCGGTGGTGAAGCTGGATGATCACGGCAGTATCGTGCGGGTTATAGCCGGGACTTATCAAGGCGTCAAAGGTCCTGCAACCACCCACACTCCGATTAATTTATGGGAATTGCACTTGCTGGCCGGACAATCTGTTGAACTTGATTTCCCCGAAAATTACACAACGCTGTTGTTTGCCTTGAAAGGCAGTGTAACGATCAATAATTCTGCAACAATGAACGATGCCGAGATCGCGTTTTTTGAACGCTTAGGCAAAACGATTACCCTGACTGCGCTCAAAGACGCCACTCTGCTGGTCATGAACGGGGAACCGATTGACGAACCGATAGCCGGTTATGGGCCGTTTGTGATGAATACCCCGGAAGAAATCCAGCAAGCTATTGAGGATTTTAATGCAGGACGATTTAAGTCATAACTAAATCCTGTTTGCTACATTGACCGCCGCCATTTTATCTGGAGCACCTAAAATGCATAACGAATCATTTGGAATATGGGGCTTGAAATTACGTAATTATTTATCCCGATTGCCCATACCAGGGTCAGCCCTGAATCGCAAAGCAACCTTGAGCTCCATGCCGGAGTACAAGGCTGGCCTTGTCTTCGTAAATCATCCAAAGCCAGCTTTGGACTCCAGAACAACATCATGCAGTTATCGATTAATGACAGGGGCCGCTCAATATGAGAACGGGAGGTCAGAGTAGAGATGAAATTTCTTTGCGTAGCATTGATGTTGGCATTGATCAGCTGCAATCCTGAAAAACAGTGGCAACTGCATGAAATCATCGGCCATCTGCCGGATTTGCATTTTTCGCTGCTGTCTGACACCGGGCAACCCGTAACAGAGCAAACCTATCAAGGCTACCTGGTCATGTTGTTTTTCGGTTTCACCAACTGTAAGGCAGAGTGCCCAACCACACTGTTCCGTTTGGCAAACATAGTGCGCCGTTTGGGAGATCATGCAAATCGCACTCGTATTCTGTTTGTCACACTGGATCCCGGTCACGATACCCCTGAAGTTTTGCAACGTTATTTAACAGCGTTCGATGCCGGACACGCGATTGGTCTGACGGGGAACGAAGGCGCAATCGAAGACATCGCGAAACGTTACCGGGCGGCTTTCCGTCTTAAAAAATCGGATTCAGGCGACATCGTTCACAGCGCTGCGGTTTATGTTTTTGACCCGCAAGGTCATGCGCGCCTGCTTATAACGCCAGCTGATACGACTGAAACGGTTGAGGACGATTTGCGGCATCTGCTGGATTCTTTTAGGCCGTAGCTAAATGAACCCGCTGCAATGGCTCATCCCGTGGGAGACATCCTTTGCCATTGCCGCCGTAACGGCCATTACAGCCATGCTGTTTATAAAAGGCAGCCTACGCTGCAAACTGTTGTTTCGGCAAAAACTATACTTTTGGGCCGGACTGCTATCCCTGTATGTCGTATCCCATACCCAGATTGATTATTACGCTGAGCATGAATTTTTCGTTCATCAGCTCCAAAGTCTTGTGCTTCATCACTTGGGGCCGTTTTTGATCGTACTGGCTTGCCCTAAAGACGCTCTGTCGGCAGGTTGCCCCGTGGCAGTTAAGCGATTAATCCGAAAGGTTTCAGCCTGGAAGCCGGTACAAGATTCGATTAAGGTATTATTCCATCCTGTCACCGCAGTTACAGGATTCGTGGGGTTGTTAATTTTTTGGCTGCTACCGTCTATCCACTTTATCGCCATGCTCGACTGGCGCATCTATCGGCTGATGAACTGGAGCATGGTTTTAAACGGCCTGATGTTTTGGGGGGTTGCGCTGAATCCTGATTCCATACGATCACCCGGTAGCCGCATCTCGATGATGCTGTCCGTGGTTCCGCCGCAAATCCTGATCGGCGCATTAATTTTTTTCGCGCCGCACGAGCTGTACCCGATTTACACCTTATGCGGACGGGCATTCACCGGCATCAGTTCTACGACAGACCAACAGATCGGTGGCTTGATTCTCTGGACTCAAGGGGCAATGATGAGCGTAATCGGCATACTGATTGTGATTCGTAAAGAATTGCGACAACCTTTAATGGAACGCTGATGACGCTGATAATTATGATTAAATAAGATTTTTACTCTGCGTTTATCATATTCATCTGCGTCATCTGCGTTCCATTGTACATTACTGTTTCTTTTGCAGCGCACTCCGCAGCGATGACACTTGACGCGTCGTCACCGGAGACGCCGTATTTCCCCAGCTGTTGCGAATGAAGCTAAGCACCTCGGCGATCTGTTGGTCGGAAAATTTTTCCGCAAACCTCGGCATTTCCTGGGGTTTCGATCCCCCTCTCGTTTGCGCAGTCTTGCTTCCTTCTAATAGCAGACGGATCAGCGAGGTGGATTTTTCGGACATAACGATCGAATTTCCGGCGAGCTTCGGAAATTTACCCGACTCGCCAGTTCCGGTTTCCTGATGGCATTTCACGCAGAATGACTGGTAAAGACCTGCACCGGGACGCTCCACGTCACCGGTTACGATTGCCGACAGTGCTATGGCGGCTGCTGGCGTGTCCGGTTTGTATGTGGCCTTTTCGCCGTAGGCGGGAAAGGACTTCAGGTAATGTGCGATCGCATTCAGGTCGTCTTTATGAAAATATTGCGTGCTGTTCTCGATAACATCGATCATGCTGCCAAACGCGGCTATCTGCGCTCCGTGACCTGTTTCCAGAAATGCGGCGATGTCCGCTTCAGACCATCGTCCCAGCCCTGAACCGGGGTCTCCTCTCAGATTCGCCGCAAACCAGTTGTCCACCAAAGCCCCTCTTAAATACTTCGGCGACGATTCCGTATAGGCTTTTTCCTGAAAGGCAAGGCCGCGCGGCGTATGGCAGGCACCGCAATGGCCGAGCGACCGTACCAGGTAGGCGCCGCGATTCCATTGTGCGTCATGATCATCAATCGGTTCAAAGCGCTTATGTTTAACAAAAGCCGCGTCCCAGAAAAACAGGCTCAAGCGTATATTGAAAGGGAAAGGCAGTTTCGTTTCCGGCGGCTTATGATGGATAGGTTCCACCTCATTCATGAAATAGACGTAAAGAGCACGAATATCGTCATCCGTAATAGCCGTGAACGACGGGTATGGCATTGCCGGATACAAGCGCCTGCCGTCCTTGGCAACGCCGTTTCGGACGGCGCGGCTAAAATCCTTTAAGCTGTAGTTGCCGATGCCGGTGACCGGATCCGGCGTAATATTCGTCGAGTAAATTATTCCGAACGGCGAATTGAGCGGCAGTCCGCCTGCAAACGGCGGTGATTGCGGTCCGGCCGTGTGGCAAGCGATACAGTCCCCTACCCTGGCCAAGTAAGCTCCCCGACTAACGTCTGTCGGGTCGACTGGCTGCGCCACGGCAAGGCTGGATAATAATGCCGCACAGGCGCTGGCTATGACCTTGTGCGTCATCCGGTTTAGGATGATTCTCGATGGCATAATCATTAAAACCATGAGCTGCATGGCGGCACCAATAAAATTGCGCAGATGTTGAAGATGATCGCTACGATGAAGATGAAACTCGACATCGCACTTAATTTCACTAAAAATCGGCTTCGATCCTCGCCAACTGACTTAGAGTCAGACTGCCGCCATGATGTCCATGCAGCCAACCCGGACAGGAGAGCTACAGTTAAGCAGGCAATGCCAATCGTTATCAGTATTGCAGGCAACCTTTCCCAGATCGGCGCAGACAGAGGCGTCTGGTATGGGTAGCAGGCATAGGCTGCAAGCGGCTCGCTCAAAAACACTTGCGCGATCCATGCGACCGGCGCGCCGAACAGCCCCACCCATAAGAGTATCGCGTTCATCCGGCCGCCAGGAGGGACGGAAGGCTCAAGGGCTGAATCGTGCTTGAATGAACGGTTCATAGTCTGTCCTAGTAAAGGTATGGCGTTAGATACAAGGTGGTAAATACAAACAACCAGACCACATCGACAAAGTGCCAGTACAGCCCGCCGATGGTTACGGCGGCATAGCGTCTGTGATCAAAATAACCGAGCGCAATCCAAAGCAGGAGCGCCATCAGGATGACCAGTCCGACGATGACATGAAGCATATGAAATCCGGTAATGGTGAAGTACAGCGATCCATACAGATTCGAGGTCATATCGTAGGTGGTTTTGCTCCACTCATTAAATTGAATGGCAACAAAGCAAACGCCGAGAATATGCGCCAGCGCCATCGATACAAGACTGCAAAGTAACATCGAGCGCTGAATGCAGCGTTCGCTAACCCAGACGAATACACTGCTGGCGAGCAAGATGACGGTATTCACGCCAGGTATCAGCAGCTCCGGCAAGCCGTCAGGCGGCCAGTGCTGCTCCGACTGAGATGCCAGGTAGAAGTAGGTGAACAATAGATAGCCGAACAGGGAACCTTCGGTGACTATCAGCGCCAGCACACCCCACCAGCCGCCGGAGCGTTTGCCCTCGCTGCCTACCGGGAGCGCCTGGGCCGTTTGCATCGCCTCAGCCATGGGCGGCCTCCTTATCGTGTTCGATGTCCTGCACACGCTGAACCAAGGCTTGTCTCGGCCACATCCATACCGTCAGCGACAGGCTGCAAGCCAACACCATCAGCACCGTAAAATCCCGCCAATGCAGCAGCAAACCGACGAAGACCAAGGCGCTAAACAGCCCGAGAAAGAATGGGGTATAGGAATCGTCCGGCATTTTAAGGATGATGTCCGGTTTGGCATCGAGCGGCGTCGTGCCGATCGTTTCCCGCCCTTCCATCAGTAAGTAACCTTGCTCAAGGCTGGAACGACCGACGCCTTCATCAAGCCGATCCTCCCATAACGGATGGCGGCTGGCGACAAACGGAATGACCGCAAAGTTGTAAACGGGCGGCGGCGATGGCATTGCCCATTCGAGCGTCGGCGCATCCCAAGGATTCGAAGTCGCCGGAACGCCGCGCTTCAGACTGACTAGAATATTGACCAGAAATATCAAAATACCCGCGGCAAAAACAAATGATCCGACCGATGTGACCATGTTGACCGCAGTCCAGCCCATGTGCGGCGCATAGGTATATATCCGGCGCGGCATGCCCAGCAGGCCGGCTAGGTGCATCGGGAAGAAGCCCAGATTAAAGCCGATGAACATGACCCAGAAACTCCATTTCCCCAGCGTTTCATTCATCATGCGGCCGAAGAATTTGGGAAACCAGTAATAAATCCCGCCAACGACCGGAAACACATTGATGCCGATCAAAACGTAATGCAAGTGCGCGACGATGAAGTAGGTTTCGTTCAGCTGAAAATCCAGCGGCACGGCTGCCGTCATCACGCCTGAAAGTCCGCCGATCACAAACAGGATCACAAAACCGGCGAAAAACAGGAACGGCGTAGTAAACACCGGGCGTCCCAGCCAAATGGTGGCTATCCATGCGAACACCGCGACGGCGCTTGGGATGGAAATCACCATGCTGGCAGCGCCGAAAAACGACAGCGCAAGCGTCGGCAAGCCGGTGGCAAACATGTGATGTATCCATACGCCGAAACCCAGCAGCATGGTCGCCATCGTGGAAAGCGCAACCGCCGAGTATCCGACCAGCGGGCGTCGGCAAAAAGTAGGCAGCGCATCGGATACGATACCCATGGCGGGAAGCACGACCGCATAAACCCAGGGATGTCCGAACATCCAGAACAAGTGTTGCCAAAGCAGCGGCTTGCCGCCATTTAGCACATCGAAGAAATGCGTACCCGCTTGGCGATCCAGCCAGAGCATAAAAAAGGCGAGACTGACCGAGGGAACCGCAAAAATATTGGCGACCGATGCGGTCAGCGTTCCCCAAACGAGGATAGGCACCCGGTCGATCGACATGCCGGGGGCGCGCATTCGAAATAACGTGACAATGAAATTGACAGCGCCGACGGTCGTGGAAATCCCCAGCAACACCATGCCGAGTGCATAGACGTCGATATTGGGTCCGGTGTTGTACTCCAATCCGGCAAACGGCACATAGTTGAACCAGCCTGCGTTCGGTGCTTCTCCCAGAGGAAAGCTGGCGTATAAAAAGATACCGGAAAACAGGAAAATCCAATAAGAAAGGGCGTTAAGACGCGGAAACGCCATATCCCGAGAACCCAGCATCAGCGGCCATAAATAGTTGGAAAACCCCGATAGTATCGGCAGCGAGTACAGGAAAATCATCGTCACGCCGTGCATCGTAAACAGTTGACTGTACTGTTCCGGCGTCAGCAGGGTCTGGTCCGGCCGTGCGAGTTGCAGACGCATGATCAACGCTTCGACACCGCCCATCAGCAAAAAAATAAATGCGGTGACGAGATAACGCAGTCCTATGGTTTTATGGTCAACCGTCGACAACCAGCCGCGCCAGCCGGGAGCCGACTCCCATAGTCGGGCGAGACGCGTTTCGGCAGCCGATCCGACCGGGGCGCTGCCCATCTCGGGCACACGGCAGAAATTGAGGTCCAGCATACTTTGATCGACATTTGTCATGAGCGGCGCTTCCTAGTTAAGTGTCGATAAAAATGCCGACAGCGCGTCAACCTCTGCCGCGGATAGCACCATATTGGGCATACGCGCACCTGGTTTTAGGTCCTGAGCATGGGTAATCCACTGCACCAAATGGTCTGGGCTTTTCGTTAATAATCCGGCGGCAATCAGGCGACGCGAGTTCAAATGCGTCAAATCGGGTGCATGGGCGCCCACGGCCTCGGTTCCCCGAATCGCGTGGCAACCGGCGCAACGATCCATGAAAAGGGCTTTCCCCGCATCAACGCCGGCAGTCATATCGGCTGCTCTACGCTGGGCGTCTTGCCATGTCCTGAATTCATCCTCGCTTTGTGCAACAACTTCCAACCCCATGTGAGCATGCTGGACCCCGCAATACTGCGTACATTGCCCACTATAGACGCCCTCGACATCAGCTTGGAGCCATTGCTGATTGGTCAGTCCCGGAATCATTTGTGTTTTCCCGGCAAGCATCGGCACCCAAAAGGCATGAATAACATCTGCGCTTTTCAGCTTGACGAGAACGGGCTGTCCGACGGGGATATGTATCTCGTTTGCGGTCACAAAGCTGCGGGTCGGATCATCATCTTCATACTCGACTTTCCACCACCAGTCGTACCCCGTAACAGTCAGCGTCAGCGCCGGGGCACGCGTTGGTTTTGCGATCGCATTGAGCGTAATCAGCGTATAAATCGCCAGTGCAAACAAAATGCAAGCGGATAAGCCCGTGCCGATATAGACCCATCGCATCCCTTCATCTTCTCGGCCAAGCAAACCGGGAGCTACTGCGGGGCGTTTACGGAAAATAGCCATGAGCAAGAGCAGTGCGATGATGACGAAGATTGCAACCAACAGCGAGGCAAACACCCAGCCCAAAAACATCGTGGGCGTTGAGGCCGGGCCGTAACTATGTAAAAAGTAGTTAAGCGGAGCGACTTGGTTTTCCGCCAATGCGGCGGAGGTCGGCAGAATCGCCAGGGCGCATAAACTTAACGCGTAATTGGCCGTTGCACCAATACGGGATCTGAATTCGAAAGCGTTCATTTGTTTGGCCTGACCTTAATTAGGCCGATTGTTTCTTAGCCACTTTTGCAACATGGGTTCCCTGGAAACGGGCGATTTTCAATTCGTTCTCCGATGGCTGCCGGTTGCCATCGACACCGGCAAGCGTACCGGCTCCATAGGGCGAGCCGCCGGTGATTTCAGTCATATTCATGATTTCCTGACAGGAATAAGGAACGCCCACGATGATCATGCCGTGATGCAACAAGGTCGAATGAAACGAAGTGATCGTGGTTTCCTGGCCGCCGTGCTGCGTAGCCGTGGACGTGAACACGCTGCCGACCTTGCCGATCAAATTGCCGTTCAGCCATAACCGGCCGGTCCGGTCGAGAAAATTGCGCATCTGCGCGCACATGTTGCCGAAACGTGTCGGCGTGCCGAAGATAATGGCGTCGTAGTCCGGCAATTCGTCCACCGTCGCGATCGGCGCTGCCTGATCGAGCTTGGCTCCGGCCTTGCGAGCCACATCTTCAGGCACCAGATCCGGTACGCGCTTGATAATAACGTCGGTGCCTTCAACACAACGCGCACCTTCAGCCACCGCTTGCGCCATCGTTTCGATGTGTCCGTACATGCTGTAGTAAAGAACCAGAACTTTTGCCATGTTGTATATCCTCATTGAATGTGGTCTTGCAATGATCCCTAGTACCGCTAACCGGACGCGATCCACAAATGAATTGGTATCACTCTGGCCGCTGTCAGCCAGCTAGAAATCTATAACATGGGGTAAATCAATGATATTCGTATCACTACCTATCAACATCAATTCAAGGCATGACCGGTGTTTAATTGTGACTGAGAGTACAGCAGAAGTTTTTAGAGATACCCTAAAGATTGGCCGGGGACTAAAACAGCCATCACGCGGTTTTTAGAATGATTTGATTGCGCCGTACTTGTTTAATCTTTCAGCCCAAGTTGCTTTACAGTCTTGCCCGCAATTTTTGCCACGTAGACCAATACCGCCAAGGAAATCACCAAACCCAATGCCAGCATTGGATATGAAACACCGCTTTGCGGCGTAACGCCACTGATTAACCCAGACAGATGTTTGGCGGTATAGCCGAAATAAACCAGACTGCCGTTGTAAATTAGAATGCCGCTGGTAGCCGCCAAGTAAAGCCTGAACCTGACCTGGGTAACCGAGAACGCATAACTCAGCATTGCGAATGGCAGCGGAGTCAGGCGCAATAAAAACATCAGTTTAAATTCATTGCCATTGCTTACCGCGTTGAGTCCAGAAAACCACTTGTGTTCGGCAAGGAACGTAAGTACCCGGTCACGCAATAAATAACGTCCCAGAAAAAAAATAAGCGCTGCTGACAAATAGGTTGCGAGGATGATATAAAACTCCCCTGCCCCAAGCGGAAACAATAAACCGGCAGCAAAACAGAGCGCATCGACCGATACAAAAAGAGGCGTCAGGATGACAAAAAGGAGGATAAAGGCCAGCGGTGCAAATGCGCCCAACTCCTGAATCCAGACTTCCAGATCGGGTAGGTAAAGTTCCAACTCATGTCCAATAAGCAACACAAACCCGAATAAAATCAAAGCTATCGCTAATTTATTGAATAATCTAATATTTTGCAGTTGCATGGTTTGTTTGTCCTCTGAAAAATCATTCAATTTTATTGACTTGCCGCCTAAACAAGCCCCCTCCTCTATATTGACGCATTGCAGTTGGTTTTAGTCCCTGTCATATATCTTGATTACCCATTCATAAAACCATGCCGGTCTAAACAACACGACGTAAATCAACACAATCGGGGTTATTGGAATGGGGCCAATCTCAATTATTGAAATAACCATAAGAGCAAGAAGACAAAGAATGCGCATAAATTTTGCTGATTTAATTTGGTTTTATGTTAAATAGAGCATTAGTTAGATATTAACTGATGTTACGCACGGACGGTACTTCTCCCGTTTGCCGCGCCGAGCACCGGAGCTTTTGTCGAGAATAGCCCGCCAGGGGGGCGGCATGGATGCCGCACGTCAGCAGAGGGGCAGGAGCCCCTTCTGCTGACCCTCGA
>JAUXTH010000028.1 GCA_030679035.1 Methylobacter sp. | reverse complement strand
GTATAACGATGAGAGCAGAGCGTGGGAACCATAAATTGTAGGAGCGGGCCGTGCCCGCGATGAAGGAGCTACAATTCTGCGATCGCTGCCCAAATGTCGCGGGCACGGCCCGCTCCTACAGAGTGTCGATGTGCTTAATTTAATGATGGTGAGTCAGAATGCGTAATTCCGGGATGTTTTTTTATAGAAAACGACTAATCATCCTATTCGCACTATTGCAGACGTTTGCAGTGGCGGCTGAGACTCCCGATGTTTTGCAGGTAGCCCTACTGAACCGTGCCGGCGGCATTGCACAGTTTACCCGGCTTACTACAGACGGCCAAGTCGAGCGCCTGCCGTTGGAGAGTAGCTTGCAAACGCCGCTGGGCAGCCTCTGGAAACTGTTTGTGTATGCGTATGCCGTCGACCGCAAGTTACCCGATCCGGGCTACACCTGTCAGGGAAATGACAAAGAAGAGGTCTATTGTTGCAGTCAAAAGGGCGAGCGGATTGATCGCGATACCGCGCTGGTGCGTTCTTGCGGCCTGTATTTTTCGCCTGACCGCCTCGGCATGGATGCGAAAGCTTGGCGAGAATATTGGCAATCAAGAACAATACCCGCCAGCCTGCTTGAGCTATCGGCAGTGACGCCTGCAACAACAGTGGATGTGCAAGCGCTGTTGCAGGCCCTGAAAGACCTGCCTGCACAACAACAGGCCAGAGTGGTATTGCTGGACGTATTGCTCAGCCCACATCACCCGGATTTGGTGGCCGATCTCGGCGGCCGGTTGCGGGTAAAGACCTGGAGCTGGTACCGCAACCAGAACCCCAAGCAACGCATCGGCGGATTTGCAGGCTGGCTGAACGATGGTTCGCCGCTGTGGGCGGCCGGGCAAGGCGTCAGCGCCGACATCCTGGCCAAGTACAGCCATGCCCTGGATAGCTTCCTCCCGGTCGCTGCGGCACAGATGGGGCCGGATAACTGCGTGGATGTCAATTTATTCGCCCGCTACCCGATAACCGCAGTGTACGGCTCGCATAAGCAGGTCACGGATTCGGGAGTTCTGCGGGGGGCTTACAATTTGCAATTTGCCAACGGCAATACCATCGGCATAGAAAGCGCGGGCGATATAATGTTGTCGCGTCGGCAGGAAAAACTGCTGTTGCGGACGAGAATGTCGCGCGAGGAATACGTGGCCCGCGTACTGGATCGCGAAGCATCGGCAACGCCGTTACAGGCAGCCAGGGCCTTGGCGATTACCGCCCGTTCCTACCTGTTGCAGAATGCGGCGCGTGACGGCGAATGCCTGCTAGTCGATGACAGCAGCGCCAGCCAACGGGTCGCTCCGCGTCCCGCATCCGAGGCGGCCCGTGCGGTTGCGGCCTGGACTGCCGATGTTGTGATGACGGGAAGTGCGGTCAATTATCATCTGGATACACCCGGCCCCAACCGGTTGGTATGGCGCGATGCGGTTGCTAAGGCGAATAACGGCATGCGTTTTGACGCAATCCTGCGGCAGGCATTTCCGCGCAATAGCTTGGCGAGTTGGCAAAAACCGGCCTCGGCTTGCGACTCGCTGGCTGATGCGGAAGAATGGCTGAAGCGCCGGTTGCCGCGCTGGCGAGAGCTGCTTGACAGCGAGCCCGGTTATGCCGAAACCACGCTGTTTTCAGTGTGCCGCTTGCAAGCCGGCAATCCTCATGTCGACAAGAACAGTCGGCGTATTTTTGTCCGTAGCGTCCTCAGCCAGCAGGATCGCCTCGACATCACCCACGAGTATCTGCATCTGGCGTTTGAAGCTTATCCCAGCGGCCAGGATGAAAACTATGTTGAACATCTCGCCCGCCGCCTGTTACTGGAGTTGTGATTATGAAACACCGAATCGTTTATCTTGCGCTATGCACCGCTTTAGTTATGCCGCCTGCTGCTGCCGAATCTACGGTCAGCATTGATGTACCCAAAGGCGGATGGCATGGCGCCGGCGACAAAAAAACGTCCTTTACGCAGCAGGTCACTTATCCTGCGGCGTCTGTAAATACCCCCGCCGATCAAGCGGAGACGGCGCTTATTCGCGGACGCATCGCGGCTCAGGCAAAGCCTGCCGGCGGCAAACCTGCAACGCTGGTAGTCAATGGTGTGGCAATGCCGTTGCGGATTGAGCAGGACGGCAGTTTTGAACGCCCCTACAGCTTCTCGCCCGGCAGCAACAGCGTCGAAGTTCGCGATCCCGACAGCCCCGATACAAGCCGGGTGCAATTTTTGCACAACGCTAAGGAGCAGGCGGCCGCCGGATTGCGGGTGGTGCTGTCCTGGGACAGCGACAACACGGATCTCGATTTACATGTGATCACGCCGGATGGCGGTCATGGCTGGTACGGCGACAGGGTGCTGAACAATGGCGGCGCTCTGGATGTGGATGTGACCACGGGTTACGGTCCGGAAATCTTTGCGATGCCTGCGCCGTTAAAAGGCCGCTACCTGGTTTATATCAATTACTACGGAGGCGGCTATAGCGACGATGATCCGGCACAAGTGATAACCACTGCGCATGTGACCGTCATTACCCAGGAAGGCACCGTCAATGAGAAACAGGAGAGCGTGATGGTTCCGCTAAGAGAGCCGGGCGAGCTTACCCTCATTAGGAGTTTCAGTTATCCCTGATCCTGCTTCTTTAATTTGTATCCGTATCCATTCAGCGTATAGAGAAATGGAACACGGATGACACGGATTGAACGGATTCACACGGATTTTTAAAGACCGAAACCATTCAATATGCTGTTTTTAATCAGTATCATCCGTGTTCCATTGATCATAATCCGTATAACCTTTTTCATCGCCGCCGTAAAAAGTCGCCTGATCGGGCGCATTCAGCGGCAGGTTTTTAGCGAACCGCACCGGCAAATCCGGGTTGGCGATAAACAACTTGCCATACGCGACCATGTCGGCATCGCCCTGTTCGATGGCGCTGTTGCCGCGTTCCAGGTCATAGCCGTTATTTGCCATGTAAAACCCCGCAAAACAGTTTCTTAACGCCAGATAATCCACCCGCCGCTCGCCGGTCAGCATGTCGCCTTCCAGCACATGCAGGTAAGCCAACGGATAGTCGGATAATTTTTCAGCGATGGCATTAAAAGTCTGCTGCGGCCGGCTGTCTTTAATATCGTTAAAGCTATTTTCCGGCGACAGTCGTACGCCGACGCGATGATCGCCCCAGACAGCGATGACAGCTTCAACCACTTCAGACAACAAGCGCACCCGCTTGGCAATGTCTCCGCCGTAGCTGTCGTCCCGCCGATTGGTGCCGTCCCTTAAAAACTGATCCAGCAAATAACCGTTGGCGGCATGAATCTCCACGCCGTCAAAACCGGCCGCTTTGGCGTTTTTAGCGGCAGTCGCATAATCGGCAACGATGCCCGGCAACTCGTCGATAGTCAGCGCATGCGGCGTTTCAAAATCCTGCATGCCCTCATAGGTCATGGCCTGACCGGCGGCTTTCAGCGCGGATGGCGCAACCGGCAAACTGTGCCCCGGTTGCAGCGATGAATGGGAGATTCTACCGGTATGCCAGAGCTGGATAAAAATCCGGCCGCCTTCATCATGAACGGCATCGGTAACGCGCTTCCAACCTTTAACCTGCGCGTCGGAATGAATACCCGGCGTTCCCGGATAGCCGATGCCGCCAGCCGATATTTGACTACCTTCGCTAATAATCAACCCGGCACCGGCGCGTTGCCGGTAATATTCCACATTCATATCCTGAGGCACATTGCCCTCACCCGCCCTGTTGCGCGTCAACGGCGCCATGATTATGCGATTGGCTAAGGCCAACTCCCCCAAAAGTATGGGCGAAAACAGATTATTTTTATCACGGGTTACTGATGTCATGATGCGCTCCTACTTAGGATTAAGGAATTTCAATACTCAACGACAACCGCTCTAGCCTCGTCTTTTGAGACCGCACTTGCCACTCGAATTTTGCATTAGAGCATCAATCAATAGTTGCTGCATGTTTATAACCGTCAGGTTTAACAAGGATGTTATCCAAATTGTTCGCGACTGATGCGCTTCGTATCTCAGCATATCCTGCGAATTTATTTCAGCTGGAGATGCACAAGCATTTAACTGTATTACGGTTATTTGTTAACCGAGCTTGCCCATTTCATTATGCAACCATCGTTCAAGCACTTTGAGCACATAAGCTCCTTCATCTGGAGTAAGGACGCGGCCTTTCGGAATCCGATGCCATTTTTCCAAACAACTGCGGCAGCAACAGGCTGTTGCATGTTGAGCTACAAAAACCGGGTGGCCTCGAAAAGGGGTTTGCTTGCCATCATTTTTAGGCACCGCCGGCGCCAGACGTTTTGTGACAAAGTCCCCGGCGTGATCGATAACCGTTGATAGCCCCTTGGTGTGCAGATAGACAAGGTCTTTGCCTTGGAGATGGAATTTGTTGCGGAAAGCCGACTTTGACAGCGCTTCAAAGAGTTCGTCTAAATTTCTCATTAGAGTGAATTATAAATCTTCTTCAACATTTGGACGCCGTTCCGAGTTCGAGCGGTGTATTTAGGCTCATGCCGACAGGTTGATTTGGGTGCCCCGTTGGTCTTTATTGCCATTTTGCCTTTCCTGATTTTTCTGTAGTAATTCGACCTGTGCTTGTGCAGCCATTGCCGTTGCGCTTGCGGCCGCTTGCAGATCCGGGCCGGAGGGTTGGGCTGGGGCCAGAGCGGCTCTTCTGATGGTGTCGGCTTTTCGTATGGTTGCGGCCGGATCGCCGGAAACCGGAGAGGTGTCTATGCTGACCTCGCCGCCAATCGCGTACCGAGCGCCATCCGGGCCTTGCTGATAGCTAAAACTGGCACCACTCGTGGCGATGCCGCCTGCGGCAGCCAGATGCGCCGCTTCATGCGCCCTGACTTCGGAATCTCTTTGTTTTAGTTCTCTGATGATTTTTAGGTCGCCCTCGGAGAGTTCCCCGACTTTTTTATCATCAGTTGCTTTAGACGCTTCCTTTTTTAATGCGGGTTCTTGCTGAACTTTTTGGTCTGGATCGTTTGCTGGGGCGAGCGATGGCCGCTGGGAATAATCAGTTTGCGAGGCAGCGAGTCTATTACTGGATATGGAAGAAATCATGATGCACCTGCACATCAGATGAATATTTTTTGAGTCTAATAAACAATCAGCCAATAGTCTATGGATAAAATTCAAAACAGATAAATTAACGTATAATCCTCCAATTTATCCGGCTGTTTTTGATGTCCACCCCCGATTTAATCAAGCAACTCACCCACCAGTTAGCGCATTGCCTTAACCAGGACAGGCCCGTTTTAAGACGACAGTTAGACCGCTGCCGCAGCAAAAATTCAGTGGACGAATTAAACACGCTGACAAGCAAGATTGAAAGGTCGGTTGCGGCCAGGAACAAGCGTCTCGCCAGTTTTCCCGTACTTAACTTTCCTGATTTGCCGGTCACCGGCAAAAAGGACGATATCGCCAAGCTGATACAGGAAAATCAGGTGGTGATACTGTGCGGCGAAACCGGCTCCGGCAAGACCACGCAGTTGCCCAAGATTTGCCTGTCGATAGGCCGGGGAGCTGCCGGATTTATCGGCCATACCCAGCCCCGGCGTATTGCGGCGCGCACCGTCGCCGACCGCATCGCGGAAGAACTCGGCGAGCCGATGGGCAAATCGGTCGGTTACAAAATCCGCTTTAACGATAAGACCCACTCCGAATCGTTGGTTAAACTAATGACAGACGGTATTTTGCTGGCCGAATCGCAAAACGATCCTTACTTAAACCAATACGACACCATCATTATTGATGAAGCGCACGAGCGCAGCTTGAATATCGATTTTTTGATCGGTTACATGAAATGGTTGTTGCCCAAGCGCCCCGATTTAAAGCTGATCATCACCTCGGCAACCATCGATACTAAACGCTTTTCCATGCATTTTAATAATGCGCCGATCATCGAAGTTTCAGGGCGCACGTATCCTGTGGAAATGCGTTATCGGCCTATCGTTCCGAAGGAGGAAGTGGACGGCGAAAAAGCAACTGACGAAACCGGCGATGAATTGCAACATGCAATACTCGATGCGGTTGACGAGCTGTACCGGGATTTGCGCGGCGACATCCTGATTTTTCTCAGCGGGGAGCGGGAAATCAGGGAAACGACCGATTCCTTGAAAAAGCATCATCCGACTCAATATGAAATTCTGCCGTTGTATTCAAAGCTCAGCGTCAGCGAGCAGGAACGGGTGTTCAAACCCAAGGGCGGCAAGTTGCGCATCGTCTTGGCGACCAACGTCGCGGAAACCTCGTTGACGGTGCCGGGCATTCGTTGCGTGATCGACACCGGCCACGCGCGGATCAGCCGCTACAGCCATCGCAGCAAAATCCAGCGTCTGCCGATTGAGCGCATATCGCAATCGAGCGCCAATCAAAGGGCGGGCCGCTGCGGTCGTGTCGCCGAAGGTATTTGCATTCGGCTGTATTCGCATGACGATTATTTAGCCCGGCCGGAGTTTACCGAGCCGGAAATCATGCGCACCAACTTGTCTGCGGTTATTTTGCAGATGATTTCGCTGAATCTCGGCGACATTGAAGACTTCCCGTTTCTGGAACCGCCCGAAGACAAGATGATCCGGGACGGCAAAACCGTGCTGCATGAAGTCAACGCGCTGGATAAATCGGGCAAGCTGACCGAAGTGGGCAAACAGCTGGCCAAATTCCCGACCGATCCAAAGCTTGCCAGAATGCTGATTGCGGCCGCGCATGAGCATTGCCTGACCGAAGTGGCGATTATCGTTGCCGCGTTAAGCGTTCAAGATCCGCGCGAAAAACCGGCCGACAAAATGGCGCAGGCCGATCAAAAACACGCGGCGTTTCGTCATCCCGAGTCCGATTTTTTAACCATTTTAAATATCTGGAATACCTACGAGGAAAAGAAAAAACACCTGTCCAACAGCAAGCTGCGCAAATACTGCACCGACAATTTCCTGTCTTATATGAGGATGCGCGAGTGGTTCGACATCCACGCGCAAATCATGCAGGTGGTTAAGGGCGATTTAAAAATGCACCCGAATACCGATGATCCGGGTTATGACCAATCCGCCGGGAGCGGATTGGCACGCACAGAGCTCGAAGAGGAACGGGCAGGGACAGCCCGTTATGAAAAAATCCATCGCGCCCTGTTGCCGGGTTTGTTGTCCAATATCGGTTTCCGCCATGAGCAATACGAATACCTCGGCGCACGGGGCCTGAAGTTTTTCATCTTCCCCGGTTCCGGCCTGCATAAGCTAAAACCTAAGTGGATCATGGCGGCGGAGCAGGTTGAAACCAGCAAGGTTTATGCCCGCAATGTCGCCCGGATCGAGCCGGAATGGATAGAGCAATGCGCCGAGCATCTGGTCAAACACAACTATTACGACCCGCATTGGGAAAAGAAAAGCGCGCGCTGCATGGTGTCTGCGCGCACCTTGCTGTATGGCTTGACGCTGCAAGCCGGGCGTAAGATTCCCTATGACCATGTCGATCCCAAGGCCGCGAGGGAGATTTTTATCCGCTCGGCACTGGTCGATCATGATTACCACAGCAACGCGCCGTTTTATGTCGCCAACCAGAAACTGCTCGAAGAAGTGGGCATGATTCAGCATAAAGGCCGCCGGGTCGATCTGGTCGAGGATGAGCAGTGGCTTTATGAATTCTACGATAGCAAACTGCCGCCCGAGGTGGTCAGCGGCGTAACCCTGGATACCTGGCGCAAAACAGCCGAACGCGCCAACCCCCTTATCCTGTTTTTAACCAAGGAGGATTTAACGCGGGAGCAGGAGGAAGACTATGTCAACGAATGGGATTTCCCGAACACGTTCCCAAGCCAGAGCTTGGGAACGAGGGGCAACCTGACCATCCCGCTGCAATACCGGTTCGAGCCTGGCCATGACGAAGACGGCGTGACCGCGATTATCCCGGTGCATCAATTGAATCAGGTCTCGCAAACGGCTTTCGACTGGCTGGTGCCGGGCTTGTTGGAGGAAAAATGCATCGCGCTGATTAAAGCCCTGCCCAAAAATATCAGGAAACACTTTGTGCCGGTGCCTGAGACCGTCAAGCAGTGTCTTGAAATCGAGCCGGATTTTAAAGGCTCGTTGCAGGAATGGCTGGGCAACCGTTTAAGAAAGCTGACCGGCGAGGCGATTCCATTAAATGCCTGGAATACCGAAACCTTGACCGATCACTTGAGAATGAATTTCCGGGTCATAGACGATCAAGGCCAGCTGCTGGATTACGGGCGCGACCTGAAAAAATTGCAGCTCAAGCATACCGCCAAAGCCGGAGACAGCTTCGACCAGATCGCCGCCGACGAGTTGAACTACACCGGCTGCATCGGCTGGGCATTCGACGACCTGCCGGAGACTTACCAGTTTATCCAGAAAGGACAAGCCTTTGTCGGATTCCCCGCGATCATCGATGAAGGCGATGCGGTCGGCGTGCGCATTTTCGACACCGAGCAAAAAGCCGCGTTACAGCATCAGGCCGGATTAATGCGCCTGTTTCAGCTGCAATTGCGCAAGGAATGCACTTATGTGACTAAAAACATGCCGAAGTCGGCGGCCGCAGAATTAACCTATAACCGCCTGCCGAAGCATCCGCTTATCGGTAACGACGCGGAGGTATCGTTTAAAGACGACATGCTGTATTTGATCCTGCACAGCGTGTTTGTCGAAGGCCGAACCATCCGCACCCAGCAGGCTTTTGAGCAAAGCCTGCAAGCCAACAAATCGGGGCTGATCAGCGCCGCGAATGAAGCCGGTAAAATCGCTTTGGAAATCATGGAGCTATACGGCGCTATCCTTACCCAACTGAACCGCCTAAATGCGAATGACCCGCTGGCTAAAGACATTAACGAACATCTGGATTTGATGATTTATGCCGGGTTTATCCGCAACACACCTTATCAGCAGCTTAAAGCCATCCCTCGCTATTTGAAAGCCGTGCAATACCGGCTGGATAAACGCGATAACACACCGCAAAAAGTCCAGGAAGCCAGCCGTTATGCGACGCGGTACTGGAAGGACGTGGAGAAACAAGCCAAAAAAGACAAGGTTATCCCGGAACAGGACCCATTCCGCTGGATGCTTGAGGAGTTCAGAGTGTCGCTGTTTGCCCAGCAGCTTAAAACTGCTTATCCGGTTTCTGTGAAGAGGATGGATAAGGCTTGGGATGAGAGGGGGTGATGCGAGGTGGGGTACGCACAGCGTACACATTTAACCAATCAATATAACGAAAATTCATTATGAATCATCCAGACTATTTTAATTTCATAGAAGAAAAACTTTGTCTACTTGCGACACGTATTGATATGCGCGGAACGTTGAATATTCTTGATTTGCATATTCACGCGGAAATATTTTATCGCGATTTTTTTAATCTGCTGTTTGCATGGCGCTTAGAGAAAACAGAAAACCATAATGAACAAGGTATTGATTTAATTGATATAGAAAATAAGATTGTCGTGTCGGTGTCTGCTACAGCAACTAAGAAAAAAATTGAATCTTCTTTAAATAAAGTTAATTCCGATTATGCGGGTTACGCTTTCAGATTCATTTCCATTTCTAAAAATGCAGGCAAGTGTAGAACTCAAACATATTCAAATCCTCACAAACTGGTATTTTCTCTAGCCGATGATATTTATGATCTTTCGGCGCTTTTAAAATTATGTCAGGAAATGAGGATTGAGAAATTAAAAGAGGTTTTTGAATTTCTGAAAAATGAACTCGACAAAGAATCTTCTCCAGAAAAATTAAAGCCAATTGAGCGTTTAAAAAAATATCTACATGACAATAAAAACTGGAAACATGGACTTGGAGAAGAGCAAAACTCAATTTTTCACTACGAGCAATATCCTGAGTTCACGATTGTTGAAAATACAGACTTTGATGAAAAATATAATGAGCCGTGGATTCTTCGGTTTCCCGATAAACTGCATTCAAGCACATTAGAATATTTCGTTAAATATCAGGACACGACCTTGACTAAGGTTTACCTTGTATGCTGCGATGGTGGTAGATTTGTAACAGCCAAACCTCGAATATGGTGTAATGACTCGCCTCAAACTTATCACTATTCATACTATTTCATCAAAGATTCCATCGAATATTTGGTGGCGCAAATGGTTACTACAATCGAACATCATAATAATTGCAGAGAGCCATCAATCTACAATGAATTAGCGATGTTTGAGTCAGAAGAAAATGCAAGTCAATTAATTGAGGCTGACTTTGCCACCGGGATGATCCAATATATTTACTATGGCTTTGACAGAGAAAAGCTGCAATATTCGCGAATCGAACGCGGTAAGATGTAATCCCTAGGGTGCAATAGGCGTTATATAGTTCCCACGCTCCGGCGTGGGAATTCAGTCCGTAACGCTCCAGCGTTGCGAAACAAAACACCTCGAAGCCGCGCAGGTTCCTCTGGGACGCTGGAGCGTCTACTACTGCATTCCCACGCCGGAGCGTGGGAACGATAATCATGGCTTAGCCGGGTAGGGAGCGCATCGCGCCCCCCAAGCGGGACGGGGTTTGCAACCCCGTCCCTAACGTTTCAGCAATGTCTGAGTTATGCGACTACATTTAATTGCCGCCTTACGTTTCGAACGGGGCAACATGCCCCGTCCGGCTGTCGATTTGCAATAAAAGCTCGGGGGCAGATCTTGCATATGGAAGGCCTCCTGTGCTTTTTTAATTTGTTGAATACAACCACGGATTGACTAATTTCAAATTGTCCAAAAAATCAAAATCAGTGGTGTTGCGCGTAGCAAGTAACACAGAATTTTGTAGTGCAATTGCAGCAATTTGAGCATCTTCAACACTCATTGGACGACCTTGCTTTTTTGCAAAGGCAATGATTTTTGCATAATGGCTGGCCGTTTCACCATCAAACGGTAAGCAGCGATTTGAAAAGCTCATAAAGATGAGTTCAGCCGCTTATAACAAAGCTTGTTTGCGTTTGCCGTTATCTAAAATGGCGACGCCCATTTCAATTTCGGCTTTGACGATGGCGGGGAGATATAACTCGTTGCTAAATTGTTCATCCAACCATTCAATGACGGCAGGGGGCAGGGTTAGGATGTGTTTCCATTAATTCGGAAATGATATTGGTGTCCAGCAATATCATTTGTTGTTTTCTGAGAAGTCAGGTGCTGCGCGAGGAAGTGAGCGAGCGGGAAGTTCTAACTCTACGCCATTGGTTAACGCCAAGATTTGTCTGTGTAAACGGCTACCCAAGTTTGTTTGATTTTCAATTGGGAAAAGCGCTTGTTTCAGAATACGGTAAACTTCTTCTTCTGTAGAACAGTTATGTTGTTTTGCACTGATTTGTAGTTGCTTTTCCATCGCATCATCAAGATTGTGAACAGTTAGCGTAGTCATGGCAAGCTCCAAATACTAAATGGATTATTGGTTGAGTTCAATTTTATACAATTTGATCTTAAATGTATTGCCTGAATTGGGGAAAGCAAAGAAAAATGGTTCCCAGCCCCCTGTATATAGATGAGGCGTCAACCACTAAAACCCCGTCCCTAATGTTTCTGGGCTGTTTGAGCTAAGCGACTACATTTAATTGCCGCCTTATGTTTCGAACGGGGCAATATGCCCTCGTCCGGCCCTATTTTTTTTCATTGCATCGGATTTATCTGCAGAGTAGGATTTAATTGCATTGAATCAATCGGATCCATCATGAGCACAACCAGACAACTTAGCATCATGCTACCAAGCGATATGGCGGATATTGCGAAGGCCAAAGTCGAAGCTGGCGAGTATGCGGGCGAAAGCGAAATGATCCGGGATGGATTACGCGTCCTAATAGCTCGTGATTGCGCCGTGGAAAGCTGGCTCAAGGATCAAATGGGTTCAGCCTATGATGCGCTAAAGGCTGATCCGTCAAGAGCCGTCTCAGTCGGCCAAGTGCGGGCAAGGCTAACTGCCGAACACGAAATAGCCAAAACAAAAGCTTGTTGAAGTCAAGTAGGTCGGGCATGCTGTTTATGCCCGACATTTTCAAGGTCAAAATGACAACGGTGTTTGGGGGTTTGCCTACTCCGCTCTTTAATTGAACGTCTAATGCCAGGCAATGAAAAGCTATTGCCCGACAAGGCTGAAACCAGTTTTTCTATTCCGGTTTAAGTGACTTATAAAGCTCCAGCGTCTTATCCAACTCCTCCGCAGCACCTTTTATATCAAACTGGTTTACTTTGATTTGCGCCTGAATGATGCATGCGTTGGCCTTTTTGACGATATCCGGATTGCCTGTTACTGTTTCGGAAGCCTTACGCGCCGCTTTTAAATGCTCGCTGGGCGGCATGAAATCTCTGTGGATGATTTCGACTTTAGCTTTTTCAATGTGCATAATAGTTTCATTTGGGCTGTCTGCATAAGCGACAACGCAGGTTGAGCCTAAAGAGAAAGCCAGAAATAAACTTAGCACTGTGTTTTTGGTAATATTCATAAAATATCCTTTGTTGTGATTGTCGGATGGTATCGGTAAAAAATGATTGAAAAATCAATCGTTTTCTATCTGCATGACAACAGGGCAATGATTAATGGATTGAGTTTAAAATTTATACGCCTTTAAGTTAATCTATCAGGTCGTAAACTAAACACACAATACGTATAAACACCTGATAGGCACTAATCTTGTAGAATCGACATGCTGTATAATTTAAAAGGTTCCTGATCTTGCATTGTGCATTTATTCAAAATAAACTCGATTATGCCCAAGAAAAGGTCTGATACTTTTTTCCGAACACCGAATGCCTTTCGACGTTTTTTCTTAATTTACACCACTATTCCTGTATCAAGATTATGAAACGAATTTTATTCATGCTCATTTTTTGCCTCGGCGCTGCTCATTATCCGGTAGCAGCCAAGACTGGCGCGCAGCCGGAGATAACTGCTGCTGAACTTGAACGCCAAATTCATCAACAGATAAACCGGGTGCGACAAAATCACGGATTGTCCCAATTGAATAGGGATGAGCTACTCGCCGCCATCGCCCGTAAGCATAGCCGCGACATGGCGAGCTATCATTTTTTTAGCCACACGAATTTACAGGGGGAAGGTCCTGTCGAGCGAGCTAAAAATCTGGGCTGGAACAAGAAAAAGCAACACGACTCTAATACCTGGGCAGTCGGCCCTGGTGAAAATATATTTATGAATAATCTTTACGATAAGGTCATTACGATTAAAGAAAATGGTGTCGCGGTAAAAAAAGAATACGTCTGGAAAACTAAGGAAGAAATTGTGCAGTCGACCGTACAAGGGTGGATGGACAGTCCGCCGCATCGAAAAAATATCCTGTCGCCAAAATACGACCAACAAGGCATTGGGGTCACTATTTCGGGACACGAAATTTATGTCACGGAGGATGTGTTTTAACTTTATCGCGGGGCGCTTTAGAAAATGCAAAAAGGTTCAGGTCAGGTCTTGAATTTTTGTCTAATTCCCACGTGCTACACCGCGAGTCGTCATCACAATACACCCTGCACAACCTTTCATGACCTGGCACGTAACGCTGTAAGGCTGTTTCTATCAATGGCTGCGTAGTTTTATTATTTGTTGAATCAGGCCTCCTGGCCGTCTAACGTGGGCTAGCTTATGTCTCGATCCAATGAATTTGTGGAGTTTGTCATCGAACAAATGACGCCTGTCGGCAGGCTGCGGGTACGCGCTATGTTTGGCGGCTACGGCATCTATCTGGATGACTGTTTCATTGCGATCATCGTTGACGATAGGCTGTACTTCAAAGCGGACTCCGTTACTGCCGGTGAGTTTGAGGCAAAAGGCCTGAGTCCATTTTCCTATGTGGCGCGCGGTAAACTTGTGACCATGCAATATTTTGAGGCTCCGTCGGAAGTCTTCGAAGAGTCTGAGGCCATGCGCCTTTGGCTGCAAAAGGCTTATGGGGCTGCGATAAGAGCTAAGAAAGCAGGGTAGATTCTGTTAACGTCAAACTCATTTTCATTGGTTTTTGAATATTCGGCAGATGCCTGAATTGCACCCAAACGTGCATTATCGAAAGGCGCGTCAGCAAAGCTTCCGCTCCTCGGCAATTGCTCCTGCATCGCTTAAAGCGCCTACTGTTGGTGCTCTACCTC
>JAUXTH010000024.1 GCA_030679035.1 Methylobacter sp. | reverse complement strand
GGAAATCGCCCCGGACGAATAGAACCCAGGGCTATCAAGCGAAGACCTAAGCCTTATCCTTTGTTAACAAAAATAAGGGCCGAAGCAAGAGAAGAGGTGAGAAAACTTGGTCATCCGAAAAAGCTTAAGTAAGTGCCATTCTGCTCTGACCCCAGTTATTCAAGTCGATTTATCTAACCCTGTTCTGGAGCAAGACGGCTTCTGTAATAACTGCCCTCCTTTTTACGTGAGCTCAACCAACAGCTCACCATTTGCAAGTTTTTCTTCGATGAGGGGTAACAGTCGTTCAAACCATTCCAGTAATTCTTTACGTCGAGTATTACCTACTCTTACCCAAATCAATGGTACTGGATGCTCATCCGCACCGTGCAAAATTACAAAGTCTTCATCTTTACTGATAATAATGCTTTTACTCTGCTTAGCCCATATCCAAATATCTCTATCCGGTGTCTCCATCATCCTTAAATCTGCAACATGCTTAGATTCATGTCCATGCTGTTGTAACATCCGCGCCAAGGCTATGGGCAACTGAGCGTCAACCAAAAAGCGCATTTTAAGCGACACTCAAAATTGGGTGATCCAGCAAATGCGCGGCGTATTCGAGGGAGGCTGTAATATCATCAGCCTCAAGATAGGGGTAGTCCTCTAAAATTTCTTCCGTACTGGCTCCAGACGCCAATAAATCCAAAATATCTTTTACTCTAATGCGCATATGGCGGATGCAAGGACGACCGCCGCATATTTGTGTGTCAATAGTAATTCTGTTCAATTCAGACATTTTGATTATCTCTTCATGAGGATGCTTATATTTGAAATATCAGGTAATGCGCGTGTCAGCGAAAATCAGTGTAACAGGAAAAGTCAGCATAAAAAAAGCCTTTCACTTCTTGCTGTAGATTTCACGTCGGTTGCCGACTTTTACAACCAGTAGGTATTAGGGGCAGTGTCGTTGATTTTAATAACTGGGGGCAGAGTAAACTTTTGCTCTGCCCCCAGTTATTCTGGCAGGCAGGAATAAGGCGAGCCAAGGCTCTCCTGAGTAAAGCCGAAGGACGCGTAGCGCGAGGTGGCGTTTTCGGCGAATTTGAGGGTGTTTGCCGGAAACGCCAGTTCTCGCTGTCGTTCGTGAAACATGGAGCCCCACGACCCCATGTTGCCACGATGCCGCTTCCTCATACTACCAAGGCGTACGGACAACTCCTTGGACGGGACTTTAACCCGCTAGACAAACTACTGTTACTGCGAACGGTCAGGCCTTACATTTTACGTGCCTGCAAAAAACAAATGTAATTTGTAATGTTCGCTCCTACAACGCTTAATTTAGTGGCATTGTCTCTAACATGGCTACCGATCTTCGCGTGTATGCCAGAGTCGCAATATATAAACAGTGGAGTCTTGAACGCATTTCATATCGCCTAACCAAGATACGGCGAACTTCACGCGGATCGAACTCTTCCAACTTTTCGTCGATATAGGGCTGTTCAAGTAGCCGAGTGGGGGCAGCGGTTAGTGATTGCACTGTGCGGGCTGCTGCCGGTTTGTTTACCGCTGCTAAAAACTCATAAAGCCGCGCTAGATCGTCCAGCGCTTTGCTAGTCCACTTCAACCGCATCAGCGCGGAATCGGTAGCGGCTTGTCGGTATCGAGACTATTGGCCCAGGCTTGCACCGCTTGGTGGTCGATGACGTGTCCTGCATCAACATCTGCCAGCGCTTCCAACGTCAGACGCCTGCGCTCTTCTTCTTGTCCGAGCCAATCCGCCAACGCCTGTTTGATAATCCAGCCGCGCGAGCGATCCAAGCGAGCGGCTATTTGGTCAACCTTGTCGGCCAGTTCTTCAGGAACATGTGCGCTAATTACTTTGGTGTTCATGGTTCACTCCATTAAAATCGAATTTCATCATATAGAGTAAATTTGGTTATTTCAATGGCTTATCTAATATTGAATAAGGCTAATGAACATGCTCTACTGTGTATTGTTTGGGAATTCCTTACACAAGGATAGCCCGATGCGAACCAATATAATCATTGACGACACTTTAATGGCCGATGTTTTAAAAGCGACGGGGGTAAAATCCAAGAAAGCCTTATTGATGTTGAAACAGCAAGAGGGCATCAAAGCCTTGAAAGGCAAGTTAAAATGGGAGGGCGATTTGGAGCAAATGAGGGCTGATCGGTGATTCTGGTCGATTCCAGTGTTTGGAATGCTCATCAAATGGGGGGGAGTGTGAAAACCGCTCATGCTTCGACAAGCTCAGCACGAACGGTTTTCACACTCTCCAACTGATTTTTTAGGTTTAACGGCACAGAAACACTGGCAACTAAAAATCTGGATAATTTACTGGGTGTGCACCCGGTATGTCTCGGGGATTTGATTCTGGCGGAAGTGCTGCAAGGGTTTAGATTAGACCAGGATTACCAAGTAGCAAAAAAACCTGCTTTGCTCCCTGCCTGTCCAGGCCATGTTGGGTGTAGCTCTAAGTTTAAAAAGTGCCGAAAATTTCAGAAACTTGCGCAAACAAGGCATTACGATCCGAAAAACCATCGACACGATGATTGCTACTTTCTGCATTGAAAACGAATTGCCGTTATTACATTCGGACAAGGATTTTCAGCCTTTTCAACAGTTTTTGGGCTTGCAGGTTGTATAGAGGTTTCCTTTCGCCCCCATCATTTTCTAAATAGCGCGTCATCCCGGCAGGGATTGCCGGGATCCAGAGCACAGGGATGTGAATGCTTGATTTAATTGGGCAATCCCTTATGGACGAGGCTTGCTGTCTGTTTCGATATTGCCATCCATGGCTTCTGGATCCCGGCAATCCCTGCCGGGATGACGGTCTGACGCAGATACTTGTGTATAAGGACGAGTGCTGGAGCGTGAGAGCGATAACTCTCCTCATTGACCATAATCCTATCGCAATTTAGCCGTTTTCAAGGATAATCCTCTTGGTCTTACCATTAAAACATCAACAATAAAAAGAAGATGACTGATGAATAATCTACTGAAAAACTCGATCTGGATACTGATCACCGCGCTCGGTGCAACTGCCGTCGGCGGTATTGCCTTAAACCGCGGCGAGAGCATCAACACACTGTGGTTTATAACCGCCGCTTTATGCGTGTATGCCATTGCCTACCGTTTTTACGCGGCATGGATTGCCGCCACGGTGCTGGCGGTTGACGAGACGCGGGCGACACCGGCCGAGCGGCTGGATAACGGCCGCGATTTCGTGCCGACTAATAAATGGATTGTGTTCGGCCATCATTTTGCGGCGATTGCCGGGCCTGGGCCGCTGGTGGGGCCGACGCTGGCCGCGCAGTTCGGCTATTTGCCGGGGACGCTGTGGATATTGTTCGGCGCGGTGCTGGGCGGTTGCGTGCAGGATATGGTGACGCTGTTTTTGTCCACCCGGCGCGACGCCAAAAGCCTGGGGCAGATGGCGCGCGACGAGCTGGGGGCATTGGGCGGCACGGCGGCGCTGATCGCCACCTTTGCGATCATGATCATCCTGATTGCGGTGCTGGGTCTGGTGGTGGTCAACGCGATGAAGCACAGCCCGTGGGCGACGGCTACGGTGTCGGCGACGATTCCGATTGCGATGATAGTCGGTCTGTATATGCGCAGTTTTCGTCCCGGCCAAGTGCTGGAGGCTTCTGTGTTGGGCGTAGCTTTGTTGTTGCTGTCGGTGATGGGCGGCGGCTGGATCGACCGCAGTGAAACGTTGCGTGTTTGGTTCGATCACGAAGGCTTGACGCTGGCTTGGTGGGTGATGGCTTACGGTTTTGCGGCGGCGATTTTACCGGTTTGGCTGTTGCTTGCGCCGCGCGATTATTTGTCGACTTACGTGAAGCTGGGCACCATCACTTTGCTGGCGGTGGCGATTATCATGCTGCAACCAACCGTGAAAATGCCCGCATTGACGCAGTTCATCGACGGCACTGGGCCTATTTTCGGCGGCAAGTTGTTCCCGTTCGTGTTTATCACCATCGCTTGCGGGGCGATTTCCGGCTTTCATGCGTTGATCGCTTCCGGCACCACGCCGAAATTGCTCAGCAATGAACGCGATATTCGTATGATCGGTTACGGCGGCATGTTGCTGGAATCTTTTGTCGCGATCATGGCGATGATGGCGGCGACGGTGCTCGATCCGGGCGTGTTTTTTGCGATCAACAGCCCGGCGGGCGTGGTCGGCAAGGAGGCTGTCGATGCCGTCGCCAAAATTTCCTCGTGGGGATTTCCGGTCACGGTCGACCAGATGCAGCTGCTGGCCAATCAAATGGGTGAGGCGACGTTGTTCGCTCGCACCGGCGGCGCGCCGTCACTCGCCGTAGGCATGGCGAGCATTTTCGGCAGCGCGTTCGGCGAGAGCATGTTGGCCTTGTGGTATCACTTTGCGATTATGTTCGAGGCTATTTTCATCTTAACCACGCTGGATGCAGGAACTCGCGTGGGCCGCTTCATGTTGCAGGACATGCTCGGCAATATCTGGCCGAAAATGGGCGAAACCTCGTGGACGCCGTCAGTGGTTTTGACCAGCGCGCTGGTGGTGGCGGGCTGGGGCTATTTTCTCTATATCGGTGTGATCGATCCGAACGGCGGGGTCAATATTTTGTGGCCGCTGTTCGGCATCGCCAACCAAATGCTGGCGGCGATTGCGCTGTGCGTGGCAACCGGCATTTTGGTTAAGTCCGATAAGATTGAATACGCTTGGGTGACCGGCTTGCCGCTGGCTTGGTTGGTGACGATTACCAGCACCGCGGCCTGGGAAAAAATCGCCAGCGACAATACCCGCATCGGTTTCTTTTCGGCAGCTAACGATCTGGCTGACAAGCTGGCGGCAGGCGCGTTGCCGCCGGAGAAAGCAGCCGTTGCGCCGCAGTTGATCTTCAATTTGCATCTGGACGGCTGGCTGACCTTGTTTTTTGTGACCTTGTTGTGGCTGATCGTGTTCGACATGCTGCGAGTTTGCAGTCGCTATCTGGCCGGAAAGCCGGTGCTGCCGCTGGCCGAGTCGCCGCATAGCCCTAGCCGCTTGGTTGAAGACTGGGTGAGGGATTGATGCTAAGCAAACTCAAAAGGTTTTGGCGGGTGGTGCGTCGTCTTTCCGGGGACGACGCTTACGAACGTTATTTACAGCACCATGTGGCGCATCATCAAGCCGATACGCCGTTAAGCAAAGAGGCTTTTTTCAAGCGGTGGCAGGATGAAAAGTGGAATGGGATTAAGCGGTGTTGTTAGTATGGGAAAGTAGCTGCTTACATTTTTTAAATCGTAAAGCTTCCGCTCCGGCTCACGTCCATGTGGATTATGTAGGTAAAGCCGATTTTGAAAGCGTCCAAAGCAAGCTTTGGACTCCAGAACATTTGGATGCCGGAGTTCAAAGCTTGCTTTGCCTACATGGACAGATATTTGCTCCTGCAATATCTGCATTCACCACATCCATGTGGATTATGTAGGTAAGGGGCGTGAGCACGACTGCATGGATGCAGGAGGTAGGGCAACGCAGGAGCAGTTGCCGAGGAGCGGAAGCTTTGAAATTTAAGACTTTAAATAGTGGAGTTGGTTATGTTGATGTGCATGGACGTTTTGGGTCAAGTGTCCTTGGCGCAGTCTGAATAATTGTAAGCTAGGGGGCTATTCCCGTAGCCTATTGCCTGAACACACTTTATAATATGCGGCAGATAGCATTGGGCGGCGGCTATTTTTCCGCAATCGCAATGGCTTTCAGCTTAATCACCCTCAACCTAATAGATTGAAACAGGAACCCTTAATGTCACAGAAAATTTCAGATGTAGTAAAACCCGGCGTTGTCACTGGCGATGACGTACAAAAAATCTTTGCGATTTGCAAAGAAAACCACTTTGCATTGCCTGCGGTAAATGTCATTAACACTGATTCGATTAATGCAGCGTTGGAAGCAGCCGCGAAAGTAAAATCGGCTATCGTGATTCAGTTTTCCAATGGCGGCGCGGCATTTGTTGCCGGTAAAGGCCTGAAAGCGGAAGGCCAGCAAGCTGCCATCTTGGGCGCTATCTCCGGTGCTCAACACGTACACCAAATGGCTGAAGCTTATGGCGTACCGGTCATTTTGCACACTGACCACGCGGCTAAAAAACTGCTGCCTTGGATCGACGGATTGTTGGATGCTGGCGAAAAGCATTTCGCGGCAACCGGCAAGCCTTTGTTCAGCTCGCACATGCTGGATTTGTCTGAAGAAAGCCTGAAAGAAAACATCGAGATTTGCGGCCAATATTTGGCGCGTATGTCCAAAATGGGCATGACCCTGGAAATCGAATTAGGTTGCACCGGCGGCGAAGAAGACGGCGTTGACAACAGCGATATGGATCATTCCATGCTGTACACCCAGCCAGAAGATGTAGCTTATGCTTACTCAGAGTTGAGCAAAATCAGCCCACGCTTCACGATTGCAGCTTCTTTCGGTAACGTTCACGGCGTTTACAAGCCGGGCAACGTTAAATTGACGCCTAGCATTTTGGCTAACTCACAAAAACACGTCTCCGAAAAATTCGGTGTTCCTGCAAACACGTTGAATTTCGTATTCCACGGCGGTTCAGGCTCAACTCCTGAAGAAATCAAGGAATCAATCAGCTACGGCGTGATTAAAATGAACATCGATACTGATACCCAATGGGCAACTTGGGAAGGCATCATGAACTACTACAAACAAAACGAAGGTTATTTGCAAGGTCAAATCGGCAACCCGGACGGTGACGACAAACCAAACAAAAAATACTACGATCCACGCGTCTGGCAACGTGCCGGTGAAGTCGGCATGGCGGTTCGTTTGGAACAAGCTTTCCGGGAATTGAACGCAGTTAATACCCTGTAAGCTGATAAGTTAAGTAAAAAAGGCCGGTGCATCTGCATCGGCCTTTTTTTTGTCCGACAGAGGGCAAGCAGCGCCGAAAATCAAAAGATCAATGATCTGCTGTTATAATAAGGCGGCAGAAGCACAGAGAGTGGCAGACGACACATGACGAATAACCCAGTAATATAGTATACTATTTTAATCTCACATCACGGTTAGCACGATGACTGCATCAAACAATGTAAACCCGCACGAAATCCATAAATTCGGCTCGATGGCGGAACGCTGGTGGGATACTCAGGGCGAATTCAAAACCCTGCACGATATTAACCCGCTCAGGCTCCAGTTTATCCAGCGTTATGCGGATATTGCGGGTAAGCGCATCGTCGATGTCGGCTGCGGCGGCGGCATTTTAACCGAAGGACTGGCTAAACAGGGTGCCGATGCGTTGGGCATCGACCTGAGTGAAGACCTGATCGACATTGCCGATCTGCACGGGCTTGAATCCGGTGTGACCGCGCATTATCAAAAAATCAGTGCCGAAGATCTGGCCGAGCAACAGCCGGAAAGCTTTGATCATGTGACCTGCATGGAAATGCTCGAACATGTGCCCGATCCCGGCTCGATCATTTCCGCCTGCGCCAGAATGGTAAAACCCGGCGGCATGGTGTTTTTCTCGACGCTGAACCGTAAGCCTAAGGCCTATTTATTGGCTATTTTTGCCGCGGAATACGTACTGCAAATGCTGCCTAAAGGCACCCATGACTTTAAAACCTTTATCAAGCCGTCGGAACTGAGCCAGACAGCGCGAGCGGCAGGCCTTGAATTGCAGGGCATGGTCGGGATTGAATATAATCCGTTCAGCAAGCGTTTCAGCTTAGGCAAAGACATAGACGTCAATTACATCGCCGCCTTTAAGCGCCCCGCTTGAACATGGCTGCCGATTTCAAATTATCCTGCGTATTATTCGACCTGGACGGCACGCTAGTCGATACCGCGCCGGATTTGATTTCGTGTCTGAACCGCGCGCTAAATGTCCACGGCTTTGATGCCGCTGCAACTGAAATAGTCAAACCATTTATATCGCACGGCGCTGCGACCATGATCAACGCGAGCCAGCCTACCCTTGATGATGCGGCAAAGGCCGACATTCTGGAAACCATGCTCGCCCATTACCAGAACAATATTGCCGAACACACGGTTTTTTTTACCGGCATGGTCGAAACGCTGGCTGCGATTGAAGCCCAAGGACTCAAATGGGGCGTGGTCACCAACAAGCGCGAACGCTTCACCAAGCCGCTGATGGATGCGTTAAAGCTGACCGGGCGCGCCGCCTGTATTGTCAGCGGCGATACCACCGCCAACCCCAAACCGCACCCTGAACCGATGCTGCTCGCCTGCAAGCAGGCTGACGTCAATCCGCAGGAATGCGTTTATATAGGCGATGCGCGGCACGACATAACCGCCGGGAAAAACGCGCAAATGAAAACCCTGGCCGCAGTTTACGGCTACATTAACCCCGGCGATGCTCCGGAAACCTGGGGCGCTGATGCGTTAATCGAGTCGCCCGAGCAAATATCAACCTGGATAGACGCATTGCTATGCCGCTAAAAAATCAAGTCATCTTAATTACCGGCGCCGGCGGGGGCTTAGGCAGCACCGCTGCTTTGGCCTTGGCCAAGCACGGCGCACATATCATCTTGCTGGATAAAAACATCCCAAAACTGGAAGCAGTTTACGATGCGATTTTGGCAATCAAAGGGCCTGAGCCGGTCATTTACCCGTTCGATCTGGCCGGCGCTAATGAAAACGAGTACCAGGAATTGGCTGACAAGATTGATCAGGAATATGGTTCCCTGCAAGGCATTTTGCATTCAGCGGTAGAGTTCAGTGCCTTTTCGCCGATCGCCACGCACAAGACCAAAGACTGGGGGCACGCCTTAAACGTCAACCTGAATGCGCCTTTTTTGCTGTGCCGGGTTTTGTTGCCGGTACTGCAAAAGAGCGAACATGCATCAATCGTATTCACCTCCGATTCCTCCGCCAGGAAGGCGCCCGCCTTTTCAGGTGCATACGGCGTATCCAAGATAGCCCTGGAAGGTTTTGCAAACATACTGGCCGAAGAACATGAATCCTTCGGCAAAATCCGGGTTAATACCCTGATACCGGGGCCGATAGATTCCCCATTAAGAAAACGGGCCTATCCGGCCGAAGATAAAAGCAAATTTCCTGCAATGAAATCGCTGGCTCCTATCTATCAGTATTTATTCGGCTCAGAAAGCATAGGCATCACCGGCCAAGCTATCGATGCTAGAACCTTCTATCTATAACTGAATTATTATGGCTGAAAGAGAAGACGTTGTTTTAACCCGAGATGTCAATATTGTCACCATCCCTGACGGCAACACCGGGACTTTAAGCAAAGGCCAGATAGTCACCATTCATCAGGCGTTGGGCGACAACTATACCGTGGTCAGCGAGCACGGTCATATGGTGCGTATTGCCGGAGTCGATGCCGATGCCTTGGGCAAGGAACCGCATACGCTGCATACGCTGGTATCGGCGACCGATGCGGCGGCGGTTGAAAAAAACTGTTGGGAAGTGATGAAAACGGTTTACGACCCGGAAATCCCGGTCAATATTGTCGATCTCGGCTTGGTTTATCAGTGCAAAGTAACCCCGACAGTTGATGGTCTGAATGATGTTCATGTGATGATGACCCTGACCGCACCGGGCTGCGGGATGGGGCCGGTTATCCAGAGCGACGTGGAGAAATGTATCCGCGCACTGCCTGGCGTCGCCGGTGTTAATATCGAAGTGGTGCTGGACCCTCCCTGGTCGCGGGAAATGATGTCGGAAGCGGCCCAGCTGCAACTGGGCTTGTATTAAAGGTCGATATAAAAATAACAACAATTAGACTTTGAGTGAAAACAGGATGACCACTTTTAAAGATATTAATTTGCAAGTCGGCTCGCGCTTGCAAATGTCGTTGCAAAACGGCCCCAAGCAACTTATTTATTACACGGAACTCATCGGCTACGTCGATGGAGAGTACATGATAATAAAGACACCTATTGAGAATGGGCTTTCCATTCAAATTCAGGTAGAGGAGCCGGTTACCCTGCGGATATTAGCAGGAGTGGATGTTTTTACCTTGACGTGCCGGGTAAGAAGCATTTTTAGAGCCCCGCATTATTATTTGCATCTCGGCTTTCCTATGGATATTAAATCCGTTGCGCTTCGTGGCGCCATCAGGGCCAAGGTGAATTTACCGGTGCAAGTCAATGGCGTAGCCGGAGCAGGTATTATTACCGATATCAGCGTCACAGGTGCCGCGATAATTGCCGGTAAAGCATTGGGCGAGCTTAATCAAGAGGCTTTAATTTCTTTCGAGTTCCCTATAAAACCGACCAATCAAAGCGCACATATAGATACCAGTGCGACGATACGCAGCATTCACGAGTTGCCCGGCAAGAAACAAGACGCGCTGCCAAGGATATCGCATGGCATTTCGTTTCATGAGCTTGATCTTACCAGTCAGGTGATGCTGTTGAACCTGGTTTATGAATCGATGAACAGGTCTGGCTAGAAATTGAAGGTAATCTGCTGTGTTAAGACCCGTAACAGGGCAGTGTAATCGCGCTTAAATTCCAACCATTAAAAATCAATGTCATATCGCTCTCTGTTTCGTAATTTTTGCATTAAATTACGAAATTTGAAAGCGTCACATTTCTAATCCCTGATTAACCAATCATTATAAAAGACAAGCTGATTTAAGCACTATTGCCTGTTTAAGAGGTAGGCCTGAGTCCGTAGCATATTGTATCGATTCGATGCTATTATATGGGGTAATGCTTTCGCTTTGAGTTGGTGTTCTTCAAGAGCAGACCTGTTTTAGGCTTAACGGTGCGGTTGATATCAACGTTTATAGCGGCTAACCAAGTGCAACAGGAAAAGTTGACGCGAAATTTACTGAGCCGAATTTAGAAATTCGGGCTACAGGCATACGACTGAATTGCACGGGTTCTTTTGAACCATAAGACCCATTGTCAGTGGTTGTTTTGCACCCTGGGAAAGTAGGCTCTTTTGCAAAGCATCAGCAAGGACGGGCGGTGTCGTTGTATTTGTTTGTGGCACATAACTTGCTCTTGATGTTTTCTGTGACCTAAAAAACTTATTGGGACATTGCAGAGATGTGCGGCATATATTTGAAAGTTTCGTTAACACCAAAAACAGGGATGGCACAAGGTGAATAAATTCCACGGTAAATCCTCTCCCCCTCAAATGCAATTTTACTCAATGCAGAATACGCTCTTGCGGCCAACTGTTTTTGACACTGTTTTCATCGTTAGTAAAGTCCATTGCTAAGATTTGTGTTGCTCCTTTTCGTTTACTAACTTTATTCATCAATGAACTCATCGCTATAACTGCCATGCATTATTATTCTTTAGTGTTTATTCCCGTTCTTTTGTGTGCTGCCTGCTCAGAATCCACGACTGAAAAGCAAGCCGGTGAGCAGTCCTCAGTTATTGGTCAACAATCTGATTCGAAAGCAGCAGGGCAAGACACCAGCAAGCCAAAATCGATTTCGATTCCTGCGGCTTCCAGACCTTACATCACCGTAGCGGAAATCAGGCCGCAGAACTTTGCCGCGACTGTACAGGCTCCTTCACGTGTGGAATTTCGCGCTAAAGCATTGTCAACCGTAGGCGCCGTTGTTTCAGGCCGTGTGGGCAAAATCAGTGTGCAAGTCGGCGATACGGTTAAAGCAGGTACACCCTTGGCGGTATTGGAAAGTTCGGAGGCTGCGCAAATGCGCTCCGATGTGTCACGCACCCGCGCGGAATTGCAACGTTCGCAAGACAGGGCCAAACGCCAGGAGAATATGCTAAAAAGCGGCGTTGGTCTTGAGATTGAACGCAGCGAAGCCAATTTTCAATTGGAAGAGGACAAAGCGGATTATGAGCGTAGTTTGCAGGCAGCACAGTTGCTAGGCGACGGCAGCGATCAATCGGTGATTTTGCGCGCGCCGATAGAAGGCGTCGTGCTACGTGTCGACACTTCAATTGGTACCGCCGTGCAGGCAGGAACCGTGCTGTTTGAATTGGGTGAGCCGGGTGCGCTGTGGGTCGTGGCTGATGTTTTTGAAAACGATTTACCGCTGATAGAAAAAGGTGCCAAAGTCGAGTTGCATATTACAACGCTGTCAAAACCGGTCACGGGACGTGTTGCTGCGGTCAGTGCTGCGATGCAGGCGGATCTTAGACGGGATGCTGTTTATATTGACCTTGACGATCATGATTTGCCGATAAAACCGGGCATGTATGCCAAAGCAATGATAGAGGCGGCCGGGCCTAAGCGCATTGTTTTGCCGACGACTGCGGTTTTGATTAAAGATAAAAAGCAATTTGTGGTTTATGTAGAAATAAAAGACGGAGTGTTCGAGCCGCGTAACGTAACGATTGGGCAAGCTCATGATGGTTTTGTCCCCGTACTGGAAGGTCTTGTTGGAGGCGAGCGGGTGGTTATTTCCGGAACCTTGCTACTCGATTCCGAAGCTTCGATGTTGCTGTAGGAGACCTTAACATGCTACGCGCACTCATTGAAACCTGTGTACACAGGCGACTGGCTGTCATCACGATTACGGTTATTATCTCGATTTTTGGCATCCATGCTTTTATGGAAACGCCTATTGAGGCGTACCCCGATGTGACCAATACACAGGTCACTGTCATTAGTCTAATGCCCGGCTACGCGCCTGAAGAAGTCGAGCGGCAAGTTACCGTTCCTTTAGAGCGTGTGCTGAACGGTACGCCCGACATGATTCAAATGCGTAGCCAGAGCTTGTTTGGCTTGTCTTTAATTACCGTCACTTTTGAAGACCATATCGACAGTTTTCATTCACGCACCGAAATTTCCCAGCGTATTTCCGGTGCGGAATTACCGCCTGAAGTTACACCCGTTCTAGCGCCCGATTACACGCCGCTCGGTGAAATTTATAAGTTTATTGCCGTCAGTGATCGCCATACGCTGTTCGAACTGCGCTCGGAATTGGAGTGGAGTATTTCGCGCACCCTGCGCCAAATTCCCGGTGTTGCCGATGTGTTGTCGTTTGGCGGGTATTACAAAGAGATTCATATTGAAATCGATCCTGCCAGGGTCGAATCACTGGGGCTTACTTTAGAAGAAGTTGCAACCGCCATTGAAAAATCCAATCGTAACGTCGGGGCGGGGTTTCTTCGTAACGGCGACCAAGAGATGGTCGTACGCGGTGTCGGCAATTTAATGTCACCCGAGGACATCAAACAAATCGTCTTAAAAAACCGCGAAGGCACACCGATTACGGTGGGCGATGTTGCGACATTAGTGCAAGCCTATACGCCGAGACGCGGTACGGTAGGATTGGATGACAAAAAAGAAGTGGTCGAAGGGATTGTACTGCTGCGGCGCGGACAAAATCCTACGCGCGTTCTGGATGCCTTGCACGCCAAGGTAGAGGAATTAAATGCGCGCATCCTGCCGACAGGAATGCGCATTGTTCCTTTCCTGGATCGTTCGGATTTAGTCAGTAAAACGCTGCATACCGTGTTCGACAACCTGTTGCATGGCTTTTTGCTGGTCGTGGGCGTGGTTTGGCTGTTTTTGCGCAGCATTCGCGGGTCGTTAATTGTCGCAACGGTGATTCCGCTGTCGCTGCTGGTTGCTTTTTTGGGGCTGTATCAATTAAACATGCCGGCCAATCTCATTTCTATGGGAGCGATTGATTTCGGCATTATTTTGGACGGCGCCGTGGTTTTAATGGAAAACGTCATTCATCAAGCCTCGCATCAAAAGCCCCAGACGCGAAGAGAAATGCTGCACCTGATTGGCAACGCCGCCTTTGATGTCTCCAAGCCTGCTTTTTTCGCTATGTTGATCATCATTGCCGCGTTAATACCGGTATTTACTCTGGAGCGCGTCGAAGGGCGAATTTTTCGTCCATTGGCGATGACTTACAGTTTTGCCTTGGCGGGCGGTTTAGCCTTTGCGCTGTTTTTAATTCCAGCCCTTTGTGCGTCGTTCATTCAACCTAAACATGCACTGATCGCAGAGCCGCGTTTTTTAGAAAAACTGCGGCAGATTTATGTAAAGCTGCTTGATCATGCCTTACGCCGCCGGTTTTCGGCGCTGATGGCGGCAGGTATTTTACTGATTGTCGGTATCGCGGCTGGATCCCAATTGGGCACTGAATTTTTGCCGGAACTGGATGAAGGCGATATTCACGTATTCGTCGAAATGCCCTCCAGTGTTTCCCTGGACAAGGGGCAAGAGATTCTGCTGGATGTACGCAAACGGCTTTTGCAATATCCCGAAGTCAAAGGCATTTTGAGCCAACAAGGCCGCTCCGAAGACGGCACTGACAACGAAGGCGTGAACATGAGTGAAACCTTCGTGCATCTCAAGCCGCGTGATGAATGGCGCGAAGGTCTGCATAAAGACCATCTGGTTGATGCGATGCGCTTGTCGCTGGAAGAAATACCGGGGGTGCGCTTTAACTTCTCACAACCGATTAAGGATAATGTTGAAGAAGCCGTCAGCGGCGTGCGCGGTAAAGTGGTGCTGAAGATTTACGGGCCTGATCTTGAAAAAATGCGCGAAACGCTGGAAGAGGTTAAGACAGCATTAATTAATGTGCCAGGGGTGATTGATCTGGATATTTACCGCGAATCACAGGTGCCGCAGCTACGCGTCAACCTGGATCGTTCAGCGCTGGCGCGCAATGGCTTAAATGTGGATGCCGTGCAGGATACCGTTGAGATTGCGATGGCAGGACGTGTGGTGTCGCAATTGTGGCAGGGCGAACGACCGGTGCCTGTTCGTTTGAGATTACCGGATAAGGATCGTAACGATGCGGAAAAAATCGGTGATTTGAGTATTGTGACGCCGACTGAAACCCGCATACCGTTACGCGATCTAGCCAACATGGAAATTGCGCGCGGACGGACATCGATTGAGAGAGAAGCCAATAGCCGTTATATGGCGGTTAAATTCAATGTCGAAGACCGTGATTTGGGATCAGTTGTTCATGAAGCGATTGCTTTAGTCGATGCCAAAGTGAAAGTTCCCGAAGGACATTTTATCGTCTGGGGAGGGGAGTTTGAAAACCAACAACGGGCGATGTCACGCTTAGGTATTGTCGTACCGATTGCCATACTGATCGTTTTAGGCTTGTTATACACGGCTCTGCAATCGGGGCGCAGCGCGGCAGCCATTCTGATTGCGACACCGTTTGCAATGACCGGAGGGGTATTCGCGCTTTTTCTTACCGGCATCCCGTTATCAGTGAGTGCCGCCATCGGCTTTATCGCCTTGTTGGGACAAGTCTGTTTAATGGGGCTGCTAGTATTAAGCGCGACTGAGGAAATGCGCCGCAACGGCTTTGAATTATTTGAAGCCGTACGGGAAGGCGCAACCCTGCGTTTACGGGCGGTGTTGATGGCTTCGTTACTGGCGTTGCTCGGATTAATGCCGATGGCATTGTCAACCAGCATCGGCAGTGAGACGCAGCGACCTTTTGCGGTGGTGATTGTCGGTGGAATGCTGACCACCTTTTTTGTAGCCATGTTCGTGTTACCTGTTATATATACATTGGTGACTTCTAAACGTTTGTTGACACCGGCAGAAGAGGATGAACTATCAGAGGACGCGCAACTATGAACAATGAGTATTTGAAAATTAACAAGGGTAGTGCGCTGGCAATAACAGGATTAATAACCTTGCTGATGGTTTGCCAGAATTCATTTGCCGAAGAACTCGCAGCAGCCAATGACTTTCCTAAAGTAGTCACCATTCAACAGCTGTTACAAATTGTTCGAGAAAAAAGTCCGCGCTATGCTGTAGCGCGCAGTCAAATTGAAGCGGCGGAGGCCGGAGTCGTCGCTGCCGATGTCTTGCCTAATCCTAGCGTAACTTATGGTCGTTATGATCAAGCCGCAGGACGGGTGGGAACGCAGTTCGATGGCATGTCGCAGCAAAATGTCACAGTGGCGGTTCCGGTGCTTTTGGCAGGGCAGCACGGCGCGCGTAAAGAAGCCGCTGAGCGTAAAGTTGATGTCAGCGTAGCGGATGTTCAAGTTGAATACAATCAACTGGTTCGTGATACCTGGGACCTGTTTGTACAACTATTAGCAGGACAGCAACGAGTCGTTGTGCTGGAAGAAGCGCTGCAAGAATTAGAGCGCTTACAAAGCATTATTAGCGGCAAAGAAAACGCAGGCACCGCCAGCCGTTACGATGTATTGCGCATCACGCAAGAGCTGCAAAACCTACAAGCGCGCTTGGAAAATGCGCAAACTGAAATAGCCAGCACGGTTGGAAAAATCGGCGTTTTATTAGGATTTGCTGATTGGAAACTGGAGGCATCGGGTACTTTAGCGCCGATCGGAGCTCCTGCCGATGTTAATACCCTTTGGCAACAGGTTGAGAACAATAACCCTGAGCTTGAAAGTGCGCGTCGGGAAACCGTTGCTGCTGATGCCGGACTTGAACGCGCTCGTCGCGAACGCTTTCCTGTGCCTTCTTTGTTTGCAGGCACCGCGTTTACGGACAACCCTTACGGCAATGCCATCTATACTGGGTTTTCGGTAGACCTGCCGTTGTTCGACCGCGGCCAAGGCGGTATGGCGAAAGCCGCGGCGGAAAAGAACGCTACTTTACTCAAGCATGATTTACTGTTGGCATCAACAAAACAGGAGTTAGAGCGTGCCGTGAATGTACTGGCGCGTCGTCGTGCCACCCTGGCAAAGTTTGAACATGATGTACTCCAACCTTTACCAACATTAAAGCAAATGGCTGAAGATGCTTATCGCTTAGGCAAGTCAGGTCTACTGGAATTACTCGATTCCTCACGCTCTCGAATCGAAATTAAGTTGAGTCATTTGGATTTGGTAACAGGGGAGATTGAAGCGGAACTGGACACTATGATGGTTTCCGGTTTACTGGTAGCCACTTTAGAGCAGCCGAAGGGACATGATTAATCCATGAGTGTGTCGCTAAAAGAGCTGATAACGTCTAAAATATTTGCCATAAAAAACACTTAAAAATAAATCCCGTTACCGATTATGTAGGAGGAAGGGTAATGCAAGGAGCACAAACCGAAAAAGTCCTACGCGAATACGGGTCACCTTGGCCCGATTACGAGCTGCTTGATGCGGGCGACGGCAAGAAGCTCGAGCGCTGGGGAAAGATCATCACCATCCGCCCGGAAATCCAAGCCGATTTCAAACCGGGATGGCCTTACGCCCAATGGCAGGACATGGCGCATTGGGAATTTGAAGAGCAATCCTCAACCCAAGGCCGCTGGCTTAACATCAAGCCGCATGCTCCCGAACAATGGCTAATTTCCTACGGAAACTTAAACTTCGGCTTGAAGCTGACTCAATTCAAGCATGTGGGGCTGTTTCCCGAGCAACAGGCCAACTGGCGTTTCATTAAAGAACGGGTCAGTTCCGGTCAAAAAGTCTTAAATCTATTTGCCTACACCGGTGCGGCCTCGTTGGTTGCCCGTGACGCCGGGGCGGAAGTCGTGCATGTGGATTCGGTCAAACAGCTGATCACCTGGGCCAACGAAAACAAGGAACGTTCTAATCTTTCCGACATCAAATGGGTGCATGAGGATGCGTTAAAATTCGCCCAGCGCGAATTGAAACGGGGCAATCAATACGATGGCATCATCATGGACCCGCCCGCCTGGGGCTTAGGCGCAAAAGGCGAAAAATGGAAGCTGGAAAATAACCTGTCCGCCTTGATAGAAACGGCGTATGGGCTGATGAATCCGGGGGCTTTTTTGATTCTTAACACCTATTCGCCCAAAATAGAGCTGGCGGATTTGGCAGCGTCCGCCGGGCAGTATTTTTCTGCAAAGCAAGTGGAAATAAAGCAGCTCTGGATGCCGACAAAAACCGGCAAGGAACTATATTGCGGCAATTTATTGCGGGCGATTAAGTAAGGCGATTTTGGCGGTGACTATCTTGCATGGCCGGCTGTTCAATTAAAATCGGCACTGACTCTGTATAACAAGCAAATAAACATTAATAAGAACAATCAATTAGGCCGATTTCTGCGATCGGCATAAAAATCGGCAAAATTCAAAATAAATAGTATACTTCACCTTATAAAAACAATACCTTATAAGGATAGAAGATCGGCATGCTACCTCCCATAGAAACGCCTTGCCGTATCGAACCCTGCCTGCTTGACGGCATCCCGATCGGAATTACCGATTTAATCGCGAACCTAACAACATCGACAGAAAGAATTGCCGGTCGCTTACATCCGCGCACAGCTGCAAGTCTGGCTGAGCTGGTTCGGATCATGAACTGCTATTACTCCAATCTTATCGAAGGTCATAACACCAAGCCCAGGGATATTGAGCGGGCCTTGGCGGATGACCTGGAAAAAGACGAGTTGCGCCGTAATTTCCAAATCGAAGCACGTGCTCATGTCAGGCTGCAACAAACGATTGATCGGCTTTATGCGGCAGGGACTATGGCCGAACCGGCATCGACCGAGTTCTTGTGCGGGCTGCACCGTGAGTTTTACCGCGATGCGCCGGAATCCATGCTTTGGATAGACAACGGGGAGCATCGCTTTCGAATGGAGCCGGGGCTGTTTCGATCCCGGCCTGAACACAACGTCTTGGTAGGAAGGCATATTCCGCCAGACAGCTCCAATGTTGCCGAGTTTATGCGCCACTTCGAGCAACGCTACCGCTTGGCTGCGATGGGCAAGGGCGAGCGGATTATCGCGATGGCCGCCTCGCACCATCGTTTGGCCTATATTCACCCATTTGCTGATGGAAACGGTCGAGTCAGTCGCTTGATGAGTCATGCGATGGGGCTGACTGCCGGAATCGGCGCATCAGGGCTTTGGTCGGTGTCGCGCGGTCTTGCCCGTGGCTTGGAAAGCCGACAAGATTACAAGAGCAAGATGGATTATGCCGATACGCCAAGGCAAGGCGACTTGGATGGTCGTGGCAACTTATCCCAAAAGGCATTGATCGAGTTCATCCACTGGTTTTTAGAAGTGTGCCTGGATCAGGTGGGCTTCATGACCGGTCTATTCGAATTCGACCGCTTGGCCGAACGCCTCAAAGCCTACGTGGAAAGCCGCGCATTAAAGCCGGAGGCCTTTTATATTTTGGAACGGGTGCTGATGCAAGGCGAGATGCCACGCGGTGAAGCCGAACGCATCACCGGCTTGAAAGAGCGCAGTGCGCGGATGGTGCTTGCAAGCTTAATCAATGATGGCATCCTAACGTCGGAAACACCCAAAGGCCCCGTATCGCTGCATTTTGGTAGTGAATCAGTTGAGTTTTTATTTCCGAGGTTGTTTGCAGAAAACTAAATCAGGGAGTCATCGAACAAATCAGTGCCTGCCAACCTCTACCTAGCTTGCTAATCAGGGGATATGTTATGAAATTCAATTCAGCCATTCATCATCGGAAATCGATTCGCCTTAAAAATTATGATTATTCGCAGGCTGGTTTATATTTTATTACCGTTTGTATTGAAGGCCGTCATTGTTTGTTCGGGCATATACCCAATGACAGCATGATATTAAATGATGCCGGTAAGCTGATTGCCAGCCAATGGAATGAATTAGACAATCGTTTTCCATCTATTGCCTTGCATGAATACGTCGTAATGCCCAATCATTTTCATGGCATCATTGAATTCGTAGGAAAAAGCCTTTGTGGTTATCCATCATCCGTAGGGGCAATCCCTTGTGGTTGCCCTTCTTCCAGAAACCCAGATCTTACAATTGGTGACGTAGTAGGCGCATTCAAATCATTATCGACCAATGAATATATTCAAAACGTAAAACAAAATAACTGGCAACCTTTTGCCGGTAAATTATGGCAACGTAATTATTACGAACACATTATTCGTAATGAAGAGGAGTATTTAAAAATTGCTGAATACATTCAAAACAACCCTTTGAAATGGCAAGAAGATACCTACCATATCTAAAATCATTAAATCGTAGGGGCAATCCCTTGTGGTTGCCCATAACTCGTGGCGTATCAGGGCAACCACAAGGGATTGCCCCTACGGTGGTACCAGCATCATTTGTCTGTACCTTGAGTATCACGACTTACTGAGCCGGGAGAATATACAGGCGCTTTGTAAACAGACTTCCGTATCCCTGATGGAATTTCTGGACGGTTTCGCACAAGTCTGCACAGCAATTGATGCGCGTTACCTGTGGCGGCCAAATTTAAAGGACGAAGCAGACAATCATTTGGTGGAACTGGCAATTGCAGCTCGCGCCACCTATATTATTACCAACAATGTGTCTGACTTTGCCCATGCGGAGCTTAAGCGCTTGGGTTATGAAGTCATTACACCGGAACAGATATTGAGGTTACTAACTGATGTTACGCAGTTATTCGAATTTAGGCTGCATTAACATTTTTATTATTAAAGTGTCGCTGTTGCGACGGTTTATTTTTAATCGGGTTCTCGCACCCGAGGGCGAGTTACTTTCTTTTGCTTCGCCAAAAGAAAGTAACCAAAGAAAAGGCGACCCGGTTGCCGCTTATT
>JAUXTH010000023.1 GCA_030679035.1 Methylobacter sp. | reverse complement strand
CGGCCAGTTCGGAGCGCTTAGAAACAAGACCTGAAATAATGTGAGATTCTGCCATGTGACACCTGTTTGGAAGTGAAGGAACAGGTGTTATATTAATGGCTTACGTGGTGGATTGCTTTGTGCGGTTGCTACATAATACCGTATTTAAAAGGTTGTGGGCTTCATCAATAATTACTATTTCAAAAGACATATTTTTATCTTGGTTCAGAACCCTTGTCAGTCGCTCTTGGGTAAGAATGTATATTGACGATATGTCATTTGGATTGTGCATCTCAGGATGAGATACGATTCGCGAAACCCATTCAACCTTAGCATCTAACACTCTCTTCCGTGTTTGAGCAAGAAGAGACTTAGTAGGAACGAGAATACAGATTTTTTTATTTGTCGACTTTCTGATGGCCGAAATGATTAACTCAGATTTGCCGTATGACGTTGGGGCTACGACTGTGGAGGTTTCGCCTATGCTATTGTTGAAAAATTCGTTTAATCGGTACTGCTGCTCAGTAAGAACTATGTTGTTATCTCTAAAATTATCGATGTAGCTATCTACCATATTGGATAGGAAAGAGTCTTTCTTTCCAGAACCAAGGTTTAGTGGCAAATCTTCTATGCTTTTGAGGAGCGCAACTACTGGTATTAAACCTGAGTTGATTGCTAAGTCGTATAGAGGCGTAAAGTCCTTTGTTTTATTTCCGTAAGCCAGCGCCATTCTGTACCCAAGTCGTTGCATTATCTCCTCAGCTTGATTTGTGAATAAGACGACCATAGCAAGGATTTTTTCTATATCTTCACTAGATAACTCATCATTAAGAAAAAGCTTTTGATAGACGGAGAGGAATATGTCGTACAGACTGGAAGAACTGCGATGCTTCAGCCTGCGTAATGTCAGCTCTCTAATTTTCATGTTATTGCACCGGCTATTTCTGACGTAAGAAAATCAATTACCTTTGAATAGGTTTCCTTTTGAATGCAGAAAACGACAGTGTTAGCAAATGATTTGGCTTCGTTAGTTTTTTCTAGGAAACTTTTAGCTATTTCTTTAGAAATCCTAGTATCTAGAGGTTCGAAAAGATTTGAAACAAGGATTACACAGTTATCGTTACTTTTTGCTTTATTCAGGGCAGCCGCATTACCTTCCGTTATCAATATTTTTACAAGTGCATTTTTATAATCTTTTTCGTCATTAAGTGAGCAACGGACTGAATTCACAGCGTTAATCCAATACATTGTTTCCTGCGTATTAAGGCGTACGTCAAGATCAGCTTTTGCAGTATTCAGCAAATCTCTAGTTGTTTCGTCGTGAGTCTTGTTTTTATGCAGATTTCCAGACTTTACTTCGGTAATCCAGACTGAGCTGTCTAAAGACTTGTACAGTAATAAATCAAAGCCTTTCTTAATAGACTTCTCCTCAAGATTAAAGAAGGCAGATACAACATCAAATTCATCAAACAATTCAGTAATTAGGATGTGTGATAAGAACTCACCGATCATCCCTTTTTTTGTGTTATCTGTTTTATTTTTGTACCGTTCAAGAAAAGACGCCAATGTTGATTCATAATTAAATAGAGGCGTATCACTGTAGTCCGAACTGTGTGAACCATGGCAAATCGTTAATAGGTTGCTCCTAATCAGCTCTTTGATGTCATCTGATAAGGATTCAACATGGCAAATTGCATAATCGCCATCTCGTTCAAAGTTAACGCCACCAATATCTTTAGCCATTTTTATGATCCATTGATGTAAACATATTCTTCCGCTTTAAAATATAACAAATAATTACACCGGGCCGTGGGATGTGCCGAGGCAAGGAGGCGCATCGTTCGAGTTATTCGGTAGTGTTAATGTCGTGACATTCATTATTTCCCCAGTTTTCGGTATAAATAAAGCTGTTGTCCGACCTATATTTGCAACTACATCGTAAGTTAAGGGGCGGTGCAATGTCTCGTAGTAATATATTCCACTCACCAATAAACCTTGCTGCGATGCCCAATTTTCATAACGACCAAAGTGAGACTACCATGATCTGCCTCAATCACGATACGCCAATCGCCTAGGCGCTTTTTCCAGAGGCCTGCCATGATAGCTTTGTAAGGGATGAGTATCTTGAAAGGGTCCGCTTCAGTTTCAAGCTTTTGTAGAAAGGTGTAAATTCGCTTTTGTGTGGGCTTGTCCAGGCCACTAATTTGTTTGGCGGCGTAGGCGGATATTTCAACTTTCCAGGCCAAGCGCTTTGCCTAGTTCTTTAAGAGAGACCGTTTTACCGCCTTGTTTTTTGATTTCAGTAACATCCAGATAATCCTCAAGTTCTTCCAGGTAGAGGTCTAGCGCGGCTTGGGTGATGGCGTCGGGTGTTTTGCCTGTTCGAGCTGAAAGCTCGGCAAGGCGTGTCTCGATTCTTTCAGGTAGGTTGACGTTTAGCATGGTTTTCTCCGGGGCTGACAGCTGAATCATACGCCGCTAAAGCGTGACTGTCTAAAGCGAATTAAAATGAAAAGTCCAAGTTGGTCATGCAATTTATGTCCGACACTGCCATGTTCTAATAGAGCGACGGATTTTGGTTTTACCCGCCGCATTATCAAACATCCCTATTAATGCTCCTTAACGATTCTCAACTTCCCAACCCTTGCAGGCCAGGGCAATGTGGTGCGGGACGGGGCGGGCGCCGGTTCCGTAGGAGCTCATGGTGCGTGTGGTCATGCCCAATGCTTTGGCTGCATCGGTCAGCGACAGTCCGTTACGCAATCGCCAGGCGAGGAAGGTGCGGGTGTCTTCGTCGGTGGCGGCTTGGTACATGGCTTCCAGCCACAAGGTATCGGCTCCGATTTGAATGTCAAAGGCGGTCCATTCGATTGCCCAACCTACGCAGTTGGTGAGTCGCACCTGGGCGAAAGCGCTCGGATCGCGCAAAGGTGTTAGGCCCGGTTTGCCGAAAATAGCTTCGCCCTTATCCACGGTCATTATGCTGCCGTTAATAAAGGTCATTTGCAGCTGGTAGTTCGGTAAAGGTTTAACCGCCGTCAGGCGGGGTCGTTTCATTGATGCCACAGTTCCATTCCTCAATCAATTCTTCACGGTTTTCCGTAACCCACGCCATTACCTCTTCGCGCAATCCGCGCGGAAAGGTTCCGGTGCAGTTCAGGGTCTCCAGGTTAATTAATACATCAAAATTACCTCCGACCAAGTGCACATGCACCGGTGGAGAGTCGTCTTAAGTTCAAGTCGGTATTTGTTGCGAAAGCGATGCTTCGTAGCCATGTGTAATAGTAGGTAATAATTTCAATATGTCAACCCACCTTCTTGTAGGTTGAGGGGGCTTTGATGGGGTAGGCGTTTATCGATGTATCGGTGGATCTATCACATCCCTGTGTTCTGGATCCCGGCATTCCCTGCCGGGATGACGTGCTGGTTAGATGTTTTTGTCAGTAAAGGTGCGAATTTTGAAGTGTGATGAGTATAGTGATATGCGTCAGTCGGGCATTACACCCTTAGCCTGGAGATCGGCGTGGTAGGAAGAGCGAACCATCGGTGCGCTTGCGACTTGCTTAAACCCTAGGGCTTTGGCAACTGCGCCGTATTCATCGAATTGTTCGGGGGTGATGTAACTTTGAACCGGCAAATGGGCTTTGCTGGGTTGCAGGTATTGGCCTATGGTCAGCATTGAGCAGCCGTGGGCTAATAAATCTTTCATGACTTGGTGAACTTCGTCCGGCTGTTCGCCTACGCCGAGCATCAGGCCTGATTTGGTGGGGACTTGCGGCTGGGCTTGGTGGAATTGGCGCAGTAAATCCAGCGAGCCTTGGTAGTCGGAGCCGGGGCGCACTTGTTTGTATAGACGGGGGACGGTTTCCAGGTTGTGGTTGAATACGTCGCAGGGTTGTTCGGCTAATAGGGCTACGGCTTTTTCGATGCGTCCGCGAAAGTCGGGCACCAGGATTTCTATTTTGGTGGCAGGCGTTTGCAGGCGGATTTTTTTTATGCAGTCGGCAAAATGTCCGGCGCCGCCGTCTCTTAGATCGTCACGGTCTACCGAGGTGATGACCACGTATTTCAAGGCCATGGCCTGTATCGCATCGGCCAGGTGCTGGGGTTCATCTTTATCCAGCGGCAGCGGTTTGCCGTGTGCGACATCGCAAAAAGGGCAGCGGCGGGTGCATAAATCGCCCATGATCATGAAGGTGGCGGTGCCGTGCTGGAAACACTCGCCCATGTTGGGGCAGGCGGCTTCTTCGCAAACGGTGTGAAGGTTGTTTTCGCGCAGCAGTTGCTTGATGCGGGTGACTTCGTCGCTGGCCGATATTTTTACGCGTATCCACTCAGGCTTACGCAATGTGGTTTCGGCTTGCTCCACTTTGATCGGGATTTTTGCCAGTTTTTCGGTGCTGCGCTGGTGGGAATCGGGCGTGGATCGGGAGGGCGCTTGATAAGTCATTTTGCTAATGCCGTGATGATAGCTTGGGTAACAGGGAGGGCGAGTTCAGCATTGCTGACGGTCACGCCCAGATCGGCCAGTTGGGTCACTTCAAGTCCCGAATAGCCGCAGGTGTTGATATGGTCGAAAGGGCGCAAGTCCATGTGGTTGTTGATGCTCAGGCCGTGATAGCTGCAATTTTTTTTGATGCGCAGGCCGATGGAGCCGATTTTTTTGTCATTGACATAAACGCCGGGGGCGTCGGCTCTGGCAACCGCGATAATGCCGTATTGTGCCAAGGCGGAGATCATGGCTTGTTCCAGTGTTGTGACCAGTGAGCGGACGCCGAGATTCAGGCGTTTAATGTCGATCAGGGTGTAAACGATCAGCTGGCCGGGGCCGTGATAGGTCACCTGTCCGCCCCGGTCGGAGTTGATGACCGGAATGTCGCCAGTATTGAGCAGATGTTCACGCTTGCCGTTTAAGCCCAGCGTATAAACGGGGGGGTGTTCGGTAATCCAGATTTCATCCGGGGTTTGGGCGTCGCGATTTTGGGTAAATCGCTGCATGTCCTGCCAAGTGGATTCATAATCTTGCAATCCTAAGTTACGTATCGCTACCATTAAGTTGTTGTAGGAGCGGGCCATGCCCGCGATATGAGTGCAGTGATTACAATGTTGTAAGCCTTCATCGCGGGCATGGCCCGCTCCTACAACGCCATCAACACATGCGGATGGTCGGTTAAATCCTGGTAAATAGCATCCAACTGTTGTTTGCTGGAGGCTTCTACAATGACCGTTACCGCGATGTAATTGCCGTCTTTACTGGGGCGAGTGGTTACCGCGCCTTCGCTAATATCGACAACATGGCGGCGCACGATTTCTATAACCAGCAGGTCAAGTTCAAGGTCGGTTTTGCCCATGGCCTTGATCGGAAACTGGCAGGGGAATTCTAAAAGGGTTTCTTCACTCATGATTGGGATTTCTTGTAAGCCTGGAATAATTGATTCATTGTTTGCCATACCGGGCCGGGTTTGCCGTTTGAAATCATGTCATTATCGAGCTGGACAACCGGGATTATTTCCCGTGTCGAGCTGGTTAACCAAATTTCGCTGGCTGTTTTTAAGGCGTCCAATGAAATGATGTCTTCGCTGTAGGGGATGTTGTTTTGCTCGGCGAGTTCCAGGATCACATCGCGGGTAATGCCGGGCAATATCGCCTGGCCTAGGGGCGGTGTAATCAGGATGCCGTCGATCACAGCAAATATATTGCTGGCGGCCCCTTCGGTCACATAACCGTCTTTGACCAGGATCGCTTCGGCGCAACCTTTTTCTACGGCCTGTTGCCTCAGCAAAATATTGGCCAGCAGTGTGGTGGCTTTAACATTGCATAGTTCCCAGCGGCTGTCATCGACGCTGAGGGCTTTTGCGCCGGAATCCAAATCTGCAAAAGGCACGATGGTTGAGCTCATCGAAAACACGGTTGGTGCAATGTTTTCCGGGAAAGCGTGGTCTCTTTTGGTGCCGACGCCACGGGTGATTTGCAGGTAAATATACTGATCCAGATTTGCATCCAGCAACGGCGTTAGTATTTCCAGCCATTGCACCCGGTCATGGGGGTTAGCCACGCGAATGGAGGACAGGCTGTTTTCCAGCCGCTCCATGTGTTCAGAGAAGTGGAATAATCTGCCCGAGTAGGACGGGATGACTTCATAAATCCCGTCGCCGAACAAGAAGCCGCGATCCATGACCGATATTTTGGCTTCATCTAGCGGCAGGTAATCGCCATTTAGATAGACGGTTTTATTGTCCATCCGACTTCTCCAGCAGCATCATTGCGCTGTCGTAGAGCCGTTGAAAAATGTTGCCTTGTTCTACCGATTTCAGGGCGATCAGGTCTTTGCTGACGACCGGTTCACCTTTAAGAGTGACGTTGACCGTACCCAGTTTTGTACCTTCTTTAACCGGCGCGGTAATTTTTTTATCGATGGTGATGACGGCTTTCAGATCGTCGTAACGGCGACGGGGAATCGTCACATAAAGATCTTCGGCTAAACCAAGTTGTACATTTTTAGTGTCGCCCTTCCATATTCTTGCCTCGGACAGGGAAGTTTTTCCTGAATACAGTTTGTGCGCTTCAAAAAAACGAAAGCCGTAGTTGAGCAGGTTCTGGTTTTCGTTGGCCCTGGCGTTGGGGCTGCTTGCTCCCATCACCACGGAAATCAGGCGCATGTTGTTTCTTAACGCAGAGGCGACCAGGCAATAACCGGCAGCATCGGTAAATCCGGTTTTAACGCCGTCCACCGTCTCATCGCGCGACAGCAACTGGTTGCGGTTATGTTGGACGATGTTGTTGAAGGTGAATTCTTTTTGTGAAAACCAGCGGTAGTAATCTGGAAATTCTTTGATTAAAGCTCTGGTGAGGATAGCCAGATCGCGTGCGGTGGTGTAATGATTGTCGATCGGTAGGCCGTTGCTGTCTTCAAAATGGCTGTTTTTCATGCCCAGGCGTTCGGCATGCTGATTCATCATGTCGGCAAAAGTGATTTCATCTCCGGCGATATGTTCAGCCAATGCCACGCTGGCATCGTTGCCGGATTGAATGATGACGCCCATTAATAAATCTTGAACCTTAACCTGATTGCCGACTTCAATAAACATCCGTGAGCCGGGTGTTTGCCAGGCTTTTTGGCTGATGGTGACCAGGTCGTCTAAATGTAAGTGACCATTGCTGATTTCCCGAAACACCACATAAACCGACATAATCTTGGTGAGACTGGCTGGGGCGAGCTTAACATCGGCGTTGTTTTCCGCTAGCACCTTGCCGCTGTCAAAGTCCATCAGCATGTAGGCGCTGGCAGCAATAGTGGGCGCTGGGGGGGTTGTGATTTCTGCGTCTTCGGCGCGTGTAGGCGTCGCGGCAATTAATAGGCTAAAAAATAAAAAAAAGGAGAAATTTTTAAAATGGATCATTAGCTCTCTAACAGTGGACATAGGATGGGCTGAGGCACGAAGCCCATCAATCGCGAACGATGGGCTTTTGGGACGGCCCATCCTATGGCTTTATTGTATCATGGTGATTTGTTTTTGATCAGGTTCAGTAACAAATTGGGTCGCTGTTATGCCCAGTTTTGCCAGCTGACTATTTAGCTGTTGAACGTTCGTCGGTGATTCGATGGGCCCCATTTGAACCTTGTAGAGAGTAGAACCCTTGTGTGTTGAGGGCAGTATTTCAGGCTGAGGTAAATGATGCGCGGCAATTTTATTTTGCAGTTTTTCTGCTTTCTTTTTGTTGCCGAAAGTGCCTACCTGTAAATAGACATTCTTCTGTTGTTTTTCTGCCGTGTTTTGCAGTTGCGCTAACGCCTGTTCGGGCGCTATCGCCTTGATTTCAACGGCGCCTGTTCCTGCCTCGTCGAGATTCAGTTTCTTGGCGGCAGCGTAAGACAAATCCATAACCCGATTACCATGATAAGGGCCCCGGTCATTGATGCGAACAATAACGCTACGCTGATTTTCCAGATTGGTGACGCGAGCGTAAGACGAAATCGGTAGTGTTTTGTGAGCGGCCGTCATCGCATACATGTCGTATATTTCGCCGGACGCGGTTTTTTTGCCGTGAAAATCGGAGCCGTACCATGAGGCTATGCCTTGTTTCAGGTAGCGGGCAATGCGGGGTAACAGGTTTTCTTCGTCGGTGTCGGTGGTATCAGAGCCGCCAAAGTGGAATCTTGAATGGTGTTTTGTAGCGGAGGCAGTTGTAACCGATGATTGATCTGAGAAGTCGGAAGTTCTTATCTGTTCGGCGGTACAACTGCATAAAACAAAAATTAAAAGTAGGGGGATGATCTTGTTCATGGAAATGAGCCTTTTTTATTTAAAATAGATAGGCTTAACTGATAAACAGCCATGGCATATAAAGGACTGTGGTTGTAACGGGTAATGACATAAAAATTGTCCAACGCCGCCCAGAGTTCTTCGCCTTGTTGCTGTTCAAAGCTAAGCAGTTTCACTTTACTGTCGAAAGGTATTTGCCTCGATATAATTAAGTTGAGCGATTCTAACTCGGTAACACTTAAATCGGGCTTAAGGTCATTATTGAGAACTGGTTCATGGTTTTCATATTTAGCTGTAACGGGAACGGCAATAGCTTTACCGGCTTGCCAATGATGTTTGGCGAAATAATTGGCGACACTGGCTATGACGTCGCTGCTGTTGTGCCAGATGTCGCGGCGATGATCGTTGTCGAAATCAACGGCATAAGTCCTGAAGCTGCTGGGCATAAATTGCGGCATCCCCATCGCGCCTGCATAAGAGCCCATTGGTTCGGCGGGGTTGATGTGTTCATCGCGGCACAGCAGCAGGAAGTTTTCAAGTTCACTGAGAAAGAACTTGCTGCGCGGCGGATAGGCAAATCCCAATGTAGACAGGGCATCAATGACGCGGTGGTTCCCGGTGTTTTTCCCGAACAGGGTTTCAACGCCGATAATGGCAACAATAATTTCAGCTGGAACGCCGTATTGTTTTTCCGCAGCCGCCAGCGCCTGCGCATTATCCCGCCAGAATTGCACACCGGCGTCGATGCGCGCATCGGTCAGGAATATTTTGCGGTATTTATACCAGGGCAAGCCTTCCGAAGGGGAGGCGATTCGTTTGAGAATATCCTGCTTAATCTCGACGGTTTCAAACAAGTCATTGAGTTCGGATTCGTCGAACTGGTGCCTGGTTGCCATTTGTTCGATGAAGGCAT
>JAUXTH010000020.1 GCA_030679035.1 Methylobacter sp. | reverse complement strand
AAGCGGCAACCGGGTCGCCTTTTCTTTGGTTACTTTCTTTTGGCGAAGCAAAAGAAAGTAACTCGCCCTCGGGTGCGAGAACCCGATTAAAAATAAACCGTCGCAACAGCGACACTTTAATAATAAAAATGTTAATGCAGTCTAAATTCGAATAACTGCGTAACATCAGATAGCAGTTAACAAATTTTTAAGGGGAATCCCAAAAAAATCTTATCCAATCATAATTATCAGCGTCATCTGCGTTCTATTTTCTAACAGGTGAAAGTGAATAGTTACGTTCATTTTTACCTATTCAGCGAATGCTAACTACGATTTTCTAGGTTAGACATTAAGCCCTAAAAATCTCCAGAAATCCGCCTGCTTGGGTATATCAAGTATGGCTTGCGTGGCGAGCTGGGCGGAGACGCTGACGCCGGCCACCCCGCCGCCCGGCCTAGTCCAGTGCCCGGTGTGGTAAAGGCCTTGCAAGACGCCGCGCACACCGGGGCGGTTCGGGCCGACTTGGTCAGGGCTGGGCGCAAAGCCGTAGGCCGCGCCTTGATGATTCAGGGTGTAGCGTTCCAAGGTTCTGGGCGAACCCGACTCCACCAATAATAAGTGATCATTGAGGCCGGGGAAATGACGCTCGGCTTTTTCCAAAAGACGCTGTTGAAACCCTTGCTTGGCTTGACGCCAGGATGATCCGATTTCAAACGGACACAGCGTAGTCAACAGCAGGATATGCTGACCTTGTCGGGGAGATAAGGATGGATCGGCCAACGTAGGGAGAGTAGCAGAAAACCAATTGGGACAGCCTTCACGGGTAAGCGCGTAGCCGGCTTCATGATCAAACGAATCAAAGAAAAAGGACTCATGAGTGTGCGTTTGTTCGGCGAGTTGGAGGTCGGTGGCCACGTAGCTCACGAAAACCGACAAAGAGGAATTCAGTTTCGCCAAACCTTCACCATAGCCTTCCGGCAAGTGTTCCCGCCCGATTAACAAATCGGCGGTCTGGCGGGCGTCGATGTTGGAAACCACAGTCTTGGCCCGAATAACTTGGCCGTTCTCCAATATGATACCGCAGGCTTTGCCTTGTTCCACACAAATGCGCCGCACACTGGAATTCAATAACATCTCGCCGCCTTGGTCTTGCACGGCAGCCGCCAAAAGATTGGCATAAGTCTGGAAACTGCCTTGGCAATAATAGCCCCCCTCGTAGGTATAACCCGCTATCATGCTGGCCCAATATAAAAAGGACAGCTTCGAGGGCGGCAGACCCAAGTAGGGCCAGAGAGAAGCGCAGGCGCTTTTTAGGCGCGGATCGACGAGAAACTCATCCAACGCCTCGGCCAGGGTCGTGCGACGGTAACGGAACAAATTGGCCAGGGCGAGTGCCGGTGAAATGGGGGCTGACCTGCCCTGCTCCAGTATCTCGTCCGCCACCATGGCTTCTTCCGCCAGTACCCGGCAAAGACGAATCAGTTCAAGCAGTTGATCTTTTTCTTCGGGAAACCGTTCAGCTAAACCGGCAATGAAAGCGTCCTCGCCAGTGTGTAAAGGTATTTCGAATTCCGGAAAAACCGCCCGTGCGTAAGCCGGGATGGGAATGAAAATGGCTTGCGGGTCTATCCCCACCGCCAAGCAAATCTTGTGGATAGTGCTGCCGTTGAGGTAGCCATCGGAACCGCAGCCGCTGACAAGATGGACGCCTGAATCGAAATGGAATCCGCGGCGTTTGAAACCGTGAGCATAACCGCCCGGACGGTCGTGCCTTTCCACCAGCAGCACGGATTTTCCTGCCTTCGCCAACAAAGCGGCCGTGCTCAGCCCGCCTATTCCTGCGCCGATGACTACAACATCGTAAGCTTCTTTTTTGGATTCATTGTGAATGCTGCGCATTGAGTCTCTTCTATGAGGATGGCTTGGAGGTAGCAAGTACAAGGCTAAGGTGAAAGGAAGGTTAGCAGATTTCCAAATGCGTAACAAATTCGCAAATTCTGTTTGTTGGTTCAAGGCTAATCAATCGAGCAGGGTGCGCCGTGCGCACCATAGGGATAGCAAGATTTCTCAAGCATCGGGGAAGGCGCGCATGGCACGCCCTTGTATGATCAAAATTAATAAATATTACCAAAAGATCAAGTAAGCTTTAACCGTTTATTGGGAGGCCGTCACGCCCTGAGGACTGGTTTTTTTGTTAACCAGAGCCTGCTCCGTAGATTGGCCCCCGCCCTAT
>JAUXTH010000017.1 GCA_030679035.1 Methylobacter sp. | reverse complement strand
AAGGCTAAAGGCTAAAGGCTAAAGGCTAAAGGCTAAAGGCTAAAGGCTAAAGGCTAAAGGCTAAAGGCTAAAGGCTAAAGGCTAAAGGCTAAAGGCTAAAAATTGAAATTTCCCTTAAACTTAAATGCAAGCTTTTTTTCGCCCTTCGTCTTTCGCCCTTCGCCTCTCCCCTAAACAACAATATTGACCAATTTTTTAGGCACCACGATCACCTTTTTGATCGGCTGACCATCAATAAAGCGCTTGACCTGTTCGTCATTCAGCGCCATCGCCTCTATTTCGTCTTTAGATGCGTTAATTGATACCGACATCTTGCTGCGCAGCTTGCCGTTGACCTGTAACATCAGCTCCAGCGTGTCCTGTTCCAGAGCCGTTGCATCGATCACTGGCCATGATGCAGTAACCACCGCTTGCTGATGCCCCAAATCCAGCCACAGTTGATGGCAGATATGCGGCACAATTGGCGACAGCATCAACACGATAGCTTCCAACACTTCCTGCCGAATTGCTTTGCCGTTGTCCGAGTCATCGACGAACTTAGACAAAGTGTTGATCAGCTCCATGTTCGAGGCAATCACGGTATTAAAGGTATAACGTCTGCCGAAATCGTCGGTTGCTTTCTGGATAGCCAGATGCAGCTGACGACGCACCGCCTGTTGCTCTTGAGTTAATGACTGTTTATCGAGCGGCATTGTAGAACCGCCCGCATCGCCTACAGGACGTAGGCGAGGGGCGTGAGCAGGAACGGAAGCTTCGCAATGCAGATAAGCCTGTTTCCAAAGCCGTTTCAGAAATCTGAACGCGCCCTCTACGCCACTGTCCGACCATTCCAGCGATTGCTCCGGGGGCGCTGCAAACATAATGAACAGCCGTACGGTATCCGCACCGTATTCGTCGATCAGGCCTTGCGGATCGACGGTATTGCCCTTGGACTTGGACATCTTGCTGCCGTCCTTAAGCACCATGCCTTGAGTCAACAGCTTCTTGAACGGCTCGTCGCAAACCAGCAAGCCTTCATCGCGCAGCAATTTGGTGTAAAACCGCGCATACAACAAATGCAAGATAGCGTGTTCGATGCCGCCGATATAATGATCGACAGGTAGCCAGTATTTGGCGCTTTCATCCAACATGCTGTCCGGGTTATTGCCTGCGAAGCGGGCGAAATACCAGGACGACTCCATAAAGGTATCGAAGGTATCAGTTTCCCGGCGCGCCGCTTTGCCGCATGTAGGGCAAGTGGTATGGGAAAAAGTCGGGTGCGCGACCAGCGGCGATTGCGAGCCGTCCAGCACCACATCTTTCGGCAGTTCCACCGGCAAATCCTGCTCGGGCACCGGAACCGTGCCGCAGTCGTCGCAATAAATGACCGGAATCGGCGCGCCCCAATAACGCTGACGGGAAACGCCCCAGTCGCGCAATCTGAAATTGGTTTTGCGTTGGCCTTTGCTCTCCTTTTCCAGCGCTTCCGAAATGGCTACAAAAGCCTGCTCCGAGGTCAAACCGTCAAATGCGCCCGAATTTTTCAACACGCCTTTTACCGTGTAAGCCTGCTCCGAACAATCATCGCCACTTCCGTCTTTGGCAAAAACCACCGGCTTGATCGCGATGCCGTATCTTTTAGCAAACTCGTAATCGCGTTGGTCGTGTGCGGGGACGGACATCACCGCGCCGGTGCCGTAACCCATCAATACGAAATTGGCGATCCAAACCGGAACCTGTTCGCCGGTAATCGGATGTACCGCTTTGATGCCGGAATCGATGCCGCGTTTTTCCATGGTTTCCATGGCCGCTTCCGAGGTTTCCATCATCTTGCAGTCATCGATAAATGCACGAATTTCGGCATTGGTTTCCGCAGCTTTTAGCGCCAGCGGATGTTCTGCCGCCACGGCCAGATAAGTCACGCCCATCAGCGTATCGGGGCGAGTAGTATAGATGCTTAAATGCTGATTCAACTCAGGCACCGGAAAATCCATCTCCACGCCTTCGGAGCGGCCTATCCAGTTGGCCTGCATGGTTTTGACCTGTTCCGGCCAGCCGTCCAGCGTTTCCAGCGAGGCAAGCAGTTCATCCGCATAAGCGGTGATTTTTAAAAACCACTGGGCGATTTCCTTGCGCTCCACCTGCGTGTCGCAACGCCAGCAGCAACCGTCGATGACCTGCTCATTCGCCAGGACGGTCATGTCATGCGGACACCAGTTGACCGGCGCGGTTTTTTTATAAACCAGGCCTTTTTCCAGCAGCTTCAGGAAAAACCATTGTTCCCACTTATAATAAGAGGGATCACAGGTGGCTAATTCGCGGTTCCAGTCATAGCCGAAACCCAGCCGCTTGAGCTGGTCGCGCATATAGTCGATGTTGCTGTAGGTCCAGTCGGCCGGATGTACCCCGTGCTGCATCGCGGCATTTTCCGCCGGCAAGCCAAACGCGTCCCAACCCATAGGCTGCATGACATTTTTGCCCAACATACGCTGGTAGCGGCTGATAACGTCGCCAATGGTATAGTTACGGACATGCCCCATGTGCAATTTGCCGCTGGGGTAAGGAAACATGGCTAAGCAATAATACTTAGGTTGTGTAGATGATTCAGACACATTAAACACGCCTGAAGCGTCCCAGGCGGCCTGTACTTCTTGCTCGATTGCCAACGGCTTATAATTTTCTTGCATCCTTCTCGTCTTTTACCAGTCAAAAGCGTTAGAATACCGTACAGTTGCTTAAATCTAAAGCGCCATTTTCAGGAGTTGAACGCTATGAATAAAAACAAACTAGTTACCGCCTATACCGATTTTATGAAACATCTCCATGAAACCATGGAAGATACGCTGCATTCTTTTGCCGAAGCACTGGAAATATCAAAAGAAAAAACCAGAAAAGACAGTAACTTGACAAGTGATGAGCTGGACAAGGTTTCAGAGTTTGTTAAGCGCGACATTGAACATGCGGCCCATGGCTTGTCAACCGAGGAAGATAACGACTCGCTGTCCGAGTGGTTTAAATTCGATATTGAGTTGATTGAAAACTTCGCTCTGGATGCTTTTTTAAGCGTGGCCGATAAAACCCGCCTGGAACTGGCAAAACTTGAACAACTAGCGGAAACACACACTTATCATAGCGGTGACATTACGATACCTGGAACTTTTATTTGCGACGACTGCGGTAAAGAAATTGCGTTTAAAACGCCCAGTGAAATCCCTGAATGTCCGCAATGCCATGGCAAAACCTTTATTCGCATTTGATATTATTAGTCTAAGCCTTATAATGCGACTTTCAACTATTTGATTTAACGGGGATAACATGCGCAGAGTCATTTTCAACCAGAAAGGCGGCGTCGGCAAATCGACTATTACGTGCAACTTAGCCGCCATCAGCGCTGTTGAAGGCAAACGCACATTAGTCATCGATCTCGATGTTCAGGGCAATTCAACGCAATATCTGCTCGGCAAAAAAGTCAGCGATAGCGATAAAACGATTGCCCACTTCTTTAAAGATACCCTGAGCCTGTCCCTGTTTGGCGGCGGCTCATCCGGTTCTGGCCTTGAAAACGCGATCCATGAAACTCCGTTCCCCAACCTGTTTGTCATCCCATCCCATCCAGAGCTTGAGCCGTTGCAGAGCCGTTTGGAATCGCGAATGAAAATCTTTAAGTTAAAAGAAGCGCTGGAAAAACTTGGGGATTTTGATGAGATCTATATGGACACCCCGCCGATCCTGAATTTCTATAGCCAGTCTGCGTTAATCGCAGCCGAGAAATGTTTGATCCCATTCGATTGCGACACCTTTGCCAGAGAAGCCCTGTACTCACTGATGCAGGTGGTGGCGGAGGTTAAAGCCGACCATAACCAGAATCTTGAGGTTGAAGGCATCATCGTCAACCAATACCAAAAACAAGCCAACCTGCCGCGTAAACTGGTCGAAGAGCTTATTGCTGAAGGCGTACCGGTACTGACCTCAATGATCTCGCCATCGGTTAAGGTCAGGGAATCGCACTCAGAATCAAAACCGCTGGTGCATTACGTTCCCAACCATAAACTGAGCGACGAATACCGCGCCTTGCATGAAGAAATTCATGGCAAAAAATCCAAGGCTAAAAAAGCGCATTCTTGAGATTTACATCGTTCCCGCGCTCCGGCGCTCATCGATATGCTCAAATGTCTGCTGGACGCGACGATCCGTCATCCCGGCAGGGATTGCCGGGATCCAGAAGCCATGGATGGCAAATGCCCAAGCAGACAACATATCGTGTTACAAAGGATTGCTCTGTTAAATCAAGTGATCACATCCCTGTGCTCTGGATTCCGGCAATCCCTGCCGGAATGACGTGCTTTAAAATACTTGTGTATATCAATGAGCGCCCCGGTGTGGAACGTAGAGTCGGCGATAAAAGCATAACCACCCAAGGAAACGACCTGGTTCTCAAGTTTTGAAACTAGCGTAGATCACACTGCATCTAACACCATGAACAGCGCTTTCAAACCCTACCTACTGCCCATCCTATCCGGCATCCTGATTGGCACCAGCTACATCCCCTTCCCGCCTTGGGCGTCCTTATTCTGTTTCGTACCGTTATGGATTTTCTGGAACCGACAAACCAGCCTAAAAAGCGTTTTTGTTGGCGGTTTAATCACCTCCTTCGTATTCACGCTGATCGGCTTTAACTGGGTCACTTACCTGCTGCATGAGTTTGCCCATCTGGACTGGCCCGTAGCAGTCATCGGCATGGTGGTCTATGGTTTGATTGCGCACTTGTTCGTACCGCTGGCCGGTGTACTGTGGTTTTGGGGACAACAAAAATTTAACTGGTCAAAGCGACTTTCGCTGGGGCTGATGGCTCTGATCACCACACTGTGCGAAGCCTACTCGCTGACCCTGTTCGACTGGAACTTCGGTTATTCCTGGTACGGCGCAAACATCCCCGTTTACCATTGGGCGGAAGTGATCGGTTTTAGCGGGCTCAGCGCCGCAACCCTGCTGTGCAACCTACCGCTTTATATTGCCTGGGAACAACGCAAACAAAACACCGGCAAGATCATACTGGCGACTGTCGTTACCGGTTTTTTGCTGCTGAATGTCGGCGGACTGTGGCTTAAAAACCGGCTCCCGCAACCGGATGCGTCATTCAAAACGCTGATGGTTCAGGCCTATATCGAAAACGCGGAAAAACTCGCCGCCGAACTAGGTAAAGGCTATGGCAAGGAAATATTCAAGCGCTATACCACGCTGACCGATAACGCGCTCAGCGCTCATCAAGACGCCAAAGTCGACTTCGTCCTATGGCCTGAAACCGCATTTCCGGCATTGCTGGGCGAACAATTCAAATTCGACGACTACCCCGTAGCCCTGGCCCAATTTCTCCATGACCGGCAACTGCCGCTGATTACCGGCGCTTACAGCGTCGACGAACCATCCCGACTGATTACCAACTCCCTGTTTGTATTGAACAAGGACGGCGAGATCGTGCCGCCGCATTACAGCAAATCGATCCTGCTGGCGTTTGGCGAATACATCCCCGGCGAACAGTTTTTCCCGGAAATCCGCAGATGGCTGCCCCCCACCGGCCACTTTGCCCGAGGCCACGGCCCGACCGAATTGCTGCACTGGAACGGCTATAAAATGGGCGCGCAAATTTGCTACGAAAGCCTGTTTCCCGGATTTACCCGCTCGCTGGCAGAACTCGGCGCACAGTTCATCGTCAACGTGACCAACGACTCCTGGTACGGCGCATGGCAGGAGCCCTACCAGCACATGTACATGACCCTGGCTCGCGGCGTGGAATTTCGCCGCCCGGTACTGCGCGTCACCAACACCGGCATATCCACCGTATCGCTGGCATCGGGAGAAATCCTGGAGCGCTCACCGATACATCAGGCTTGGGCTGGCTTATACGAAGTGCCTTACCTGAAAAACCCGCCTACCACCTTCTACCAGAACTGGTTCTGGCTGGTGCCGGGTTTGTTGTGGGGGGCGTTGGTTTTGTTGTTAGGGATTGGGGTTGCAAACCGATTGAGCACCGATAACGGCATGAGTGATTAACAATGGACTTTGAATGGGATGAGACCAAGGCGCATCTCAACCACCAGAAGCATGGCGTTTCCTTTTTAGAAGCGACTGAAGTATTTTCTGATGAGCATTCCTCCTGTGTTCACGACCCCAACCACTCCTATAATGAAGAAAGATACTTGCTCTTTGGAGCATCTTCGAAAGATAATCACCTTGTGGTATCGTTTACCGAAAGATTAGAAACGATCCGAATCATCTCGGCACGGCAAATGACCCGCCAGGAGCTTAATGCATATGAACAATGAAGATACCTTGAGACCAGAATATCCGGCTGAGCTAATCAAATCCGGTGTGCGTGGAAAATATGCTAACCGCTACCGTGAAGGTACAAACATCGTTTTAGTTGATCCTGATCTACATAAGATTTTTCCCGATTCTGAATCAGTCAATCGCGCTCTACGCAAATTTGCCGATGAGCACAAAATGTCAATAATGTAGCAAGCGAAGCCTTCCGCAAGCCCCATCCAGGCTACTTGCTGCGTTTTTAGATTTATCAGTTATTTGCTCAGCAAGTAGCCTGAGGAGCTTGCGAAATCCGGGGCTACGCGACTCCGATCATCCCGTATTTCACTACGCTACATACGGGCTACACAGTTAATGAACTCCGAAAAACGTGGTCAGGTCTTGCAAGCCAAACATTGCTCTCAACCGGAGCGCGGTTATAATGCGGTTTTATTTCCAGCTTTCCGGGCCGTCCCCGGTTAGCTTTACGTTATCCCCCTCTAATCATGCCGAGGTACCAGTGAATAAATTAATTGGCGTTTTGGCCGGCTTTCTCGTGATCAGTTCCGCTATAGCCGATCAAAACGATTTTAGATGCCTGAAGTCCATTGGCTTAAAGTCTCCGCTGAAGCTTCAGTTTGTAATCCAAACCGATAAAGATGATTCAGGATACGTTATTTACCGGGGTGGCAGTGGCCCTATCTCAATAAAGAGGCTAGAGGAAAAGGAATTAACGAGGGTACCTGGGGGAAGACCATCCGAGTTTGAAACCCAATGGAGAGAAATTACTTCAGACGGAACCGGCGGAACCTATGTATTTGTTAGCCAAGGCGCACTGATAGACGATTTCCGATACATTCGTAAGGACGGGAAGATATTTAGGTTTGAAGAAGATCCCGATGCCTCTACCGACAAGGGGTGCGAGTGGGCCACAAAATAGTCCAATAGGTTTGGGCATGCTTTTTATGCCCAACATTACAAAGTTTCAATATGTCGGCGAATTTCTCCTCGGCGATTCCGTTACCTAATTCCGAAATATAGCAGCCACTCGGATTCACCCACCCCCGAATATCCAGCGTAACCCCCATTATCAACAACGTTATCCAACTGAAAACCTAACATGCACCCCGTCTTAATCTCCATATCTTTACTTTTATGCAGTAATGTCTTTATGACTTTCGCATGGTATGCACACCTTAAGGAGCTCAACAATAAACCCTGGATAATCGCAGCGATAATAAGCTGGGGGATTGCATTGCTGGAATATTTGTTTCAGGTTCCGGCAAACAGAATAGGTTTTACGGTTCTTAGCGTCGGTCAGCTTAAAATAATGCAAGAGGTTATTACTCTGACAATATTCGTCCCTTTTTCTGTAATGTACTTAAAGGAGCCTTTGAAATTGGATTATTTGTGGGCGGGGATTTGCCTTGTTGGGGCAGTGTACTTCATGTTTCGAAGCCGGTTTGCATAACAAGCTTACTTGGTTTTTGCCTTCACCGTAGCAAGAGACACGGCGTTACCTGCCGAATGCAACGTTACACTTAAGAGTCCTGAAATATTCTCCCAGCGCATCACATTCTTATTGCTAAAGGTCGCATCCTTTACCGGGAGTCCGAGCAGCGCCAAGGTGTCTTTGCTGAACGCCGCATTACCCAGGCTTCCTTTTACGGTAATTTCATCGACCTTTCCGTCGATAAACTCAACGCTGACATCGCCGTCCCGGAATGCGCAGTGCAGCGCGGATTTTGCCTTGACGCAGTAAGCAGGATCGCCAAGCAACGCTAATGCCTCGGCTTTGGTTTTTCCTTCAATCTTCTGATGGTAGGCTGGACTGCGGAATGAGCCGTATACGGTAATCCAGTCCGCTTTGCCGTCTATGAAGACAATTTCAATTTCATTTTCCAGGAACGAGCAGTTCCGGGCAGATTCTGACTGGGCGCAGAAAACAGGCTCACCCAATAGCGCCTCAACTTCCGCTTCGGTTTTTCCCGCAATCTTCGGAATATTAAATAAAGCCCCGGCAGCAATCGACTCAGCCTCTTGAGCTGCCAACTGTTGTACTGTTGGGTTTTGTGGGATGTGTTTGACAGTTACCATCAGCGCCATTAAAAACAGCACAAGAACCGCTATCTCGACCTTAACCAGCGCAGGCATTTTTGCGCAATAGGGACAATCCTGTGCTGTTGCGCTGATACGGTTGCCGCATGCTTTGCAAATCGTTAATGCCATGTTGTTATCGTTTCTTTATTGAGCTAATGGGACTATTTTTTATGATTCCCCAATTAATCCCTATCGGGTCAATGCTGTACGTAGTTTAAATTGAAAACTCACCGGATAAGTAATAGTACTTATTGATTAAAAAACTTAACTCTTTATCCTACTTAAAACCTAATATAATTTCGGCCATATTTTTATGGTTTAAATTTTACCAACTAAAACAGCTTATTGCGCCGTTTTCGGCTTTGATGGGGGGCTAAAATGATACTTAGAACATTAACAATGGAAGCGTGGCTTCTTTATCTGAAAATCTTAAACATTGAACTCATATCGGACTTTTCAATAAAGAACACGGATAGGCAGTACAGATTAGCAGACCGAGCTTATTACAGATACAGACGGCGTCGAGCTTCAGATGCTTAATGCCCTGAAATGACAGCAACCGGTTTGTACTGCTGACACAGTTTTGTGTACTTTTTATTTTGAATTGTCGAGCCTGCGCGCCTTACCCCAATAAAGCGACAGGCATAAAAAAAGAGCTTTAAGAAAAAATTCTTAAGCCCTTAGATTGTTTATGGTGCCTCGGGCCGGAGTCGAACCGGCACGTCCTTACGAACGAGGGATTTTAAGTCCCTTGCGTCTACCAATTTCGCCACCGAGGCATCGATAACTTTGGTAAGCCGCGTATTATATAGCAACAAAAAAAATAAACTAGACCTATCGCCAAAAAAGCTCAGGCTTACCTTAAATGCGGCATTTACCGGAAACGACGAAAGGGTGGGTGCATGAATGGCGATGCTGATGGCCAATAGTAGTTTCCCCAATAATAAGGATAACCGCCATAATAAGGGTTGTAACCATAGCCATAGCCGAAACCATCGTAACGACTGTCGTATTCATAAACCGGCCACAGGTAAATAGTCGTGGCTGAAATCAACGGCAAACGCATAACTTTTTTGCCTATCGTGCGTTCTATATCACCTGTAAGCGTTCCCGCAACGGTGATTTTCGCGTTTTTGGTGTAAACCGCCGGATCGAGAAACGCCGAGCTTTTAAAAACAAATCGCCCCGCATTCTGCCGATCTGTCTCCGGCTCACCCTCGCTGTCGAGGGGATAATACAAAACCTGCACCAAGCTGAAATTTTGTTCATTTTCCACATCAACAATAATGCCGCCCCAGCGCACCGGCGCATCTTTATAATTGGCAGTCTTCTGGGTTACCTCGACGTAGGAAATGTCATGCAGAGGTGGATTTTTTATCGCGACCGGCAAAGTTGAGCAAGCATTCAACAATAAACAGATGAGTAACAAGTACCATTTCATATTTTTCTCCTGACATTTTCATATTCTTCTAATAATAGCACTTAACCAGAAAACCAGAGATAAGGCTATTGTTAAAGATACCTATTCCTACAACTGCGCCGGATTACAGTACAATAGTCCCCCTGTCCAACTGCTCGCCCGTGTCTCCATGAATAAACAAAAAAAACTGCTCCGCTCCGATATACGCTACGAATGTGGCGACGCTTTTTATGAGCGCGGACGCAGCTATTTTGAAAGAGGCATGGTGCTTAATCTCGCCATCACAAACGAAGGCGCTCTTTTTGTACAGCTCAATGCTGCCGTTAAAGGCAGCCATAAAGACCCGTATAGGCAAAATATTCGCATCGTCTGGCGACCTGACTATAGCGCGGCAGAGATTGAAGGCGACTGCACCTGCCCTATCGGCTATAACTGCAAACACGTTGCCGCGGTTTGCCTGATGTATCAAAATTCCAATCTAAATTTTTCTGCATCGAATGCAAAACCCACCTGCCTGGACTGGCTCGACAGCCTGCATCAGCAAGCGCCGGGGCAACGCGATGTCTACCAGGATTTTATCGCCTACATTCTCAAGCCCGGCAACGCAAAACACGAATTTACTATTGATTTTTTAATCACCAAAGCAAAGAAAACGGGCGGTTTGAATAAGGGCAGAAGAACGACCCTAAACAACATCCGTTTCAGCTATTCCTACCTCAATTACGTTCAACCGGAAGATCAGGAAATTGCAAAGCTGCTGACTGCGCTTAACCCCGCTTTTAAGGACGAACCGTTGATTGCCGGAGCCACAGGTTATCTGGCCTTGTCCAAATTACTGAAAACAGGTCGGTTGTTCTGGCAAGGCGTTGATCTGGTTCCGTTAACAAAAGGAGCCGGCCGCGACTTAAAGTTTAACTGGCGAACAGCCGAGAACGGCGATTATCAGTTAGCGGTCGAAATCGACCCGCCCGCGTTCCTGCTGCTGACCGAACCGCCGCAATACCTGGACGACGCTTTGGGCGTGATAGGCGCAGTCAACGCCCACAACCTCTCCACCGATCAACTTAAAAATATCCTTGCCGCCCCGCTGATACCGGCCGAGTATGCCGATGAATTCAGCCAGCGCCTGATTATAGAACACCCCAGCCTGCCACTGCCCGCGCCAAAAAAAGTCGAACTGATCGAAGCCGATCAGCTGACGCCCACGCCCAAACTATTACTGTTCGGCCATCAGGTCTCCCCCCAACAGTACACCCATTTTATGGCGGTCGGTTTCAATTACGGCGAATGGACGATTTCCGCGATCCCCCCGGAAGACTACAGCGCGGTAAAAACCGAGCAGGGACTGGTGCGGATTAAACGCGACGCGGAAACCGAACAGCGGGCAATACATCGTCTGACCGACCATGGCTTTGCCCCCGCCCCTGCCGTACAAATCGGCGCACAAGAACTGTTTTTATATAGCCCGGCACAAACCGCAATGGACAGCGCCGCACGCTGGGGAGACTTTCTTCAAAACACCCTGCTGGAGCTGGAACAGGACGGCTGGATTATCGACATTGATGAAAGTTTTCTGCTTAACTTTCAAACTGCCCAGAACTGGGACGCCCAAATCAGCGAAAGCCAGCAGGACTGGTTTGAAATGCGCTTTACCATAGACGTTGACGGCCAGCCCTTGCCTTTGCTGCCGCTGATTATGCCGGTACTGGAAAACTACGACCCGGAAAACCTACCTGAAATGCTCAGCATCCCGCTGGGCGAGCACAACTATCTGAGCCTACCCAGCGAAAAAATCAAACCGTTCCTGAACGTGTTGATAGAGCTGTTTAGCAGCAGCACAATGGGCAAGGACGGCTCGCTGAAACTGTCCCGATTTAACGCCGCCGCGCTGGCCGACCTGGAAGAGCAAAACCACGGCTTGTTCAGCATCAACGGCGGAAAAGAGTTGCGGGAACTGGGGCAAAAACTGAAAAACTTCACCGGCATTGAAGATGTCGCCCTGCCCGTCAACTTGCAGGCGGAACTGCGCCATTACCAACAGCAGGGGCTCAACTGGCTGCAATTTTTGCGGGAATATAAATTCTCCGGCATACTCGCCGACGATATGGGGCTCGGCAAAACCATACAAACGCTCGCCCACCTGTTGCTCGAGAAACAAGACGGCCGGATGAGTCTGCCCTGTCTAATCATCGCGCCGACCAGCCTGATGAGCAACTGGCGGAGGGAAACCGAACGCTTCACGCCCGATCTGAAAATACTGATCTTACAGGGCACCGAGCGCAAACAGCTGTTCTACAAAATCAGGGATTACGACCTGATTCTGACCACCTACCCTCTGTTGTCGCGGGACGAGGAAACACTGCTGGAACATGAATACCATTATCTGATTCTGGACGAAGCCCAGACCGTTAAAAACCCGCTGTCCAAAGCGGCGCAACTGGTGCGCCGTATTAAATCGAATCACCGGCTTTGCCTGACCGGTACGCCGATGGAAAACCACTTGGGCGAACTCTGGGCGCAATTCGATTTTTTGATGCCGGGCTTTCTGGGCGACATCGCCACGTTTAAAAAACGCTACCGTACCCCTATTGAAATACATGGCGATAGCGAGCAACGGTCGCGACTGTCGCGCCGGGTTGCGCCGTTCATGCTGCGCCGCACCAAGCAGGAAGTCGCCACCGAATTGCCGCCCAAAACCGAGATCATCCGCTCCGTGCCGCTGTATCCAAAACAGGCCGCTTTATATGAAAGCATCCGCCTGACCATGGAGAAAAGAATCCGCGATGCAATCGCCGAAAAAGGCCTGTCTCGCAGCCACATCACCATCCTGGATGCCCTGCTTAAACTGCGCCAAACCTGCTGCGACCCGCGCACCTTGCCGCTCAAGGAGGCGCAAAAAGTGCAGGAATCCGCCAAACTCGACCTGCTGATGGAGCTATTGCCGGAACAGCTGGAAGAAGGCCGCCGCATCCTGGTGTTCTCGCAATTCACCCGTATGATTGCACTGATAGAAAATGAATTAAACACCCGAAAAATCGGCTACGCCAAACTGACCGGCCAAACCCGCAACCGCGACGAAGCCATCGAACTGTTTAAAAGCGGCGAAGTGAATGTGTTCCTGATCAGCCTGAAAGCGGGCGGCGTCGGCTTAAACCTGACCGAAGCCGATACCGTGATTATTTACGATCCATGGTGGAACCCTGCCGCAGAAAGCCAGGCCGCAGACCGCGCCCATCGCATAGGCCAGGATAAGCCTGTTTTCATTTACAAGTTGATTACCGAAAACACAGTGGAAGAAAAGATTATCGCGATGCAGGACAAAAAGCGCGCGCTGGCCGAAGGGATTTATAAAGGCGGGGCTAAAGAGGAATCGTTGAAGCTAACGGCGGAAGATTTGACGGCGCTGTTTGAGCCGTTGTAAGGCAATTGTAAAATACTAAGCCAAAATAAGGTTGACCACGCATAGCGTACGTCGGCATCTACGTTAAATTCCTGGGCATTTGGAACCGCGACTTTAGTCGCGGTGATGGCGCATCAGCACAGCTTATACTTGAACGCTCATGCGCGACTAAAGTCGCGTCTCCGTTTATGATTTTCCCTGCCTTATTAAGTACGGATATTTCCTATGCTGTATTGCCGAAAACGCTGATTCTTGCTATCGCTCAAACCGTCTTATTACGGCCTACAAGGCTATTCTTCCCGCCTTTTGGTCAAACCAGAAACCACAGCCACCAACAGTAAACTGGACATCCAGCCAAACAAGATTTCAAACCACACCACAAGTCTCGTCACATGCTTAAGGCTGTGCGCCTTCAGCTCATCAATCCATGTGTTTTTGGGTGTTGGAATCATCGGTGCCCAGTCGTGCTCTTGTTGTAAACCGACCAGCGGCAAAATCAAATCCAGAGAATACGCCAAAGGACTGAAGCCTGTATATTCCTCACGCAGTTTCTCACACAAATACCAGTTACCCGCGCCCTGAACCGGATGCAACCCGCAACCTAATTTATATCCTTCCAGTTTGGCTGCTGGGCTAGCAGGCACACAAGCGGCATACTCAGAATTTTGAAACACCAGCGGATTGCTGGGGGCAAATACACCATTGTATGCCGCGTACGAATAAAAAATGCCGCAAACCAGCCAAACAATCAACATCTCAACGATCAATCGAGACGGACTGTAATAACCATAACTAAGAAGCACCCCAAACAACCAATGAAGACCACGACTGATTTTCCGGTATATCCCTGCAATCGTTTTGCCCCTTCTTTTTGGAGATTGCCCAATCAAATTAGCATCGCGCTGCCGATCTTGAAAAGCAATCGCCACCAGTCGCATATCTTTCATATGCCCCATGTCATAAAGTACTCTTTGTAATTGCTTCCAGGGTTGTGGCCTAAAATTGATTCCATTATCAGCTAACCCCGAATGTGAAGCAGGCTGCTTATCCAGCCATGCCAGCCGATTCTTTGCATCCGTGGGAGCAGAACCTGCCAGCTTATCGTAAACGAAACCATCCAGCATCAGTTCTCCCTTTAACCAAGACCAAGTATCATCCTCCAAACTGCCTACCTTGGAAGACATTAAAGAGATAGCTCCTTTAACTGCCTTTAAATTACTAAAAAATAAAATACCGTCCACCGTCATGGTTTCTGCCCGCAATGCGAGGCCATTTGGGTAACCCAGTGACGTGTTACTTGTGCTATCAAAAGTTGCGCCAGAACAGTTCAAATAGGAACCAATTTGCGCTCCCGACAAGCAAACCATGCCAGTACTGGTAAAGCCTTTAGTTAAACTAACAAATCCCTTTATCACCGTACCAGTACATAGCAAGGCGTCCTCCCCCTTACCATCAAACCTGCCGCCAGAACATAGTAAATCACTGCCAATCTGCGCACCCGATAAGCTAACAGTACCGTTAGCAGAGAAGCCTGTATTTAGAAAGATTTTACCTATCGCCGCATTGTTGCAGACCAAAGCGCCAATGTGCTCATCACCGGAACGATCATCATTAAACACGGCATTACTGCAATCCAGACTGCCGCTTATTTGCGCATTTGCCAACCTAACTGTGCTACTAGCGGTGAATCCTTCTTTCAGGAAAATATCACCACTGCATACCATGCAGTCGCCATCAAAGTTCTCAACGTAGCATCCCTGGAAGCCCACAAAACCGTGAACATTGCTATATCGCAGGTTAATATCGCTTAAATGGCAATCAACCAGCCCTAGGCTATGTGGCAGAATCGCGGACACAAGATTCAGCTCACCTTCAACCCAAACTCCCTGAAGCGACACACCATTTTCATGAACTGGAGCGTGTTCGTCTCCGCCCAGTGCAAGAAAGCGTAGAAAGGATGCGCGTACAGTATTTTCTTTGGTGGGTTCAATGGGCCGCTGATTTTGTTTTGAGATGTCTGCGGTCTCCCCACTTCGGCAGTCATCCAGTAGCTTTTGTTCTGCGAGGTTGAGCTGCCCAAAATCAGCCAGTGCGCGTCCGTGAGGTTTTAAATGTGGATTAACCATGCTTACATTCCTATGTGCATATTTCGGGTAACGTGGGATTTACATTCAACATATTCTAACGCACTACATAGGTTTGTTTTAGTCGAGTAGATTGAACATACCGTTTATCCCTAACATTTTTCTGCTGTACTGTTGTAAAAGCTTTCGGAGCCATCCAACTTTGGTCAAGTAATTTAGATTGAACGATACCAATAAACGTACTACTCTAGGCACTAATAACAGCTTTGGAGTCAGTCATGGCACACATCATTTTGGCGGAAACCTCCGCCAGCGTTTCCGAATTAAAAAAGAATCCCATGGGTACGGTGGCAGCGGGCGAGGGCTTTCCCGTTGCCATCCTAAACCGCAATGAACCCGCCTTTTATTGCATCCCCGCCAAAGCCTATGAAGCCTTACTAGAAAAACTGGAAGATATGGAGCTTAACGCCATAGCCGACGCACGCGAGAATCAAGCTGAAATCAAAGTCAATTTGTCCGATTTATAAGCGCACGGAACTATACACGTATGGCTTACAGCCTCGCTTTTAAAGAAGGTGCGCTTAAAGAGTGGAATGCACTTGATAATACGGTGCGGGAGCAGTTCAAAAATAAGCTGGGAGAACGGCTCGCCAACCCGCACGTCCCAGCTTCAAAACTCTCTGGACAAAAAAACCGATACAAAATCAAACTCCGCAATATGGGTTTTCGGCTGGTGTACGAAGTCAGGGATGCTGAATTAGTCGTCGTTGTAGTGGCTGTTGGCAAGCGTGAACGTAACGCTGTTTATAAGGCCGCTGCGAAGCGGTAGGAATATATTTGACATTGTCCGGCTATTATCCGTACACTGCAAAAAGAACGAGGACATCATCATGATAACTGAACCCATACGCACATCCCGAATTGAAGCCCGCATTGCCCCGGATGTGCTGGCTATCGTCAAACGCGCCGCAGAGCTTCAAGGGCGTAGTGTCAGCGATTTTGTCGTGACCGCCGCGCAAGAGGCGGCGTATCGTACTATTGAAGAAACCGGCATTATCCGTATTTCTGCTGAAGATCAACGGCGCTTTGTCGACCTGCTACTGAATCCATCCCCTCCTCCGCCTGCATTGGTACGCGCTAAAGAAGCTCACAATCAGTTATTCGATTCAGAGTGACGGGGCGGTTTCGCATTGAGGTTTTAAATAACCAACACGACCGGGGGAAATTTTCCTGTGGCGTGGAAGCCTTGGATCGTTACTTTTTGGAGCAAGTCACCCAAGACGTACGCCGCCGTGCTACCGCCTGTTATGCGGCATTGGCAACCGATACCGACCGCGTTGCCGGTTACTACACCCTCGCGGCTGGCGGCATTCCTTTAACCGATATGCCGGAAGATATTATCAAGCGCCTGCCGCGTTATCCCTCAGTGCCTGTTGCCAGATTGGGTAGACTTGCCATTGATGTTGATTTCCAGGGGCAGCGCTTGGGTGGGGCGCTGCTCTGGGATGCGGTTATGCGGGCTTTGCGTTCCGAAGTGGCGGTTTTTGCTCTTGTCGTTGATGCCAAGGACGATCATGCGGAAGCTTTCTATCGCTATCATGGATTTGCTAGTTTAGGCTCTCTTCCTCAGCAGCTCATCCTCCCGCTGACGAACCTTGCTTTGAGAAATGGGGATTGAATGCTTATAAAAGGGATTTCTATATACGGAGCCGCGACTTCAGTCGCGCACGATACATCGCACGTAGCGTGGAAATAATACCGCTCGCGACTGAAGTCGCGGCTCTATTTGTGATTCCCCTATCGTTTAAATAAAGCGTGTTAATCCTGAACTTTTAAAAAACAAAAGTGTAAACTACTTTTTAGCTTTTATGACGGGTGCCCATAATGAAATGCTGTGTTCGCTGGTTGCCAAGCCCCAGCAAGAACAGGTGTTTTTGACCCACCCAATTGATAAACAAATGTTATGAACAACAAACCAATCGAAGTCCTCAAAACCGTTTTCGGTTATGACAAATTCAGGGGACAACAACAGGAAGTCATCGAACAGCTGATAGCCGGTCAGGATGCGTTGGTGTTGATGCCGACCGGCGGCGGCAAATCGTTGTGCTACCAGATTCCGTCGCTGATCCGGCCCGGCGTAGGCATCGTGATTTCGCCGCTGATCGCGTTGATGCAGGATCAGGTCAGCGCCTTGCTGCAATTGGGCGTGAAGGCCGCTTTTTTGAACTCAACCTTATCGCTTGAAGAATCCCGAAGAGTCGAGCAGCAGCTGCTTAACGACGAGCTGGATTTGCTGTACATCGCACCGGAACGGCTGACTTCGGAGCGCACCGGGGCACTGTTCCAACGCATCAAGATTGCGCTGTTCGCGATTGACGAGGCGCATTGCGTTTCCCAATGGGGGCACGATTTTCGCGTGGATTATCTCCAGCTTTCGCTGCTGCATGAGCGTTTTCCCGACATTCCCCGCATCGCACTGACTGCGACTGCGGACGACAAAACCCGCGAAGAAATTAAATTACGCCTAAATCTGGAGCAGGCACAACTCTATCTCAGCGGGTTCGACCGTCCCAACATCCGTTACCGGATCGTGCAAAAACAAAACGCCCGCGATCAGCTGATCGATTTTATCCGCGCCGAACATGCCGGTGATTCCGGGATTGTCTATTGCCTGTCGCGCAAAAAAGTCGATGCCACCGCCGAATGGCTCAGAACCAAAGGCGTCAACGCCCTGCCCTATCATGCCGGGATGGATGCCGGTTTGCGCGCCAAGCATCAGCACCAGTTTTTAATGGAAGAAGGTTTGGTGATCGTGGCGACCATCGCGTTCGGCATGGGCATCGACAAGCCCAATGTCCGCTTCGTCGCGCATCTGGATTTGCCCAAAAGCGTTGAAGCCTATTACCAGGAAACCGGCCGGGGAGGGCGCGACGGCTTGCCCGCCAACGCCTGGATGGCTTACGGTTTGCAGGATGTAATCACCTTGCGGAAAATGCTCCAGGACTCCAATGCCGATGAGGCGCACAAACGTGTCGAATACCACAAACTGGATGCGATGCTGGCCTTATGCGAACAGGTTCATTGCCGTCGGCAAGCCTTGCTGGGTTATTTCGGCGACCTGCTTGAGCAGCCTTGCGGCAATTGCGACACCTGCCTGGAGCCGGTCAAGACCTGGGACGGAACACTGGCCGCGCAAAAGGCGCTGTCCTGCATCCACCGCACCCAGCAGCGTTACGGTGTCGGTTATTTGATTGACGTGTTGCGCGGCAAGGCCACCGAGCGGATTGTCAAAGCCGCTCACGACAAGCTGTCGACTTTCGGCATCGGCGTTGACATTGAAGAACAGCAATGGCATTCGGTGTTCCGTCAGCTGGTCGCACGGGGTCTGGTCGCCGTCGATTTCGAGCGCTTTGGCGCGTTGCAGCTGACCGAATCTTGTCGGCCTATTTTGCGCGGCGAACAGCAACTGATGTTGCGCAAGGACTTGCAACCAGCAAAGCCTGAGCGCGGTCGAAGCGGCGGCAAGAAAACCAGCAGGGAGTTTGCCAAAGCCGACGACACCCTGCTGTGGAATGCCTTGCGCGCCAAGCGCAAGATGCTTGCCGATGCCCAGGATGTACCGCCGTATGTTATTTTTCATGACGCGACCTTGATGGCAATGCTGGAAGCCAAACCGACCAATCGCCAGCAAATGAGCCTACTGTCCGGCATCGGCGAACGCAAGCTGGAACTTTACGCCGATGAATTTCTGGCGGTGATCAAGGAGTTTGCCGACCTCAGTAATGGGCCGATTGGTCTGTCGGATACGATGGCCGAATCGGTGGCCTTATTCCGGCTGGGTTACAGCGTAAAACAGATCGCCCAGCAACGAGAGCTGCAAGAGACGACTGTTTACGGACACCTGGCCCAGTCTCTGGAACAGGGGATGTTGGTGCTGGCCGATGTTGTTGAATTGCCCGAGCAGGAAATCAGCCGCATAGAAGAAGCCATTATCAACTTGCCCGAAGAGCAAAGGAACGCACTCAAACCGGTTTACGAGTTGTTTGACGGGCAATACAGTTACGGGGTTTTACGCTGTGTCAGGGCGGCTTTACAGCATCAAACGGGGTGATAACGCACACTCGCGCCAGAGACTATGCTTGTCATTTTAACGCGGCTGTAAGGTTTTTTAGAAGATTATTTCCCGCTCCCATTCTTCAGTGCATAATTACTTACATCCCTGTAAACATCCTGCCGGAGAGATGTAAAAGTGCCGAATTGCGATGGGTATATAACAAAGAATACATTAGGTTTTAGCCCTTTCCGGATTCGTTTTACAGCAAAAGAGGTTAACAGAGAGTTGCTTAACAAAAATCTGTAGGTATAATAGCGGGCTCGAAGTTGCATAAGCTTCAGGCGCGTAGCTCAGTTGGTTAGAGCACCACCTTGACATGGTGGGGGTCGGTGGTTCGAGTCCACTCGTGCCTACCAAACACAAAAGCACTGCACCGCAGTGCTTTTTTTATTGTAGACACTAAAACACAGATAAAAATGCCGGTAATTACCCTTCCCGATGGTTCCAAGCGAGAATACGACCAAGCTGTAACAGTGATGGATGTTGCGCTATCTATCGGTTCGGGATTAGCCAAGGCGACCTTGGCGGGCAAGGTTAACGGTGATCTGGTCGACGCCAGCACCTTGATAGATCAGGATGCAACGCTGCAACTGATTACCGCAAAGGATGAGGACGGCATCAGCGTTATCCGCCATTCAACCGCGCATTTATTGGCTCAGGCCGTCAAACAGTTATTTCCTTCCGCACAAGTGACTATCGGGCCGATTATCGAAAACGGCTTTTTTTACGATTTCGCCTATGAAAGACCTTTCACGCCGGAAGACCTGAGCGCCATTGAAAAAAAGATGGAGCAGCTGGCTGCTGAAGATTATCCGATTCATCGCTCGGTGTTATCGCGGGATGAGGCGGTCAAGTTTTTCAAGAATCTGGGTGAGGCATATAAAGCCGAGATCATCGAATCCATCCCGGCCAATGAAGATTTATCTTTGTATGAACAGGGCGGATTTACCGACCTGTGCCGTGGCCCTCATGTGCCCAGCACCGGCAAGTTAAAAGTCTTTAAGCTGATGAAGATTGCCGGAGCCTATTGGCGCGGCAATTCCGACAACGAAATGCTGCAACGCATTTACGGCACGGCTTGGGGCGACAAAAAAGACTTGCAGGCTTATCTGCATCGTCTTGAAGAAGCGGAAAAGCGCGATCACCGCAAGCTGGCAAAAACACTGGATTTGTTTCATTCTCAGGAAGAAGCTCCCGGGATGGTGTTCTGGCATGAAAAAGGCTGGGTCATCTACCAACAGGTTGAGCAATATATCCGTGAAAAATTACGGGTGAACGGTTACGGCGAGGTCAGAACGCCGCAGGTGGTGGATCGCTCCCTTTGGGAAAAGTCCGGACATTGGGAAAAGTTTGGTGAAATGATTTTTACCACGCATTCCGAGAATCGCGATTACGCGATCAAGCCGATGAACTGCCCCTGCCATGTGCAGATTTATAACCAAGGCCTTAAAAGCTACCGCGATTTGCCGATACGCTTGGCAGAATTCGGCTCCTGTCATCGCAATGAACCGTCCGGCACCTTGCATGGCTTGATGCGGGTCAGGAACTTTGTTCAGGACGATGCGCATATCTTCTGCACCGAAGGCCAAATTCAGGACGAAGTATCGACCTTTATCGACATGCTGTTCGATGTCTACAAAGATTTCGGCTTTGAAGAAGTTATCATTAAATTATCCACCCGCCCTGAAAACCGCGTCGGCGACGATTCGGTCTGGGACAAGGCAGAAAATGCCCTGGAGCTGGCGCTTAATACCAAAAAATTGAAATGGGATTTACAGCCGGGCGAAGGCGCTTTTTACGGGCCTAAAATTGAATTCTCATTAAAAGACTGCATCGGCCGGGTCTGGCAATGCGGCACGATTCAGGTGGATTTTTCGATGCCCGGTCGTTTGGATGCGACTTATATTGCCGAAGACGGATCACGGCAAGTGCCGGTCATGCTGCACAGAGCAATACTTGGCTCACTGGAACGCTTTATCGGCATTTTGATCGAGCAGCATGCAGGAACCTTCCCGTTATGGCTGTCTCCCGTGCATGTGGTCGTGCTTAATATTACCGACCGGCATGCCGAATATGCCTCGCAAATTATGCTAGACCTTGAAAAACAAGGCATAAGAGCAAAAATTGACTTGAGAAATGAGAAGATCGGGTTTAAAATTCGTGAGCATTCCATGCAGCGTGTACCGTATCTTGTCATCATTGGTGACAAAGAATTAGAACAACAAAGCATTACGGTACGTACGCAAAAAGGTGATGACTTAGGTAGTCTGGCTATCCGTGATTTTACCGAACGGTTAAAACAAGAGATCGCCGACAGAAAATGAATGATTTTGGAGGATTAGGATATCGCTGCTAAAAAAGATGAAACGCGCCTGAATGACTCGATTACCGCCAGACGGGTGAGAGTAACAGGTGCGGATGGTGAGGCGTTAGGTATTATCTCGTTAGATGAAGCCAAACAGATTGCGTACGCTGCAGACTTGGATTTAGTTGAAATATCGCCAAATGCGGATCCTCCGGTTTGCAAGGTGATGAACTACGGCAAATACCAGTTTGAGTTAAACAAAAAGCTGGCCGTTGCCAAAAAGAAGCAAAAACAGATTCATATCAAGGAAATTAAATTCCGCCCTGGAACCGACGAAGGGGATTATCAAGTTAAAATGAGGAGTTTAGTCAAATTCCTTAATGACGGCGATAAAACCAAAATCACCTTGCGGTACCGTGGTCGCGAAATGGCCCATCGGGAAATCGGTGTTGACCTGCTGAAGCGGATAGAAAAGGATTTGGAAGAGCTGGCAATCGTCGAGCAATTTCCTAAAATGGAAGGCCGCCAAATGGTCATGGTTATGGCGCCGAAAAAGAAAAAATAGCAGACGCTGCATGGCAACGTCTCTACAGCGGCACAGGATGAGCTGCTAAGCATCAGCAATGATGCCGTTAATTCTTCAGGGCCATGCATTTTGCCTTGCTGGGTTACAACTCAAGGATTTACTTTAATTTATTGGAGCAAACAAATGCCAAAGATCAAAACTCACCGTGGAGCTGCCAAGCGTTTCAAGCGCACTGGTAACGGCGGTTTTAAATGTGGTCAGTCCCACAGACGTCATATTCTGACAAAAAAATCGACTAAGAGAAAAAGACAGTTACGCGCGCCGGCAACTATTCATCCATCAGATGTGCGCATGGCTGCACGTATGATGCCGTACAGTTAATATAAGGAAATAGATCATGCCTAGAGTTAAACGCGGCGTAACAGCCAGAGCAAGACATAAAAAAGTATTAAAGCAAGCGAAAGGTTACTACGGCGCACGAAGCCGGGTTTATCGCGTTGCCAAACAAGCGGTCATCAAAGCGGGTCAATATGCGTACCGTGACCGCAAGCAGAAAAAACGTCAGTTCCGCGCTTTGTGGATCGTCCGTATCAATGCGGCGGCCCGTTTAAGCGGAATGTCATACAGCCGCTTCATCAATGGCTTAACCAAAGCCAACGTGAAGATAGACCGCAAGGTTCTGGCTGACATTGCAGTTCGCGACATTGCCGCATTTGCGGAAATTGCGAAAATTGCAAAGGAACATCAAAGTAAACCTTAAGGATCGATCCGGATTTTAGTCAACTGAAATCCGGCTATTCCCCCTCCCCTTTCCTTGGGAGGGCGGAATTAAGGCCTTAGCCTTTTCCCCTTAATAAACATCCTCACCACCTACACACAGCGAGCTAAACCGTGTCCGCTACCCTAGAAGAAATTCTCGCGCAGGCATTACATCAGCTTCGCGACGCACAAGACCTTAACCAACTCGATCTGGTTCGTGTCCACTATCTCGGCAAAAAGGGTTTATTTACCCTCCAGATGAAAGAACTCGGCGCGCTCGATCCTGAGCAAAGACGCGCTGCCGGTCAAGTCATCAACCAAGCCAAAGATCAATTCCAGGAACAGCTGGAAACCAAAAAAGATCTGCTGGAAAATGCCGCGCTAGAAGCAAGGCTGGCCAGCGAAGGCATAGACGTCACCCTGCCGGGCAGAGGCCAGGCCGTTGCAGGCTTGCATCCGGTGACCACCACATTGCGCCGCATCTCCAAGATTTTTGCCGGCGTCGGCTTTCAGGTCGTTGAAGGGCCGGAAATCGAAGACGATTATCATAATTTCGAGGCACTGAATATTCCTGCACATCACCCGGCCAGGGCGATGCATGACACGTTTTATTTTGATGCCCACACCGTATTAAGAACCCATACTTCGCCGGTACAAATCCGGGTTATGGAATCGGAAAAGCCGCCGTTGAAAGTGATTGCGCCGGGCCGCGTGTATCGCTGCGACTCGGACATTACCCACACGCCGATGTTCCATCAGGTCGAAGGCTTTCTGGTCGATACCGACGTCAGCTTTGCCGACCTAAAAGGCGTGGTTTACGAATTCCTGCGCGCCTTCTTTGAAAAAGACATTCAGGTGCGTTTTAGACCGTCCTATTTCCCGTTTACCGAGCCGTCCGCAGAAGTCGATATTGAATGCGTGATGTGTAATGGCCAAGGCTGCCGCGTATGCAGCCATACCGGCTGGCTGGAAGTAATGGGCTGCGGCATGATCCATCCCGAAGTTTTCAAAGCGGTCAATATCGACAGCGAGATTTATAGCGGTTTTGCGTTTGGCATGGGCGTGGAGCGCCTGGCGATGTTGCGTTACGGCATTAACGATTTGAGATTGTTTTTCGAAAACGATCTTAAGTTTCTGGAACAATTTAAATAAGTCGTCGTTACACGGGAAAACTTGAGTCATGCAAATTAGTGAAGCCTGGTTAAGAGAATATGTCAATCCAGCAATAACAACAGAACAACTGGTCGAACAATTGACCATGGCTGGCCTTGAGGTCGATTCAGTAACGCCTGCTGCTGCGGTATTCAGCGGCGTGGTGGTCGGCAAAGTCCTCGCGATGGAGCAACATCCCGACGCCGACCGCCTGAGAGTTTGCCAGGTCGCAGTAGGCGAAGCAGAACCGTTGCAAATCGTCTGCGGCGCCAGCAACGTCCGGGTCGGCTTAAGAATCCCCGCTGCATTAATCGGTGCGGTATTGCCGGGCGATTTTAAAATCAAAAAATCCAAACTCCGCGGCGTAGAATCCTACGGCATGTTGTGCTCTGAAAAAGAGTTAGGTCTAGCCGCCGATGCCAACGGCTTAATGGAACTGGCAGCCGATGCGCCGGTCGGCGTTGATATACGCGACTACCTGTCGCTCAACGACAACATCATCGAAGTCGACCTGACCCCCAACAGAGCCGATTGCCTCAGCGTTGAAGGCATAGCCCGAGAAGTGGCGGTACTGAACAAAATGGATTGGTCGGCCACTCAGGTTGAAACAGCCGCAGTCAGCCATGCCGACACCTTGTCTGTCTCCGTCAAAGCGACAGACGCTTGCCCGCGCTATTTGGGCCGATTGATTAAAGGCGTCAATCCTAAAGCCGAAACCCCGTTATGGATGCAGGAACGCCTGCGCCGCTCGGGCGTCAGAAGCTTGAGCGCAGTGGTCGATGTCACTAATTACGTTTTGATCGAATTAGGCCAACCGCTACACGCTTTCGATGCGGCCAAATTAACCGGCAGCATTACTGTGCGCTACGCCCAAACCGATGAAAACGTTGCCTTGTTAAACGGACAGACCATTAAGCTGGACAACGAAACCCTGGTTATCGCCGATGATAAGCAAGCCTTGGCCTTGGCTGGCGTAATGGGCGGCAGCGAATCCGCTGTTAGCGACGACACCCAAGATGTATTCCTGGAATGCGCGTTTTTTACCCCGCTAAGCATCGCCGGTAAAGCACGGAACTACGGCCTGCACACCGATTCATCGCACCGTTTTGAACGCGGCGTAGACCCGACCTTGCAGGAACGCGCCATAGAGCGCGCGACCCAACTAATTATCGACATTGCAGGCGGCAGCGTCGGCGCAATTACCGAAGTGACAACGGCATCAACCTTGCCGCAACGCGCAGCCGTATTGCTCAGAAAACAACGCCTGGAAAAAACTCTAGGCATCGCCCTGGCGGACGAACAAGTCATCGATATTTTCCAACGCTTAGGCATGTCCGTGCAAACGCAGCCTGATAGCTGGTCGGTGACACCGCCGGGATGCCGTTTCGACATCGCTATCGAAGCCGATCTGATCGAGGAAATCGCGCGTATTGTCGGCTACAACAACCTGCCGAACAGCAGCCTGTTAATGCGCTCGGAACTTGGCAAAGCCGGTGAAGCGATATTGGAGCTTGATCGCGCCAAAGATTTGCTGGTTGACCACGGCTATCAGGAAGCGATTACCTACAGCTTCGTCGGCGAAGACATACAACAAGCCATCGCCCCTGACGATGCCGTTGTCCGGTTAAAAAACCCGATTTCCGCCGATTTGTCGGTGATGCGCACCACCCTTTGGTGCGGTTTGTTGAAGGCCGCGTTGCACAACACCAATCGCCAGCAAAACCGGGTGCGCTTTTTTGAAACCGGCCTGAGCTTTGTCAATAAAGACGGCAACACGCAACAACAAAAAATGCTGTCCGGCCTGGCTTTGGGTAGCGCCTATTCAGAGCAATGGGGCAGCGCAACCCGCAAAGTTGATTTTTTCGATGTTAAAGCCGATGTGCAGGCTTTATTTTCATTGACCGGTGCAGATGTGCAGTTTGTCCCGGCCAAGCATCCGGCATTGCATCCCGGCCAAACGGCTGAAATCCTATCGCAGCAAGGCGAAAAGATCGGCTGGCTGGGCATGTTGCATCCTACATTGGAAAAACAGTTAGGATTTGACACCCAGGTTTTCCTGTTTGAACTGGATCAGGACTTATTGTTGAACAAACAAATCCCGAAATTCAAGCCTCTGTCCAAATACCCGTCAGTACGACGCGATATAGCTTTGATTGTTAAGGAAGAAATAGCCGCCACTGAGATAATAAACTGCATTAAGGGCTGTGCGGAACCGACCTTACAAGATATAGTGATCTTTGATATTTATCGCGGGAAAGGCGTCGAAGAAGGCAGCAAAAGCGTCGCTTTGAGTTTAATCATACAAGATTTTTCACAAACGCTAACAGATTCTGAAATAGATGCTATATTTAGCAGACTGTTAGAAACATTGACCACAAAAATAAGTGCAAAGCTGAGGGATTAACGATGGCATTAACTAAAGCCGATTTTGCCGAAAGGCTGTTTGACGAGCTTGGCTTAAACAAGCGCGAAGCTAAAGATATGGTCGAAATGTTTTTTGAGGAAATCAAAGGCTCCCTGGAACACGGCGAGCAGGTAAAAATTTCCGGTTTTGGAAAATTCGAACTGCGCGACAAAAGCAGTCGCCCCGGCAGAAATCCAAAAACAGGCGAAGAAATCCCCATAACTGCCCGTCGAGTGGTCACATTCAGATCGGGTCAAAAACTAAAAGCCAGAGTGGAAGCGTATGCTGGAGCCGAGTAATAATAATGAACTGCCGGTCATACCGGCAAAGCGATATTTCACCATCGGTGAAGTCAGCGAGTTATGCGGCGTAAAGCCTCATGTGCTGCGCTATTGGGAACAAGAGTTTACCGAACTTAGCCCGGTAAAAAGACGCGGCAATCGTCGTTATTATCAGCGCCATGATGTGTTGATGATCCGGCAAATAAGATCATTGCTGTATGAACAAGGCTACACCATCGGCGGAGCAAGAGCCCATTTGGGCAGCGATGACGCCAAAGAAGACTCAACCCGCACCAAGCAGCTGATTCATCAAATGGTTAGCGAACTGGAAGAAATTCTGGAACTACTCAAGTAGATTTTCTGATTTAATGCGGCGAAATGTAGTACACTAGCCGCATTGAATTATTGGGGATTGTGTTCGCAATCCTTTCAGCATTAAATTCTTTATTTTCAAATTATCGGGGCGTAGCGCAGCTTGGTAGCGCACTTGTCTGGGGGACAAGGGGTCGTAGGTTCAAATCCTATCGTCCCGACCAATTGAAACAAAGGGTTATAAAAAGTGGTATTTGGTAAAAAAGGAAAATCTGCGTTATGGGATAACGTATGGGATAACTTTTTCAAAGTATTACCGATTATCATGTACTTTAAATCACCGGCAATCGCTGCCGATCATCATTAAAAAATTAAACACAAAAAAAGCCGGTATCAACCGACCTTAATCTTTACCTGCTCACCCGGTAAGCTTCAAACAAATTTTTAAACCCTAAAAATTCTAATCTGAGTAGCTGATAAAGCCACAAGACTAAATTAATCGACCCTCACTCTACAAAACAAGCTAACTTGCCAAGACAGTTAAATTTAGCCTGTGTTTAAAGTTTGGTGCTTAGTAAAGATTAAGTGACCGTCAGCAGTCGCCCCCTTTGAGACATTCGGATATGGATTTAAGCTTCCCAATAGCGGTCATTGACAAAGTAGCACTATCGATCCATTACTGACATTCCGGCCTTGTACCCCCCCGGTGTTCTTCATTGTACACCGGGGCTTTTTTGCATAGGGCGCATTATGCGAGGTCTATTTTTATTTTGCTTTGGGAGGGTTAACTGGTGGCATTTTAGGCATGCTATTCATTGGAGGCAGTCCTTTGTCTTCTCCTAGAACTATTTGTTTAGGGGGATCTTTAGGAGTAATTTTTTTTTGATCTGACATTATATTTTCCTATGTTGGGTAAAAATTTTGAAAGTATTGGATTGCAGAGCTTTCCGCTTTTGTAAAATATTCTGTGTTTTTGGGGATTGTAGAAGATGGCATGTATTTTTTAAGTATTTTTTGCTTCTTTGATTTTATATCAAATTGAAGCTTGTTTATTTCTTCTTCTGTGAGTTTGCCATTGGCAACATTATGCCAGTTAAGTTCAGCAAAAATCATGATTTCTTCGAATTCATTTAAAATATTTGAATATGCTTTTACCCTTCCTTTGAAGGGGAGGTAAGGATTAATGGCTGTTATTATTTGCGATATAGCAATGATTGATGGCCAAATCCACTTATATTCTTCATTTTTAAATATAGCCCATGCTCCAATTGATGCGCTTGACGCAATGGCAAGGGTAATTTTAATTGCTTGTTCGATTTTTTCTGATTGAGCCAGCATAAGTTCAATGTAATTTATATGCGTTTTTAGTTGGCATAATTCTGCCCAATAACGATGTTGCATTTTATTCCTTATATTTCTTCTTGCTCAATTAAGAACCGTTCGCAAAAACGCAAGGACAGGGGTAAGTAGTACTGTCCTTAAGTCTCATTTTTGAGACTTTTCATCATCCGGCCAAACTTTATTGGATTTTCAATTGGATGAATTCTTTGTCCATTTTACACTGTTTTGCAGGTGCAGTGTCTAACGCTTCTTGTTAGTGAATAATGGAGCTAGGGCTTAAGTTTTAACTATATAAGGCGTAAGACCAGGCTGCCAGAAGAACCAGGCTTCTATAAATAAATACTTCGCATAATGCTTTTTATGGTCAAATTCAATAAACATTTCTCCATAAAGCAGTCAGTCGTGACGGGCAGAAATTGGCACAAACCAGCCGCTCGTTTAGTCTAATTTAGCTACTGTGAAGGGTAGAAAGGTACTTCTAGCTAGTTGACCTGCTTGTGTATAACTATGAGGCTTTGCTCAAAAACACACCAAATTTTTTTAGCTAATGATTTTTTAAGAAATTATTAGGTAAATAGTAATTTCAATGTAAAAGCACTCTAAAAATCACATTTTAAGTCGTCCCACCCTATTCAATACATCTACCTTATATAGAAAAGCCTCAATGTAAAATGAATGACACTGGTTTTTTTGCATAACGTGCATTATGCGAGGTTGCCTAATAATTTATTTGGGTAGGTCTTGAATAAGCCCTATAAGCTGTCGAATCCATTCTTGTGTTTCTGATTTTGTTAAGTATTCAATTAAATCTGCATAGTTGTTTATGCGTTCCTCTATGACATCTATTGCTCCTATAAATGCCAGTATTTTACTTTTCGTGATTTGATCAAAAATAGTTGATTCTTTAACTGCTTCTTTTACATTTGTGATTAATTCGATATTACTAAGGGTTGTTTCAGTAGTTAATGATTGAACGTCTAATGTAGTCATTTTTTTATTTCCTTTTTTTGTTTTAGGTGTTGTGAATTTATTATCCTTGCCTTTTTCCTCTATTCGTATCCTTATTTTTTATCAGTTCGCTTAATATTTATATAAGATGATTTGAGTTGAGTCCACGAAGTGGAACACAAGCAAACTCAACTTGCAGATGATAATAAAAAATTATTCTATAAGCTGGAAAGCTAAGTTATAAGATAGAGAAAATAAGTGATAAATTTAATTAGTTAATACTTCGTTAAAGCCATATGTTGCTAAAATAATATTTTACCTATTCTTAGTATTTAAAAAATACGACCAGTAACTTATCTAGATAAATATATAATTCATGTTATCTTCAATCAAACATATTAAAATATTTATAATAACTGAAAACTATCAAGGATAATTAAAAATACTCAGGACAACGCTTTCTCACATATTCTGAATTATCGTCTTTTGGATATTTTACAATCTTCGTACAAAACTCTTTTCTTTTTTCCTCTGATCTTAAATTCATTTCCTCTAACGTTACATCAACCAAATATAAACGAGTTACCGATTCATCAAAGCGCCTATCAGCCGCAAGCGGACAAATAATATCATCAGAGACATACCCTCCCATACGATTTAGAGCGAATACCTTTACCTGGACAATAGATTTATATGCCAATATAGCTTCTGAATATTTCGTTAACTCTGTTTCATCATGTTCCTTTGTTAATATATGACTACTTTCTATATATGCAGAGTCTGGATCATTAAAGTATTTTTCCTGGTTTTTGTAGTAGTTAAAGCACTGACGGTCAGCACTTGCATACGTAAATACCCCAACGATCTTATCTTTCATAAGTGCAGGAGCAACAACCCAGAACAATGAGATCATCAGACTAACAACAGTTAGACTGGCAATTATTACAATATTTTTAGTTTGCATTAATATCCTTTAATTCAATGATCTAACTACCTAAAGCTAGCAATAGCAAATGCTTCTCATTAAATCATTAATCTTGTTTAGCCAAAAAAATTAATATCTTATGCCATATCAAGAATGAAAAAGTATTTCTCACTTATTGTCTTTTTATCGTATAACCTTTGGTAGAAAGGCAGTCATCTATTAGATGTTCGCGCTCAATTAATCCACTTATAGGCCCTACGGTACCTAACTCTTGATTAGATCTCATTGATTGTGTAGCAAATAACTCGCAACTTGTTTTATCCATATTGCTTTGGGCTTGGGACACGCCATTGTTAACGTATGTCTTTTGTGCGCAGCTTGGCAGCAACATAGCCACTACCGTTAAATAAATTATTCTTTTACTTTGTGCAATTGTTTTATTATTTTTCATAAACTTGGTATTTATAGTTATTGTTAAGATTAAAAAGTCTTATAGTAACTCAGTTTAAAAGCTTATTGCCGCTTATTCCGGATTGTAGCAACAAATAAGTACAAACACCTAACAATTAGAGGAATTCGATTAAATTACAAATATTTTAAAAAAAACTATTTTTATTTCATCGACACAGTTGCAGATTGTGGATATTCATAAAATGAGTTGTTAATACCATCAATGATGCAGGAAATGGTGCATAAATCTAACAGCACTATATCTCCAAACAAGTATTTCCCATCAAATATAGGGTCTATTTGGAGAATACCTTTTTGCAATTCGTTTTCGCATTGTACTTCCATAGTGTTGCCGTCCCTATGAATACTAACAGCGGAATTTGGTTTAGCATTCCATGTTCCTTCTTCGTTTTTAATGTTGCAACTGGTTTTATGGCTGTTATCATTAGAAGTTACTATAGTAAAATTTTGAGCGCTTCCCCTAGATATAGTTGCACAACCGGGCATTAGTAATGAAGTACTGACAACTAATAAAGCTATTCTTATAGTATTTTTCATGGTTTTAAGTATTTATAGTTCTTATTAAGAAAACCTTTCATCAATTCAATTTAGAGCCTTATAGCTGCTTATTTCAAATTTTAGTAAACAAAAGGTGCATAAAGTAGCTATTACTGTAAAAGTTATAGTACTTTTGATTTTTAAGCTGGCAGTTTACAGGTTGCAATTGTTTTGCCATTACTGAAAGGTGAATATATTTTTATTTTCCAGTGCCCGCCTTCAAAATGAATGCTATCTTTAGCCATCATGCTTGACACCTGCTTACATATTTCAATGGCTTCTTTTGAAGATGTATCAATTGAGACATCAACAGATTGGCTGCTTCCAGATACATCACATTTTTCGCTTAACATTCCTGTTCCATCGAATACAGCACATAATTTCATGGCATTGTCTACCGTATCCGCCTTAACGGTCTGCGCATTAATTAGAGTTATTGTTACTCCAAAAAATAGGATTATTATTCTGTTTTTCATGGTCTTATGTATTTATAGCTAGCATTAAGAAAAGTCTTGTAGCAACTCAGTTTAGCAACTTACCGCCGCTTAGTTCTGATTGTAGCAACAACTAAGTACAAACACCTAACGGTTAGAGGTATTCGGCTAAATGGTATATATATTTAGTGGTAGCACATCTGCTAATTGCCATCAAAACAGCGCGTAGCACCACTGTTTGAACAGTAGGCACAGCCGGAAGTAAGTTCCGATAAAGTCGCGGACAAGCAAAATAAGTGACATTTTGCATAATGTGAATTATACGAGGTATGGGGTGCGTGATCTTTGCACCCTATACTTCGTATAATCCCCCTACGTTATGTAGAATGGCGCGTTTTTGCCTGTCCGCGCACAACAAGGCAGCGGGCTTTAAAGTGTGAAGAATTTGGAACTATGCGACGGGAGTCGGGGCAATACTCACAAGGACGTGTGTATTGCACAGCCAAGGATGGCTTTGTTTGCCCTCTGGCCACCAGTGAATTAAGCAAGTCGGCAGGGAGTGTTTAAAAATGTACAGGGATGTATGTTTTTAAGCCGACCGGACGATTTGCGATTTATGCGCAAGTGATACCGGCTATTTTATGGCGAGGTGCAAAGCTAATCTTTTATTTACTCTGCCTGCAAACAAGAATCGTTCGTATTTGATCGACTAAATACTAAATATTTATCAAAGTTGGCACGTTTAAGGCATTTTTGCCAGATAAAAACGAGGGAGGATAGGGAAGATAAATGCCATTTTTATAAAGTCCTATAGAAAAATAATTATAAGAATACTTTATCAAAAACGCTGTTTATCCTCCCTATCTTCCCTAGACCTGTTAAGCCAAATCAGGTGGTTTTAGCTCGATACCCTGCCAAACCGTATTCCCGTTGGATTTCCGCTTATTAAATCCACGGTCACCAAAACTTCGACCAAACACGGCATTATTGATAGACTGCAAGCCGTTAATAATGCACCAGTCCTTATAATTGCCGTATAGCACCGAGGATGATGTCTCGCTACTTTGCGACAACTTACAACGCTCTGACAACCAGCGGCCTATCAAGTCCTGATCTTCCTGATATTCACCGGTAGCTTGCTGTATAGTGGTCGGAACATCTTGTAAGCCTTGTTTCTGCCAATCTAAGCAACCCTCAACCATCCATGCCAGAATATGCGGGGCTTCGGCTTTCAATTTATCTAATAGTGCTGGATCACGCTCTTCTGGGGCAAATGTACGCATGAATGGAATTAACCGTATCCGCCGCCACATGCCATTATCATTGTTTTTAATAATGGGCTTATGATTACCCAGCATCATCAATTTAAACAGCGGTGTGAACTGTACCGGTGCAGTGTAAAGTTTACGTGCGGGCATACTATCACCTGACACTAGGCTTTTAATTAATGATTCTGCTAAGGCCGCGCCATTCTCGGTTTCAGAACACATAGCTAATCTTGCACCGATTAAATCAGCAATGTCAGGTGTTGCTCCGCCAGCCGATCTTTTTGATTCTGTCAAAGTTTCAGATGACATAGCTCTGGCATAGTCCGCAAGTATAAAACGCATAGTTTCAGCTAATACACTTTTACCATTTGCACCCAGTCCAAAACAAAAAACAAAAAAATGTTCTTCTGTCGAACCGGTCAGCAAATAACCACACCAACGTTTTATCCAGTCAATTAATTCAACATCATCACCAAACACTTGCTCTAAAAATTCCAACCAGCGTACCGCCTTGGAAGATTCACCCAACTGATTAACATTCAATGATTTAGTTATATAATCGTTTTGTGTTGCCGGTCTAGCTAGTCCAGTTTTTAGATCAATCACCTGTCTGGCATTATCAATACCAACTAAAAATATATCTGCATCTACTAGGCACAGTGGCAAGCGTACCTGTTCAAAATCTGATAGTAATGATACAGATGCTTTAATGGTACGTACTTTTTGTGAAGTTCGTGACCATGCGGCAAATAATCCAGCATCAAACAAGTATAAACAGCCTTCGTTGTAAATCCGATTCGGCAATTTAGCTGCAAGACTTCGAATTTTTGCACCCTCAACGTCCCAAATCCAAGCACCATCCTGCCAATGCAACCAAGCTTTAGTATCATATACATAATGAATATTGCCCCCATGTGCATCCAGCAAGCGCCAAGCATTTCCTTGCTCAGATAATGACCTGGTACTGCTCGTGCCGTCCCGTGAATCAATCCCTGGTAGGGTAGGAGCTTCAAACTTGGAAATATTCACACTATTGGCTACGACATCATTAGTCATGTCGATCATGCTACATTTCCAAGGCTGTCTATTAAATCGCGTATATCTTCGGCTTTCCAAGCTACTGTTCGTTCTCCAAGTTTTACTGATTTTGGATATTTTCCTAATTTAATACCATTAAACCAGCTGGTGCGGCTTACGGGAATTAGTGCGGGGGTGTTGGTTTTTTTGTTGCCAATTATTTGAGACAATCTTAAAAAACCGGTTTCGGGTAGTTGGTTGAATGTTGTAGCCATGCTTTACACCTCATTAATTAATAAGGTTGCCTATTATCAGCACATTTTTTAGCATTCATAGCTAGAACAGTTGCAATAGTTTGCAACTTTAAGGGTGGGTAGGTTCTCTACAGGCCGTGTGTTATATGGTTTTATGGGATAGGTAGGTTTTTTAATCTAAAGAAGGAGCGCCGCCATTTTTATCTGGATTTAGTAGGGTAGTAATCCGTTTTTTAGCTTCTAGTGTCAATGTTTTGTGGTGGGATTCTAGCCAAATTCCTATTAATTTCTTACGACTGCCCGTCTTCGGTTTTTCAGGATTGCATTCAAGAACGTCATTCCACGCCTGAATTGCAATACTTAACTCGTTACTAAACATGGGATGTGTTTGGTCAAGATATGCGGGTTGCATTAATATGATGTTACGTTCAGTTTCTGTTTCATTTATCGGGGCGTCTGATCTTGCCGGACTTTCGATAATTTCATTCTTTGTAAAAGTTTCTGTCTTTGTAATAATTGGTCTATTGTCGATATTGAACCTTTGTTCACCTTTCCGTTCATCACATAAGATAAATCGAGGCTCATCAATTGGTTCAGTGCGATACCCCGCGAACCTTATTCCTTTGCCGTCTGAGCGTATGCATTCCAATAGGTAACAGACAGTAGTTTTGCCTAGAAATTCAATTTCTCTTTTATTATCTTCTGGTAATTCAAATACATTACATACTTTTATGAAATCTCCTTTGTCTACCGTCTCTCGCATCGTTTCCCCATCAAAGGAGTCCATGCAGTCATATTCCCAATAACCCCAACCCGAATAAAAAACCGACATAAAAAATAATCTTGTTAAAGTGAAGCGGTTAAAAAAGGAATAACCGGAAATAGAGGACGAATCCCGCTTATTGCCCGCTAAGGCTATCCGGTTAAATTTGATTATAGTTTGGATGCGCGATTTTATTAGCTGTTTGGCAATGTCGGCATGTTTTACCCGATTTTTTAAACGGCATTATTTAATGCTTAATTTCGTTCATGAAGTAAAACAACATTTGAATTATCCATGTTCACTAATAGATCGAGTTGAACTCCTAAAACCTGCCAAGCGTTTAGCTGTTCAACTTCTAATTTCTGCCGTTGATAAATTCGCTTAACTTTATTTTCTTCGGTATGGTTCAAACACTTCTCTATAACATCAGGTGCCACACCTAAATCACCCATTATTGTTGCTCCGGTTCTACGTAAATCATGTGGAGTCCATTTGCCACCAGCCAGAACCAAAGCCTGATTCTCTTTGGAGCGATTACTTAATATATTTTCAGATTGACGACCGCCGACCTGTTTAGTGATTGATTTCTCGCACACATGACTTGAGCCGTCCCTATTTGTGAAAATCCAGGTATCACTTTTAGCCAAACTTTTTAAAAGTTTAAATTGTTTGAGTGCAAAGCTTGATAAGTAAATTGTGTGAGCCTTGCCGTTTTTGCTATTGGCCTCCGGTATAGTCCAGGTGTTCGACTCAAAATCAATATCTGATAACTTAGCTTTGGATAGTTCACCAATCCGGCATAAGGTTGATAATGCAATCCAGACGGCGCACTCGGTAGACTTCAATAAATTAGCACCGGGTAATTGACGCGCCAATGCTCTTATTTCATTGTCGCTTAAGGTTCTGTCGCGCTCGGTAGGTGCGGTGGTTATCTTTGCCACGCTAAGACTTGCTGTCGGGTCAAATTCAATAACGTCTCGACTAACGGCAAATCTGAACATCTGGCGCATTAGCTTTAAAAGGTTCCTTGCTAGGTGATTCACCCCCCGTATTTTTAAATTATCAATAACTGAACCGATGTGTCCTTTCCTCACATCCTCAACAAACAAATCCCCCAGGACGGGCAATACGTCTTTGTTGAACATTCTGGCTATTTCGGCGCGGTCTTTGCGATTAATCAAATCGATTTCATGCCAACGGGTAAATAGATCATTTACTGTTACCCGCGTATTCAGCTTGGTTAGGGCTTCATGTTCGTCTAGCTGTTGCTTGCGTATGCGCTCTTTCTCAAGAGTTTTTTCTAACTTGGGATCTACACCGGTTTTAAGTAATGCCTTTAAAGTGTCGCGTTCGTCCCGCGCATCGGGAAGCGTCTTGGCTTTCAAGTCCGCCCACTTTAGTTTTCCCTCAAATCGATAAGCAAGCCTAAAAGACACGCCGCCACCGTTGGCTAATGGCCTTATTCGCACAAATAGACCGCCGCCATCGGGTATAAGCTGTTCTTTGTCAGCTGGTTTAAGGTGCTTAAAGGTTAGTGGTTTTATTTTATTGATAGCCATTATTACGCACAATTTTATTAACTTGTCTTTTGGGCAAGTGATAGGAAAGTAAAAAATCAATGGGTTAGCGCATAGCTTATGGGATAACGTATGGGATAACTTTTTAACTGAATTTCAGTGAACTTTATTGTACGTTGCTGAACACTATAACTCAACAAGCTAATGAATTTTAAGGATAGTTATTTTATTATTGAACTTCATTGAATCGTAAAAAACAATGATTTACCGTTCTGGGGGACAAGGGGTAGTAGGTTCAAATCCTATCGTCCCGACCAATTGAAACAAAGAGTTACAAATACCGAGTTTAGCAAAAAAGAAAATAACCGTTTCGGGTACACATACAGGTACACTTTTGAAAGTTATTACCGATTAATCGCTCCCTTTAAATCGCAGGCACTCGTTGCTGATCACTATTAAAAAATAGGCGTAAATAAATCGGGATACCCGGCCTTATTATTTAAAGTGTCGCCTACAAAATAGTTATGAACGATAAACACTCAAGCCTGCAAAACAGCTTTTAGTTTTTTCCATTATTCAGCGCCGTTTTTCCAACCAACAAAAACAGAGTAGCCATTAAAAACAATAAGTTTATGACTGGCAATTAGCAAACTTTGACGCCCTTTTACTGTAAAATCGGCAACTTTTCCACGCTCTTTTGCACAGTCAGTCATCAATCACGTAACACCACACCCTATGGGATATAGGTAAATTAATCGGCCATAAATCCCTATCTAATTGAATGTTACATGGATAGCCCATTAATCCCCCACTGGACTTTAAAAGGGATGATCAGTGGGCACGCTGGCAGCAATTACAGAGCTGGCATTTATCTGGCCAAGCCGACCTACCATATTGGCAATATACTGCTGAGAATACATATTGAGACCTGAAATATCTGCTTGAAGCTGCTGTCCACTAGTACCTGCAGTAGGCACTACAATCGTAGCCGTGACGGGCTCCGGGCTAACAGCCGCCGCTTGGATCTGTCCACTAGCGACAGCAACACCTCCAGAAAGCGCGGTATTTCCACCGCCAGTCGCCTGCGTCATGGGTTCGACGTTAACTCTTGTTGATGCAGGAAAATCAGAACCAGCTATCGCCCTTGGGGCTACATTAACATTTAAACCAGTAGCTACCATAGTAACCAGATAGGCATTATGCTGCTGAGAATACACATTGGGACCCGAAATATCTGCCGTAGGTGCTACGACAGTCCCCGGTCCAACAGCCGCCGCTTGGATCTGCCCACTTGCGTCAGCAGCACTCCCAGAAAGCCCTGAATTCCAACCGCCAGTCAGACCCGCAACGAGATTATCACTTAAGCCAGCAGTTGTCTGCTCCATTTGATCTGATGACAGTGACATCAGACTTGATGTTAATGGCCCAGCCATGGCAACCGACAAGGTCATACAGGCGGGTATTAATGTATATGAAATTTTCTTGATCATGAGTCTTACCTCATTTGTTTTAGATAAAAAATATCTTGTTATGTCGTTCCAAGCAACCACTGCCATGAAATACATATTAGCTATATTTTATCTATTTACTATTAGTACGAATACTTGTCCGGACCGAGTGACCCCAGAGAGCAAACACTGATAAAATCCCCCGATATGGGATGATGACAGAGCGCCGCGAAGCTCACATTGGCTTCTTTGTATTCAGGCCTTCCCAGGAAAGGCAATGACCGCAGTTTTGGCCGATTGAACTCACATGACGAATTAGTGCTATCGACCCTTTACTGACTCAATGTATGACATAAGTAACGCGATTTAGTGCGTCCGGCTTGAATGACAACTTATGTTGCAGGTGTTCGTTCCCTGGGAAAATGGCAAGCGACAAACGCGTATACTAATGCGCCATAAACAACCGAGGACGACAATCTTTACCGTTGATTTGGATTTTGGTGGTGCGCGATGTACCTGCCCCGGTCTACGATTTGTGCAGCACCGATTGGCTGGAAGATAGCGTTGCCGAGCAAGCGCGCATCAAACATCCTGTGGTGGAAGTGGCAAATTGGCAGCAAGAAATTCAAGCATTGGCTCCATAGCACCTTGCAACCGAGAGCAGCCGACCATGCCTTTGCCCCCAAGGCTAATCCACTGGCTCCCCGTCAAAGTAGCTTAATTGACCTACTTTATGCTCGTATTCATCCCACGTGGTAAGCACCCCATTTTTCTTCCCATCCTTGTAATTAGTTTCAGTGTATTTCTTTCCATTTGAATGATGCTGTTCATGCTTGCCCGTAAAGGGTTTATCCTCATTAGGTAAATAAGCAAGATCATTTTTAATATCCAGGTCTTTTTTAGTGACTGTTTCTTTCGGCTTAGTATTTTTTGGAATGCAGTTTACATTCTCGGTCTTTTTCTTCGACTTCTTGACTTTTGAAACAGCGTTTTTAGCCTTGGCGCTCGCTTTTACTTTCGACCTTTTTAATTGCTCTAAAACTCTAGCGTCGGCGCTACAATCCGAAATAATAAAGATTGCCGCCAATATAAATATTATTTTTTTCATTAAATACCTCTAGAGAAATAAGGCTCGTGACTCTACTAATGATAGCACCATTATATTAACTCTCTATTTTTTCAGGCTATTCGGTTCAGCAACCGCATAAACGATTGCTACAAAGCCAAACGCTTAACTTCGATGGTGCGAAAAACATCCCCAAACATTTCTTTCGTCAGCCGCTTGGTCTGCACGTTGTATCGACTGGTATGATACGAATCAATCAGCGTGCGGCCATCCGACAAAGCATGCTGGGCATTATGGGCAAATTTTGTGCTACTCTGTTTCAGTCCGTAGGCTTTTAATACCGCCTGATGGGCGACCAAACCTAAAGCCAAGATAACCGCCTTCTCCGGCAGGGTTTTTAACTCGGCGGCCAAGTAAGCGTTGCACTGGTTGATCTCGGTATTGGTCGGCTTGTTTTGCGGCGGCAGGCATTTAACGGCATTGGTGATACGGCAGTTTTTAAGCGCCAAGCCGTCGGTCAATGACTCGGATTTTATTTGGTTGCTGTAGCCGAACTCGTAAAGCGCCTCATACAGCAGCAGCCCTGCATAATCGCCGGTAAAAGGCCTGCCTGTGGCGTTGGCTCCATGCATGCCGGGCGCCAGTCCTACTATCAGCAATTGGGCGGCGCTGTCGCCAAAAGGGGCAACCGGGCGCGCATGGTAGTCTGGGTGCTTTTGTTTGACTTCGCACAGGAAGTCATCCAGCCGTTTACACTGCCTGCAATCTTGATCGAATATTTGTTTGGGATACATGTTTTGTTAAGGTCGGTTTTCCATATGGACACTCTATCACATCCCTGTGTTCTGGATCCCGGCATTCCCTGCCGGGATGACGCACTTCGTGGATTGGGTTGGAGCAGCATCTAGCATGCTAATTTTCATAACTGGAAACTCCCCACCTTATTGCTATCAGAATCCAGCAATTGTAATTTCTCAAGCCTGGGCAGTTTTTTGATGACGATTTCCCGTTTACTGGCAGAACTGCGGTCATGGCCGGTCTCGACATAAACCAGCTGTTTAGGCTGCCTGCCGCGGAAATATTTAGCGCCTTGTTTGTCGCCATGCTGATTAAAGCGCCGGGCAACATCAACAGTGATGCCGGTATAAAGCGAGTCATCGGTGCAAAGGATAATGTAAACCTGCCAATTCACAGTGTTACACGACTGTTCCAAAAACGGAACCGACGGCTGCGGTTAGCCCCATTGCCAATGCGCCCCAAAAGGCGACACGAAAAGCGCCTTTAATGATGCCTGCCCCGCCGCTATAGGCCGCCAACATGCCCAGCAATGTTAAAAACAGCAAGGATGCCGCCGATACCAGCACGATTAAATCGGTATCGGGGGCAAACAGGACTATCAATAAAGGCAACACCGCGCCAACGGCAAACGTAGCGGCCGAGGTCAGCGCCGCCTGAATGGGTCTTGCGGTGCCTGTTTCAGATATGCCCAGTTCGTCACGAGCGTGTGCGCCCAACGCGTCATGCTCCATTAATTGTATTGCAACCTGCTCGGCCAGTAGCGTATCGAGTCCGCGCGATACATAGATAGCTGCCAGCTCTTTTTGCTCATGATGCCCATCTTCTTCCAGCTCTTTGCGCTCACGCTTTAAATCGGCCTGCTCGGTATCGGCTTGCGAACTGACCGATACGTATTCACCGGCTGCCATCGACATCGCTCCTGCGACCAAGCCTGCGACACCGGCCAAAACGATCTCGTTATGCGTCGCATGGGAGGCGGCAATACCTACGATTAAACTGGCTGTGGATACAATGCCGTCGTTCGCGCCCAGCACAGCCGCTCGCAACCAACCGATGCGGTGACTCCTGTGTCTTTCATGATGAGGTGACATCTTCTATCCTTTTTGTAGCGGCCCGGCCATTGAAAAATAGAACACGGATGACACGGATTCGGACTGATACCCACTGATAAAAAATCCGTTTAAATCCGTATTATCGGTGTCATCCGTGTTCTATTAAATATAAAGTCTGTTTTGTTTTGTTAAAAATCCGAAAGCGTTTTCGGCGGAATGGCCGCCCTCAAGGCATTCAATACTGCGAGCACATCGATGATTTCCTGGGTTATGGCCCCGGCTACCGGAGTCAAATAACCCAATCCGGCAAACACCATGCCTATCAAACTCAGCGCCATGCCTCCCACCGCGCTTTGTAACGCAATTTTACGCATCCGTTCGCCGATATGAAACAACTCATCGACTTTTAACAGCGAACTGTCCATGATCACCGCATCTGCCGACTCGCCGGTAATGTCGCTGTTCTGGCCGAATGCTATGCCGATAGTCGCGGCCGTCAGCGCCGGTGCGTCATTAATGCCGTCGCCCAGAAACACGGTTTTTGCAGCGATGGTTTCATTGCGCACCAGCGCCAGTTTCTGCTCGGGGCTTTGGCTAAAATAAACGTGTTTAATGCCGACCTGGTCGGCCAGAAAACGCACTTCCGATTCCCGGTCGCCGGACACCAGCATCACCTTGTCGAACAAATGGCTGGGCCGCAGGTGGTTGATGAATGGTGAACTGTCGGTGCGCACCTCGTCGCGAAATTGCAGGGTCGCCGCATAGGCTTCGTCAATCAGCACCACGCATTCCAGACCGCCGGTGACTGGCGGCAAGGCTTTGGCAACCTCCGGGTGTTGCTCGAAAAACTTTTTGCGACTGGTAATCTGAATCTGTTTTCCGGTCACATTGCCTTTAAGGCCCTCTCCCGGCAGCTCGGTGATATTGGTCACGTTTAATAAAGATAACGCCGATTTTTCCGCCGCTGCAACAATCGCGCGAGACAACGGATGTTTGGAATAACGCTCCAGACTGGCGATTAGCATTAACACGTCCTGCTCGTTATGCCCTTCGCCGGGAACCAGCGCAGTCAATGACGGACGGCCATAGGTCAGGGTGCCGGTTTTATCAAAAATCGCCGTGCGGCAGGTGCCGATAGTTTCCAGTATGGCCGGATTCTTGATGATGATTTCCCGCCGCGCGGCCAGCGAAATCGAGCTGATAACGGTGACCGGAATGCCGATCAGCAACGGGCACGGTGTGGCGATAACCAGTACGGCCAGGAAACGAACCACATCGCCGCTGACCGCCCAGGCGGTCAGCGCAATGATGACGGCCAGCGGCGTGTACAGCGCGCCCAATTGGTCGCCCAGCCGCCTTATGTTGGGGCGATATTGTTCGGACGACTTCATCACCTCCATAATCTTGGCATAGCGGGAATCGACAGCCAGTTTGTCCGCGCGTATGGTCAGCGCCGAGTCGCCGTTGATCGCACCGGAAAGCACTTGGGAACCGCTGACTTTCGACATCATATACGGTTCGCCGGTCAGGTAGGACTCATCCATGGTGCTGGAGCCTTCCAGTACCGTGCCGTCAACGGGGCAGATCTCGTGCGGCAAGATTAACAGGGTATCGCCGATATGAACCTGCTCGGTGGTAATGTCGGCAAGCTGGTCGCCCGATTTTCTATGCGCAACCGACGGCATCCGCTTGGCCAACGCCTCAAGCACCGAAGAAGCTTTGCGCACCGCGTAGGTTTCCAGTACCACGCCGCCGGACAGCATCAGCACCACCAAGCTTCCAGCCAGGTATTCATCCAGCAGAACCGCCGTCACAATGGACATGCCTGCCAGCAAATCGGCGCCCCAATCGCCCTGTCCCAACTTCACGATAAGTTGGTAAACCAGCGGAATACCGCCCAACGCCAGCACGGCAAGCAGGGGCAGTTGCACCAATTCAATCGGCAAAACAAATTGCCCCTGGTAGATTTCCGCAGCAGCCGAACTTAAAGCGGCATTCAGCGATAGCGTGTAGACATCATGGCCAATATCGAGCGCATAGTGCAACACCAGGTAACCGCAAATGCCGAGCAGGCTTAAAACGGCAATGATGTTTTCGGATGTTGCGCGGGGGATCGTTGCTTGCTTATCGGTCATCGTTTCGGCCTCGCGAAGTTGGAAGTGCTCTAGTTTACCACTTAACGAAGCTGCTCATTATGAGAACACGGATGCCAAAAGTAGGCGCTTCTAGGCGACACTGATTAAACGGATTTGCGCGGATTTTACAATTTTAAGAATAACTTGTTATATCCAAAGCAAGCTTTGGACTCCTTTAGCAGCGAAGTTCAAAGCTTGCTTTGAGCGGGCAGAATCGAAGAACCTATACTGCGCATAAACGAGCAAGTATCGAATTTCCATCTCTTAATATTTTCGTCAAAAAAATCTGCTTTATCTGTGTTAATCAGCCAGATCCGTGTCATCCGTGTTCTATTTTTCTAACCTGTCGCCCTGCTAATCGCTACGCAGGATTCTCGCTGTCGATAAAAAAACACTCCACTGCAAATTGCTGCCGGGTTTTTTCCATTAACGCCTGGATGCCGAATTGTTCTGTGGCATGATGACCGCCTGCAAACATGTGTATGCCAGCCTCTTGGCTTTCGTGCCAATCGTGTTCGCTGATTTCACCGGTAATGTACGCATCCAACCGTTCTTTTTCGGCCAAGCGCCATTCGCTGTTTGCGCCGCCGGTAATGATGCCGACCGACCTTATCAGCGCATTGTTGTCGGGCGTCGCCAGAATGACATTGTGCTTGAGCACGGATTCGAGTTTATGTTGCAGTGCGGCAGCGGTCAGCGGCTGCTCGAGCACGCCTTTAACGCCGGTCGCCGAGCCTTTGTAATCGCCGAACGGCTGTTGCTGGCTGCAATCGATCATCTGGCCTAGTATCGCTGCATTGCCTATGTCCGGGTGTCCGTCCAGCGGCAAATGATAGCCGATCAGGTTGATGTTGTTTTTTACCAGCGGGAAAATCCGTTGGGAGAAAGTTCCTGTCAACGGTTTTGCGCCGTGAAATGTCCAGAACAAGCCGTGATGGACGACCAACGCATCGGCCTTGCTTTCGACAGCCTGATTTATGGAATCGCGGGTTGCGGAAACGGCAAAGGCGATACGCTCGATCTGTTCAGTCCCTTCTACTTGCAGGCCGTTAGGACAATAATCGGCGTAGGTCTCGGGACGAAGCAGGGCTTGGTAATAATCATTGAGTTGTGCTCGGGTAATCATGCTGCCAATGCCTTAAACTGTCGCCAAATGGTTTTGAAGGTTTCGGTCAGGAGCTGGTCGTCTGCCGTGATACGTTCGGATATTTCAGCGACGCTAAACCAGTCGCCCTCGTCAATCTCATCGGCTGCAAGGATAAACGGACCGTTATGAATGCAACGGTAGACCTGGATAAACTCCATGCCGATAGCGGCTGTAGCCGACAATTTGAACAACGGTTCCAACGCAGATTCGGTGATACCCAGTTCCTCTTCAATCTCCCTGACGGCGCTGATGTCGTAATCCTCACCGGCGTCAACATGCCCGGCCGCCGAAGTATCCCAAAGTCCGCCATTGAGGTCTTTTTTCATCGAGCGTTTTTGCAGGAACAACTGCCCTTCCCCATTAAAAACCAGAATATGTACGGCGCGGTGCCTAAGCCCTGTCGCATGGATGATGTGGCGTGCGCAGGTGTCGATGATGCGGTCGTTTTCATCAACGACGGAAAGTAGTTCGGTGTTCATCAGCAAGGTCAAGTCGTGGCGGGGAGATGAATTTTAGACTTTTATAAAGGGGACGCAAGTATAGCTCGTACGCTTTGCGGGTACTGCGGAAGATAAAGCCATGCTCACATCCCAAGACATGAGCATGTTCGAACGTTTGTTAGCTAACCTTGCCAGCTTCTGTTGCAGCGGGCACTTCAATTAACCGGCCTGATTTAACGTCGTAAATATAACCGTATACAGGGATATCGGAAGGAACCAGCGGATGATTCCTAATGCGGGTTACATCTTCCAAAACGCTTTGTTCTTGGTCTTTAATGGTCAGCCAGTCGATATATTTGCCTTCGGCGGAACCTGGGCCGTCGCAGCAATCATGCCAGCCGTCGGCATCGACGGAGGCGGCTTTTAAGCTGCTGCCTAACAGGCCGCGCATGACGTCGTCGGTAAATGTTTCCATGCCGCAGTCGGTATGGTGAACGACAAACCATTCACGGGTTCCCAATAGTTTATAGGAAATGACCAAGGAACGGATCGCATCGTCACTGGCGCGGCCGCCGGCATTACGGATGACATGGGCGTCGCCTTCGGATAAGCCTGCATATTTGGCAGGATCCAAACGGGCATCCATACAGGTCAGAATCGCAAAATGCCTGCCGGGAGGCATAGGCAATGCGCCTTTGTCACCGAAATCATTCACATAATCTCTGTTTGCTGCTAAAACTTCAGTAAGAATTTTACTCATAAATACCTCTCATTATAATTATTGGGCCATAAAAAAGCCGCTTGTTCCTGATCACTAAGGGGAAATGAAAAGACCAAGCGGCAGTCAGATTACTACCTCCGATCAAGAGTCTACTCCAATAAAACAGGGTTTCAAATAGCGATATAGGTTATACAATATAAACTTAAAGTTTATAAAGGGATAAATATGGCTAAATTAACCAACACACAGGTATTTTGCCGAATTGTTGAATTGGGCACTTTTGCAGCGGTTGCCCGCGAAATGAATCTTTCGGCGATGATGATCAGTAAATACATGGCTCAACTTGAAGAGTCCTTGGGGGTTGCGCTATTAAACCGAACAACCCGGCAGCTGAGCATGACCGAAGCGGGCAAAATTTACTATCACCGCAGCAAACAGCTGCTGGATGATTTCTCGGAACTGGAAGAATATACCTCACAACTGGGTCTACAGGTAAAAGGCACGTTAAAAGTCAGCGCACCGATCGATTTTGGCGGACTTTATATGGTGCCTGCCATTGACGCATACCAGCGCGAATACCCCGATGTTAAGGTTTTTATGACCCTACACAACAGCCACGTTAATTTAAGCGAGGGCAATTTCGATTTGTCTATCCTGGTCACGGATACGCTTGATTTGGGCGTGGTTGCCCGAAAAATTGCCCAAACCCGATTATGCACCTATGCTTCTCCGAACTATATCGCCAAATACGGCGAGCCGCAAACCATTGCCGAGTTAAGTTCGCACCGCTGTCTGCATTATATGGATACGCCGCATAAAGATTATTGGGTGTTTAATGACGGTGGCAAGGAAGTTAAAATCAAGGCGAACTGGCACTTTGCCTCAAACAATGGCCGGGCTTTATGCCAGGCGGCCGCTTTGGGCATGGGCATCACCCAGGCGCCTGAATTATCGGTGATGAATTATCTGGAACAGGGCAAGTTGATCGAGATCTTGCCGGATTTTCGCATCCCCTCGCTGGTTTGCTATGCCACCTATCTGCAAAGACGCTTTCTGCCCGCCAAACTGGCGACGTTTGTGGATTTTTTAATCAAGTACTTTGCGGAAAATAATAGACTCACGAACTAACTTTATAACGGAACACGGATGCCAAAAGTAGGCGCCTCTAGGCGACACTGATTAGGTGGATTTAAACGGATTTTATTTTCTTTTTACATCCGCTGTTTATCCGTGTGTATCAGTCGAATCCGTATCATCCGCGTTCTATTTTTTAACGGCTAAGTCGTTACCTGATATTCATCTAAAGGCACACCTATGGCAAGACGAAACAAACACAGCCTGGAAGAAATCCGGGAAATGGTGCTGGATGCGGCAGAAACCATCATCATCAATGACGGCTATTCGGCGCTAACTGTGCGCAAGATTGCGATGGACATCGGTTATACCGTCGGCAGCGTTTACATGGTATTTGCCAACATGGCCGACCTGGTCATGCACATTAAAGCAAATACCGTAGATGATCTGACCGGGCAATTGCAGCAAGTGCAAGCCCCCCCCCCTGAACAACAGTTGGCGGAACTGGCCAAGGCTTATTTACACTTTGCCAGCCAAAACTTTAACCGCTGGATTCTGATTTATATGCCTGAGCCCGAGACACCTGAATGGTATCAGCAGAAAATCAACGGGATTTTTAACCTTATAGAAGCGCAATTTGCACAACTTGCGCCAGACAGATCAGCGCAACAGCGCAAACAGGCGGCGCGGGCGCTATGGAGCGGCGTTCACGGAATTTGCACTTTGTCCCTGACCGGCAAGCTGGATGCTGAGAGTATTAACGATGTTGAAAATACGATTGTATTGCTGGTGGAAAGCTTTATAAGCGGCTGGACGGGTTCGTTACCTTCCCAAGGCCAATAAGATTGGCCTCGCGCATAGAGGCTACGCTTCGGCAGTCGTGATATTAATCAAACTGCTAAAGTGTAAGTGTTAGCGTATAGGGGCTGGTTTGATATAATCACCAATTTTTGAGGTTATAAAGTGTTTGAAAGTCAGTTTGTAACCATCATCATCGTAGAAGACGATCCCGGCCACGCGAAATTGATCGAGAAGAATTTGCGCCGTGGCGGCCTTGAAAACCCTATCAAAGCCGTTGAAAACGGTCAGCAAGCCCTGAACTATCTTAAAGGACAGGGCAATTTTGCAGACTGCCCAATTAATCAATGCACTCTGCTACTGCTGGATATAAACATGCCGGTCATGAACGGCGTGGAATTATTGCGTATTCTTAAACAGGACGCTAAGCTGCGAAAAATTCCCGTCATCATGTTAACCTCCACCGACGATCAGCGCGAAATAGACGAATGTTACGACTTGGGATGCAATCTCTATGTGCCCAAGCCTGTCGAGTTTGATCGGTTTTCAGAAGTTGTGCGCGAATTGGGGCTGATGATTGGGCTTGCTGCCGTCCCTTCCATAAAATGACCCTCCTCACCCTATTTCCTTAATATGCCTGATATGCCTTCTGCGAACATTTTATATATAGAAGACGACTTAGGTCTTGCAGAGTTGGTGCGCATAAAACTCAAGCGCGAAGGCTATCATGTTGCACATACCGAATCTGGCCATCAAGGCGTGATGCTGATGCGCGATCAGGATTTTGATGCGGTACTGATAGACTTTTATCTGCCGGACATGAATGGCCTGGAGGTATTAAAGGGGATTCAGGCATTGCAGCCCAAGGCTGTCTGCATCATGATTTCCGGCATTGACGATATGCAATTGGTGGTCGATGCGATTAAGCAAGGCGCAGAAGATTTTGTGCTCAAGGATTCTGAAGGCGCTTATTTAGAGTTACTGCCGACGACGCTGGGCAAGGTATTGCTCAAGCAGCGGTTAATCGCGGAAAAAGAAGCGGCTGAACAGGAAAAAAGTAAAAGCGAGGCCTTTTACCGGTCATTAATCGATCATACCCATGTGGTCGCCTGGGAATACCTGCCGAATACCGGACGCTTCAGCTATGTTTCCTCACAAGCGGAAAAACTGACCGGACATAGCCTGGAAGAATGGACTTCAGACGGTTTTTGGCAAGCCAGCTTGCATCCGCAAGATTATGCCAAGGTTAACGCATTTTGTTCTTCGAGGTCGCATAGCCAGGAAGAGGAAGGACTCGAATTCCGGCTGCTAAAAAAAGACGGCAGCGAGCTTTGGCTTAGGCAGCTTGTTTCAGTCGTGGAAATAGATTCCGAGAGCTGCTGCGTATTGCGCGGCTTTCTGATCGATATTACCGAATCCAAACAAGCCATGGAAAAGCAACGTCTGGCGGAACTGGTATTCGATACCATCCATGAAGGGATTATGATTACCGATACTCATAACTGCATCGAAGTTGTGAATCCGGCATTTACAAAAATTACCGGCTACAGTTTCGATGAAGTTAGAGGTCAAAACCCGCGCATACTCAGTTCAGGGCTTCAGGATGCCCGTTTTTACACTGCATTATGGCAGTCTTTAAATAAGCATGGGCATTGGGAAGGCGAGCTTTGGAACCGGCACAAAAACGGCGAAATGTACGCCCAATCGACATCGATTTCCTATGTGCATGACGAAGTCGGCAACATTAAGCGACACATCGCCATTTTTGGCGACGTGACTGAAAAAAAACAAGCCGACGAAAAAATTTATCATCAAGCCAACTACGATTCGCTGACAGAACTGCCCAATCGTCAGTTGTTTCAAGACCGATTGCATTCCGCGGTGGCTTCTGCCAAGCGCAACCACAGCCAGCTGGCGTTATTGTATATAGACCTTGACCGGTTTAAGGAAGTCAATGACAGCGCCGGCCATGAGGCGGGGGACCGACTGCTTATACAAGTAGCAAAGCGGCTGAATGAATGCATCCGCGAAACGGACACGCTGGCGCGCTTGGGTGGCGATGAGTTCACCGTGATTCTTAGTAATTTAAGCACCAACTACGACATAGAGAATATTGCCCGGACCATGCTGGAAGTATTGGAGCAACCGTTTTCCTTGGCTGGCGACATTGATGCTGCCATCTCCGCCAGCATCGGCATTGCCATGTATCCTGCGGACGGGGGGGACGATGAAACCCTTGTCAGGCATGCGGATGCCGCGATGTACCGGGTTAAGGAAACCGGCAGAAACGGGTTTGAGTTTTTTACCGCTGAAATGAACCGCGAGGCGGGCAAACGCCAACAGTTTAAAAGCGCCTTTAAAGACAGCCTGGAGAAGGGCGAATTTAAAGTATTCTTTCAGCCGGTTTGGCGCTTGAGTGACGGGAAAATCATGGGAGTTGAGGCCTTGTCGCGTTGGCAGCATCCTGAATGGGGCATGGTCATGCCGGATGACTTTATTCCCGTCGCCGAAGAAAGCGGCTTTATCCATGAGCTGAGCCTGTTTGTGGTCAACGAGGTCGTTAAACAGATTAAAGCCTGGGATGAACAGGCGTTTAATGAGATTTCAGTCGCCATCAATCTGTCGCCGATCCAGTTTCGTCGATTGGATGATTGGCTGGCGCAGATGCATAAGGTTTTATCCGAGCATGCTATTGCACCGCACCGGATTAAGCTTGAGATTACCGAGACCGCGCTGATGGGCGACACCCTCAAGCTGATGGAAACGTTAAGTCATGTGCAAACATCGGGCATCGAAATTTCCCTGGATGATTTCGGAACCGGCTTTTCTTCGCTATCCAGAATAAGCGGCATGCCGCTTAATTTTATTAAAATAGACCGGAGTTTTGTCAGCCAAATAGGCCAGGGAAGACAGTGCAATGTCATTGAGGCCATCATTTCAATGTCCCATAGCATGGATTGCCAGGTGATTGCCGAAGGCATAGAAACCGTAGAACAGCGGGAATACCTGAAACAGCTGGGTTGCGACTTTGGACAGGGCTTTTTGTGCAGTCGGCCGGTTCCGGCAGCAGACCTGTTGACGCTTTTGCAAAAAGGCTTCTTGTTTGATTAATTTGGTGTCAGGCTTGGATATGATAAAAACGTAGCCCAACGAAAGGCACGAAAAAACCAAGGTATGTCGGGTTACGCTATGCTAACTCGACCTACCTGATTAATATTTTTTACGACACAGCGTGATGATAAATATAACAATAAAACGCACCCTGGTTTTAACGTTCCTCTCTGCGAGTCTGGGCACGTTTACTGCTCAAGCGGCTCCCAAAGCCGAGGTGGCCGATCTTAGCCTGGAAGAGTTGATGGATGTAAAAATCTATTCAGTCGCTAAAAAAGAACAGGCCATGGCGGATACCGCAGCAGCGGCTTTTGTGATTTCCCAAGAAGACATTCGCCGCTCCGGGGCGACCAGTATTCCAGAAGTTTTGCGCATGGCGCCGGGGGTGCAGGTGGCGCAAATAAACGCTCATGCCTGGGCTATTTCCATACGCGGTTTTAATGACCGGTTTTCCACCAAGCTGCTGGTGATGGTCGATGGGCGCACCGTCTATTCGCCGTTATTTTCCGGCACTTACTGGAGCGCACAGGATGCCGTTTTAGAGGATATAGACCGCATCGAAGTCATTCGCGGCCCAGGCGGCACGGTGTGGGGAGCCAATGCCGTTAACGGCGTGATCAATATCCGCACCAAGCACAGCAAAAAAACCCAGGGCGGACTGGTGTCCGCGCAAGGCGGCAATTACCAGGATGGCGGGTCAGTCCGCTATGGCGGCGATCTGGGCACAGACGGCAGTTACCGCGTTTATGCCAAAGGCAAACATAATGCCGATTATCTTAATCGCAACGATCAAAACGCGCATGACCAATGGAATACCGGCCAAGGCGGCTTCCGCGCCGATTACAATCTTACCGGGAAAGACGAACTGTCGTTCAGCGGCGACATCCTGGAAATGCAAGGCGATGAAACGGTCGGTTTGCCCACGGCGACTGATACCGATATGTCACGCAGAAGCGCCAATGCGGTGGCGAAATTGACCCACAAAAACGAAAGCGGCGAATGGTATCTGCAAGGCTTTTATTCAACCGAGGAACGGCGCGGCTATTATATAAACCAACTCGTTGACACCTTTGACATGGAGTTCCAGCACAATTTGCAAGCCGGACAGCTCAACGCAGTTACCTGGGGCCTGGATTACCGCTTGGTATCCGATAAGTTGAACGACTTCAACGGCGCATCCTTTAGTCCTGCCAGCCGCTCGACTCAGCTGTTCAGCGCTTTCTTGCAGGATCAGTTCAGCATTACCGACGACCTGAGATTGACCGTAGGCAGCAAGATCGAGCATAACGATTATTCCGGTTTTGAATATCAGCCCAGCGCGCGGCTATTATGGAAGCTCAACGAAAACCACAGCACCTGGACCAGCGTGTCGCGCGCCGTGCATACGCCCACACGGGGGTTGCAAGACTTCAGGGTAGATTTATACCGAATTCCGGCAAGACCTCCCGTTTTACCCAATGCACAAGTGGGGACTATGGTCGGCAATTCCGGCGTTAAAACGGAAGAAGTGACCGCGTTCGAATGGGGCTACCGCGGGCAGATGTCGCAAAATTTCTCTGTTGATGTGGCAACGTTTTACAATATTTATAACAATCTGCTTTCCACCTATCCGATGGTCGTCCGATCCCCCGGCTTGACGCAGAACCTGTCTGTGCTTGCTAATGGCGCAGAAGCCGAATCCTACGGCACCGAGTTGTATGCAAACTGGAAGGTGACCGACAGCTGGCGGCTACAGCCCGGCTATACTTGGTTGACTGTCGATACTCGCGCTACAAGCAATGCCGATACCGTAAGAAATGAAGGCAGCAGCCCCCAAAATCAGTATTCCATACGCTCGCAACTGAGCCTGCCGCACAATATCGAGTTCGATACCAATGTGTATTATGTCGATAACATCAATAATACAAGCGTTAAAGTAGCTAACTACACGCGCCTGGATTTAAGGCTGGGCTGGCGGCCGCTCAAGGCCTTAGAGTTAAGCGTGGCCGGGCAAAACCTGCTGGATGACAGGCATCCCGAGTTCGTGGCTACCGATCTGGTGGCCAGTCAAATACCGCGTAGCGTATACGGCAAAGCGGTTGTGACTTGGTAAATAGAACGCAGATGACGCAGATAAATATGATAAACACTGATAATCCTAAAAACGGCGATCAACTGATTTCTATAGGATCATTCAAAAAAATATTATTCAATCATAATCATCTGCGTCATCAGCGTTCCATTCTTTCGGCTGCACAATAGTTACAATGGCATTAAAACTCGCTATAGCGCTATTCGCACTATGGGCCGTACTAGCCGGCAGTGCAGGCGCTGATGACAAGGACATTCACGAAGATGAGGTCAAGGCCGCATTCGTGTATAACTTTGCCAAATTTGTAGAATGGCCGACAGGCAAAATCAATGAATCTATCAATCTGTGTATTTTAGGCGAGTCTCCGCTAGGATTTTCCGCATTGAAAGCTATCGATGGGCGCACCGCTCAAGATAAACCATTAGTCACAAAGCTGTTAAATAAATCGGATGATTTAAAAGGTTGCCATATTGTCTTTGTTGCTGCGTCTGAGCGTAACAAAATGGCGCACCTGCTTAAAATTGCCCATCAACAGCACGCGCTAACGGTCAGCGATATGGATGGGTTTACTCAGGAAGGCGGCGCTATCGAGCTGGTGAAAACGGAGGAGAAAATCCGTTTTGAAATTAATTTGCTGGCCGCAAAAGAAGCCGGGTTAGTGATCAGCTCCCGGCTACTCAGCTTGGCGCTGGCTGTTTATGATGAAAACAACAGGCCTAAGCCATGATGTCCTTTCGAAATAATTCCATTGCGCGCAAGCTGACCTTCATCATTACCGTAACGGCGATAGTTGTGCTGACTGTCAGCAGCATCGTGCTGCTAGTGAATCAGTTCTACTCTTCCCGTGTAGCTATCGCTCATGAATTACAAAGCCTTGCCGATGTTAGCGGTTTTGCCGTCGCGCCTGCGATGTTGTTTGATGACAATCCGGCCGCTCAAAAAATACTGCAAGCGCTAAAAACCCAACCCGACCTTTTAGCCGCAGAATTGTATCTCAATAACGCCGACACTCCCTTTGCGATTTTCACGGCCCATGAAAATACCGGAGCATCTTTTGTGCAGCATAATGTTGGCCAGGAGCCTTGCGGCGAAGCTGTTTTTACCCGGCAGCAGGTTATCCTGTGTACGCCTGTGGAAATGGATAACGAGACGTTGGGCAGACTCTATCTGCAAACGGATTTATCCCGTTTATATGAAGAACTGAACAGATTGCTGGTCATATTTGCCGGCGTTTTGCCGATTGTTTGCCTGTTGGCATTTTTCGCGGCTCATCGTCTGGGAACTAAACTCACACGCCCTATCCGGCATTTGGCTGATATTGCAACGGTCATTAGCCATGATAAAAATTATGCCTTGCGCGCAAAAAAATATGCGGATGATGAAGTCGGACAATTAACCGAAAGTTTTAATGCGATGCTTGAGCAAATCCAGCTGCGGGATGAAACGATCAATGCGCACAGCCGGGAATTGAAAAACCTGGTAGCGCAGCGCACCCGAAGCCTGAGCAAGACGGTACAACAACTGAGCGAATCCAATGAGGAACTCAAGGATTTCTCTTATATTGTTTCGCATGATTTGCGTGCGCCAATGATTAATGTGCAGGGCTTTGTTAACGAATTAGGCTTAAGCCTGACTGACTTGCGAAAAGTTCTAAATCCAGTAATGGAACAACTACCTGAACAGCAAAAAGCCGCAATATTGGAAATATTAGACGACGATATTCCGACATCGACACGCTTTATTACCGGCGGTGTCGCCAAAATGAATCAATTGTTGGCCGGTATTTTAAAGATCTCCCGCCTGGGCCGGCAGGAATTGAATATCCGCACAGTCGACACGCAAGATTTGGTAACCGATAACCTCGAAGCCATCAAATATCAGAGCAATCAGGCTAAAGCTGAGTTCCAGGTTCAGCCCTTACCGCAAGTGCAGGCAGACCCTTATTTACTGTCCCAGATATTTGCCAATTTATTGTCGAATGCAGTCAAGTATTTAGACCCGAAGCGTCCCGGCAGGATTGAAATCTGGGCTACCGATCAGAGCGATCACTTCAGGTTCTTCGTCAAGGATAATGGCTTGGGCATTTCAGAAAAAGATCAAACCAAGATTTTTGAGATGTTCCGTCGAGGCAGCAATCATGCCGTAGAAGGCGAAGGCGTGGGACTTAATTACGTCAAATCAGCGGTTAAACGGCTGGGCGGAACCATTTCAGTGAAAAGCACCGTCGGTCAGGGCAGCGTTTTCAGCTTTACATTGCCGAAGGGATAGATATTGCATCTGTCCACGAAAAGCACGAAAAAGCTTGGAAATGAAAAATCAAATGTAATTACTCAGCGCTCTCAAACACAATGGAACGCAGATGACGCGGATGAATATGATGAACACAGATTAAATCTTATTTAATCATAATTATCAGCGTCATCTGCGTTCCATTTTTTCGTGCTTTTCGTGTCGCCTAAAGGCGCCTACTTTTGCCTAAGCGAGACGGGGTTTGCAACCCCGTCTCTAACGTTTTATCGATGCTTGGCGCAACGACTATACTTAATCAACGCTAAACGTTTCGAACGGAGCAACATGCCCCGTCCGGCTAGAATCAAATGTAACTACTCAGAACTC
>JAUXTH010000176.1 GCA_030679035.1 Methylobacter sp. | reverse complement strand
CGCCAGTTGTGAAGGAAATATAACTACTGGCGCGACTAAAGTCGCGGCTCCAATAACCTGAAATTTAAAATAACCACATTTATACGCAATTGATCAGCCAGTGATTATAAAATCCAAGCTTATTTAAGCGCGATTGCCCTGGGATCAATTCCCCCAAGTTTGATTTGCTTGGTTGGTTGTAATGCCGGCAAATTTGTTTCGCCCTGATTCAGGAGAATAGCGAATTTATTGGATAAAACTCCATTGGCATTCAAATCTTCAACCGGAACCACCTCATAAAAATAACTGCACCGCTCGTAGCCAAACGCGGGCTCGCATTCAGATAATACAGCGATAAGATCAGGCGACGGTGGAGCTCTTGTCGCGGGTATAACGAGCAGAAGCTTGCTGCCGGGGACCGGGGCGCCATCGACTTCATCAAGGAAGTTTCTCCCGTCGTTTTATGAAATATTAATCTGCTCGGCAAGATTGAATTGACTGAAGCAACCTAAAAAGTCGACATTGAAGCGCTTGCCGCACGATATAACAAGCCTGACTTAACGCGCAATCCATTGAAAGTGAATTAGTATTTTATCAATAAAAAAACATTCCCCTTTTCGAAGTGACAGGCAAATATGGTATATACTGTCAGCCAATACGTACATTCTATCGTTCATAAGAAAACTTTTGCTGTCTGTCAGCATTAGATAAAAATAAATCAATCAGAATGACTAATGACCAACTAACTTTAGCTGTTATTCAGGACTCAATAAGTAATGTAACTTGTTTATTCTCGTTACCTGAAGTTTATCTGCGCATTCGTGAGTTAATGGATGATAAGAATTCGAATCTTGGGTTGTTTCACCGCTGGCTTGGGAACTCACTAAACTCAATGACAATGACCTGAAAACGATCAGTGCCAATGCACAAAACAATGTTCAGGAAGTTTTGCATGCCTTATGGCCTTTTGCCGAACCTCCGCATAAAAAGAATCTTGCAAAACAAGATCGACTGCATAGTGAGGATTTTTAATTGGATAACTTTGCTCAAAATTGGCTGGATATTCAGTGCAAAATAATTACTGATTGTTATTGCGCTTTATTATTGATGATAGAGCCTGCAAGCAACACTTTGCTGCCCATGGCACAATGGCCCCCTGGTAATAAAGAGCCAATTCAACTGTTAACGATTGCTCAATTGGCGCTCAAAAAGGGCATCCCTATTGTCAACCCAAAGGTATTGGCGCCTGAATCGGAACATCAAGCCTTTGATTACTTTGCATCCCCAATCTTTATAGAGTCGCATTTAGTCGGCGTTATCGCCGTAAAAACCGCCATCCAGTCAGAACAAAATCAACAGCAAATTCTTGCCATTCTTGACCAAGGGAAGAAATGGCTGAAACTTTCAACTGCGCAATCACAGATCAGTAGTTCTAAAGATTTTTATTCAATCGTGGTGAGTCTGGCAGTCGCCTGTCTTGATCAAGACACTTATAACGAAACATTAATAGCGCTGATAACCGCCCTCACCCAACAATTTCAGTGTGAGCGCGTATCAATAGGTGAAATTAGACGCAACCATACAGAAATCGTCGCGTTATCCCATAGCGCAAAAATTGATTCCCGGGCTAACCTTATGCGTACCCTAGCGAATGCAATGGATGAAGCCGTTGACCAGGATAGGATTATTGTTCATCCGTCGACAGAAAATCAGCCCGACTACATTAATCGAGCCCATCTGGAATTGTCGAGAAAATATGGGACAGGCTCAATCTGCACGCTTCCGTTGATTTATCAGGACTCGATTTTCGCCGCGATCACGCTGGAACGTAGTGAAGAAAATCCATTTGCACCCGCAATTGTTCTGCTGTTAGAACAAACCCTATCGCTGCTCAGCCCATTTTTACAGCTGAAGCGTGAAGATGAAAAAAGCTTGCCTGATAAAATCTGCAGCCGCTTAAAAAAACAGCTTTCCGGGTTGTTCGGCCTTAAACAACTGGGCCTAAAACTGTCTGCTGTGGCGATAATTTTACTGCTGGGCGCTGCAAGTGCTATCAAAGGCGACTTTAGAATCCATGCGGATGCTGTTTTGGAAGGCAAAGTACAACGCGTCGTCGCCGCACCAATGCAGGGTTTCATATTAACGGCGGATGCCCGCGCCGGCGATACGCTCAAAAAGGGCGAGTTGATGGCTACGATGGACGACGCCGATTTAAAACTGGAAGCCGTTAAATTATCCAGCCAGCAGCAGCAATCCGCCCGAGAATACCGAGAGGCGATGTCCGACAGAGATCTGGTTAAGATCAGTGTGCTGAGCGCGCAACTTGAACAAGTTAAAGCGCAGCTTCAACTTGTTAATGAGCAATTACAGCGCACCTCCATTGTTGCTCCGTTCGATGGCGTGGTGATTGAAGGTGATCTAAGCCAATCGCTGGGATCGCCGGTCGAACGCGGTGCCAGTCTGTTTAAAATGGCTCCGTTGGAAGGCTACCGGATTGTACTCAACGTTAATGAGCGACTCATTTCCTATGTGCAAGCCGGACAAACAGGCACATTGGCATTATCAAGCCTGCCGGAACGACACATCCCTCTGACCGTTGAAAAAATTACCGCCGTATCCAGTGCGGAAGACGGCAATAATATTTTCCGTGTAGAAGCCAGTTTGCATAATCATTCCGATCTTTTAAGGCCGGGCATGGCAGGCGTGGGAAAAATTACCGCCGGACAAAAACCATTGTTGTGGATTTGGACACATGAGTTGGTTGACTGGGTAACATTGTGGTTCTGGTCCTGGTGGCCCTAGTGACATCAGTTCGGAGAGTGAGTCATGACTGAATCGTTATTAAGTCCGCTGTGGTACCGTGTTCAAGCGTTAACGCCCCGATTGCGTAAACATATTGAAGTACACCGCCATGATTATCGAGGACTGATCTGGTTTATTCTTGAAGATAAGTCTTCCGGTCGGCATCATCGCTTCAATGCCGCAGCCTTCAGGGTTATCGGCCTGCTGGATGGCGAGCGCACTGTCAATGAAGCTTGGCAACTGGTTAGCAATCAACTGGGGGATTTTGCGCCGACCCAGGACGAAGTGATACAGCTGCTGGGCCAGCTACATAGTGCTGATCTGCTGCAATCAAACGTGGCAATGGATATAGAAGAGCTATTCCACCGGCAAGAACAGCATCAACATTCAAAGATCAAACAAAGCTTCAGTAATCCGCTCTCTCAAAAATTTCCACTCTGGGATCCGGATGATTTCCTTGACCGGCATTTGCCTAAAGTCAGCTGGCTGTTCAATTGGGCCATCGCGCTGGCATGGCTTTTAGTCGTGTTGCTAGCCTCCTTCTTGGCGGCAATGCACTGGCATGAGCTGGGTAACCAAATTGTGCTTAACTCCTTGTCGCCCTATAACCTGACCATCCTGTTTTTACTTTATCCGGTCATTAAAATACTACATGAATTAGGCCACGCATTTACGGCAAAGTTAGAAGGGGGCGAAGTGCATGAACTAGGCCTCATTTTTATGATGTTCATTCCAATACCCTACATCAATGTTTCGACCGTAACCAATTTCAGGAACAAATATAAACGCATGCTGGTCGGAGCCGCCGGTATTATCGTTGAACTGTTTCTTGCCGCATTGGCCCTGGTTGTCTGGCTGATAACCGAGCCCGGCATAGTACGGGATATTGCTTTCAACATCATGCTGATCGGCGGTGTTTCCTCGTTATTTTTTAACGGCAACCCGTTACTGAAATATGACGGTTATTATGTCCTCGCCGACGCAATTGATATCCCCAATCTTTTTCAACGCTCAGCAAAATACTGGGGCTATCTGAGTCAACGCTATCTCTTTGGCTTGAAGCAGCTTGCATCACCGGCTTACACGCCATGGGAGTCGGTATGGTTTATTTTATACAGCATCATGTCGATTACTTATCGAATGGCCTTATTGTGGTTCATTATTGTTTACGTAACGGATAAGTTTTTTGCACTGGGTGTTGTTCTGGCTTTATGGGTAGTGATCGCCCAAATCCTATTGCCGTTGTTCAACATGGTGCATTTTATTGTTGCCAGCCCCAGCATTCAGAAAAAACGCTACCGGGTCATCAGCAGTTGCAGTGCGCTCCTTGGTGTCTTAATGATGACGTTTTTTATGGCGCCTTTCCCTTCCTATACCCTTGCAGAAGGCATCGTGTGGTTGCCAGATAATGCCCAGTTAAGAGTGGAAAGCGATGGTTTTTCCGGGCCGCTATTAACCAGCATTAATAGTCACATTGAAAGCGGCGTCAGCATCCTTCAATTGGAGGACCCTTTTTTACAAACCCAGGTAAAAATTCAGCAAGCAAAGTTAAAGGAATTAGAAGCCAACTACCGGGCGGAAAAATTTAACGATCTGGTAAAAGCTCAAATAGTCAAAGAACAGATGCCGGCAGCCCAAGCAGAATTAGCGCACGCGCAAAAGAATGTACGGTCCATGCAGGTTAAAAGTGCAACACAAGGCCAATTATTAATACCGAATGCCGATGATTTGCCCGGCCAATTTGTCAAACAGGGTGATTTAATTGGCTATGTGATCAATAATTCATTGCCTATTGTGCGCACCGTGGTCACTCAAAGAGATATAGGCAAGCTGCAAGCCGACACGGATCGCGTGCAAATAAGACTGGCTAATCACCTGGGCCAGGTCATACCGGCGAGAATCATCAGAGTAACCCCTGAGGCCATAAATCGTCTTCCCAGTGCAGCGCTTGCAACCTCAGCCGGCGGTAAAATGATTCTGGCCCCGGACCGGACAGAGGACTTGGTAACCCTGGAAAAATTTTTCCTAGTTGACGTTGAGTTCACGCCGCTGGATCCAAACATACTCATCGGCACCCGGACTTATGTGCGTTTTGATCATGGTGGAAAAACGTTGTCCAAGCAGTGGTATAGAAGCCTGCGACAATTATTTCTGAGGCAGTTCAATGTCTGATACTAAACACAACGCAATTGACATGGCAACTTATACGGCAGGAGGGCGCTATTTTTTTAACTATGCCGGACTGAATCATAAATCTCGCCCCGGTGTGTTACTCGGCCGATACCCGCAGAAAAAAGAAAGCCAAAACACCGACTTTGAACAATTGGCCGCTCGCTGGATAGCCAACACAAAATCCCTGCTTAACCGGCAAAAATACAGTCAAAACTACATCGTTAGCCGGGTCAACTATTATGAGCACGCCTTGAAAGAATTATCCGAGCCTGATTTAACCGGCCAGATATCCTATATCCGGGAAAAACTACAGTATTCAGGCTTGCAGGAACCACTGATTATCCAGGCTTTTGCAACCATCAGGGAAGTAGCCGGTCGCACCCTGGGCAAGCGCCATTTTGATTCGCAGTTATTAGGCGGCTGGGTGATGATTAACGGTATGGTCGCGCAAATGCAAACCGGTGAAGGCAAAACCTTAGCGGTAACCCTACCCGCCTGCACCGCTGCCCTGGCAGGAATACCGGTGCATGTCATAACGGCTAATGATTATCTGGCCGCGCGTGATGCTGAACTCATGCAGCCGCTCTATCAACGTTTGGGTTTGGTTGCCGATTCGGTTATAGATGGCATGGAAACAGATCAGCGCTGCAAAATCTACGCAGGTGACATTGTTCACACCACCAATAAGCAGATAGCGTTCGATTATCTCCGGGATAGAATTGAAATGGCCGAGGACACGAAACCTTTTCGATTTCAATTTAAACAGATACAAAAAGAACAACAACACTCAGCGCAGCTGCTCTTACGCGGCTTATGTTTTGCAATTGTTGATGAAGCGGACAGTATCCTGATAGACGAAGCGGGTACTCCGCTCATTATTTCAAAAAACCTGCCGGCCGAGGAAAACGAAGAGACCTATACCGATGCCCTGCACTTAGCGTCGACACTCATCATTAACGAACATTTCACGGCAAATTTTGATCAGCGCACCCTAACCTTAACAGAGGCGGGAGAAATCCACCTGCTTGGAGCGACGCAGGGTATGGCTGACTTGTGGCAAAGCAAAAGGCGGCGAAACGCCTTAGTAACCCAGGCCCTGACTGCCCAATACCTGTTTACCGTCAACAAACACTACCTGGTTCTCGATGAGAAAATCCAGATGATCGATCAACTTACCGGACGGGTTATGGAAGATCGATCTTGGGAACAGGGACTACACCAGATGATTGAAGCGAAAGAAGGCTGCATCATCACCTGTCAACGGGAGCCGCTGGCCCGTATCAGTTATCAGCGTTTCTTCAGCCGCTACTTAAAACTGGCAGGAACCTCAGGTACAGCGAAGGAAGTTGCAGCAGAACTTCATTCCGCATATGGCTTGCAAGTCGTTGACATTCCAACCCATAAACCCTGTCAAAGAAAGATGTTAAAAGAGCGACTCTATCTAACAGCCGATGCAAAATGGACAGCCTTGATAACGCGTATCAAAGAGTTGCATCAGCTTGGGCGTCCCATTTTAATCGGAACCAGTTCAGTAACGGAATCAGAAGAAATCAGTGAAAAGCTAATAGAGCATCAACTGATTCATCAAGTGCTCAATGCGAAACAAAACAAGCATGAAGCCGAAATCACAGCCCAGGCAGGGCAAATAAGAAGCATAACGGTTGCAACCAATATGGCGGGACGAGGAACCGATATAGAACTGGGGGCGCACGTTGTAGAACTCGGCGGACTGCATGTAATTGCTATGTCGCGAAATGACGCCCTGCGCATAGATCGTCAATTGTACGGCCGCTGCTCCAGGCAAGGTGATCCAGGAAGTGCGGAAGCTTTTATCTCGCTGCAAGATGAAAGATTAGTGCTGGCTTATCCGGAATCCATGCTTAAAATTTTCGCCTGGTTTGCTGGAAATAAGCAGACGACCCCTGAAATACTGGCAAGAATAATACTGAGATGGCCGCAAAAAAAGATTGAACGCCAACAAGTCCAAATACGCGATCAATTAATGAAACAAGATAAACGGCAGGCCAGAATTTTAGCCTTTTCAGGACGTTTTGAATGATTTATAAAGCGTTTCTGCTTTCCGGCATAAGGACATTCGCTATGCGCCTTGGAGCAAAGGCATGTACAGTACGTCATCAATACGAAAAACCCGACCATCAAATTAGATATTCCATATGAACCATAAGCTTATAACAACTATTTACATACTATGCAGTAGCTATATTACCCCACTCCAAGCGGCTGAAATGACAGAGCTGGACTGCATGGTCAAGCCGGAAATGTATGTAGAACTAAGCAGTCCCGTCGATGGCGTGCTAGAGAGCGTATTAGTGGAAACCAGCGACCTTGTCCAGAAAGGCCAGGTTTTGGCAAAACTGGAAGCTTCTGTAGAAACCGCCCAAGTAAATCTGTCCAAGCAGGAAGCATCAGTCATCGACACCATAGAAGGCAAAAAGGTTGAATCCGAATTTTCAAAACGAAACAAAGATCGTTTCGACCAATTGTATGAGAAACATGTGGGGTCATTGGCTGAGGATGACAAAGCAAATACCGAAGCAAACTTAACAAGACTCGCATTAAGTAAAGCCATCAACGATAAAAAAACAGCTGAACTCAAACTTAAACTGGCTACTGCTCAACTAGAACAAAAATCCATCAAAAGTCCCATTACCGGCATCGTGATTGAGCGCTATGCCATGCCCGGAGAAACAGTAAAAAACCGCCCCATTATGAAATTAGCCCAAATCGATCCACTGCGGGTTGAACTGGTGGCCCCTGCCGCCTTGTTTGGTCAAATAACTAAAGGCATGTCAGCTGAAATTCATCCTGAAAAACCGGCCAACCAAACCTATCAGTCAACCGTGACGATAGTGGATAAATTGATTGATCCGGCCAGCGGTAGCTTTACCGTCCGCTTGGCGCTGCCTAATCCGGACGATAAGCTGATCGGGGGGGTTAATTGCATCGCAAGATTTAATTTTCCTTCTGCGCTTCCAATAGCCAACATAAAAAAAACCGCTACTGAGCCGTCGATAGTAGACACAGCACGAGCACCATAAAAAATCATCTTCAATAACATTGAAGCGTAATTTATGGTACTTTTAGCCGGCATGGCTCACACAACGCGGAGTTTCAGTTCGTCGTCAATGCGTAACGTATAAAAAGGATGCAAGACAGGAATCATAATAAGCCGATAGCCAGGTAAAATCATGAATAACAAAATTGCGCGTGAATTTAGCCATAAACTGATTTTGGAAGAATTAGAAGCACGACAACTTTTTTCCGACGGCATTGAAGGGGTGATGGTACAGGAAGTGCCCCCGCCGTCGCAGCCTGCGACTTACATAGATATAAATTCAACCACTAACTCGACTGCGCAATCAAACGATCCCCCGTCCGAACAATCGAACACTACTGCCATTGCAAGTAATCAAGTCCAAGACGGTGCTCGCCAGGAACTGGTCTTCGTCGACACGGATGTCAAAAACTATCAAGAACTGCTCAATGATATTTACAAGCAAAGTGATGCAGAACGAAATATACAAGTCATCCTGCTGGACAGTAACAGTGATGGCATACAGCAAATCACTCAGGCATTAAGCCAATACCACAATCTTGATGCCGTCCATTTAATATCCCACGGCAGCGATGGCAGTGTCGACATTGGCAACAGTCCGCTTAACTTCGAAAGTCTGATTCAAAACCAGGAAGCCATCAGTGCATGGGGTAACGCATTTACTGAAAACGGCGACATCCTGATCTACGGGTGTGATGTTGCCGAAACACAATTTGGCCAAAATTTCATTGACTATTTATCTAGCTTAACCAATACCGATGTAGCTGCATCCGTTGATGCTACCGGCAACTCGGCATTAGGCGGTGATTGGACTCTGGAATTCAGCGCCGGCAGTATAGAGACTGCGGTAGCCCCGAGTGCAGTTGCACAAGCTAACTGGCAGGGTATTTTGGCGACTGCGACCTTTCAGGAAGGCGTGAGCGCTTATACCGGAACGACAGATACTTATCTCGATTCTTCATCGTCCGGCACGAATTTTGGGTCGTCCGGCGTGTTAACAATGTACGCTTTTCTGAGTACACAGCAATCACTGATAAGCTTCGATCTCAGCAGTATTCCGGCGGGATCGATTGTGACAGGCGCTTCGGTTACCTTTACTGCATCGAGCGCTCTAGCGCTGTTGCCGAGCGTGGATATGTATAAGATGCTGAGCCCTTGGGCGGAGAACACATCGACATGGAACACTCTAGGCAGCGGAGTGTCCATCGACAATATTGAAGCGTCGAATACCGCCGATGCCAACTGGGGCGCTGTGATCGGGTTAGGAGGTACGGCAACTTTCGCCAGTGCGTCTGTGGCATCGACAGTGCAATCCTGGATCAACAACCCTGCGAGCAATAACGGCTGGCTGCTGACTGCCGGGGTGACCTCAGTGCAATTCTATTCGTCTGAGGAAGCGACAATAGCTTACCGACCGCAGCTATCGGTTACCTATACTGCACCTACGCCCCCCTCTATGGATCTGGACGCTAATGATAGTTCAGGCGCCGCCGGCAACAATTACACAACATCGTTCACAGAAGGCGGTTCGGCGATCAATATCGCAGACACCGATGCCACCGTGACTGCGGGCTCCAACTCCATCAGCCCGAATCTTACGGGTATGACGGTTACTATCAGTAATCTACTGGACGGTTCTGCTGAATCGCTGGCCGCAACGACTACAGGGACATCTATAACGGCCTCTTATAACGCCGGGGTATTAACACTATCAGGCTCAGACACAGCAGCAAACTATCAGACGGTATTACGTACAGTCACCTACAACAATACCTCGAATGCACCCAGCACAACTAGCCGAGTAATAGATGTGGTGGCGACCGACCCTTATGGCGGCAACAGTTCGACTGCTTCAACGACGATCACCCTAACCGCCGTCAACGACGCGCCGACCGCGACCAACCTGGGCGCCGCCGAAACCTACACCGAAGACACCGCGCTCAACCTGACCGACATCGTGATCAGCGACGTCGACAGCGCCAACGTCACCGCCATCCTGACCTTGTCGGATGTTGCCGCGGGCACGCTGAGCACCGGAGTTTCCAACGGGGTCACGTCGACCTTCGTCGCGGGCGTCTGGACCGCCGGCGGCGCCATCGCCGATGTCAACACCTTGCTCGCCGGCTTAACCTTCACACCGGCCCTGAACTACAACAGCAGCTTCACCATCGCCACCAGCGTCAGCGACGGCGTAGCCGCGGCTGTCACCGGCAGCAAGACGATGACCGGCACCGCCGCGTCAACGACGCGCCGACCGCAACCAACCTGGGCGCCGCCGACACCTACACCGAAGACACCGCGCTCAATCTGACCGACATCGTGATCAGCGACGTGGACAGCGTCAACGTCACCGCCACCCTGACCTTGTCGGATGTTGC
>JAUXTH010000206.1 GCA_030679035.1 Methylobacter sp. | reverse complement strand
ATATCCCCTTCCAACATTGCCGACAAACCGGTTGCCGTCGCAAACCCACTATTACAGATCAGATAATCTGTATATAACTCTAATTTTTCTTTTTCCATTCTAAAATAATACGCTTTTTGGGTGGCGACTGCGTAACATCAGGTAATAAGAAACATTAATGTTCAAAAAAGCCGAGCCTAGCTCGGCTTTTTTTTGGAAGTCGATTTGGGATTTGAGTACTTAAGAATATGTGGCACGGATCATGCTTTGTGTTTAAGTAAGACAATAAATTGGCACTAAGGAGATTATCATGACAGAACGCGCATTATGGGTAGCTAAATCCGGTTTGGATGCCCAGCAAACAAGAATGGCGGTTATTTCCAATAACTTGGCGAACGTCAATACTACCGGGTTTAAACGGGGTCGGGCGGTTTTTGAAGACCTGATGTACCAGAATATCAAGCAGGTTGGCGGACAAACCACGCAAAACACTATACAACCGACGGGCTTGCAGTTGGGAACCGGGGTAAGAACGGTTGCAACCGAAAAGTTGCATACGCAGGGCAATGTTCAGCCTACGGAAAATTCGCTGGATGTGGCAATAAATGGCCGGGGCTTCCTGCAAATTCTGATGCCGAACGGTGATACCAATTATACCCGTGACGGCGCCTTTAAATTAGACGCAACAGGGCAGCTGGTCACGTCAGGCGGATTAACGCTGAATCCTGCTATCACTGTGCCCCAAGATGCGTTGAGCGTTACTATCGGTACTGACGGCACGGTATCCGCATTGCAACCGGGCGTTGCTGCACCGACTGTGTTGGGGCAAATCCAGACCGCCAATTTCATCAATCCTACCGGACTGGAGGCGATTGGCGAAAACCTGTATCGGGAATCTGCCGCCAGCGGCGCGCCGATAGTGGGAACTCCGGGGCAAGCAGAATACGGGACTTTGACTCAAGGCGCATTGGAAACCTCCAATGTTAATGTTGTTGAGGAGCTGGTCAATATGATTGAAACGCAACGGGCCTATGAGATGAACTCGAAGGCGATTTCAACAACCGATCAAATGCTGTCCTTTGTGACGCAACAATTATAAGTTAGGAGTGATGGCATGATGACTCAAAGACTTAGTCTTACGGTGAAGGGTGGCCTCTGCGCCATTGTAGTCACGCTGTCGCTGTTACAGGCTTGCACGCCGATACCGTCAAGGGATCCTGCATTTGCTCCGGTTGCACCGGCTGATTTAAGGCCTCCTGTGCAAAACAGCGGATCAATCTATCAATCCGGTTATGACACGCGCCTGTTTGAAGACCAAACGGCAAAAAGGGTTGGGGATATTCTGACGATTACTCTTCTGGAGAAAACCCAGGCGAAAAAAGCTGACGATCTTAAAACTAAAAAAGATACCCATATGTCAGTTACAGCGCCTACGCTGTACGGCACGGTGTCACAGGCTCTGACGGGTAGCAGCTTAACAAATAATCTTGAAGCTAAGCTAGATTCAACTAAAGAATTTACAGGGACTGGCGCTGCCGATCAAAGCAACAGTTTAAGCGGCAATATTTCCGTTACGGTGGTCGATGTGTTACCCAACGGTAATTTAAGTGTTCGGGGCGAGAAAAGAGTGACCTTAAATCAGGGTGATGAATTCATCCGGTTATCCGGCATCGTCAGACCGGTTGATATAAACTCATCCAATATTATTACCTCAGATAAAGTGGCCGATGTAACCATTATGTACGTTGGCGAGGGTGCCATGGCTGATGCCAGTAAAATGGGTTGGCTGTCAAGGATTCTTCAAAGCCCATGGTTCCCCTTATAAAACAAGGATAAGGATATGAACACACTACTTAAGCGCATTCTTCTTTTAATCGGCAATTGCTCCCGGCATTGCTCTACCTCCTGCGTCCTTGCAGTCGTCCTACTGGGCGTTGCCTTCAGCAGTCCGGTTTATGCTGAACGTATCAAGGATATTGCCTCCATCGAGGGCGTACGCAGCAATCAGCTGGTAGGTTACGGTTTGGTAGTGGGACTGGATAAATCCGGTGATAAAACCACCTTTACCGGACAAAGCTTGCGCAGTATGTTGACGCGTCTTGGCATTACCTTACCCCCTGGTGTTGATCCCAAGTCAAAAAACATTGCGGCGGTTTCTGTTCAGGCCGAGCTGCCTGCGTTTGCCAAGCCAGGCCAAGCAATTGATGTGACCGTCTCTTCTCTGGGCGATGCAAAAAGTTTACGAGGCGGGTCGTTGTTAATGAGTCCGCTGAAAGGGGCTGACGGACAGGTTTATGCGATTGCTCAGGGTAGTCTCGTTGTGAGCGGCCTGAGCGCATCAGGCCAGGACGGTTCGAGTGTTACCGTCAATAATCCCAATGTGGGCCGTATTCCTAGCGGGGCAATCGTCGAGCGCATTGTTAACACGTCTTTTTCCGAAGGCGATGCATTGATTTTTAATCTGCATAGCCCGGATTTTACCACGGCCAACCGTATGGCGGAGTCTATTAACAAGGTATTGGGCGCTAATACGGCAAAGCCGATTGATGCGACTTCTGTCAGGGTTAATGCGCCGGTAGACCCCAATCAAAAAGTGACCTTTGCCTCGGTGGTCGAAAATATGGTGGTTATTCCGGATGATGCTCCGGCGCGTGTCATTGTAAACTCCCGCACCGGAACTGTCGTGATTAACGGCAAGGTCAGGGTGCAGCCTGCGGCGGTGTCGCATGGCAGCTTGACGGTCACTATCAGCGAAGATCCGCAGGTCAGTCAGCCAAACGCATTCTCCAATGGCCAAACAGTGGTTACACCGAAATCTAATATAAAGATTGAAGAAGAAAAAAATCATATGTTTGTGTTTAACCCCGGCGTCTCCCTGGATGAAATTGTCCGGGCCGTCAACAACGTAGGTGCGGCGCCCAGTGATTTGGTGGCTATTCTTGAAGCGCTGAAATCAGCCGGCTCCCTGCATGCCGAGTTAATTGTTATTTAAAGGTAACTATTCAGCTGTTAGAAAAATGGAACGCTGATGACGCTGATAATTAAGATCAAATAAGATTTTTCTTGAATTATCCGTGTTTATCATATTCATCTGCGTCATCAGCGTTCCATTGTATTTGATGGCTGAGTAGTAGTTACTAAAGTTGTTAGTTTTTAAGCACATTATTTAGGCGGAGGTTGTTATGTTAAGTGGTACACAAAATGCCGATGTTTATACTGACTTTAACGGGCTAAATAAATTAAAAGGCCAGGCCAGGAAAGAGTCGCCGGAAGCGTTGAAAGAAGTTGCCAAGCAATTTGAATCAATTTTTCTAAATAACGTGCTTAAAAGTATGCGCGAAGCCAAGTTGGCCGATGGCGCGATGGATAATGATCAAAGCAAGTTTTATAACGACATGTATGACCAGCAGTTGGCCGTGCATTTGTCGGGTTCCCCCGGCGTTGGTCTGGCTGACTTAATCGTCAAACAATTGAGTCACGATAAGCCTAAAAATGAGAAGCAGGATACAGAAGATTCCCTGAATAGATCTGGAGGATTGTCGCGTAGCGGTTCTGAACAGACTCATGCCGTTAACCGGCAAATAAGTCAAAAAACTGACGGTTTTGCTGTTGGCTCTACGGAGGGGCCGGCTAAGATCACCCCTTATACCCAGAATGTAAATCCGTTTGATGAGATGACTGAATTTCCGTTTGACAGCCCTATGAGTGGATTAAAGAACGGCCACGCGCTGCCGATACAATCAGCAGAAGACTTTGTCCGGCGCTTGCACCCCCTGGCCGTTCAAGCCGCCAAGGAGTTGGGCGTGGAACCCAAAGTTATTTTGGCGCAAGCGGCGCTGGAAAGCGGCTGGGGACGTTCGACAATAAAGAATCGCAATGGCGACAACACTTTTAACTTGTTTAACATTAAGGCAGATAAAGCCTGGCAGGGCAGACAGGCGCAAGTGGCAACACTGGAATTTGACCAAGGTGTCGCTAAAAAAGTGAATTCAGGCTTTAGATCCTACGATTCATTCGAGGAAAGTTTCAAGGATTACGTGGACTTTATAAAAACTAATCCACGTTATGGCGAAGCCTTAAAAAAAGCAGGCAATGCGGAACAATATATGCATGAATTACAACGGGCGGGTTATGCAACCGATCCGAAATACGCCAACAAGGTAATGAGCATTTATCAAGGTAATACGATGGCTGAATTTGAGCCTGATGTCATCATGGCGATGAATCAATGAGCACATTAAGTTTGGCCTCTAACGTTAACAACGGGACGCTATTATGAGTGGATTATTAACAACATCATTGTCAGGATTGATGGCTGCTCAGCGTTCAATGGAAACCGTACAGCATAATATTGCCAATGTAAATACAGAAGGATATAGCCGTCAACGTACGGAGCTGGCGACTAAGACTGCACAACCTACCCGTGCCGGATATATAGGGCGGGGTGTAGATGTTGTTAATGTCCAGCGCAGTTACGATCAGTTTATTACGAAACAATTGACTACCAGTATTTCATCATTTGGAGAAGTGGATCGTTTCCATCAGCTGTCTGTTAACGTTGATAATATAATGGCCGATCCCAATACGGGGATGGCTCCTGTGGTGAAACGTTTTTTTAATGCCGTGCATGAAGTGGCGAGTAATCCTACCTCGATCCCTTCCAGGCAGGTCTTGTTGTCTGAAATGGGCGTATTAACAGACAGCTTTAATACGATGAATAACAGATTTGAAGAGATGCGTTCGCTGAATAACAGCGATATTGGAAGCATGGTTGATAATATTAATTCTTTAGCCTCCTCAGTTGCCGCTCTTAATGTACAAATCTCAGCAGAGTTAGGTAAATCCGGCGGCTTGATAAAACCTAATGATCTGCTGGACAAGCAGGATGCTTTGCTTGCAAAGTTAGCCGAAATAGTCAATATCACCGTACTTCCTCAGCGTGATGGTACGTCCAGTGTTTTTATCGGTACCGGACAGGGACTGGTTCTCTCGGGAGGGGCGGCAGAATTTCTCACCCTGCCTGATCCATATGATCCGACTAAGCTAAATATTGGGATTAAGACACCCAACAGCATTATGGATATAACTAATCAGCTCAGCGGCGGTTTATTGGCGGGCTCATTAAGATTTCGGGATGAAGTGCTGGATCCGGCCCAGCAAAAATTGGGGCGGATTGCCGCCGGTCTGGCAATGGAGGTTAATGCGCTGCATCAAAAAGGATTTGATCTGAGCGGTACGGCAGGAACGGACTTATTTAGCTTTGCCGGGACTGAAATTCCAGTCACTGAAGATTCGTCTAATACGGGCAATGCACTGGTTACGGTTAATTACCAGGATGTTAATGTCAGGCCGTCGGCTGCTGCAAACCTGGATTATAGCGATTTTAATTTGAAGTATGTCAGTGCTGTAGGTCCGGCTAATTACACCCTGACCAGGAGTCGTGATCAGCAAGTGATTAATCTTACTGCCACCGATACTACGCCGGCTACGGGTGTTTTTACCCTGTCGTTTGCACCGCTAGCTAGTCAACCGGCAAATTTTAATCCGGCTGAATTCGATATGACCACCACCATCTCCCCAGGAACGTTTACTCCGGCCATCGCGGATGGCGCTCTGGCGGTACCGCGCGAGGAAACTTTCGGCGCATTTACAGAGCCTGTTGCCAGCGCCGGCGGACAGACATTCACCATGAATATCGATGGCGCCGCCTTCTATACTAATACCAGTGTGGCGTTGGGCGATACTGTAAGCAAAGCTAATTTGGACACGGCATTGTCGGCCTTCCTGACCGCCAACCCAGGTTATCAGCAAGTTTCAGGCTCTTTTGCCGACAACAACCTGCGCTTAAGAAAGCTCGACGGTACGGACATCGTTGTCAATATTACCGCCAACACTTTTGGCACCACCGCAGGGGCTTTTGCGGCCAATACCGTTAATATCACAGGTGCGGTTGCAGTCCCTGCGGTCGGTACTCCTTTTACCCTCCAAGTCGACGGTCTGACGATCTATAACGAGGCGGCGGCGGCAGGCGGTACGGTCACTGCGACTGAACTTGATACAGCGTTGAATACCTTCCTGACCTCCGGCGCAGGACTAGGTCTGTACACCAAGACCGGATCGTTTGCGAATAACGACCTGGTGCTCAGCAAGCTCGACGGCACGGCCTCTAGCCTTAACATTTTCAGCAATTTCAGCGGCACCGGCACCCCCGGATCGTTCTCCGGATCGCTGACCGGCGTGTTAGCCAGCCCGGCGGGTATCGATATGAAAATTGATTTGACGGGGGGTAGAGCCATATCGGTCGGGGATCTGTTTGTTGTCAGGCCGACTTACGTGGCGGCTCAGAAAATCAGGGTTAATATTGAGGATCCGGCAAAAATAGCGGCTGCCACGAATATAGAAATTGATCCCGTAACCAAATTGCCCGTGTCCGTTATCAAAGGACCGATGCCCAGTGATAACAGAAATGCATTGCTACTGGCAGATCTGGAGAACAAATTGAGCATGTTGGGGGGGAGCGCCTCATTTAGTGATACCTACGGTCAAATTGTTTCCGGTATCGGATCCTTGACGGAGTCTGCCGGAATTATTGCTTCGGCGCAGGAAACATTATTAAATCAGGCAAAGGAATCCAGAGAGGGGCTGGCAGGTGTAAATTTGGATGAGGAGGCTGCCAGCTTAATAAAGTTCCAACAAGCTTATCAGGCCTCCGCACAATCAATTGCCGTAGTTAAATCCTTGTTCGATACTTTGATCGGCGCAGTTAGATAGGAGATGTAGAGATGAGAATTTCAACAGTGTGGTCACAACAGCTTACGGTTAATGCGATGGCCTCTAAGCAAACCCAATTGTCTAAGGTGCAACAGCAATTAAGCACCGGACTTAAAGTGTTGACGCCTGCTGACGATGCGGCGGGAGCGGTAAAGGTATTGGATTTTGAGAGAACGATTGCAAAAACAGAACAGTATCAAAATAATATTGCCACTACTCGCGGGCGCTTGAATCTTACTGAATCGGCCCTGGCAAGCGCAAACGATATACTCGCTAACGCCAGAGAACTGACTATTCGGGCCAGGAACGACACTTTAAACAGTGAGGACAGGTTATCGATTAAGATTGAAGTGGATCAGTTGATTGAACAATTGGCCGGTACAGCAAATACCCAAAATGCTAATGGTGAATTTATTTTTTCAGGCGATCTTTCGACGGCACCTACTTTTGAGAAAAACGCTACAACCGGTGAATATGTTTATCAAGGCGGCCAAAAGCAGAGAGCTTTGCAAATTAGCCCTACCCGTCAGATAGCTGATGGCGAGTTAGGTTTCAATGTATTTGAAGACGTAGATTCGGTCAGTCCGGCTAAAGATGAGAATGGCAAACGGAGTGTGTTTAATACCTTAAAGGCACTGTCTGACGGGTTGGCGGCCACTTTTACGGCGACTCCCGCCGAAATCACCGGCGACAAGTTTTTGCGCTACGGGCTGGATTATACGGGAAAGACGGCTCAATTTAACTTGGTGGCCTCTGCGGAGAAAGTCGGTCCTGCGCCTTTTCCAACTGTGCCGCCAACGCCGCTTGCACTTGCTGCCCCTACACGCGGGGGATTAACAGTGCCAACCATAGACTTGAGCGGTAAAAAGTTTGCCGATGTCGAGGGTATGGTCACCGAGATTAATAACCAGCTTGCAACAACGGATCTTTTACCGGCTTCTGATGTGGCCCCCAATACGGGCATTCCTGCTGGCTCCAATTTTAGCTCTGTTATGCAAGCGCGGAGCAACGGCAATAAAATTGAGTTTGTTTCAGTAGCGACAAGCACTGGAGGCACTGGCACCGGCTCGATCATAGCCATAAGCAATGTTGCAGGAACATTTTTAGCGGATGCCGGTTTTACTAACAATCAGAGCAAGACAGGGGCTGACTTGCCTGTGCTGCCCGTTCAGGTTTTTCAAAGCCAACTTGGCGATGTTTTAACCGATCTCGATGCCGCACAGGGCAAGGTCTTGCAGGCAAGCACCAGCGTCGGCGTGAGGTTGAATGTTTTGGATGATCAAGAAGCTCAAAATGAAAAATTTATATTAGACACGGAGACAACGCTTGCTCAAGTTCAAGATCTTGATTATGCCGAGGCAATGAGCCGCTTTCAACTGCTTTCTATTTCTTTGCAGGCTGCTCAACAGGCTTTTAGCAAGGCAAGGGAATTGTCGTTGTTTAATTATTTAAGGTAAGAGAATGAGTTACCGCTAAGGTCGGATTTTTTCAAACGTTGGGGTTATTCAGCGGGGATTGATGGCGTATCAGTCCCTTTTTTTTGTCTGAAATTGGGGCAGGTAAAAAGGTGAATCCTGATTTAGGACGCACCTTTTAAAAAGCTAAGTTATGGATAAATGACTTTGGGTGTAAAGTTGGCGGCCGGGTATTTAGGGTCAAACTCGGTTGCCTTTTCTGCGGGCTTTTGGTCTGGGCATGTGCATTTAGCTGCTGAAGATTTGGCCGAAACGGCGACTGAATCTTTGTCGATATAGACGACTTTAGGTTGAAAATTTGCAGCAGGGTATTGGCTATCACTCTCAGCCGATGCGGCAAATGCAGCCAACGCAATCACAGCGGTCGCCAATCCTAAGACAATTATTTTTTTCATATGCTGTTAACCTTGGGTAGTTTGTACGGTAGGGGTATCCCTTGTGGATACCCATGAAGGGCAGCCGCCCCCACACGGTTCAAGAGTATCGGGTATTTTCGGCGAATCTGCAACTGTTTTTAAAACCGTAAAACGGTCACAAAAGTTGCTTTATTTCGGGGTGATTGGCAAGCAACTGCTGCCTGAATGATTCAACAGCAAGCTCATTGCCGCGCTCGCTTCGGGCGATAGGCACGACGATTTCGCTAACGACTTGCATCGGCGCTGCCGACAAAAATATCAGCCGGTCGGCCAGGGCAATAGCCTCGCGCAGATCATGGGTGACAAATAAAACCGTGTGCGGGCGTTGTTGCCAGAGTTTCAGCAACAGCCCCCTGACTTGCCTTGCGGTCGGCGCATCCAGCGACACGAACGGCTCATCCATCAACAACACTTCAGGATCGATCGCAAACGCCCGGATGATGGAGACCCGGCGGCTCATACCTAATGACAACCGTTCAGGATAACTGTGTTGCGATGCGGTTAATTGCATCACCTCAAGCAGTTCATCTATGACATCGGGAGACTGATTGCCATCCAGTGCCAGCTCAATATTTTCCCTGACCGTCCGCCAAGGCAGCAGGCGTGGATTCTGGAAAACGTAGCCGATCTTTGGATGGGTATGTTGCTGCCCCACCAGGATTTCACCTTCGTAATCATTATCCAGACCGGCAATGACATTTAACAGTGTGGTTTTTCCGCAGCCGGACGGGCCGACCATGCAAATAAATTCATTGGAATTCAGCGACAGCCTAAGATTGGCGATAATTGGGCTTGTCGCGGTCGGATAGGTTTTTCTCTCGATATTGATTTGAATGTCGGTCATCTGCGCCACCGTAGCGCTTTTTTGTCCAGCGGTTTCAAAATCAGCAGCTCAATCAATTGGATGACCGCAACAAAAGCAATCGTATAAGCCAGAATGCCGGCGACATCGAACAGCTGGAAGAACAAATGCAATTGGTAGCCCATGCCGTTGCTGCGGCCCAATAGCTCGACTACCAGGATGATTTTCCAGATCAATGCCAGTCCTGAGCGGGTCGCGCCCATCACAAACGGATGCAGCTGCGGCCAGATCACATGAATCAAGGTTTTGCGCCTGCCGAAACGGTAACAGCGCGCCATGTCCAGCAAATCCTGATCCAGTGCGCGCGTGCCTTCCCGGATTGTGACAATGACATTGGGCAGCTTGTTGATAACCACGGCGAGTATCGCCGCCGATTCGACCAAGCCGAACCAGACATAACACAGGATAATGGTGACCAGCGCCGGGACATTCAAGAAAATCACCAGCCAGTTGTCGAAGAACGCGTCGAGTTTTTTGCTGCGACCCAGCACGATGCCGATGGCGCAGCCCAGCAGCATCGCAATGGTAAAACTGACTACCAGCCGGAGCAAGGTCACGCCCAGGTGAAACTGCAGTTGCCCTGACACGCAGCCTTGCCAGAAAACCTTGGCGACAACCTCGGGAGTCGGCAAGGTGTTGCTGTTTAAATAGACGGCCAATCCTTGCCACATGGCTAAAAAAACCAGCAGGGACAGGGTGGGTAATAATTTTTTTAGATTAATCAGAAACGTACCTACTCGGCAGTTAGAAAAATAGAACGCAGATGACGCAGATGAATATGATGAACGCAGAGTGTCCAATAAAAACCTTATTTAATCATAATTATCAGCGTCATCGGCGTTCCATTAAATTTAATGGCTGAGTCGTTACTATTCAACTGACCAGAAGGTGCCGGGTTGCAGGTTTTCCGATTGGCCGGTTAACTGGTTGTGGCTTAAGGAGCGCAGCAGCGTGTAAATGCGGCCTGCCGCCAGCTGCTCCGCCTCGCCCCAATGCTCGATGCCGCCTTCGCAATAACGCTGGCGCAATTGGGTTTGGGTGGGCGCATCTTCGGCCTTGGTTAAAGGGATGATTTTTTGCCAAGCCGCATCGGACGTGCACAGTTGGTTTTTAGCCTGCTTGCTGGCGTTGAAAAAACTGTTGGCCGCTTGTTTATGCTCGTTCGCCCAGCTTTGCTTGAACACATAACCCAGACTGGGCACATCTTGCTGAATCCCTAAGCCTTTTAAGATGCCTTTGCCGTCTATAATTTGGCGGTAGCCTTCGGCTTCAAGCCGGGCGGCAAAGTGCCAGTAGGTGAGGGCGGCATCGACGCGGTTTTGCTTGATTTGTTCGGTGATCAGCGGCGGCGCGCCGAAGACTTTTTCCACCGATGCATTCAGATCCAGTTGTTCTTGCCCGGCCAAGGCTTGCAGCAACAGCCAGTTTTTGTCCAGTTCGCCGCCGGCAATTCCCAGCCGCTTGCCTTTAAGATCCTTTACTGAATGGATAGGGCTGTTTTCCGGCACAACCAACGCGCCCGAGGTATTCGAATATGGATAAAAGGTAAAGTCGGAGCCGGTGGCTCGCAGCCTGGAAACCCAAATCCAGTCCGAGACCATCATATCGACAGCGCCGGACTGTAGCGCAATCTTGCCCGCTTCCGCATTGGCTAAATGCTGTATTTCCAGTTGAAAATCGGCCTGAGGGTTATCCTGCAAAGCCGCCAATTCCCAATCGACAGTGCCAAAAGCCTGAACGCCGATGCGAATGACGGTTTTTTCCGCAGCATAAGCGCAGCATGAAGCAAACAGGCACAGGCCGATAAAAAAGGCATTGAATTTCATGAAAGCTATCCCAGGCGAAGGTGAAAGTCGCCTATTCTATCCGTACGCGGGATTTGGTGCGAGGATGATTAGTAATTATTCGGCCACAGATTACGCAGATGTACACTGATAAACTGAAATATAAAGAACTTACGAACTGTTCACTGTTGAGCGGCCAGCAAGCTTGGGCTCAAGAAAGTGTGCTGTTGGAGTTCAAAGCTGGCTTTGAACCTTAGGGAGCAAGCATCAGATAGGATAGGGTGAGCAGTTACGAATTTACTCATCTTAATAAACAGCTCATTTATGATAAACAGCAAAAAACAATCCGTTTAATCGGTGTTGATCTGTGGCTGAATAATGACTCGACCATTAGGTTATTTTTTAACATCACTTACGATAGCCTCTGTTTGCCAGCCGCCGCCCAGTGCTTTGTACAGGGCGACTAGATTGCCGGCAAGCGCCGACTCGCTGGAGACCAACAAACTCTGGGACTGGTAAAGCGCCGTTTGGCTGGTCAGTACATCGAGAAACGCGGTCAAGCCCTTTTGATAGCGTTCATCGGCTAATTGAACGGCCAGTTGGTTTGCTTCAACGGCTTTTGCCAACGCTTTGTGCCGCTCCTGCTCTTTGCTGTAGGCGATCAGCGCATCTTCGACTTCCTTAAACGCAGATAAAACGGTGGATTGATAAGTCAGGAAGGTTTGTTCGAATTGCGCTTTTTTGCTGTCGATATTGGCGTTCAGTTTTCCCCAATTGAAAATAGGCATCGTTAATGAAGACGCTGCCGACCATGATTTTCCGATCGGGGTGAAGTCGGTGATGGTCGTGTTTTGCAGGCCGATGAATGCCGCCAGATTGACTTTCGGATACAGCTCGGCGGTGGCAACACCGACGGATGCGTTGGCGACGGCCAGCTGTCGTTCGGCGCGGCGAATGTCCGGTCGGCGCAGTAATAATTCGGAGGGGAGGTTGGTTATTACATTAGCGGCAACGGCTGGGATGGTAGCTTGTCGATCAAGCCGAACGGCCAGCGCACCGGGTTCCTTACCGAGCAATACACTGAGTGCATGTATCGATTGCTTAACTGCCGTTTCATAGTTCGGCAATTGCGCTTCTGTTGTGGCAGCCAAGGCTTGTGCCTGGGTCACTTCCAGCATACTCGCAAGTCCCGACTGTTGCCGGATTTGCGTCAGCTCTTGGGTTTCCTGTTGCGCATGCAAGTTTTCACGGGTTATCGCGACCAGTCGTTGATTGGCGCGCAGCTCGATATAATTGCGGGCGACTTCACCCAACAGCGTAACCAGAACATCCCGGCTGTTTTCCACTTCGACGTCAATCGTTGCATCGGCGGCTTCTACCGCCCGTCTGACGCCGCCGAAAAAATCCAGTTCCCATTGGGCATCAAAGCCCATTTGGAAAATATTGATCAGTTGATTGCCGACCCCCACGCCTCCTATCGCGGAACCGGTGCCGCCGGTTTGGGACGCCGACGAGGATGAATTGTTGAAGCGTCTGCTGACATTGCTCTTGGCGGTCAGGCTGGGCAAACCTGCCGCAATGGTTGCAGTGCGCAGGACTCGGGCGTCTTTAACCCGTTCCAAGGCAAGCTTTAAATCCAGGTTGGACGCGATCGCGTCGCTTATCAGTTTATCGAGTACCGGATCATTAAAAGTCTTCCACCATTTATCCGGCTGCGCCGATTGCGAATTTGTCGCCGCAGTCGTCTCACTCCATCGTTGAGGAACCGGGATTTTGGGAGGCTCGTAGTCGGGGCCGACAGCAAAGCAGCCGGATAACAGCAGGGCGGCAAAAAACGCAAGCGGGCGACGGATCATAACGGCGAACCGCCGTCGCCTGCATAGTCCTTGGCTTCGATGAAGACATCCATCTGCTGTCCGACATAGACGGGCAGCTGATTCCGGTCAAAACTGTACAGCGCCTGTAAAACGCGGGTATCAACCTGTTCGGTGCTGTCGCCGGTCAGCGATTTTTTGGGCACCACATAAGGCTCCACATAAGCCGGAACCAGATCGGTTTTGAAGTTCCGGTTGCCGCGCAGGTAAGCCACGGCCTTGCTGTTTTTGTCGAACCGCCATGCGTCATTCTCGTCGATGTCCACCCGCACATGCAGCTGATCCATATTGCCCAGCACCAGCAGCGGTGTGTTCAGGGCTCCGGCTTGGGCGAATTCGCCTGGTCGGATGTTGACTTGCAATATCTCGCCGTCCACCGGTGCTTGAACGACGAGCCGGGCCAGCGTGGTTTGCGTAGTGGTCAGCGCGGCTTCGGCTTGTTGCACCAGGGCTTTGGCGCTGTCCAGTTTGGCAGAGTTGATCGACAGCGCATTGCGGCGTCTAAGCAGTTCCTCGGCGCTGATGGCGCGCCGGTCGGTTACAGCTTCGGCTAAATCACTCAGTGATTTGGTATCTTTGAGTGAGGCTTTGGCTTCGTTAACGCCGGCTTGGGCTTTTGCGAGATCGGCGAGTTTAACCGCCAATTCTGCACGGGTGTCGCGGTCGTCCAGATAAAACAGCGGCGCGCCGGCTTTGACTTTATCGCCAACTTTGACGGCTACGGTCTTGACGATGCCGGATAAGGGAGTGCCGATGGCGATGTTCCGGCTTTTTGCCTCGACAATACCCGCTCCGGCAATAAACGATTTAAACGGCGCGGAGGCGGGCGGCGCAACGGCGGGAGCAACCGGTATCGGCTTATTGCTGTTGACGACCGTATAAGCCGCAAAAAGGAATCCGGCAGCCGCCAGTATCGGTAATGTGTATTTGACTTGCATATCACCTCCTGTGGATAGTTTTATGGTTATTGACCACGAAAAGCACGAAAGACACGAAAAAGCTTTGTAGCATAATTTTTAGCCTTTAGCCTTTAGCCTTTAGCCTTTAGCCTTTAGCC
>JAUXTH010000204.1 GCA_030679035.1 Methylobacter sp. | reverse complement strand
CCGGATGAAACAACGCTTGGTCGTTATCGGCAACGGCATGGCGGGTATGCGTACCGTAGAGGAACTGCTGACCGCCGCGCCGGATAAATACGCCATCACCGTGTTCGGTGCCGAGCCTTACGGCAACTACAACCGCATCATGCTGTCCTCGGTGCTGTGCGGCGAAAAAACCATTGAGGATATTGTGATCAATAACCGTCAGTGGTACCTCGACAACGGCATAACGCTCTATGCGGGCGAAGCCAAAGCCGCGACGCGGATAGACCGGAAAAACAAAAAAGTCTATGCGCAAGACGGCACAGTGGCCGACTATGACCGGCTGTTAATTGCTACCGGCTCCAAGGCCGTGATACCGCAGATTCCCGGTAATGACCTGGAGGGCGTGATCAGCTTTCGGGACATAGTCGATGTGAATAAAATGCTTAGCTACTGCCTTAGCCATAAAAAAGCGGTGGTCTTGGGCGGCGGGCTGTTAGGTCTGGAAGCCGCCAACGGTCTGGTTTCAAGAGGCATGGATGTCACCGTGATCCATAACCATGACATCTTGCTGAACCGGCAAATGGACAGACCCGCAGCAAAAATGCTGCAAACGGAACTGGAGCAACGCGGCCTGAAATTTAAAATGGCCGTCAAACTCAAGCAATTATTGGGGGATGAAAACGGGCATATTACGGCGGTAAGTTTCGACGATGGCAGCCGACTGGAATGCGACTTGTTTATTATGGCCATCGGCGTACGCCCCAACATGACGCCGGCTCAGGAAGCGGGGATTTATTGCGAGCGCGGCATCGTCGTTAACGATACCTTGCAAAGTTACGATCCCAGCATTTACGCGGTAGGCGAATGTATCCAGCATCGCGGCGCTACTTTCGGCCTGGTCGCCCCGCTGTTTGAGCAGGCCAAAGTCTGCGCCAATCATCTCAGTGCGCATGGCGTGGCCGAATATATTACCTTGCCGACCGCGACCAAGCTTAAAGTCACCGGTATCAACCTGTTTTCGGTCGGCGATTTTCAAGGTGATATAAACTGTGAATGCATCCATTTTACCGATCCTGCTATAGGCATTTACAAGAAACTGGTCATTAAGGCCGACAAGCT
>JAUXTH010000192.1 GCA_030679035.1 Methylobacter sp. | reverse complement strand
GCAAGTGGCTGTGATCATGTTCGGACATCGGCAAGGGGTCGATTAAGACATTACCGCCGTCACGCACCCACAGCACACAGTGAAAATCCAGGTTGCGCTCCCGATTAAAATCCGACCACCCGAACAGGTCTTTTCTGTGTAATAGTTTCATTGCGAATCTCCCGAATTACAAATTTATACCCCGTCATAGTCGCACATCATACATCAAAATTCGACAGTAATGCCTAAAGCGAAATCCGGATTTTTATCACCGAAAAATAACTGTCATCAGCACCCGATAATTTCCCGCAACACCGACGTGGCGTAGCTCCCTGCGGGCAAGGTAAAACCAAGTTCCAGCGTCGTGTCATCGACAATCTGCCAGTGTAAATCCTGCACGTTAACCCTTAATGCACGCCTGTCCCGATCAACGGCGCTCGCTATCAAGCCCTGCGCTAACTGTTCATGCTCATCGATCACAGCTTGCTCGATAGCTAACGCATCGGCCGACACATCGGCATTCCCCCTGCCCCATAATACGCCGGTAGGATGAATTTCTTTGAGTTCCAGCCGCCGGATGATTTCCGCGTCCGGCTGCTCCGACTGGAAACAGCTGTGCGACAGGTCGAATTGGTAGGTATCGCCTGCAACCGGCTGGTTCCAGTTATTTTGCGTTACCCGCTCAGCCAAGATCAGGTTGAACAGATAAGACCGGGCCGCTGACAAATAAATGCTGCGCTGCTCCCGGCCCACTTTCGCGCCATCGAACATAGCCAAGGCCTTGCTGACATTTTGCCCGGCGTTGCCAAAGCGCTGCGAGCCGAAATAATTGGCGATGCCGTTGGCTTTAATCAGCTCCAGTTGCCGGATGGTTTTTGCCTGATCGCCCTGCCAGTCGCGGATAATCAGTTTAAAACTGTTTCCCGACAACACGCCGCGTTTGAGCTTTCTGGCATGGCGCACCGAGTGCAGCACCTTCATGCTGTCCGATTCAAACTGCGTCCAGTCGGGATCGGCCTTGCCCGGCAGCCAGACGCTGAACCATTGGGTGGTGACGGCATAGCGGTCTTTTAGGCCCGCATAGCTGACATCGCGCTGCCTGACATTAGCAAACCTGGACAATTGTCTTGCGACATATTCGGTATTTTCGCCTTTCTTTTCTATCTGCAAAAAGGCATGTTCGCCAGCGCCTGACGGCTCGAAGGACAG
>JAUXTH010000186.1 GCA_030679035.1 Methylobacter sp. | reverse complement strand
AGGCGACCCGGTTGCCGCTTATTTCCTGCGCTCCTCGCTTTTGTCGAGGGTCAGCAGAAGGGGCTCCTGCCCCTCTGCTGACGTGCGGCATCCATGCCGCACCCCTGGCGGGCTATTCTCGACAAAAGCTCCGGTGCTCGGAGCGGCAAACGGGAGAAGTACCGTCCGTGCGTAACATCAGCTGCTATTTGAGATTATCCGCGTTCATCATAATCATCAGCGTCATCTGCGTTCCATTATATTTAATCGCTGAATAGTTAAAAAATGAACTTACAAGCCCGACGATGAGTCAATCCCCAGATTAGCCAGCTCATCCGCCCGGTCGTTTTCTTTATGGCCTGAATGGCCTTTCACCCAAAACCATTCGATATTGTGCCGCTGAATCGCGGCATCCAGTCTGCGCCACAGGTCTTCATTCTTTACCGGCGTCTTGGCGGCTGTTTTCCAGCCGCGTTTTTTCCAGTTGCTTATCCATTCGGTAATACCCTGCATCACATATTTCGAATCGGTATTGAGTTGCACGGAGCAGGGTTTGGTCAAGATTTCCAGCGCCTGGATCGCCGCCATCAGCTCCATGCGGTTGTTGGTGGTGTCGGGGTCGCCGCCGTAGATTTCCTTAACGGTTCCCTTGTAGCTGAGTATTACGCCCCAGCCGCCCGGCCCAGGGTTGCCTTTGCAGGCGCCATCGGTGTAAATAATGACGTGATCAGTCATGTCTGTTTTTCTGTGTTGTCGGTGAGTTAAGCGGGTTTGTCAAAACCAAACGGGAATTTAGTGTGGATACCGGCGTCAGCGGAATCAGGTTGTAACGGCGTTTGATGGCCTTGACCGCATAGGCGGTCGAGGTGAGCGAGGGTCCCCGAGTGATGAATTTTCCATGTGTCGATTTGACGGTATCCAAATTAAACTCGGATGATACGGTGACTTCAAAATTCAATAACTTTAGCCAGTCTAAAACCCGTGAGCGGGAAATAAAATGCCCACCCCATGAATCGGCCATTTTTTTATCCCACAAATACTGGTATCTGATCCAGAGGCTCCACGGATTAAAGTTCAACACGAGCAATAGGCCTTCAGGCTTCAAAACCCGTTCCACTTCGCGCATGGTCTGAAACCGGGAGGCATCAAACTCCAATAAATGCGGGATTATGATCATATCGACGCAGTTGCTTTGCAAGGGCAGGCGGTAGGATTTTGCCTGGATTTTTCTTGCCTTGTCGCAGCCCAGGCTTTTGGCATCCAGCACTGTAAAATTCTTGTATAAAGAGCAATCGATAAATTCATTTTCCCAGCCTAACCCGCCAATTTGCAAAATAGTTTGCTGACAACTGACGGTGATAGACCGCTGAATATAGTCGGCTTCAAGCTGTTGCAGCAGCTTGCCTCTCGGGGTCTGGTACCAGGCAAATAAGAAATTACGTTTCATAAGCGTATTTTACACTATCTGATTTTGATGATTTTCAATAAAAACAAGCTATAATGATAACATTCTAATAATAAACTTCATTCTTAATATAGGCTTGGATCATGCGCGTTAACTTTAGCAGATCAGTTAAATTTCTATTTATATTGATCTTTTTAATCGTAACAGGCTGCTCTACAACCTCAAACTCTTTTGATGACAGGCCGCCTGCCAGCTCCGAAACGGATAACAGCTATGTGAGACATGCTCTCCATCCGTTCGGAAAACAAAAATACAATGTACCTGTAAAGTACAAAAATACCGTTTGGGAGCGGTTAATATCGCTATATTCGCTGCCCGATATTAAAAATGAACGGATTGATCGTGAGTTAAACTGGTACTTGCGGCACCCCGGTTATCTTGCCAGAGTTCAGCAGCGAGCGGAACCTTATCTGCATCTGATACTCGACGAGATCGAAGCCAAAAACATTCCCGGCGAACTGGCTTTGTTGCCGATAGTTGAAAGCGCCTTTCTGCCGGAAGCGTATTCAAAAAGCGATGCGTCGGGGCTCTGGCAGTTTATACCGGCCACCGGTCGTTTGTACGGTCTGCAACAAAACACCTGGTACGACGGTCGCCGTGATGTTTATGCCTCAACCAAAGCGGCAACCGCTTTTTTGAAACACTTGGGCGAGACTTTTGATGGCGACTGGCATCTTGCGCTGGCCTCCTACAATTACGGCAAAGGCAATATAAGAAAAGCCATCGAAAAAAATGAAAATCTTAACCTGGACACCGATTACTGGTCACTGGATCTGCCCAAGGAAACCGCAGATTATGTACCGCGGTTGTTGGCCATAGCCAAAATATTCGCCAATGCCGATAAATATAATGTTCAATTGCAAAATATCCCTAATAGACCTTACTGCGAATTGGTTGATGCTAAATCCCAACTGGATTTAAATAAAGCCGCAGAACTGGCCAACACGCCGCTTAGTGAGTTTTTAAAATTAAACCCCGGCTTCAACCTGTCAAGCACCGCGCCGCAAGGGCCGCATCACCTGTTGATTCCGGTTTCTAAGGCACAGTTATTCAAACAAAACCTGGCTCAACTGCCCTATGATGAACGAGTCGATAAAAAGCGATACCATGCCGAGACGATAGCGCAAATTCGCCATGATGAAATTCAGACGATCCCAAGCCAACACAAAGTCAAGGCCGGGGAAAGTCTCGTATCTATCGCCGACAAGAACAATACAACACCCCAATCAATCCGTCAGACCAACAACTTGGCGAGCAATTACATCCATTCCGGCATGATGTTAAAGATGCCGACGGCGCAAAAATCGGCTGGTACATTGATCAACACTGAAATGGCAAAAACCAAGCCGGGAAGCGCCCAGGTTTATGTCGTAAAACAAGGCGACACCATCTGGAATATCGGGCAGAAATTTTCGGTTAGCGGCAAAGATATCGCGGACTGGAATAAACTTAACTCAAAAACCGCGTTGGTTTTAGGCCAGAAGCTGACAATTAAAGCTGCGAATCAACAGATTGTTGCTTCCGCTTCAAAGGCTGTCGTTTCATCTGCTGCTCGTTCGATCAGTTACACGGTAAAACAAGGCGATTCGCTGGCACAAATTTCCCGTAAATTTAACGTCTCAATCGCAGATCTGCGTAAATGGAATCCACCGGCAATAAGCGATTCGCTTACTCCAGGTAAAAAGCTGAAAGTGATTCTTAATACTTGATGGATGTTAGCCGGGCACCAATAAATTAAAGACACGTAGCTCCGGATTTCGCAAGCCCCATTCAGACGCTGGAGCAAAGGCATCTATATCAGGCCCTGATCCTTCTCCCTTGATGAGGGAGAAGGATGAGATGCCGAACTTTGAAGTGTGATGGCTGTATTCTAAATCAACGCCCGATTAAGGCGGTGCTTAAGGTATTTACCAAGGCGTCATTACCATGGGCTTTGACATAATCGATCACCACCGGAATAAATTGCTGCACCATCGCAGGCGACATGCCCTGCTGCTGAAAAGCGGAAACCACCGAAAGCAAATTCCCCGCCGTTCCACCCGAAGTCCCCGCGATTGCCCCCAATTGCCCCGCCAAACCGCCCTGTTGCGATGGAGCAGGCGCAGCTCCCAGCATTCCCTGCATACCCGGAACCGACTGCTCCAGTTGGGCAAACGAATCTGCCGGCATAGCCTGTTTAGCAATCTGAAACAAAGCGCCTGCGCCCCCTTGAGCCTGGGCTCCGGTCACGCCTGTCCGCTGCACCAATAACTCCGCCAGACTGCCGGGTTGTACGGCATTAACAGCCTGTTGACCCTGCTGCAATGGTTGACCTGTAGTATTCGCCTGACCATTACTGCCGTTATTGACCGCATTAAGCACATCTTTTAATTTTATAGCCTCGGCATTGTTGACCAACGCCATAGAAAAGGCCAAGGACGCACAGAGCGTTAGAATTGTTTTTTGCTGCATAATTTCCTCTTACTTGAGTTAAATCAGTGTTTAAAAAATCGAGATAGTAGGGGATAAAACTTATTTTGCAATTAAGCACATCGTTCGCGAATGATACGCCTCGTACCTCGGTAGGACGAATTTAGTTTATTAGTCCGTAGTAAGGTTAAAACCACCGCCTTTTAGGCGGTCAGATTTATCTATGATTTTTTGACGTATGATATTGCCCTGAACTGAAAAGTAGGGGGCCTTATGGATTACCGTTATGGAAGTCATACTGTTTTTAAAATTCAATATCATTTTGTGTTTGTCACAAAGTATCGTTACAAGGTGTTGAAAGGTGACGTTGGTTTGAAAGTGCGTGAACTGATTAGGCAAACTTGTGAAGCCTTTGAGATAGAAATTCTGAAAGGTGTTGTCAGCCAGGATCATGTCCATATTTTGGTTTCTGCGCCACCCAATTTGGCACCGAGCGAAATTATGAGACGAATTAAAGGAAGAAGTTCGATGAAGCTGTTCGAAAGTTTTCCAGATTTGAAAAAACGCTATTGGGGTCGTCACTTCTGGGCACGGGGTTACTTTTGCGTGACTTCTGGTGAATTGACAGATGAAATGATAAAAAATTATCTGGAACATCATTTTGAACCCAAAGGTGATGATAATTTTAGGACAGAATCATGAACGGGTCTTATGACCCGTATCCGGACTTTAGTCCATTATACGAACCCACCAGCTTTAGCTGGTGGTTGTTCAGTCCTATTTGTCATTGCGCGGTTCATCCCCACGGGTGTGGGGAACGCCCCTGTAGCGGTGTTTTCTCGGCCTCCACACTCGGTTCATCCCCACGGGTGTGGGGAACGCAAGTTTATATGCTGTTGCTGCCACTCTTGAAACGGTTCATCCCCACGGGTGTGGGGAACGCATTTTACCGCGTCAACAATGGCGATATAAATGCGGTTCATCCCCACGGGTGTGGGGAACGCTCTACAAGCTCAGCATCCGCCACATCGGCGCACGGTTCATCCCCACGGGTGTGGGGAACGCGCAACGCCCAATCGACGCGGGAGCCAGGGAACGGTTCATCCCCACGGGTGTGGGGAACGCGATGTGAAAATCATCGCCATTGCAGTTGATAGCGGTTCATCCCCACGGGTGTGGGGAACGCTTTAATGATGTAACCGCTTTTTCAACAAAATGCGGTTCATCCCCACGGGTGTGGGGAACGCCCATAACCATGCCTCCGGCGGCGCATCAAATACGGTTCATCCCCACGGGTGTGGGGAACGCTAAAATTGAGCGCAACTGAACACATAAACTCACGGTTCATCCCCACGGGTGTGGGGAACGCCACCCCGCAAACTTCCGCCAGCACACCGGCGACGGTTCATCCCCACGGGTGTGGGGAACGCCCGATCTGCCAGCAGCGCTTATAATGCCCTGGCGGTTCATCCCCACGGGTGTGGGGAACGCAACTCACTTTTTAGGGCGTTATGGCAAAAGAACGGTTCATCCCCACGGGTGTGGGGAACGCAATTCCGGTCGGCACGTTGTTTATCTGCCCGACGGTTCATCCCCACGGGTGTGGGGAACGCTTGCCGGGCGAATATGCCAAGACTCTGAGAGGCGGTTCATCCCCACGGGTGTGGGGAACGCGCGCTGAGCAAAATGTTCCAGGTATTTGGTGGCGGTTCATCCCCACGGGTGTGGGGAACGCTAAAATTGAGCGCAACTGAACACATAAACTCACGGTTCATCCCCACGGGTGTGGGGAACGCTTTTTCAATGCAAATTGAAACGTACGCTATAACGGTTCATCCCCACGGGTGTGGGGAACGCTTAACTTGGGCTTTGTTAACTATTTCATCGGCCGGTTCATCCCCACGGGTGTGGGGAACGCGATTTTACCGTCGGACGTTCATTAGGCGCTGACGGTTCATCCCCACGGGTGTGGGGAACGCGGCTCCCAGCTATCATAGAATCGCGCTCTGTCCGGTTCATCCCCACGGGTGTGGGGAACGCTACGGCCGGATCATCTATAAAACTCACCGACGCGGTTCATCCCCACGGGTGTGGGGAACGCGACCGGTAATATTTTAAGGAACATCATCATGGCGGTTCATCCCCACGGGTGTGGGGAACGCTCATGCTCGCACCAGGTCAGCGGCAACACCTCCGGTTCATCCCCACGGGTGTGGGGAACGCTAACGGAGGAAACGAGTTCCTACAGTTCCCCACGGTTCATCCCCACGGGTGTGGGGAACGCCGCTTTCGCTCTTTATCGTACCACTCCTGATCCGGTTCATCCCCACGGGTGTGGGGAACGCGCGCTCCTGATCATCGTCAGCGTGCAAATCGCCGGTTCATCCCCACGGGTGTGGGGAACGCCACTGCATAAATGCATGGGGTGTGGCAGTGGGCGGTTCATCCCCACGGGTGTGGGGAACGCTAATTCTCCGGCTATTTCAGTGGTGTACCGACCGGTTCATCCCCACGGGTGTGGGGAACGCTAGTCGCACGGCGATTTCTGTCGTGAACAGGCCGGTTCATCCCCACGGGTGTGGGGAACGCTCAAAAATGTAAACTTTTGGTGTAAAAATTAACGGTTCATCCCCACGGGTGTGGGGAACGCTTCAAAGCCGTCGCCATCATGTCCAGCGGCACCGGTTCATCCCCACGGGTGTGGGGAACGCCGGTAGCGTCGCGCAGAATCCCCACGTATGTTCGGTTCATCCCCACGGGTGTGGGGAACGCAGATCAGATGGTTAAGCAGGTTAAAGCGCCGGCGGTTCATCCCCACGGGTGTGGGGAACGCCTCAACATGCTGCCGGTCATGGACGCGTCCGGCGGTTCATCCCCACGGGTGTGGGGAACGCCGGCACCGACGATACCTTGAATACGGCGAATGCGGTTCATCCCCACGGGTGTGGGGAACGCGCCTTTGTCACTTAGTGGTAGTTGGCACATGGCGGTTCATCCCCACGGGTGTGGGGAACGCCAGGAAGAGGATATTTACGAGGTGGTCGATGGCGGTTCATCCCCACGGGTGTGGGGAACGCTCTAGCTCTAGCCAGTTCACTTGTGAGCTTGGCGGTTCATCCCCACGGGTGTGGGGAACGCTGCCACCTAGTAATGCTAGCAAACAACATGGACGGTTCATCCCCACGGGTGTGGGGAACGCTGCCAATATTCGGATGTGGGAATTTGCACCCCCGGTTCATCCCCACGGGTGTGGGGAACGCCTCCTATCACAGTCGCGACTGTGCAAGCTAAGCGGTTCATCCCCACGGGTGTGGGGAACGCAACTAGATTTATATCACTCATACTCTGCCACCCGGTTCATCCCCACGGGTGTGGGGAACGCATTAGCTCTAGCTGATGCTAATGCAGGTGTAGCGGTTCATCCCCACGGGTGTGGGGAACGCATTATGTCATTAGCCCTTTGCATTTGTTCATCTGGTTCATCCCCACGGGTGTGGGGAACGCGATTAACCCCGGCAACGTCAAATATTAACAACCGGTTCATCCCCACGGGTGTGGGGAACGCCTCACCCAATATTTAACCTGAGTCTAGATGAGCGGTTCATCCCCACGGGTGTGGGGAACGCGCTACCCCTGTGTTAGCATCAGCTAGTGATAGCGGTTCATCCCCACGGGTGTGGGGAACGCACTTTCCGCTAGTATCTCCTGAAACGGGTCTTCGGTTCATCCCCACGGGTGTGGGGAACGCAGATTGACGCGATGGTCGCTCCAGCGCAGAAGCGGTTCATCCCCACGGGTGTGGGGAACGCTGTTAATTACATTAATTACATTACTCTACAAGCGGTTCATCCCCACGGGTGTGGGGAACGCATAGTGGCAGCCTATAGAGGCACTATATACCCCGGTTCATCCCCACGGGTGTGGGGAACGCTCGTTTTTTCAGGTTCTTTCCGAATATTCGGGCGGTTCATCCCCACGGGTGTGGGGAACGCCACAAAGCTTTGGAGTGGTGAAAATAGCGATTCGGTTCATCCCCACGGGTGTGGGGAACGCAATGAAGCGCGACAGCAGGATGCTTTCAATCGCGGTTCATCCCCACGGGTGTGGGGAACGCAATAGCTATAATCAGCACTATAGCAACGGCAACGGTTCATCCCCACGGGTGTGGGGAACGCAATAGCTATAATCAGCACTATAGCAACGGCAACGGTTCATCCCCACGGGTGTGGGGAACGCATGATAAAAACCGCGCTGATTTACTCAAAAGACGGTTCATCCCCAC
>JAUXTH010000172.1 GCA_030679035.1 Methylobacter sp. | reverse complement strand
GCTTGGCTTGGCTTGGCTTGGCTTGGCTTGGCTTGGCTTGGCTTAGCTATTTATAGCTTCTCATGTGCTTTATCGTCTTTGGTCGCATTGAAAACTATATCAGCCAACCTTTTGCTTCTCAGATTAGTGTCGATTCTACTTATGTAGTTGAATCCAAACGAGTAATTAATCATGAATAAACACACCAAAATATATATTGCCGGACACCGCGGCTTGGCTGGCAGCGCCATTGGGCGTGAGTTGCAACGGCAAGGTTACACTAACCTAGTAGGACGCACCCATGCTCAGCTAGATTTGGAAGATGCGACTGCCACCCAGCAATTTTTTTTGCAAGAACGCCCCGAAGTTGTAATTTTGGCCGCTGCCAAAGTCGGTGGCATACATGCTAACAACAGTTATCCGGTCGAATTCCTGATGAGCAACCTGTTAGTTGAGTCCAATGTCTGCCGTGCTGCTTATGCCACAGGCGTGAATCGCTTGATATTCTTAGGTAGCTCCTGTATCTATCCGTGTAATTGTCCGCAGCCAATCAAAGAAGAATATTTTCTTACCGGACCGCTTGAATTTACTAACCGCGCTTATGCACTGGCCAAAATAGCAGGCATTGAAATGTGCTGGTCGTACAATCGACAATACCTAACAAAATGGCTAGCGGTTATGCCTACTAATTTGTATGGTTCGGGTGATAATTATGATCGGAATAATTCGCATGTATTGCCTTCTTTGATACGTAAAATACACGAGGCAAAAGTTGCCAACGATGAAACAGTAGTGCTATGGGGCAGTGGCACACCAAAACGTGAGTTTTTGTATGTGGATGACTTGGCGAAAGCGGTAGTATTTCTGGCGTCACTAGATAATGAGCATTATGCCGATTTAACTAATCCCGCTCAATGTCCATTGATTAACATAGGCACAGGTGAAGACCAGTCCATTCGCAAACTAGCGGAAATAATCGCCGAAGTAGTGGGCTACAACGGCAAGTTCATACAAGACACATCCAAACCTGACGGCACGATGCGCAAGGTATTGGATGTGTCCAGAATTAACCAATTGGGATGGAGAGCGAGCACCAGTCTAAAAGAAGGAATTAATCTGACTTACAAAGATTTTGAAAACAATATCTCCAGCGATGGTGTGTATACCCCAAGCCTGCTGGGAGCTGGTGTGGTGTAGACTTGAACGCGACGCTGGTACAGTTCGACTTATCAGCCTGACTGCGGGACGAAAGAGATGCCGTCCGCCCAATCATTTTTGGTTTGATAGTAGAAACCCCACTATAATACTAAAACTTAATCCGTTAATTAATATTTAGGCACTAAAATTGAATAGGAAATTGGATGTTCTTTTTATCAATCCCGATTCATCTGCCAAGGCATACCAAGGACTTGCCACGGTTTATTCTGCCATAGAACCGCCAACATGGTCGTTACTGCTGGCGGAATCTTGCCGCTCAAAAGGGTTTGGTACGGGTATTCTGGACTGCGATGCGGAAAGGTTGACGCTGGATCAGTCTGTCACAAGGGTTTCGGACGCCAACCCTCGACTTGTCGTTTTTGTGGTGTATGGACAAAATCCAAATTCCGGCACAACGAGCATGATTGGCGCTTTAGCAATGGCGAGAGCGCTCAAAGACCACTATCCTGAACTTCCGATTTGTTTTGTTGGGTCGCATACCAGTGCGCTGCCCATGGAAGTGCTTGATTACGATTGTGTCGATATTGTGTTGTTAAATGAAGGCGTATATGCGCTGCACAATCTTCTCAAAAGCAATCTGGGTGACGACCTGCAACACATCAAGGGGATAGGGTACAAGAAGCGCGGGGTAGCAAACATCAAAACGCCTACCCTCAACCCGCCACAGGAAATAGTGCCTCAGGAATGCATGGATCATGACTTGCCAGGCTATGCATGGGATCTCCTGCCTTATCGCGAAAAACCGCTGGATCTATATCGCGCGCATTTTTGGCACGCAGAATTTGATCATGACAAGCGAACGCCTTTTGCGGCTATTTACACCTCTTTAGGGTGTAATTTTGGCTGTAGTTTTTGCATGATAAATATCGTCAATCGCTCAGATAACGGCAATGAGGTTAATGCCGCAGATTCGAGAAGGGTGCGTTTCTGGAGCCCTGAATGGGTAAGTCGTGAGATGCGAAAGCTCGCTGATATGGGGGTTCGCACTTTACGGATCAGCGACGAGATGTTCTTTTTAAACCGAAAATACTACGCACCCATACTTCAACAGGCCATTGATCACGATTTCGGTTTCAACATGTGGGCCTATTCGCGAGTCGATACGGTTCGCAAAGACGCACTCGACCTATTTAGGCGTGCAGGGGTTAACTGGCTCGCGCTTGGCGTTGAAGCCGGCAATCAATTGGTTCGTCAGGAAGTGTCAAAAGGTTCCTTCCAGGAAGTCAACATTCGCGAAGTTTGCAAAACAATTAATGACTCTGATATTAAAATCATCAGCAATTACATTTTTGGATTCCCGGAAGACACCATGGAAACTATGCAAGAGACATTGGATCTCGCAATGGAGCTCAACACCGAGATGGCCAATATGTATCCGTGTCAGGCCTTGCCTGGAAGCCCAATGTACAGCATCGCAAAGAAAAATGGCTGGGCATTGCCCGATTCATATGAAGGCTACGCCTTCCTGTCATACGAAAGCCAGCCTCTGCCAACAAAATACGTAAGTTCGGCGGATGTTTTGAAGTTCCGGGACGAAGCGTGGCAAAAGTATTTTACCAACCCGGTTTACCTAAATCTTGTCGAGCAGAAATTTGGCGCGCTCGAAAGAAAAAATATCGAAGATATGACCAGCATCCATCTTAATCGCAAAATCCTGGGTGATTGAATTAAGTATGATCATTACCAGAACCCCGTTCAGAATTTCTTTTTTTGGTGGCGGCACCGACTATCCAGATTGGTATCGGGAACATGGCGGCGCAGTATTGGCGACCACTATTGATAAATACTGTTACATAACATGCCGACATTTGCCGCCATTTTTCGAGCACCGGCATCGTATTGTTTACTCTCGCATCGAAAATGTTCGGCATAACGATGAAATCGAACATCCTGCAGTGCGAGCAGTGTTTAACTGGGCAAATGTAGTTGATGGACTGGAAATTCATCACGATGGTGATTTGCCGGCACGTTCCGGCTTAGGCTCTAGTTCAGCCTTTACCGTCGGCTTGGCGCATGCGCTGTACGGTCTTCGCGGTCAAATGGTCAGCCAGGACACTCTGGCCAAAGATGCTATCCACATCGAACAAAGCCTTATCGGCGAGAATGTCGGCTCACAGGATCAAGTGTCGGCAGCTTATGGCGGCTTCAATCGCATTGATTTTCATAGAGACGACTCTTTTAACGTGTCGCCGCTCATTCTTCCAGGGTATAGGCGGGAAGAGCTTCATGATCATCTTATGCTCTGTTTTACCGGACTCTCCCGCATCGCTGATGAGATTGCAAAATCCAAGATTGACAATTTCAAAAATCGCGAAACAGAACTCAACCTTATGAAGGAAATGGTTTATGAAGCGACCACTATTCTCTCGGATAGTCGCGTCAGCATAGACGAATTTGGCAAGCTGCTCGATCTAAGCTGGAAGTACAAGCGCAGCCTTTCTGATCGGGTTTCAACCCCGGAAATTGACCATATTTACGATGAAGCCATGCGAGCCGGTGCAATCGGCGGCAAGATTCTTGGCGCTGGCGGCGGGGGATTTATGCTGCTTTTCGCAAAACCTGATAAGCATGCTGCAATTCGTGAGCATCTTAAAGATCTGGTGCACGTATCTTTCAATTTTGAAGATTCCGGCAGCCGTGTCGTACTGTATCAACCCAACGGCCTGTAATTGATGAATAAAACAGATAAGATTTTTATTGCCGGACACACAGGCTTAATTGGTTCGGCTGTCGTTCGCCGCTTGCAAGACGAAGGATTTGTCAATTTGCTATTGGCCAGACATGCAGACTTGGAGCTAACGAATGCGGCAGCAGTGGATGTTTTTTTTGAACAACACTTACCGGACTATGTGATTTTGGCGGCCGGCAGAGTCGGTGGCATTATCGAAAACCAGACCTATCCGGCTGATTTCATGAATGCCAACCTAGCGATTCAACTCAATGTGCTCAAGGCGGCACACTGCGCGGGTGTTCGTAAACTAATTTTGTTTGCTTCCTCCTGTATGTATCCGCGCGAATGCCCGCAACCTATGGCAGAGACAGCACTGCTATCCGGTTATCCTGAGCCGACCAGCCTTGCCTACGCGATTTCAAAACTGGCTGGCATGCAGATGTGTCTTGCTTACAACCAGCAATACGGTGAGCAACGTTTTATTCCGGTTATTCCCAACAGCGCTTTTGGCCCTAACGACAACTTTGACCCAAAGTCTGGCCATGTTCTCTCATCCTTGATCCGGCGCTTCCATGAGGCGCACCAGACAGGCGCAGAAAGCTTGACGCTTTGGGGTAGCGGCACACCGCGCCGTGAGTTTATTTATACCGATGACATTGCCGATGCCTGCATTGCTCTGCTTAAAGGAAACACAAGTACTCTTGAACTCCCTTTAAACTTGGGGGCCGGCCAAGATATTTCCATTCGTGAGTTGGCAGAAACCATTGCCTGTATGATTGGTTACTCAGGAGCCATCGAATGGGATACTGGCAAACCTGATGGCGCGCCGAGAAAATTACTCGATAGCAGCAGGCTACGCGCCTTTGGCTGGCAACCTAGTGCAGATTTTGAAGGAAGCCTTAAAGACACTTACCAATGGTATCTCAACAATATAGAGAACGCGGCGGCTTGCTCATGACTGTTAATGCTATCGATCTGCGCGAAAAATCGCATTGGGTATGGAGAGAAACCTTGGCGGTACATCGCAGGGCTCCTGAAACCCGTCTGGCCTCATCACTCTCCTCCATAGAAATTTTTGTAGCGCTATATTATGGCGGCGTACTGCGTTTCGATCCTGCACAGCCGCTAGCCGAACATCGGGATCGTTGCATTATCAGCAAGGGACATGGCTCGATCTGCATGTACCCAATTCTGGCTGACCTGGGCTATTTTCCTCTCAAGGAGTTGCAACGGGTCTGCCAAACCGGCAGTTTTCTTGGCGGGATACCGGATCCGGTGATTCCGGGTTACGAAACCGTCAACGGTTCATTGGGTCATGGTCTAGGTGTTGCAACGGGCATGGCATTGGGATTAAAACGTAAAGGCAGTGACCGTAGCGTGTTTGTCGTATCCGGTGATGGCGAATTACACGAGGGTGCTAACTGGGAGGCGATCATGTTCGCCTCCCAACATAAACTTGATAATCTGCATCTGATCGTTGATGACAATCGAATCAGTATGCTCGGCTACACCGATGACATCGTAAGCCACGGTTCACTCTCGGCGCGCTTGTCTGCGTTTGGCTGGGATTGCCAGGAGGTCGATGGTCATGATGTTATTGCAGTACAGAAAGCCTTGTTGCAAATGAAAGCAAACTCTGCCGAAAAACCTAAAGCTTTGATAGCTCGAACCTTGAAAGGACATGGTGTGCCCGGCCTCGAAAATGCACCGCTTTCGCACATCATGAATCCCAAACCGGAGCTGATTGACAGCTTATTGGAGCAAGTCACATGAGTGTCAAACCCCTTGCTATGCGCGATGTATTGTTGAATCGTATTTGGCGAGCGATGGCGGAAGATCAGAAGATTTTCTTTACCAGCGCCGATTTTGGCTCCCCTATCCTCGATAAAATTCGCGCTGATTTTCCTGAGCGCTTCGTCAATGTCGGGATCGCCGAACAAAATCTGATTAATGTTTCAGCGGGCTTGGCATTAGAAGGCTATACCGTCTTCGCTTACGCCATTGCCCCCTTCATTACCATGCGCTGTTACGAACAAATTCGGGTCAGCTTAGCGCTGCTTTCAGAAGTACGGCCCATGAACGTCAATTTGATCGGCGTCGGGGCAGGATTTAGTTATGTAGTGTCCGGGCCGACCCATCAATGTTACGAAGACTTGACTTTGATGCGCGCTCTGCCCAATATCAGAGTGCTCTCGCCGGCTGATCATATCAGTGCCGACGCTCTCTTTGATCGCTGTGTAAACACTCTAGGCCCAAAATACCTGCGCTTTGATGCCCAAGTGTTGCCGGTGATCTATGAGATCGACGCCCCCGACTTGGATTTAGGTTTTCATGTCCATCGCCGTGGGGGGCACGTTTGCCTTATAGCGACCGGCTATATGCTGCATACCGCTTTCAAAGTAGCTGATAGCCTAGCGGCTGCTGGGCATCAAGTCGGCGTGATAGACCTTTTCGACATTTCCAACTTTGCAGCAAATCAGCTTCAGGCTGTTCTTTCCTCTTATGCGGGCATCGTCACTCTCGAGGAAGGTTTCCGTGGGCGAGGCGGCGTCGATGCGATGTTCTTTGAATTCCTTGCCCGGCGTAACATGGCTGCACGCATGCTCAATATTGGCGTTGAAGGCGCTTACCGCTTTGAGCTTGGCTCACGCGAAGAGCTGCACGAACAGGTAGGAATCGGCCCTGAATTTGTGTTGAATAGCGTAACGACATTTATGCAATCACTTTTTGATTAATGTTGGTAAAAATAATATGAAATTTCCTCTGATGCGTAACAACATCCTGCGCGAAGATCTTGACGCAGTAATCGAACATTTGAAGCAGGACGATCCGATCCTGACCCACGGTGCCAATGTAAGAGCATTCGAAGCTGAATGGTCTGAATGGCTAGGCGTAAAATACAGCGTGTTCGTTAACTCGGGCGCATCTGCAAACCTTTTGACCATGGCAATACTTAAGATTCGTCATCCGGAAGGAGGAGAAGTCATTACGCCTCCTTTGGGATGGGTTTCCGATGTTGCATCGGTACTGCAAAACGGGTTCACTCCGGTGTTTGCAGATATTGACCCAAGTACTCTGGCGATGGACACAGCCCAGATTCTGAGCAAAATTACCGATAAAACGAGGGCCGTGTTTCTCACTCATGTACAAGGTTTCGACGGGTTGACTGACGAATTGATTGACGAACTAAAGCGTCGCAATATCCCGCTAATTGAAGATGTCTGTGAATCCCATGGCGCTACCCACAACGGCACGCGCCTGGGTGGATTGGGCTGGATATCGAATTTTTCATATTACTATGCACACCATATGAGTACCATCGAAGGCGGTATGGTCTGTACCAATGATCCTGAGGTATATCAACAAGTTCGCATGCTGCGTTCCCATGGCATGGTACGAGAGGCTAATGACAATGATTTGCGCGACACTTACCAAATTGAAAATCCAGAATTAAACTCGGATTTCATCTTCGCCCACGCGGGCTACAACGTCCGTAATACTGAGATTGGCGGTATCATGGGCCGCAGTCAGCTTAAGCGGCTGGATCAAATTGTGACGCGTCGAACTGAAAACCTGCTTCGTTTTTTGAAGCAAATCGATGCGTCAAAATACCGTACCGACTTCAAGCTGGAAGGATCTAGCAACTACGCATTCAACCTCATTTTGAAGCGCCCGGATGAGGATTTGGTTCAGCGTCTGATGTTGAAAATGCGTGAGTCCGGCATAGAGTTCAGACGAGGCAGCGCAGGGGGAGGCAATCAAATTCGCCAACCCTATATGAAAGATATTGTGCCGAACGGGCATCATCTTGAGTTCCCTGAAACCGAGCACATTCATTTCTATGGCTTCTACATTGGGAACTTCCCCGACTTGCAAAATGAGGAAATTGACCAACTCTGCGCAATTATAAATTCGGCATGAGGAAGTGGCAGTGACCTCAGCTATTATTCTTGCCGGTGGTTTAGGTACGCGTCTTCGCAGTGCCGTACCGGACCTGCCGAAACCGATGGCCCCGATCAACGGGCGTCCGTTTCTTGAGTATCAGCTCGACTACTGGATAAAACAAGGGATCAGCCATTTTGTGCTATCCGTTGGCTATCGGCATGAGCTCATTATTGATCACTTCGGCTACAAGTATAAAGATGCCGAGCTTGATTATGTTATTGAGGAAACCCCACTAGGCACAGGAGGTGGGCTGTTGTTGGCTGCTAAAAAAATTAGCAAGGATAATCCATTTTTACTGCTGAACGGCGATACTTATTTTGCCGTGGACTTGAAGACATTGACCGAGTTCTCCTTGGCGAATAATGCAGACTGGTGCTTTTCTTTGTTCCGCACCAATGAAAATGGTCGATACATGGGTATGGATATTTCGCCACAAGGGCAAATTACCTCTCTCAAATCGCGAACTGACAGACCGGACTGTTTAGCGAATGGCGGCGTGTACTGGGTTAACTCACACGCCTCCTTACTCAGTGAAAGATTCTCGCCAGTAGACAAGCTCTCTTTGGAGGACGACATATTCCCGGCGGCCATGGCTTTTGGCCAGCATCTGCTGGGCATTGAGTTCTCGGATACATTCATTGACATTGGCGTACCCAATGACTACCATCGCGCGTCAACCCTACTCGGGCTGTAAAAAGGACATCCGTTGAATACAATTGCACGACTAAAAAAAGCTGGAAGCCCCCATACAAGCCAAACGTCAGTTGCTTGCCGATGATTAAGTGTCTTAAACTATTTTCCAAAGCTGTAGATACGTCGTCAACCGATACAAACAAGGTGAACGCATCTACCAAAGCAGATGTACACCATTTTGCTGCCGAATTTGTCAGCAGGTTCGCACTCGACAAAAGCCCATTGCCAGCCAAAGCCTTTAGACTTACCGGCGTCGGCAACGACTACGGCTTTAACGTGGTGTTTTCCAGGCAACTTGCTGGCAAGGCAACGGTAAATGATGTATTTCTGAATATAACTCGGGACAGTCTCCGAATGTACTTGCAATGCCGCATTATGTGTGTGGCCCAGCATCGTTTTTTGCGCGCAAGGCAGTCAAGCAAAAAGCGCTGTCCGACTATCCCATTATTGATTCAGGAATAGCCACAAGCACCACTCAAGAACTGCACATCGTATTAGCTCACCCCTGTGAATGCGTCGAAGTGGCAATGTTCGGTGAATAATTTTTTGACAAAAAGTAAGGAATACCATGAGCTACAACATCTTAGTCACCGGCGGCGCCGGCTACCTCGGTTCCACTATGGTTCCAGATCTGCTTAATGCGGGCCACAAAGTAACGGTACTGGACAACTTTATGTTCAAACAAGCCAGCCTTAATCACGTTTGCAATAACCCAAACTTTTCGGTTGTTAAAGGTGATATACGCATCGAGAGCGTAATGGCACCGCTGCTTAAAAAGGCTGACATCATTATTCCGTTGGCAGCACTGGTCGGAGCTCCATTGTGTAATCTAGATCCAATAGGTGCAACGACCATTAATCACGACGCAATTACAATGATGATCAAATTGTTGTCCAAGGAGCAAATCGTTTTGATGCCAACCACCAACAGCGCTTACGGCAGCGGCGACGAAAACAACTTCTGTACAGAAAAATCACCGCTACGCCCTATCTCCCAATATGCGATAGAAAAGGTGGGTATCGAAAAGGAACTGATGCAACGCGAAAACGCGATCAGCTTCCGTCTTGCTACAGTGTTTGGCATGTCACCACGGATGCGGATTGATTTGCTCGTGAATGACTTCACCTACCGTGCCGTTAACGATCGATTCGTTGTTCTGTTTGAAAGTTACTTCAAACGCAACTATGTACATGTGCGCGATGTTTCGCGCGCATTCCAGCACGCCATCGGTAATTTTGACAAAATGAAGGGAGAGATTTACAACGTCGGCCTTTCCGAAGCAAACGTATCGAAAAAAGAACTCTGCGAAACTATCCAGAAGCAGATACCGGATTTTGTCTTTATTGATGCCCCAGTAGGTAAAGACCCCGATCAACGTAACTACATTGTGTCAAACGAAAAGATTGAAGCGACAGGTTACAAAACTTCGATGTCCCTTGATGCAGGCATTGCAGAGTTGATTAAGGGATATACCATGATCAAGAACACTCAATATGGCAATGTTTGATTATATCTCCAGATGATAAAACCCTACTTATCCGCAATCGGCAGACCCAAAGTCTCATTGTTTCGATATGAATGCAGATATTGATCCAAAAATCATCACCCTTTCAAGAACTCGTGTCTTCGAGAACACTGTTTTTTCGGTATTCGCTGACCATATTGTTGATAAAAATGGGCATCAAGTAGAACGGTATTTGAGTGTAGTACCCAAGTGCCTTTTGGAAGATACTATCGCTGGAGTTGCCGTACTGCCGGTTGACGAAGATAAGATTGGGTTGATCCGGGTGTTCAGACACCCACTTGGCCGATGGTCATGGGAGGCTATCAAGGGGCATGCGGAACAGGGCGAGGATGTGAGATCTGCTGCAATTCGCGAACTACACGAAGAAACCGGTTTTTTAGTAGCATCGGAACACCTCGTTGATCTAGGCGCCGTTACGCCTGAGGCAGCTGTGATTAAGGCTCGCACCCGCCTTTTTACGGCAGTGGTAACCGGTAAAATCAGGAGCGCCATAGACGGAGAACTTGGACACGGAGAGATGGCTTTTTATAACCGGGAGGAGATCGATAATCTTATAGCCCAGGGCGAGATTGAGGATGCCAGTACTTTGGTAATTCTTTTCAAGCAGCAGTTTAGCAAGAGTGCCTTAGAATGAAGTTCATTAAACAGAGCAATCGCGCTCAACCGAAAGTCAGCTTGATCCTGCTCGACTGGAGCGTCCGGGAAAGTTTCCATCTGCTCGACTATCTGAGCAGACAAGACCTTGACCGTGACTTATTTGAAGTCGTCATCATTGAGTACTATTCCCGAGTTTCAGACGCCATCCGCCCATTTGACCAACAGGTCGATTCGTGGCTTCTCCTGGAAATGCCGGAGGATTGTTATTACCACAAGCATTTGATGTACAACGCCGGAATCGCTGTTGCCAAGGGCGACATTTGCGTCATTTGCGACTCGGACGCCATGGTAAAAGAAGGCTTCATAAATGCCATCATCAGGGAGTTTGACAGCAATCCCAACATCGTTCTGCATATTGATCAATTTCGTAATGCCCGAAAAGATTTATATCCCTTCTGTTATCCCGATTTTGCACAAGTTACCGGTAAAGGGTGCATCAATAACGTGGATGGAAAAACCAGGGGGATAATGGATGATAAGGATCCGATTCATAACAGAAACTATGGCGCATGCATGTGCGCGCGACGCGCAGATTTGATAGCCATAGGCGGGGCGGATGAACACATTGATTATTTGGGACATATTTGCGGGCCCTATGAATTAACCTTTCGCTTGGTTAACTTGGGGCATCGGGAGATTTGGCATCAAAGCGAATTTATGTATCACACCTGGCATCCGGGACAGGCAGGAGAAGATAACTATCTCGGGCCTCATGATGGCCGCCACGTATCTACGACGGCATTGGACGCGCTGATTAGCGGGAGAATCATGCCTTTGGTGGAGAATGAAACGATCAGGAACCTACGCCTGATTGACGACGTCAAACTTGATGCTCAAACATTTCGAATTTCTCCGGCCTATTTACATGACTGGCGGAAAGAAAATCTTCGGCATGGTCAAAATTGGATTGCAGGCAATACCACGAGAAAGATGTGGCACGGTTTTGTAGTCAATCACAATATTGACGGCTACAGGGCATACCCTAGGTTTATTGGACACCCTGATTTTTCTCAATATACAGGCCGGTTTGATGTTCATGGCGCTACCGAACCGGAACTGTTAAAAAACCTGTATAATTCGATTCCGTTTCGGTTCAGACTGGTATTTCCAGTGGTCGCTTTGCTCACCTTTATCTCCAAGGCATTCGGCCTTTCGTTGCTTTATTTGCAAAGGCGTCTGGCTCGCTTAGCGCAGGGAGTGCAAGCGTAATGTATTACTGGAAGCGGATACTCAGGCGATGGCTGCAATTTCGAAGCGAAGCTTCAGGTCTTGTCACGGGATTTCAGTTACTCATTGTAAATCTGGTCTATATCAGCCAGCTTAGATCGTCTGAGGAAAATCGACTTGTTGTGATCGTGGATAGCTGGCGAGAAGCTGTACTCCTTTGGCTGCTTTGGGCATGCAAAGTATTGCCACGGTATAATGTCTGGGTAATTCGTCGTGCCGGGCATCTGGATTCCTATGTGAAAACCGACTTTGACGGGGAATTGTTAATGATTGCCACCTCAAAGGTTTTTACCAAGCATTATCAATTATTGGCTGAGTTACGTCGGCAACAGCGACTAATAATACTTTAACTAAAACATGAATTCTGCGATCAATTTCATCATAGAACTTTATAGAGGGCGAAGGACAATCCATGCCCTGGCGCAACGTGATATTCTTTCACGTTATTCAGGAACCCTGTTTCGTGGTCTTTGGGAGCTTGCCAATCCTGCGATTACCCTGCTGATATTCTGGTTCGTATTTTCGATTGCATTCAAGTCCAAGGGGCCTGCCGGGATACCTTTTATTGTCTATTTTGTAACCGGATATGTCCCCTGGCTGTTTTTTTCCGAAAGTTTGTCTCGAGCAACTCAAGGTGTTGTGGCGCATAGTTTTTTGGTCAAGAAAATGGTTTTTCAGTCAGAATTGCTACCCTTCGTGTATCTAACCTCTGGAGCCATCAATCATGGTTTGCTGCTGCTGTTGGCTATAGTGGTGCTTTTGTTTAATGGAGTCGCTATCACATGGTATTGGCTGCAAATTATCTATTATTTTTTTACGCTTTGCGCGATGCTGGTTGGGCTGCAATGGCTGCTTTCGGCACTCAATGTTTTCAATCGCGATCTCGGCCAGGGTCTTGGCGTCATACTCAATGTCTGGTTCTGGGCAACGCCTATCGTCTGGGTCGCCGACGGTGTCGTCCCTCCGCAATACCAGTGGCTGATGACTGCCAACCCTATCGGCTACGTCATCGAAGGCTATCGTGGTGCATTGCTGTATCAACAACCGTTTTGGATCAACTGGTCGCAAGGTCTTTACGTCTGGGGACTTGCGATAGCCTTTGCCATCGTCGGCGCCATCGTATTTCGCAGTCTCAAACCGCATTTTGGAGATGTATTGTGACTTCGGAAGATATAGCGGCTGAAAATTCAAGCGTGGGCGATGTCGTGATTTCGGTTTCAAATCTTGGCAAAACCTACAGGCTTTATCCGTCCCACCAGGACCGTGTGAAAGAAGCGTTACATCCGTTTCGCAAATGCTATCACCAGGAATTTTCTGCAATCAGCGGTGTCAGCTTTGATATCCGCAAGGGAGAGAGCATTGGCATTCTTGGCCGGAACGGCGCCGGAAAATCGACGCTTTTGCAAATACTTGCCGGGGTTCTTAGCCCGACCAGCGGCACGATCAAGGTTAATGGAAAAGTCGCCGCCCTCCTTGAACTGGGGGCTGGATTTAATCCTGACCTGACTGGCCGGGAAAACGTGATACTGTTCAGCACCATTCAGGGTGTCGCTGAAAATCAGATCGCCGAGCGCGTTGCCGCAATTGAGGCTTTTGCCGATGTCGGTGTTTTTTTCGATCAACCGATGAAAGTCTATTCATCCGGGATGTATGCGCGGGTGGCATTTGCCAATGCGATCCATGTCAATCCGAATATATTGATTATTGACGAGATTCTCGGCGTGGGCGATGCAAGATTTCAGGAAAAATGCTACAGTAAAATCAGTAGCCTGCGTGATTCTGGGGTTTGTATTCTTTTCGTTAGCCACAGTACCGAGGTAATCCAGAGAAATTGCGAATCGGCGATACTCCTCGAAGGGGGTAGATTACTGGAGCATGGGCCGACGGATGCAACGGTAGCTGCCTACCGTGATTTACTATATGGGATTAAGAAAACCACAGATGGCATAGCTGAACAGCTATTTGACGCGCCCGGTTCGTCGCCCCAGAACCAAACGATTATGCGGGATGGTGAGTTATCCGTTTTTATGGAGTCCCATCAAAACTCACAGTACCAGAATCAATCTTATTACAATCCTTATGAGCGTCGTATTGGTAACCGTGAAGCCGAGATCGTGGATTTTCTTGTGCAAGCAGACGGCAAGCTTCAGTTCGGTGTCCTAACGGGTAACGAAACAATAAATATATACATTAAAGTGAGGTTCCAGCGAAATGTCGACACTCCTCATCTCGGTTGGGCGTTACTCAGTCCCGAAGGAATTGTCATTGCCGGATCAAATACGGTGATGCAAGAAACGACTCTTGCCTCAGTGCGCGATGGAGAGCTTGGAATATATAACTTGGAGATAAAGCTTGCTCTATGTGGCGGGCAATACTTTCTTACCTTAGGTGTTGGTGACTACCAGCAGCAAGAATGGAATTATTTTGACCTCAGGAACTCGCTAATTCATTTTGCGGTAATTGATTCTGGGTGTGCATCGGGCTTTTTTCAAATCCCATCAAGTTGCAAGAATGTCACGAATAAGGAAGGTGAATATGATTTACTTGGATAATCACATATCCTTTGGAGAAGACGACAAGGAAGCGCTACGGATTCTCGTCCGTGAAGTTTTAAAACCTAATAGTAAAATTGTAGAAATTGGCAGTTGGTTGGGAACCGGGAGCACTAAGGTGATCATCGAAGAGCTTCAAGCTATTGGGAGCGGCACACTTTATTGCGTCGACACCTGGAAAGGTAGCGAGAATGTCGCCCAGCATCAGGAAGTTGCGGCCCATTACGATATTTTCGAAACTTTTTCGCACAATGTAAACTTAGCGAACGGCGAGGCCTATGTTAAGCCTCTAATGATGAGCAGTAAAGATGCTGCGGCTATCATAGAAGACGGTTCTATAGATTTGGTTTTTATTGATGGCGACCATTCGTACGCAGCTGTAACTGAAGATATAGCGCTATGGAAGTCCAAAGTTCGTGAAGGCGGGATTTTATGCGGACACGACTGTGAATGTCGACCGAATGGGGTTTTGCGCGATGCCATTTCATCGTCTCTTGATCTGGATTATATTCCTGGGGCCGGAACGTTTTTTGAAGTTGTTCATCCTGGTGTTGTGCTGGCAGTAGACGAGGCTTTTAGCGGCTCGGCAAATTTATGGGCGGAAACGCCGTTTTCTAGGCCGAATGGAGTCCATGGCCGTGCAACATTGTGGGACAATCAGCAGCTATCGACCATTACAGGGCCGTCACCCAGACCTCCGATAAGCCACGACACCCCCCTTCCCCATCTTGTTGGCGCGGTGTCAGATTATAATATTGTGCTGTTTGCAGGCGTCCATTATGCAGCACCCCAATCATTGGGGGCGTTGGATCTCAGTCAGCTGGACTTGGCCTCAAGGCCCCCGGAGATTCTGGTTGCTCGCTCTTATGATGAAATTGTTTTGGCGATTACAGAGGTTAGTGAGCAGGAGCAGCCTATTCCTCATCTTGTTGGCGCGGTATCAGGTTATAATATTGTTCTGTTTGCAGGCGCCCATTATGCTCTGCCCCAATCATTGGGGCCTTTGGATCTCAGTCAGCTGGACTTGTCTTCAATGCCCCCGGCGATTCTGATTGCTCGCTCTTATGATGAAATTGTTTTGGCGATTACAGGCGGCTATTAAGCCGAAAGCCATCAAAGAAGAACAGCCTATTCCTCATCTTGTTGGCGCGGTATCGGGTTATAATATTGTGCTGTTTGCAGGCGCCCATTATGCAGCACCCCAATCATTGGGGGCGTTGGATCTCAGTCAGCTGGACTTGGCCTCAAGGCCCCCGGAGATTCTGATTGGTCGCTCTTATGACGAAGTTGTTTTGGCAATTTCAGCGGTTATTAAGCAGGAAGTCATCCAGGAGCAGCCCACAAGCACATAAACATGAAATACTAGCTAATCAATAACTTAATTTAAATAATGTAACTGGCATTATTAATAGGGGTTTTAAACTCCGAAACTTTAATTAAACTGGAATGGAGTTGTTATGAAAGTCTGTCTTATTTTTGTTCCTGCCGAACATGATGCAACAACTAAAGACTGGGCGTTTCGAGATGACGGAGTTGGCATAATACCGCCATTAAGTCTGTTGTATGTGGCGGGTATTTTAGAAAAGGCTGGGGCAGAGGTTCAGATTATCGATGTGATAGCGGAACGCCTTAGCTTTGATCAGGCGCTGGAAAGGGTGAAACTGTTTGCTCCGGATCTCCTTGGGTACACACTGAACACTTACAGCTTTCATCCGATTCTAAGTTGGATCAATCGATTCAAGGAAGAAACGGGGCTACCAGTAATCGTAGGCGGTGCTCATGTGACGCTTTACCCTGAAGAAACCATGAGCCATCAAGCCATTGATTATGTCTTAATTGGTGAGGCAGACCTGCCCCTTCCTGAGTTTGTCCAAGCATTCAGGGATAAAACTTCGTTTCATGGGATAAAATCTCTAGGTTTCCGGGAGGACGGCAAGTTATTTCTTGAAACGAGTCGCCAAGTCATTGCTAATATCGATGAATCAGCCCTTCCGGCACGCCATTTAATCCGCAACGAGCTCTATTACAATATCCTTTCCAAAAGGGGAAACTTCACAGCCATGATGTCCACGCGAGGCTGCCCCTACCGGTGTACCTTCTGCGATCAAAAAACCCCCCCTTACCGAGTGCGGTCAGCACAAAACTTCGTGGATGAAATAAAATACATTTACCATGAATTCGGCATTAGGGAATTCGATATCTATGACTCTACCTTTACCGCTGACCGCAAACGGGTGATTGAAATATGTGATCTGCTGGTTAAGGAAAATTTGGATATCGGCTGGACGGTTCGCAGCACCCTGATGGCGATAACCCATGAGGTTCTTGATGCCCTTAAAAGGGGGGGATGCCATACCATTATGTACGGCGTAGAGACTAGCAATCAGGAAATTTTGAAACAGATGAGAAAAAAAATTCGTCCTGAGGTAGTTTGGGATCGAATTAATTACACTCATAAAATTGGTATCCGCACACTGGGATTTTTCATGTTTGGTTACCCTGGAGAAACGAAAGAAACCATTGAAGACACTATTCGACTGTCGTTGGCGCTTCCATTGGACTATGCACAATTCACAGTTCTCGTTCCTTTTCCTGATACGGAAATATATGATTATTATCGAACTCATAGCGACTTAGGCGACTATTGGAGTGAAGTCACCAAACATCCGGAAAAACTAAGAGAAATAGAACTATTAGATACCAAGGTAACCCGTGCAGAAGCCTCCGAACTATTGGGTAAAGCCTACCGTAAATTCTATTTCCGGCCGAGGATTATCTGGAGGAGATTTGTTGAAATGAAATCCGGTGATGAATTCAGACGATTAGCGCGGGCTGCCATAGGTATTCTGAAAAACTCTATTCGATAAATAATAACGCAATCTGTACCGTTTTCAGTATTAAGTTAAATCAAGAGGCATTAATTCTAAAACCTTCTCGGTGTAGCCGCGACGTGGATGAGCCGAACAAGGTTGCTCATTCAAATTAATATCCGCCAAGAACAGACTTAGCAACGAGTTTGAAATAAGTTGCGTAACATGGAACACTGGTTTCATTGGTGACAAGTATCTCAAATATAAATTTGCTCAATTTGAATCATGCTTATACGTGGATCATAAGTTTATTTTCGGATGGCTAAGGCGGTTTTTCACGGGAAATATCAGGGCATGTACATGGTTCGACGAAATGCAAAAAAATCCTGACATAATGCGCAGTCAACAGCACATTAACTTTTATACTGGCGTTAGTGCATTACTCGCCAGAGATTCTATTCTTACGGAGTTACCATAATAAATGCTTAAGTCAAAACAAAAAATCGCGTTAGCACGCCTAGTGCAGATTGTAGTTATGGGGGTGCGTAAATTAATAGGTCTGGGTGCAACGTCTCAAGTTAAACGCAGTGGAGTCAAGTGGGAGCTTGACCTTCGGGAGGGGATTGATTTTTCAATCTGGCTGCTTGGTTCTTTCGAGCCCGAGACCGTTTCCTGTTACCAGCGAATAGTTAAGCCAGGAGACATAGTACTCGATATTGGAGCCAACATTGGTGCGCATACATTTTTTCTTGCCAAGTCAGTAGGTGAACAGGGAAGAGTCATCGCGTTTGAACCAACTGATTATGCGTATTCAAAACTATCTAAAAATTCATCATTAAATCCAGAGCTAGCAAGCCGCATCCAATGTATGCAGTACATGCTCGTCGATTCTGAAGCACAGGATACTCCGACACCTGAACTTTATTCCAGCTGGCCATTAAGAGACGAAGCAGATTTACATGATCTCCATCAAGGGCGTTTGATGACAACATCGGGAGCACAGCCTAAAACATTAGATGTTGTGATTTCCTCAATCGGCCTGGAACGGGTTGATTGTATAAAGCTTGATATTGATGGATTTGAATGCGGAATGTTACGTGGTGCGCGAGAGGTGCTTACTCGCTGGCATCCGCCGATTATCATGGAATTGGCACCCTATGTTCTGGAAGAGCAAGGGGCAAGCTTAAGTGAGCTTATTCAGCTACTTAAAGACTATGGATATCTGTTATACAGCTTGTCGACTGGCGAATCTATCGCTATGGATGTTGCAAAATTGCACACTATGATCCCGTCTGGAGCAAGCATCAATGTATTGGCTCGCGCTTCATAAGTTCACGCCTAGTGCAGCACCTTTATTGAAAAAGGCTTAATTTATACGGACGCTGAAATAATAGCTGTATAATTTTCAATAGGTGATAAAACGTATAATAGTTTAGATGTCGGTCTACAACACAAATGGGTAGTCCTGTTTTTTTTAAATCAGCAGCTTGGTTGAATCAATGATAATTATTAATTGGATGTGCAGTCCATTGTCGTTCTTAGCAAATGTATTGAAATCATGAGTATCGAAACATTCAAATCCGAAGCCGCTGCATATCAACAAAAGCGCAAATCATTTTGGACGGAGGTTGTAAGCCGCTCAGCCAAATCGTGGGGTAGCTACTATAAAAACAGATTGCACATCACTTATCGCAATCTAGTCCCAGAGGGTGCAACAGTGCTTGAAGTGGGATGCGCTAGAGGAGATCTTCTGGCTACACTAAAACCCTCCCAAGGTGTAGGTATCGATTTTTGCCCTGAAGTGTTGACGATAGCCCGCGCCGCTCACCCCCAATTTGAATTTGTACTTGCGGATGCACATGACCTTGATTTGGGTGATCGGACGTTTGACTACATCATACTATCGGAACTTGTGAATGACTTGTGGGATGTTCAAGCTGTGTTAGATCAATTGCAACCCTATTGCGCCACACACACCCGATTGATTTTTAACTTTTATAGCCATTTATGGGATATTCCTTTGCGTGTTGCAAGGATGCTGGGTATCGCGACCCCCATTCTTCCGCAGAACTGGCTAACATCTCACGACATGGTGAATCTTCTTGAGATATCTGGTTTTCAGCCATTAAGAGATTGGAAGGAAGTTATTGCGCCGATACCCGTGCTAGGCCTCTCAAATTTCATCAATCGTTACCTTGCCAAAATCACTCCTTTCCGTTTTCTTGCTATAGCCAACTTTATGGTAGCACGGCCATTGCACAAGGCCATACCGAAAAACCCTACGGTAACAGTCGTTGTGGCAGCGAGGAATGAATCCGGTCATATTGAAGAATTGATGGCGCGTATCCCGGAAATGGGTGGTGGAACGGAGATTATCTTTGTCGAAGGTAACTCTACCGACGATACCTATGAAGCAATCGAAAAATCAATAGCCCGTCACCCAAACCGCAACTGCAAATTACTCAAGCAACCCGGCAAAGGAAAAGGCGATGCCGTACGAGCCGGTTTTGAAGTGGCAACCGGCGATATATTGATGATTCTCGATGCAGACATCACGGTTCCACCCGAAGACCTTCCACGCTTCTATGGTTTGATGGCCAATGGTGCAGCCGAGTTTGTCAATGGTGTTCGCCTAGTTTACCCGATGGAAGACGATGCGATGCGCTTTGCCAATCTGATCGGCAATAAGTTTTTTTCTTGGGCTTTTAGTTGGTTGTTGGGGCAGCCGATACGAGACACTTTGTGCGGCACGAAAGTATTATGGCGTACCGATTATCAACGCATTGCCGATAACCGAGCGTATTTCGGTAACTTTGATCCATTCGGCGATTTTGACCTGCTTTTTGGAGCGGCTCGCCTCAATCATAAGATCATGGAAGTGCCGATTCGTTATCGGGCACGCCAGTATGGCGAGACCAATATTTCACGATGGCGGCACGGCTGGGTATTGTTGAAAATGGTCGTTTTTGCCGCGCGAAGAATCAAATTTATATAATTCTACTTGCATTGAAAACCGAGGGATAAATGCGGCTAAACATAGATCAACCAAAGATCAAGTATCATGCCTGAGTACGTCAAGCAATTGGATATGTTAAGTAAATTATTGCAGCACCCTCTAACCTACGGCTTGTCAGTTGACGATCCTCGGACAACATTCTTGCGCCGCCGGATTATTCACAGCAAGCCTTTTCTTCGAAAAATCTACTCGGAGTGGTACTCCGCGATAGTGCGGGCTTTGGGGCGTAAGCAGGATGTGCTTGAGTTGGGTTCTGGCGCGGGTTTTTTCAGGGAGCATTGCCCCCACGCAATTACTAGCGAAGTTTTTGCCACACCCGGCGTAGCTATTGTCGCTGATGCCTGTAACATGCCATTCATTGAAAACTCCCTTGATGCGATTGTGATGACCGATGTATTTCATCACATCCCCAATGTCAGTAGTTTTCTGACAGAGGCGACAAGGTGCATCAAACCCGGCGGAAAAATCATAATGATCGAACCATGGCGGACACCTTGGTCAGAATGGGTCTACACAAATCTGCATTCGGAGCCGTTCATACCACAAGGAACCTGGGAAATCCCCAGATCCGGGCCACTCTCGGGGGCCAATGGCGCACTGCCATGGATTGTTTTTGAGCGCGACCGAGCGCTTTTTTCGCAGCAGTTTCCACAGTGGCATATTACCGGCATAACGCCTTTGATGCCCATTGCCTATTTACTGTCCGGCGGGGTTTCGATGCGTAGCCTGATGCCGGGCTTGATGTACCGTCCCATACGCGCATTGGAAAAATTGATCGGTCAACGGCATGGGGCTATGTTTGCATTGATTGAACTGGAACTTGGCTTATGAGTAAAGGTAAATGGAAAAGCAGAGCCGCTATCGTTATTGGCTTTGCGCTAAGCGGCGTCTTTTTATGGCTGGCATTGCGGCAGACCGATTTCAACAGTCTGGTGAACGCTTTCGCCAACATTCATTACGCCCCTGTAGCCGCTAGCGCCGCTGTGATGGCCCTTGGGGTGGTTTTACGGGCCGTACGTTGGCGCATTATTGCCGGTCGTCCCTCTGCCGAGCATTCTTATTTTTCTCGGGCGACAAATCTTGGCCTGCTTGCCAACCTGGTTCTTCCCGGACGTGTCGGCGAGTTCCTCAAGATTGTCACTTTCGCAAAGTTATCAGGATCGACACTTCCAGCCCCCCTTGCCAGCGCCTTGATTGACCGGATGGTCGATATGTTTACGCTGATCGCCAGCGCATTGGTACTGTATCTGATGATGCCCATCGGCGAAGAGATTGAAAAATGGTTCATCAGATTGGTGGTGAGCGGGGTTTTGATTGCCGTTTTTCTGGTGGTGTTTGCCAGAAGCTCAGGAAAATGGGAAGCCATTCTTGCAAGAATCCTCCAGCGTTGGTTGGAGCGATGGCAATTGCGCCCGGAAATATTTCTAATGGAATTGCGGGCAGAATTTCGTCGTATATTCAGCGGCTGGATTAGCCTGGAATTGGGCTTGCTTTCTGCAGTAATATTCACTATTGATTATTTAACGGTCGCGGTATTTTTTTTGGCTTTCGACCTTCCTCTTACCCTAGAAGCCCCGCTGGTACTCTGGGTTTTTCTGGCAGCCAGTTCGACTCTACCGTCTGCGCCTAGCTCTATCGGCGTTTATCAAGCTGCGGCGGTGTTGGCACTGTCGTTTTATGCCATTCCAGCAGCGGAAGGCGTGGCATTGGCCACCGTAAAACAGCTAACCATACTGGGTGTTGCCTTGTTGATGAACACTCCTAGCATGTTCGGCTTGCTGAAACAAACATGGGTCACAGAAAGAAGTACCCAATGAATGCGAACGGACTCATGAAAAGTCGTTCGACCAAAAGGGATACCCCTTTAAGAATCTATTTCGGTAGGCCAGTTGTTAAAACCTATGACTAATGTCACACGAAATAAATGGGTGCTGTCTAGCCTGGTAAGGGCTGATCTGGCCTTGGTGGTTATATTTCTCGGGGCGTCTTTTTTTCCGGCAGTGACCAGCGAGTTTCTTTGTCTCGATGACTATTGGGGCTACGTCTACAGTTATCGATACCCTTGGCAGAACCCGATGTTCAACACCCAGGCGTGGTATGCGGGACGCCCTGTCGGGGCGCTGGGGATGAGTTTTCTCCAGATGCTGGTGACTTCTCCGCTCCAAGCGAATGTGATTAGAATCGTCCTGTTGGGCTTCCTGATCATTCTGGCTATCGCCGTCAGAGGCTGGCTGGTGCGGCACAGATACAATCATTGGTCGGCAACGATGGCTTGCTGCGCGGTCTTTACCTTACCGGCATTCGCGTCACCGGTGTTTTGCATTACCGACGCCTATGCGGTGTATGGAGCCTTTCCGGCCATCGGTGCGCTTCTAGTTCTGGTTCGGTTGGATGAGCATGGCGTTCCGATCCAGTCATCCTGGACGAGGATTGCTGCCGCGACTTTATTGCTGTTCGTGTCGTGGGTTACTTATCCGCTGGCCTCGACCCTCTATTGGGCCTTGCTGGCGGTTCCCATGATCCGCATCCCGGCGGGATGCCTTGGGCGCGAATGGCGGGTTATCGCCATCTGGTGGGCGGTCGGTATCGGCGCCCTCGCCCTTTATGTCGCCTTCTTCCTATTGACTCAGCACAGCCACAGTTCAACATCGGTTCATGTGGCGCCGCTTGCCAGCGCAAGATTCTTCTTCATGCAATTGCTGCCGGCAGCGGCACGGGGCTGGAACCTCGTAACACTTACCGCGCCGCCGGATGCATCGTTCTGGGACGGTCTCGTCTCCGGTCCAGTGGTCGCCGTCATTCTGGCAGGAGGCGCAGTTGCCTTGGCTCGCGAAGCCGAACAAGCCGGTCGTAGCTTGGTGTTGGTGAAAGCGAGCGTGCTTGCCGCATTGTTTCCGCTAAGCGCCTTGCCGCTCCTGCTTGCCGCCGGGTGGCCCAGCTTGTCCATGCGCTACCTTGTCGGGTTACAGTTACTGGTGGGCTTAGCGGCAATCTGGGCGCTGGGGCAACTCGTTCCATCCCGTATGGTGCCGCGTACGCTTCGCATCGCGGTCGTCGGTATTCTGGCCTTGGTTCATGGCATATTCCTGCATGGGTTTATCGCTCGCACGGTTACCGAACCGGCTACGGCGGAACTGGCTTTGGTGGAGACGGCGTTGTCGCGCGGCTTTACCGGCAAGGAGCGTATTCATCTCATCTACAGCGAGCGGCTGTTTCCCTGGGTGGGAGCAATCGGCTTGCAGAGCACCTACGGCCCCTCCGGGGGCGAGTGGGGGCCTGCCCTAGTCATTACTGCCTTGAGGAACCTAGCGACCAAGGACTCCCGTTTCCAGCCGATCGCTCGGGAATGGTCGGTGGGACATACCTTCGATATGATTACCGCGAGCAGCCGCGACGCGCTGGAGCGCGACAACATCTATGTCGATCCGCGACGGATGCTCATCATCGACATGACGGCCATTGAGGCGATGATCGAGCCCTTCGTAGAACGTGACGCCAATCGATTGCTCGGCGCAGATGGACTGGTCTTGCATGAATCTGCCTGGGCGCAGCCTTCCGACCCGTTGCCGGATGAACTGCCCAAGACGCTTCCTGCCACGGCGTTCACAGATGATCTTTGCAAGGGGGCTTCTGCGGTCAGCGGTGGCGATTACCCCGGATTTTCCGCAGCCATGGCCTTCGATGGCGACGATACGACGGCATGGGCGAGTGCGCAGACCGGCCCCGATGTGCGTGAGCAAGCCTTCATCGGCTGCGAACCTGCCGGAACGCCGGTCGAGATTCGCCGGATTGTTGTTCGGCAGAATGGAGCACTCAAACGTTTCCGTGTCCAGCGTAGCGACGACGGCAGAAACTGGAGCGAAGTGGCGACTTTTACCGCCCGAACCGATAAGAATATCCGCTACTTCGATCTTCCGCCGTCGCAGCCAAGCCGTTACTGGCGACTACTGGCGGATACCTTCGTGTCTGAAGGACCGGCGGCGTGGTCTCTTTATAGACTGGAAATGATGGCGCTTGCGTCGGGGGTACACTGACGATGACGGTAATTCCCGTTACTTCGGGTGCGCGGGTCGAGCCGGGCCAAGGCTTGGCCTGGGCGGTGTTGCTGCATGGACTGATCGCCGTAGCGGTGTTCTCGCCCTTGGTTTTCCGGGGCTTGCTGCCCCTTTGGAGCACCGACAATTTCTACGGCTCCTACCCATTTCTACCGGTCTCACGCGAGAGCTTGTGGCAGGGTTGGTCGGCGTGGTTACCCTATTCACAAAGTGGCACCGACTTCGCCGGTAATGTCACCAATCTCAGTTTTTCGCCATTGTTGGTACCGTTGCTGCTGCTCCCGGAAAGTTGGCTATGGATGGGCTTGGGCGTTGTTCAACTGCTCGCCTATTGGGGCCTGGGGGTACTGTTTTTCCTGATCGCAAGACGGGAGATCGGCAATTTCGGATGGGCGCTGGTCGCGGCATCGGCCTATCAGTTGTCGACCCCGCTGTTGTTGACGCTACAGGCATTTCCGATGATCTGCGTCGTGCTGTTCATGCTTTTGTGCCTTCATGCCGTGATGTACCTTGATCAGTTGTCCCCGGCGCGGGCGCTGCTTTACCTGACGGGAGCGCTCACCGGACTGCTGCTGAGCGGACACTACGTACAAACAGCCTATGCCGGTGTGCTGATCGTTTTATTTTTCCTGCACCGGTACGGGTTCAGGCCACGTGAGTTCGCCCGGTTCGGTACGCCGACGACGCTGTTCGTCACAGCGTCGGCAGTCGCCGTGGCGCTCTGCGCTTTCCGGCTCCTACCGATAGCCGCAGCCATGCAACATAGCAACCGGCTGTCGACAGCGATTGTCGGCAATCATACCGCCCGTCCACATGCGCTGCTGGAACTGATCTTTCCCGAGATTTTCGGCGTCACCGTCTACGATCCGCTCGGGCTTGCCAGCACGGCATCCCAGTTCGGCGCCGCAAGCGGCAACTCCTATGTCTCATTTCCCGGCAGTATGGTTGGGCTATTCAATCAGTGCGGCGCAGTGGTTGTGTTGCTGATGGTCTGGAGCCTGCTGGACCGGCGGGCAAGGGTTGATGGAATCGGGTTCTGGAAGGGACTTAGCCTGTTCTGCCTGGCCTATCTCGCCAATATTTGGCCGATTCCTTTTATCGCCAATTTACTGGTTCATCCATTCGAACACGGCTCTTTTTTTCAACTCGCCATTCCGTTTGCATTTTGCATGTTGGCGGGCAAGGCTGGGGTTGTGCTAACCGCAGTTGTCGAAAAAGGCGAGGATTCGGGCTTTCATCGCCCCGCGATGTTGGTTGCGGCGGCTGCGGTCTATGCCGCGATGGTGTTCTCGTTTTTATGGCAAGAACATCCCCTGGCGCTGACCGTTGTGCGGGCCGCAATTTTGCTGCCCATAGGCGCGGCGGCCCTGGCCTATGGCTTGCGGGAGGATCGGGACTGGGCCGGGAGGACGGCAGATCTGGCCCGTGCCATGCCTTGGCTGGTGCTGGCAGGCGTGGCGGTTTTCGCTGTCGGCAAGGCCGTTCTCCTGTTTACTTCGGATGGCGCAGCCCCAGGAGAGGTATTCACTAAAGGCGTGTGGCAGCAAGCTGGAATGGCGGCGATTCTGGTGACGGCGGTTTACCGGCTGCGAGGCGGAGCAAAGCAAGCAATGGCAGTGCTGGCTCTGCTCGGGTTTACCGCCATGATCTGGCCTTGGCATTTGTCGGGAAGCAGTCTTCGGCTTACCCCGATGACGGCGGCAGAGGCGCTGGTCTTGGCGGGGAATGGGGCTTGCCTGTCAGTTATGATTCTGGCCACGATCTGGGCGGCGGCGCGAGCAGTTCAGCGCAGCCAACTGAGCGGAGGCGCTTTCTGCGGCCTTTGCCTGCTGCTGTCGGTCGGCCATTCGCTGGCCGTTTGGAAGGAGACGGACACCTTTGTCAGCCAGCCTTTTGTCAGCACACTCGGAGACGGCGGGATATTGGCGAGACGCCCGAACTATCAAGATATGGATCTGCATAACTACCGGGTCAGCTTTCCCCATGGTCTTCTCGAACCCCGAGGCGATTTCGTTCCGCCGCCGGGGATTGAGCCGCTTTCCAACCTGCCGCTGCTGCTGCGGATCTCCAGTTATGGCGGTCATAACGGTCACTTCTCTCCAGACGAGCAGGCGTTTTTCAATAGCTTGAGCGGTAGTCAGGACAGTGCCATCGGGTTGCTGGCCAATGCCACGAATGACCGATTTCTCGATCTTGTCGGGGTTCGCTACGACTTCCGAGACGGCAATCTAAGAGAACGTCCGAGCGCATTGGCGCGGGTCATGCTTTTCAGCTCTGCCCGGGTCGAGACCGACCCGGCCCGGCAACTCGCGCAACTGGCAGCGGCTGATTTCCAACCGATGTCCGAAATCCTGGTGGATGCAACTGTCGCAACAAGCGGCCCCAAACAGGATGCGCGTATGCTGGCCTACGAGTCGCCGTCTAATGATCGGCTCAGCATTGATGTATCAGGCGGTGGCGGCGTGTTATTGTTTAACGACACCTGGGCATCAGGATGGACGGCTACAATCGATGGCGTTTCTACCCCGATTATGCACGCCAATTTCAAGGCTATGGCGGTGTCGGTACCTTCCGCCGCCCACCGGGTCGAGTTCCGCTATCACTCAGCTTGGCGCGCCGGATTGGCTGGCGCGGCCTTAGGCTTGGCCGGCCTGGGCCTTTCTCTGTTATGGCTGTTGCAACCCCGTCGTAAACCAGGAGTTTCCGCATGATTCACCCCCCCGCTTTGAGCAAAAAATTTGACCGTTCCGTATCCCTATTGGCTTGGGGCTATAACGAGGAACAGTTGATCGAGGGCTTTCTCGACCAAGCCATTGCCCTGATGAATGAGGTCGTCGAAGACTTCGAGATCATCTTCGTCAACGACGGCAGTTCGGATCGTACCGGCGAGATTGTCGATGCCTACGCTCTTCGCGAACCGCGCCTTCGGGTCATTCACAACGAA
>JAUXTH010000170.1 GCA_030679035.1 Methylobacter sp. | reverse complement strand
TTATCTGTTTAAAAGTTCACGGTTCATTTACCTGTTTTGGGCTTATTCATACGGCCTCACCAGCGATAGACTTCGGCTTTACTTTAATGATTTCAAAAGTATTCCGGTAAATATCCCGCCATTACCCGAGCAAATAAAGACCGGAAATGTTCTTTCCACTTGGGACAAAGCCATTGAAAAGCTGGAAGCGCTGATTGCCGCGAAGCAAAAGCGCAAAAAAGCCCTGATGCAGCAGCTTTTGACTGGGAAGATGCGGTTTGCTGGATTTGATGGAACGTGGAAAGAAACAGCTCTTTCACATATAGCTAATGTAACAATGGGGTCATCGCCAAAGTCAGCGGCTTATAATGAAAACAGTGTTGGGCTTCCACTTATTCAGGGAAATGCCGATATAAAAAATAGATTTTCTGCACCACGAATTCATACAACCGAAATTACAAAGGAATGTAAACCAGAAGATATTTTAATGAGTGTGCGTGCGCCTGTAGGCGCTATTGCTAAATCAACTCATCACGCATGTATTGGTCGAGGCATTTGTTCGATTACCGCCAGAAACGGTGTTGATCAACAATTTTTGTACCATTGGTTTCTTGCGTTTGAGCCTAAATGGGCAAGTTTGTCTCAAGGCAGCACTTTTGAATCTGTAAATAGTGCTGATATTAAGTCGTTGACTATCTACATGCCTATCGAAGAGATGGAACAACAAAAAATCGCCGCAGTCCTCTCCGCCGCCGACAACGAAATCACCATCCACCAAACCCAACTCGCCGCGCTGAAACAGCAGAAAACAGGCCTGATGCAGCAGCTTCTGACCGGTAAAAAACGAGTCAAAGTAAATCAGGTGGCGGCATGAAATTGGAAGCCTTTCAGTCTGGAGTCTATAAGCAACAATATCAATATCGCAGCTTTTCACCCGCATTGATCAATCACGGTTGGAGCTGGGATGATGGCCGGGTGAGCACCTTACTGGAGCAGGCCACCAAGGCATTAGGTGAATTGAATGCGTTTTCCTTGATTGTGCCGGATGTGGATTTATTTATCGAAATGCACATTGTCAAGGAAGCCAACCAGTCCAGCCGGATTGAAGGCACACAAACGCAAATGGATGAAGCGGTGATGGCTATTGAACAAATCGCCCCAGAACGCCGTGACGATTGGCAAGAAGTACAAAACTACATCCAGGCCATGAATCAGGCGATTACCGAATTAAAA
>JAUXTH010000175.1 GCA_030679035.1 Methylobacter sp. | reverse complement strand
AGATGAAAACACGCGGAAATCCATCAGGGCCAGAGGTAGTAAAGACCTCATTAACAGGCCGGATATATGGCAGCAACTGCGTTGACTGACCGTAGCGATCAAAGAGAAAAAGCTTGCAAAACGGAGGAGTCCATATATGTGCTGCATTGTTTCAGTATTCGTCATGTCGTCCTCACCAGCCCTAACATGTCGCTCAACCGGAGCGCGGTTAAAATATTCGTTCATATCTCAGTCCTTCGGGCCGCGCCCGGTTAGCTCTACGTTAGGCTTCAACAACAGCGAGGACAATTAAAATGGCAACGGTTATATGTCAAGAATGTAAAAAGTATGAAAATTCAACTCATTGAACATCCTAATTGTGGGACTAAACATTTAACTTATGAAATCAAAAGCCATAAAAAACTTAGATCAACTTAACGACACAGATTTGTTTCAACAAGTTGCCATCGGACTGGAAAAAATATACGAGCATTGTATTGAGCTTAACAAAACATCTGAGCTTTTAGCAAAAAATAAAGATTATCGAGCATTTAATATTATTGAGGCTGTAAAAAATGAAGAAGCAGCTAAATACTTAATACTAATTGATGTATTACGATGTCCACGTAAAATTGATAAGCCTTATTTTACAAGGCAGTTAAGGAAATTCAACGACCATCTAGCAAAAATAATCTACTCAGAATTATGTAGCTGGAAACCATCATATTATGAAGAATTATGTGGGTATATTAGCCGTGATATAAATAAATTTTATTTGGATGAATATACAGATGAAAATCATTTTTTTAGAAATAGACTAATTAATGAAAGAGAAAACTTTTTTTACGTTGATTACACAGAACATCGTGGAGAAAGACGATGGATATATCCTGAAAATAACGTACCAGCAACACTTTTTTGTGATGATGAATATACCAATCCATCAGCAGTTATGCAAATGGTTAAATCTCTACATCGTATTGGTATTTCAAAATATGAGTCAATAAAAATATTTTCAGAATTTTGGAGAGAGTTTAAATTCAGCAATGAAACACTTTACGGAGTTTTTTATGAGGCTAATCAGGAATGCTTTAAACGTATTTATGAAAAAAATTTATTTAATGACGATGTAACACAATCTGATTATGACTTAATAATAAGCGAGCTTCCTTTTCCATTGTATAAAGAAGAAATTACATTAATAAATATTGACAAGAGCAAACTAATAGAACAAAAAGAAATTATGAAATATTCTTACTAAGAATTTAAAAGAAAATAACTGGGGTCAATGTAAACTTAAATCTCTATATCCCCGCCTAACATGGCGCTCAACCGGAGCGCGGTTATAATGCGGTTTTATTAGTCCGTAGTAAGGTTAAAACCACCGCCTTTTAGGCGGTCAGATTTATCTATGATTTTTTGACGTATGATATTGCCCTGAACTGAAAAGTAGGGGGCCTTATGGATTACCGTTATGGAAGTCATACTGTTTTTA
>JAUXTH010000167.1 GCA_030679035.1 Methylobacter sp. | reverse complement strand
CTTTTCTTTGGTTACTTTCTTTTGGCGAAGCAAAAGAAAGTAACTCGCCTTCGGGTGCGAGAACCCGCTTCAATCAACTGTCGCGCTAGCGACACTTTAATGTTAAAGCGATCGAAATTCGACTGACTGCGTAACATCAGTCAATAATTATGCACACCACAGCATAGCGTTATTGATAACGACTGCTAAATCCACCTCTCTGAATAACCTGTCACCTAAGCATTTGCACTAATTGTCCTGATAGGCTTACTAGCTTATAAAGTCACTTAAATAGCTTGTTTTTCTCATGTAGGTCTTTTTTATGGGATCTATTATTTGTGAGTGAAAGCAACAAAGACTAAGTGACGGTTTAAAAAACAATGCTTCAACTTAAATTTAATCCTAATTAACAAGGCAGGAAACTCCCTCCCTTCTGACTTTAAAATCGTACGGTTTTGAAACCAGGGAATCCTTTGCAAATCAAAACCGGTCAGTTTTACAAAAGCATACGATTGGCCACTCAGTCGGGGAGTAATTGCTATTAATCTAATACCTGAAATAAAGGGAAACACTGACATGAAGATGAAATCTGGAAACGAAAAATTTCTTCTATTTGGAACTGTTAAGGGATTCATCTTTATCAGTTGTGTTTTTTTTATGGATAAGGGCTATGCAGGAACAGGCCAGCAAACTAATTCCTTGGCAGAATATAAGAAACTGATTGCCGAGCAACAAAAAGAATTTCAAGTACAAAGACAGATTATTGCTGAGCAAGGTAAAGAGTTGGAACGACTAAAATCACGCCTAGATACATTGACAAATCAAGGTCCAGGGAATAAAGATCAAATCATGTCGGCAAAAAATAACAATGAGCCATCAGTAATACCTAATCGGCTTCCATCCAAGCCGGTCGGCCAGGCACCTCCAGGAGCAACGGAAAAACCAAGGCCGCCGGAAATACCACGATTAAGCGACACCGTAGGCGGCGTGTTAACCCGAAAAGGGAAAATCGTTGTTGAGCCATCACTGCAATATGCCTATACCAGTAACAACCGTGTATTTCTTGACGCTTTTACATTTCTTCCGGCTATCGCCATTGGCCTCATTGATCTTCGCGAAGTTAAACGACACAGCTTTATCGGCACTCTGGGAGTTCGTTATGGTGTGACGGATCGGCTGGAAGTAGAGTTCAGAGCTCCTTACGTCTACCGTTCCGATAGTCAACGCTCACGGCCGGTAAGTATTGGCGCGGGCGTTGATGAAACTTTCAATGCAAGCGGAAATGATATTGGCGATCTTGAGTTTGCCAGCCGTTATCAGCTTAACAGTGGATCCGGCGGCTGGCCAATCCTGGTCGGCAATATCGTTGCAACGGCTCCCACCGGAAAAAGCCCCTTTGACGTTGAGCTTGTACAAGCTCAAGGCGTTCCCGGAGCGACATTTCCAACCGAATTGCCGACAGGAGCCGGATATTTCAGTTTCCAGCCCAGTCTTACGGCGCTTTATCCAACGGATCCAGCGGTTTTCTTCGGCAACCTCAGCTATAGCTACAATGCCGAAACCAATACCAGTGTGGGCAAGATTAATCCAGGGAATGCGCTAGGCTTAAGTTTTGGCATGGGCTTCGGTATTAATGAACGGTCATCATTCAGCTTAGGGTACTCGCACAAACATGTTTTAGAGTCTGAAATCAAAGGAATAGCCATTAAGGGAAGCGCTTTGGACATCGGACAACTCTTGGTTGGCTACTCGTTCAAATATTCCCCCAAAACCACCTTCAACTTATCTTTAGGTATAGGGACTACCACGGATGCACAAGACGTTACACTTAATTTCCGGATGCCAATGACTTTCGATTTCATATAGCCTGAAAGATCAGCCGTCCGAAGCAGCTTATTTTTCATTCGTTTTTTTTACCAGGCGTCCTATCCATAGCCCCAGATGATAAGCATGGATATACAGCCATCTGAGCAACGACATGCATAATGGTTCCGATCATATTCATGATGCATTTCACGCCGGGCATCATGTGCGTAACCATGTAAGCTTAAACTCAATTGATTTTTTTGGTTTATTTAATCAGCGAGCAATGCTAAAGTAATTGCCTATTAAAACGCTTGGTATTTATTTTCATCGCCGACTGTTTGCACTGAACACCTTTCAACAACTTTATTTAGGAGACTCTCATGGCTTTCGAACTTCCTGCCCTACCCTATGCTAAAGACGCATTAGCGCCCCATATTTCTGCTGAAACCCTGGAGTTTCACTATGGCAAGCATCATCAAACCTATGTGACAAACCTGAACAACCTGGTTCCTGGAACTGAATTTGAAGGCTTGTCGTTGGAAGAAATTATCAAAAAATCTTCCGGTGGAATTTTCAATAACGCGGCGCAAGTCTGGAATCATACATTCTATTGGAACAGCTTGGCCCCAAATGCGGGCGGTGAGCCTACCGGTGCTTTAGCCGATGCGATCAACGCAACTTTCGGTTCATTTGCAAAATTTAAAGAAGAATTTACCAAATGTGCAGTCACCACCTTCGGTTCAGGCTGGGCTTGGTTGGTAAAAAATGCCGACGGCAGTTTGGCGTTGGTCAGCACCAGCAATGCAGGCTGCCCATTAACAACTGGTCAAACACCATTATTGACTTGCGACGTTTGGGAACACGCTTATTACATTGATTACCGCAATGCACGTCCAGCTTATCTGGAAGCATTCTGGGCTTTAGTTAACTGGGATTTTGCTGCAAAAAACTTTTCAGCTTAATTTTGTAGCTGATTTGTTGGGTTACGGCTACGGCGAACCCAACCTATCGACTTCGTAATGAGGTTTTTTACCTATTGCGTAACATCAGTTTTTAAGTAGTATAAGAAACCTTCTGCGTCTGCCGATGCCGGAGGTTTTTTTATGGGAGAAATAAAATGGCTACAGTTTTAATTACCGGCGCTAATCGCGGCTTGGGTCTGGAGTTTTGCCGCCAATATGCTGAACAGGACTGGCATGTCATCGCTTGTGCCCGTAACCCGGACGATGCCTTCGATTTAAATAAGCTCGCCGGTCGTCACTCTAATATTCAGCTGGAAACGCTGGATGTTTCAGAGTTTGAACAAATTGATGCGCTGTCTGAAAAATTAGCGGCTCAGCCAATTGATGTGTTGATTAATAATGCCGGCATTTATGCGGATAACAAAAATAACGGTTTTGGTCATCTCGATTATCAGGCATGGATCCAATCGCTGGTAGTTAACACCGAAGCCCCTGTAAAAATGGCCGAAGCGTTTTTACCGCAAATTAAAAAAAGCGATAAAAAACTAATTGTTAATATCAGCAGCCTGATGGGCAGTATTGCGGATAACGACAGCGGCGGCAGTATTTTTTACCGATCCAGCAAGGCGGCGCTGAATGCCGCAATGAAGAGCTTGGCGATAGAACTTAAAGATCAGTCTGTCGGCGTGCTTATTTTCCATCCCGGCTGGGTCAAAACCGATATGGGCGGGCCTAACGGGTTAATTAATGCAGATCAAAGCATTACCGGAATGCGTGCTTTGATAGAGAACTTTTCATTGAATCAATCCGGTAGTTTCGTTAAGTATGACGGAACGCCAATGCCATGGTGAACGCTATGATTAAAAAGATAATGATTTTATCGGTGATGTTGCAAGGCGCGGCTTATGCAGAGGTTTCAATACCCGAGCAGATTAAAGTGCCGGCGGGCTATAGCCCTGTTTTGACCGTACATGCCAAGGGCGTTCAGATTTACCAATGCTCGCTCAATAAAAGCGAGTATACCTGGGAAACCCAGGCGCCCGATGCGAAGTTGTTCGACGCGCAAGGTAATATCGTCGGCAATCATACTGCGGGCCCCCTGTGGGAATACAAGGAGGGCAGTCGCGTGGTCGGACGGGTGGTCAAGAAAATCGATATGGCGCCGGGGTCGGCTATTTCCTGGTTATTGGTCGAGGTGGTCTCCCATAAGGGTGACGGCCTGTTTTCGAACGTCAGCTTCATTAACCGGATCAATACGCACGGCGGCCTGCCGCCTGCCTCGGGATGCGACGCCAATCATTTAGGTGGTGAAAAGCGGGTTGCCTATACGGCGGATTATGTTTTTTACGGTAAATAATTTGCTTGATAATAGAACACGGATGACACCGATAAAGCGGATTTAAACGGATTTTTTCTTTGTTCAAAGCGAGCTTTGAACTCCGGCATCTTCATTTTCTGGAGTCCAAAGCTCGCTTTGGCCGCTTCAAAATCGGCTTTTAAATTTAAAAGGCGTAAACAGTTTTTTTATTTTTATCAGTGACTATCAGTCAAACCCGTGTTATTCGTCGACTGCATGGATGCAGAAGGTAGAGCAATGCAGGAGCAATTGCCGAGTTCCATTTTTAATTGTTGAGCTGTAATTCCCTGAGCTTCATCAACGCATAGACCGAGTCCAGATGAGGAACCGCTATGCCTAGCCGCTGGGCGGCGCGGACTGCATTACCCAGGATGGCTTCGGTCTCCATCGGCTGGCCGCTTTCATAATCCAGCAGCATGCTGGTCTTATAAGGCGGCATGGCATAAGTATTTTCGATGTTGATGTTAACAATATCGTCGGGCAACGGATGCCCGGAGGCCGCCGCAATATCGCAAACTTCCTGCATAATGCTGCGCACGAAAAACTCCTGGGTTTGCAGGATGTCGAGCGTCAGCAAACCTCCTGACAATACCGATAGCGGATTAAACGGTGCGTTCCAAACGCATTTTTGCCAGCGCCCTGTAACAATGTTGTCAACTGCCCCGCACTCAATGCCGGATTGATTAAACAGCTCACAAAGCTGCGCGGTTTTACGGCTGATGCCGTTCGGCAAATTACCTAAAGCCAGACGGCCATAAGCCAGATGCAATATCTCGCCGGGCCCTGTCCGATTGCAACAAATAAACGCCAGGCCGCTGACGAGTTCATTATTGGGGAAAGCATTCAGCATTTCCTGTTCGATTTCTACGCCATTCTGGATAAAGACTATTGACGTATTTCGACCGACAATCGGACGAATCAGAGCTATCCGATCCAGCGTAGGAATGACTTTGGTGCAGAGTAAAATATAATCGGGAGTTCCTTTAAAATCGGTAACATTTTTTAGCACCTGTGCCGGAGTAAAATTCCAGCGACCGAGAGCTTGGCTGTTGATGATAAAATCGTGTTGCTTGACCCGATCGTAATCGGAGCGGCAAACCACCGACACCTCGGCCCCGGCTTGCGCCAACAGCGAGCCGTAAAAAGCGCCGATGGCTCCTGCCCCAATAACAAGCACTTTAATCATGACTATCGTCGTTCAGAATCTGCTTCAAAAAAGGGAGGGTTAATTTACGTTTGGCGGCCAATGAGGCCCTATCCAGCTTTTCCAGTAAAGCCCATAACGAGGCCAGATCCCTGTCGTAATGCGTCAGCAGGAAACGTCCTGCTTGCGGGGCGATTTCAAAACCCATTTGATCGGCTTTAAAGATTAATGCCGAGATCCGGTCGCTGTCGGTTAAGGGCTGTATTTTTAAGGTCAGCCCCCAATTAAGCCGGGTTCTAAGGTCGGGGAGTTGAATGGCAATGTCGTTGGGCGCAGAAGAGGCCGATACGATCAGTTTGTGGCAGCGCTCACGCTGCTGATTAAAAAAATTAAAAAAGGCCAGCTCCCAAGCCGCGTTACCGGCTATAGGTTCTATGTTGTCGAAACAAACCACATCGCACTGATCCAACCCATCAAGCATCAAGGGATCGGGCAATTTTCTATTCGCTAAATCAAAATAGAACGAACTGAGGTTTTGATTCTGCGCCTGATGACAACAGGCTTGCAGCAGATGAGTTTTGCCCTGGCCTGATTTGCCCCAGAGGAAGATTTGCTGTTCGCCTACGCCGGCAACACACTGTTGCAAGTGAGCGACGATTTCCTGATTGCTGCCGGGGAAAAAATCGTTAAAGGTTTGATTGGCCCGAAATTCAAAATGTAAGGGAAGCTGCTGCGCCATTGTCAGTTCTGTTTTCCCGCAAGGCGTACATAAAATGCGGCGCCGAAAAACAGCATCAGGCTGAACATGACTTCAAGCGAGGCATACAGCCGTTCGTCGGCGTTGACGTAGGCTTCGGCAGTACCGTGGAGGAAATAGATCAGACTGACGTAGGCCGCCCACGCGCAACCTCTAGGATTACGATCCAGCAAGCCGCGCATCGGCAGCAGTAATGGCGTCACTGCGACCAATAAAACCAGCGCCACCGGAAAGCGGGTGGACGGCGCGAGCACGGTATTCCAAAGCATCAATAACGCGAACAGCCCGAAAAAACCGGTCAGGGCAGTGATATAGCAGTAAATCGGTTTTATGTTCATGCAGATTGTTTACCCTCGTTCCCACGCGCTACGCTCATCGTTATACACAAGTGTCTGCGATACA
>JAUXTH010000127.1 GCA_030679035.1 Methylobacter sp. | reverse complement strand
TTATAAGTGGCGTTAGCCTGAATCATCACCTTCCCATGCGTGAACACAGTGGCATCTCGATGAAACTTTACTTATATACCGTTGCGGGGGCAGCGTCGGATTTGGCCTAAACCTTACCGACTTCCCGTTTAACCATTGGGTTTGAAAAACCCTCCGGAACCTGAAAGCTACGGGGATTATAAAGGGTAGGGGGGATAAAGCAAATTTGCTGGGTTGGATTTTGTGGAATTAGTCCCGTAGTCGGAATAAGCCGGTTCGAGCGGTAGCGAGAACTGGTGTTTCCGGCAAGCAGCCACCAGCAAGCGCGATGCTATCCTGGCAAAACGGCGGCAGCCGCCAGCGGAGAATCACCCTGTCTTTATCAGTGAGCGAACCGGAGACCGTATAACAACAAGGGCAGGGAATACCGCAAAGGGTCGGATTGATAGATTGGCCAAAGCCAAGGCTAAAGAGCTGGGAATCGATTACACTCATTTCACGCGTCACGACCTGAAGCGCAAGGGGATTACCGATACGATAGGGAATAAACTTGAAGCCAGCGGGCAGATAGACCCAAGAATGATGAAGGTTTATGACGTAAAACCGATCATTGTGAAGGCGGTCGGTGAGAAGTGATTTCCCACTAGGTTTCCCACTAGGCAATAAAAAAGGCTTAGTGAAAATCACCTAGGCCTTTGAATTTATTGGTGGGACGTCAGGGATTCGAACCCTGGACCCATGGATTAAGAGTCCACTGCTCTACCAACTGAGCTAACATCCCAATATTTGTTCGATCATTCTAAAGGATTTCTTAACTAAATCCAAGAATAAAATGTCTCGACCCTACGTGCAGAGCTTATTATGGAAGGCCTTTACTGTATTTTTCCCAACGCCTGGGATAATTCCCGGCTGAATTCGCTGAGGATCTTGTTCAGTGCTTTGACGGTAGCTGGGTAGGATGGGTCATCCAGTGGATGCTCAATTTTAGTGCGACCGTTGCTTATCAGGGTATGGTTTTTTTCATTCATGATCGCCCAGTTGGCTTCAAGGTTTACGCTCTGTTCTTGGCGGGTGTCGAAGCGGATGATGTCGATGATGATGCGGTAATCGACCGCCCCGTAGGCGCTCCAAGGATAGACCCGGACCAGGTCGCCTGTTTGCAACGCCGCCAGATTATAGGTCAGCACCTGGGCGACGTTATCTTTTAAAGGTGATGCCCACTGATGAAATTCGGCGACTTTTATGCTGTTATCCGGCAACCGGGTGACAATTTGCTTGCGTTCCAGCAAGGTCGGTATCGATATCGGGCCTATGCCGATCTGGCGTTTTTTTTCCGATGCCGTTGACGATGAAGGCGGCTCGGTTAATGGTTCCAACACATAAAACTGGGTGGGCGGCGTCGATAGGCATGCCGAAAGCAAGGTTCCTGCGAAAAGTAATATTAACCATTTTGAAAGTTGCTTTGCCATAGTCACTGCTCTTTTTTACCGCGAATTAAGGAGTTGGGATTTTGTTCGAGATAGTCGGTCAGTTGCTTGACCGAACTTGCCGCTTGGGTAAGCTCCCGCAACAATTGCTCCAGCTCGTAGTGGGTGGTGGAACCGGGTTCCAATGTGTTTAAGACTTGCTGTGCCGAAGCCATGGTTTTGCCGGTGGTGTCCAGCATGACGGTGGCCGCTTTTGATGTGCCTTGCAATGTTTGCAGGGTTTTATTGGCCTCGGTTGTCAAGTCCTCCAGCGGCAGTTTGGCCACTTTATCCATGATGATGTTGGCGGAATGGGTAAACTGATCCAGTGAGCTGGCGGTGGTAGGGAACTCAGGGTAGATACTCTGATTGTCGCTTAACACAATCTTGCTTTTCGGGTGGAAATCGAGATCGACCAGCAGCTGTCCGGTCAGCAGGCTGCCGGTCTGTAATTGGGCGCGCAGGCCTTTTTTGATCAGCTGCGCCATCATATCCTTATCGCTGATGTCACTGCCGTTATTGATTTCCTTGATGCGCTGCGGTTCCAGTTCCACGGTGACCGGAATGTGGATTTCAGCGGTCTTCTTGTCCAGTTCCAGGTTGATCTCGGTGACCTTGCCGATCGGAATGCCGCGTATTTGCACCGGTGCGCCTACGGTCAAGCCGCGTACCGAACCGTTAAAATACATGACGTACTTTAAGGTGTTTTGATAAACAATCTGGGTCGACAGCGTATAGGTGTCGTATAGTGGGAAAACGCTGTTTTCAGGCTGGATGTTTTCAACCGTGTCCTCGGCAGAGGCGCGAAAGGCAATGCCGCCGCTTAACAAGGAAATCAACGGCCCGGTTCTGACTTTAAAGCCATCGGCGCCGGCGGATAAATCGACGCCGCTGTCTATCCAGAAGCGGGTGTTTTTTCTGACGAACTGGTCGTAGGGTTTGTTGATAAAAACGGTTAAGCGTATCGCATCCGCTTCGTCAGATAATTTGTGGCTGAGCACTTCGCCGACGGTTATGCCGTGAAAATTGATCGGGGTTCCCGGTTTCATGGAGCCCAGATTGTTGGTTTCCAGAATGAAGTGCGTCCCTTCGGCGCTGCTTTTTAACGAGGGCGGGGTGGTCAGTCCGGTAAAATGATCCTCTCTGGAACCATCGCCTGGTTTGATCGCTATATAAGGCCCTGAGAGCAATGTGCCTAGTCCTGAAATCCCGCCCAAACCAACCTGAGGACGCACCACCCAGAAGCTGGTGTTTTGGTTCAAATAGTCGGCCGCAGTGCTGTTCATTTGCGCGGCAACCAAAATGGTTTTTAAATCGTCGCTTATGGAGATCGCAGTGACTTTGCCGATTTCCACATTCAGGTATCTGATTTTGGTTTTGTCCACCTCCAGGCCTTCCGCAGTTGGAAAGCTGATCGTGATAACCGGGCCTTTTTCATTATAGGATTTGGCTATTAGCCAGCCGCTGACCAGCAGGGCGATTAAGGGTAAAAACCATACCAGCGGCAATTCGGTTTTTTTATTGATGATCACTTCTGACGCATCAGGGTCGATAAAGTCATTCATTTTAGCGCTGGTTATCCCATATTAAACGTGGATCGAAATTTTTGGCGGCAAGCATGGTTAACACCACCACCGCAGCAAATGCCGTTGCCGCAGGCCCTGCGATAACCTGCGCCATACCGCCCATGTCGACCAAAGATACCAGAATTGAAATCATAAAAATATCCAGCATCGACCAGCGGCCTACAAAAGCGATAATTCGGTATAGGATAGTCCATTTTTTTGCATGGGCTTGCCAGCGATAATGAACGTTGAGTAATAATAGGCTGATACCTAACAGTTTTAACAAGGGTACCAGAATACTGGCGACCAGAACCAGTATGGCGATAGGCACCATATTACCGTGAATTAACGCCATAATGCCGCCGATGATGGTGTGCGGCTCGCCGACGCCCAAGCGCGTGACGGTCATGATCGGGAAAACATTGGCCGGAATATACAGGCAGAAGGCACTCAACAGCAATGCGGCGGTGCGTTGAAAACTGTTGGGCAGTCGTGGGTGCAAGCGGCCGCCGCATAACGGGCAATGGCTGTTGTTGTCAGCCTGCTTCGATAAACAGCCGCAATCGTGACAACGGATAAAGCCTTGGGCTAGGGCGGTTTTTTTGGATTTCATGGCAGAGAATGGAACGCAGATGACGCGGATTGAGCAGATAAACACTGATTACTTGATTCGGCTTTGAGGAAAATCGATTGAATTCGCCCAATTCTTGTTCTGTTGAAGGTATGGGGAATAGTTATATTATCTGTGCTTATCATATTAATCTGCGCCATCTGCGTTCTATTTCTTTTTTCTCAAGTATCCGATTTGCCGCCAGAACAGCACCTTATCCAGACTGCTTGCCAGCATGCCGGTTACGATCAGCAGGGCAACGAACGCGTAGAGTCCAAAACCGAACTTAAGTTCAGAAGTGGCGGAAAGTTTAACGCAGGCGACAATAATGCCCAGCATATAAACCTCCAGCATCGCCCATTCATCCATGTGTTGCAGCCAGCGCATCCAGTGCGCCAGATGCCGGTTCGGTTGGTTAAAATAAAGATGCGCGCTGATCAGCAAAGATAAAATAATGTTCAGCAGCGGAAACAAAATACTGGATAAAAACACCAGCACCGCAACGCCCCATAGGTGTTCCTCAAACAACGCAACCACGCCCGACCACAACGTGCCGTCTTTAGCGCCGCCCAGCATTTTGATGCCGACCAGCGGCATCAAATTGGCTGGGAACATTAAAATCAATCCGGCAATGGACAGCGCAAAAGTGCGTTCGATGCTTTGTTTGCGCGGTCGTTGCAGCAGGTAGCCGCAACGAGGACAGTGCGCCTTGTCGCCCACCACAGGCGCGGCTGGGTTGAGCAATAAATCACACTCGGGGCAGGCGGTGAAGTTTGTTTGGTTCATGTTGTTGGGTTCGTGTTCAGGGTGATATTACTATGTTATGTGTTGAGCCCAACATGTGTTCGGTCAATTGTTTGCCCGCTTCGGTCAACGGATGAATGACAAAAGTGGCTCCCAACCGATAAAGTTCACTTTCTTCGTTGTTATGAAAACAAATCGTACCGATAGATCCGTCGAATTGCAGGTTTTTCAGTTGTTTTATCGACGACGATCTTACCTCGAATTCCGGCATGGTCAGGATAATACCTTTAATTTTCGCCAAGGGTAATGTCTCCCATAGCGCAGAGTCTTCGGCATCACCGTACAGCACCCTGCGTCCGTCAGCCAGTAAGTTTTGCAGTACGGTAGGGTCAGCATCCAACCCTAACACACGAGTATCCTGCTGGTTAAAAGCGCAATATGCAGAAATACCGGTGCGCCCCATGCCTACCACCAGCCATTCTGCGCCGCCGATACTGCTGGGCAGTTTGTCCAGATGTTCGACCTTTCGTTCAAAACGAACCAATGTCGTTTCCAGCAAGGAAAACAGACGGTGAGAAAATCGATTTAATGGCGCGGCAACCGCCAAAGAAAGTGCTACCGCCAAGCCGATTATAGATTCCCAGGCGGGAGGCAGAAGATTTGCTTCGACGACGACATTCGAGGTGATCAATGCAAACTCACTGTAGGTCATCAACGCCAGCGAAGAAACAAAAGCCGTGCGCGCGCGTAACCCGACCAGCAAAAACAACATAAAGAAAAGTATGCCTTGCAATGGCAGTAGCGATATTAGCGTCAACGCCTGTAAAATTTCGTCATGACCCGGCAAATCGGCTAAACCGATCTGAAGGAAAAATGCGACTAAAAAAATCTCCTTTAATCCCCATAGCTTATTGGCGAGATCGTCTATGTTGACGTGTCCAGCCAACATAACACCCATCAGTAATGCGCCAATGTCGCTGGAAATACCGACGTTTTCTGCCAGCAAACCACCCGCCATCGCCAGCGTTACGCCCAATAGCAATTTCAATTCGCCATCACGACTGGCACTGAGTAACCGATAGGCCAAAGGGCGAAGAAAAGGCAACAGCAATAGGCAAAGCGCCCAGGGTGATGGTTGTTTGTTATTGGCGACAGCCAGTAGGCCGATTGCAACAATATCTTGTAAGATCAATATGCTTAGAACATCCCGGCCATACAAAGTGGAAAGTTCGCCGCTATCTTCCAATACCTTAATCGCGAGAACCGTACTGGAGAAGGCCAGGCTCACGCCCATCACTAAGCCGCCGGTAACATGCCCTTTAAAGCCAAAGAAAACCAGCGCAGAAACTGAGGTTACGATAAGTAAGTGCAAGCTGCCGACGCTAAGCACTTCGCGCCGTAACAGCGAGGCAGGTTTCAATTTCAGACCGACCGTAAACAATAGCAATTCAATTCCGATATCTGCAAAATGCTTGAGTGTTTCGTTGGCTTCAACGCCGGCAGCATTCAAAATATATCCTGCCACCAGATAGCCCACCAATGGCGGTAAATATAATCGGCTGGTTATCAAACCGGTCAGATAAGCACTACCAACCCAAAGTAATTCCATATTAAAGGCCTGTTTCGACAAGTACAATTGTTGATTATGATAGCGCGAATTTTGCGTAAAATGTCCATTTTACCGGTTAATAGGTTTGACTTTGAGCTGGGGGGGCTGCAGATCTATTCGTAAGCCAAGCGCTATTTACAAATGTTGGAAGAGCGATATTTTTTAAAGTATTTCTACGGGTAATTCATTTTCTGTATCAATATTTTCAGTATGGATGAGCATCGAAAAGGCACGCGATGTATCTCCTGCCGGGCTTCTGTCAAGCTACATTTCCGTAGGTAAAAATATTCATCTTTCATTATCGTCCAGCGGTGGTTTACACTGTTTTCAATATATGAAAGCGCCAAGTCGGCGCTGCACACTGCAACAGGCGAGCAATAATGCGCAAAACACTAATCAACCAAACCGTTGAAAACCTGCCATTTCCTGATCTGGATTTTCTGGATTTGGATCATCTTGCCCAAGTGGAGTTTACCTCGGAGTGCAGGGAACACCCTGTTGAGTCGGCTTTGTTGCTGACGGAGGATTCGGAAGTTGGATGGCAGGCGGCAAATCCAGGCGAACAAACGATCCGTGTTGTTTTCGATCAACCCCGGACTATCGAACATATCGTGCTGATGTTCGATGAACCGCAACAATCGCGCACTCAGGAGTTTGTGCTGCTTTGGTTAATGGATAATGAAGATTGTTACCGGGAGATTTTGCGCCAACAATATCATTTCAGCCCGCCGAACACCACGCGTGAAATCGAGCATTATGAGGTCGAGCTCAATCAATTGAAGGCGTTGGAATTAAGAATAACTCCTGACATCAGTGGCGGAGAGGCTTGCGCCAAACTTAAACATTTGCGTCTTGCTTAAATGCCGTTTCTAATAGCCATAGCTGTACAATTCTAATAATAAAAAATGGCACAAGCTTTTAAGCTTATAGCCAAACTAACCAAAGAGGAGAGGAAGTTATGATGTTTCCAACATCTGCATCAGTTGTCATCGCATTGTTGATGGGTATTGCAGGGGGCGCATTCGTGATTTGGGAATTACGACGCGTTCTTGCCTATGACCCCGGCAATGAAGTGATGCAAGCTATTGCAAAGGCGATTCAAGAGGGATCTGCTGCTTTTTTGTCGCGTGAATATCGAGTCATCGCAATTTTTGTCGTTATCGTCGCGGCGGTTATTGCCACTTTTTTACACTGGCAGACTGCACTTTGCTTTGTGGTGGGCGCAATTGCTTCGGCAGGTGCGGGCTATTTGGGCATGTATGTGGCGGTTCGCGCCAATGTTAGGACTGCGGCAGCGGCAGGGCGCAATCTGCATGAAGGCTTGCGCGTTGCCTTCGGCAGCGGCTCGATTATGGGCATGGCGGTGGTCAGTTTCAGTCTGATCGGCATGACGGTGTTGTTTTTGATATTTAACGGCAATCCGAATCAACTAACTTATATTACCGGCTTCGGTTTTGGCGCCAGCAGTATTGCGCTTTTTGCAAGGGTCGGCGGCGGCATTTATACCAAAGCCGCCGATGTGGGCGCTGACTTGGTCGGTAAGGTCGAGCAAGGCATTCCCGAAGACGATCCGCGCAATCCGGCCGTGATTGCCGACAATGTGGGCGATAATGTCGGTGATGTCGCGGGCATGGGCGCCGACTTGTTTGAAAGTTACAGCGGTTCGATTATTGCTGCTGCAACGCTGGGTGCGGCGTTGGGTGCTAAATCGCCTGCTTTTATCGGGCTGCCTTTCCTGGTTGCCGCAGTCGGCATCATTGCCAGCCTGTTCGGCATATATATGGTGACCGGCGAAGAACAGAAAAAGTCGGAAAGTGCAGATCAATCCATCATCGCCCGCATCACCCGCTTTATCGGACAATATGTGATAAAAATTGACGAGAACGCCAGTCTGGATGACTTGCTGAAGGCGCTACGTCATTCCGTTTGGGGGGCTTCGGCGGTCATTTTGGGGCTTTCTTTGCTTGCTATATTGATTTCGGGTGTCAGTTTTAATTACTGGCTGGTTATCTTGGTCGGTTTGGTGGCGGGCAATGCTATCGCCTATGTGACCGAATATTACACGTCCTACACGGACAAACCCACCCAAGCCATTGCTCATGCCACGCAAACCGGCGCGGCGACGACCATTATCCAAGGTTTGGCTGTCGGTATGATGAGCACCGTATTCCCTGTATTGATAGTCGCAGTGTCTATCTTGCTGAGTATTTGGCTCGGCCATAAGGCCGACGGCACTCTTGCTGCCGGTTTGTATGCGGTAGCTCTGGCGGGCGTGGGTATGCTTAGCACTTTAGGTGTGACGCTGGCAACCGATGCTTACGGCCCTGTCGCCGATAATGCTGGCGGCATCGCTGAAATGAGCCATTTGCCCGCTGAAGTGCGTCATCGCACTGATGCGCTGGACAGTTTGGGTAATACTACAGCGGCTACCGGTAAAGGTTTTGCGATCGGCTCGGCGGTGTTGACGGCGTTGGCCTTATTGGCGGCTTATGTGACGGCGGCAAAAATCGACAATTTGAATATCCTGGGGCCTACGATGCTGCCGGGTATCCTGATCGGCGCGATGATGCCTTATCTGTTTTCCGCGCTGACCATGATGGCGGTCGGTAAAGCGGCTCATGAGATTGTGGTTGAAGTGCGTCGTCAGTTCCGTGAAATTCCGGGTTTGATGGACGGCACTGGACAGCCTGATTATGCGACCTGCGTCGGCATCAGCACCGAAAGCGCGTTGCGTGAAATGATCTTGCCCGGCGCATTGGCGGTTGTAGTGCCTCTGGTTGTGGGACATGTGTTGGGCAAAGAGGCCCTTGCGGGTATGTTGGTCGGCACCATGTCGTCCGGCTTTCTGTTGGCGGTGATGATGGCTAATGCAGGCGGCGCCTGGGACAATGCGAAAAAATGGATAGAAACAGGACAATACGGCGGCAAGGGTTCCGATTCCCATAAAGCTGCCGTGGTCGGCGACACCGTGGGAGATCCGTTTAAAGACACCAGCGGTCCGTCTTTAAATATTTTGATCAAGTTGATGACCATCGTCAGTCTGGTTTTTGCTACTTCATTCGGTTCGGGGTGGTTTAATTTTTAAGCGCGTCCACGAAAGGCACGAAAAATAGTAACTACCCAGTACCATAAATTACAATGGAACGCGGATGACGCAGATGGATATGATGAGCGCAGATATTTCAAGAAAAATATTACACATCATGTACTCAGCGTCATCTGCGTTCTATTTTTGGCTGCTGAGTAGTTACGAAAAATATAAAGTTTTTCGTGCTTTTCGTGCTTTTCGTGTCTTTCGTGGACAGTTCGTATAAATTTTAAAATCGCAAGCTGGGAGGTTGATATGTTTAAACGGCTGATTGTTTTGTTGATGATGACGGTTTTGTCCGGCTGCGGCTATAACACGCTACAGTCCAGCGACGAGGACATTAAGGCAACGTGGGCGGAAGTGCTGAATCAGTATCAGCGCCGGGCCGATCTGGTGCCTAATTTGGTGAATGTGGTGAAAGGCTATGCGGCTCACGAAAAAGATGTGCTGACTGAAGTGACCGAGGCGCGTGCCAAGGTCGGGGCGTTGCAGGCCACGCCGGAATTGGTCAACGATGAACAGGCGTTCCAGAAGTTTATTGCCGCCCAAGGGCAAATGACCGGCGCGATTTCACGGCTGCTCGCGGTAGCGGAAAACTACCCGCAACTGAAAGCCGACGGCCTGTTCCGTGATTTGCAGGCGCAACTGGAAGGCACGGAAAACCGCATCACCGTAGCACGCAATCGCTATATTGCCGCGGTCAAGGAATACAATATTACCGTGCGGTCTTTTCCTTCCAACTTGACCGCGATGATGTTCGGTTATCAGACCAAGCCGAGCTTTACCGTAGAAAATGAACAAGCCATAGCGCAGCCGCCCAAAGTCGATTTTAGTGCGCCTGCAAAGGTTGGCGGTCAGTAAGATGTTGTCTGCGATAGCCCCCCGTACCCGTTACGGACTCGGGTTTTTTTTGCTGTTGTTTTGCATAAAGGTTTGGGCGATCGTTAGCGTTCCCGAGTTATCGCGTCGCGTTACCGATCTTACCGGCACACTCAGTGCCGAACAGGCTACCGCCCTGGAAAACAAGTTGGCTGCATTCGAAACCCAAAAAGGCAGCCAGATTGCGGTGTTAATCGTCCCGACCACCGAGCCTAAAGATATAGCCGAGTTTGGCATAGAGGTTGCCGATTTATGGCAGATCGGTCGCAAAGGCATTGATGACGGCGTGATCTTGATCGTAGCCAAAGATGACCGAAAGCTGCGCTTGGAAGTCGGTTACGGCCTGGAAGGCGTTATTCCCGATGCCGTTGCCAAACGGGTGATTTCCGAGACCATTACCCCGTATTTTAAGAATGGCGATTATGCGGGCGGCATTGATGCCGGGGTTGCCCAGTTAATTGGATTGATCGGGGGCGAGGCTTTGCCCGCGCCGTCTGAAAATCAGGGCGACCAGCAAAATGATGGGGCTTTTATGTTCATTCTGTTTGGCGGCTTGATTGTGGGGTTTGCGCTGTCCGCAATGATGGGTCGTGTCATGGGTGGTGTGCTGGCAGGCCTGGGTAGCGGCGTGCTAGCCGCGCTGGTTTTTGGGGTAACTTTCTTCCTGGCGTTGTTTATCGGGCTCATGATTTTTTTTATCGTTGGGATTCGTTCAACTGACGGGCACAGCTGGTCCAGTGGCGGTGGTTTTGGCGGAAGCAGTGGCGGCGGCAGTTCATGGAGCGGCGGCGGTGGCGGCTTTGGCGGAGGAGGCGCATCAGGATCATGGTAAATATTAAACGCTGGTTTTGTCATGCCTTTATGCCGCCTTGGCGTTGGCGTGTGTTGTTTCCCAAGGCGGTGCTGACCGACATAGAAAAAGCCATCAAACACTCCGAGCATCAGCACAACGGAGAGCTAAGGTTTGCGGTTGAAAATGCGCTGGTACTGGGTAAAGTGTGGCGCGGCATGTCGGCCCGACAGCGCGCGATTGAGGTATTTTCAAATCTGCGGGTCTGGGATACCGAAGAAAACAGCGGCGTCCTGATTTATCTGCTGCTGGCAGACAGGGAAGTTCATATCGTCGCTGACCGGGGCATCACCAAGCGCGTGGCGCAAGCCGAGTGGGATGCGATAGCCGAAGGTATGCAGCAAGAATTCAAGCGGGGGGATTTCCTGCGTGGGTCGCTGCAAGGTATCGAGCGCATTACGATGTTGCTGTCGGCCCATTTTCCGGCCGGTGTGGATAATCGCAATGAGTTGTCTAATAAGCCTGTCATCGTTAAGTAATGGGCTTTTTTCGCCACGAAGGCACTCTTAGTCAATATAGAGCAAAAAACTTCGCGTTCTTCGTGCCTTCGTGGTGATGATCTTTTTACAAATACCTATACAGATTTGACGAATTTGTTGTTTCCATATAACATTGCGCGGTTATGTTAGCTCGATTACCCGAATTTATAGACCCCTTGCACCTCGCTGATAAGCGCGGCGAATTGAAAGGTCAAATACCTGTAAGCAGTCTCGATCGTTTGGCAGATTTGCTGTTTAGCGATACGGGGACTGTAGCTGTGGATCTTTTTTTTGGCCGGGAAGGGCGGTTGGCCAAGGTTGAGGGACACATAGAAACGGTTTTGGAACTTAAGTGCCAAAATTGTCTGCAAGTAGTGGAATGGCCTGTCAAAAGTAGTATCAAGCTGGGTATTGTTACTTCAATAGACCAAGCAGACAGATTGCCCGAGGATTATGAACCGTTGTTAGTCGATGAGGGGAAGGTCCTCTTAAAGAATATTATTGAAGACGAGTTGTTACTGATTTTGCCTACATTCCCCAAACATCAGCACGATTGCCTAGGCCAGAAGCCTAGCAATAAACAGGCAGATTTTTTATTAAACGAACAGCCGTCACCCGCTGAAAACCCTTTTTCCATCTTAGCCAAACTTAAAAACACTGGAGATTTATAATGGCCGTACAAAAAAGTAAAGTAACGCGTTCAAGACGCGGTCAACGTCGTTCACACGATGCGTTAACAGGCAAAACCTTGTCTCAGGATCCAATGACTGGCGAAACTCATATTCGTCACCATATGACTCCAGATGGCTTCTTCAAAGGCCGTCAAATTGTAAGCAATGGCAATGAAGATTAATTAATCTTCCCACCTTGTAGCTTGTAGCATGATGATATGCCGAAGCTGATCAGATCTGGTCAGATTCGGCTTCTTTATAATAACTCAGGAGTCATCCGTAAGCGTGAGCCTAACAATTTCGATTGATGCAATGGGCGGGGATTACGGTCCTGAAGTTACCATTCCGGCATCATTGGATTGTTTAAAGAACAATCCAGACTTAAAACTAATTTTAGTGGGCGATGAAACTGTCCTCAAGCCGCAGTTAGCCCAGGCCTTAATCAATTTCCAGGATAGACTCGTCATTCAGCACGCATCCCAATGCGTTGGAATGGATGAATCGCCGTCCAAAGCGCTAAAAAACAAAAAAGATTCGTCAATGCGGGTTGCCATCAACCTGGTTCATGACGGACGTGCAGATGCTTGCGTAAGTGCCGGAAATACCGGAGCTTTAATGGCGACTGCCCGTTTTGTGCTTAAAATGATTCCCGGCATTGATCGGCCTGCCATTATTTCCACGTTACCGTCAATTGACGGACATACGCATATGCTTGATCTGGGGGCGAACGTGGATTGCACGGCGGAGCACCTGTTTCAATTTGCAGTGATGGGCGCGGAGTTGGTTAAAGCGGTTGAAAATATTGATAATCCCAAAGTGGGCTTGTTAAATATTGGCGAAGAAGACGTAAAAGGTAATGAACAGGTCAAAGCGGCTGCAAAGTTACTGGAAAATTCGTCGTTAAATTACATAGGCTATGTCGAAGGCGATTCTTTAAATGCGGGCCGTGTTCCGGTTGATCTGATTGTCGCTGATGGTTTTGTCGGCAATGTCGCTCTCAAATCAATTGAAGGCGCGGCAAAAATGATCGGCACTGCGTTAAAAGAGGCTTTCGGCAAAAACATCCTAACGCAGTTGGCAGGATTGCTGGTTTATCCGGTACTCAAATCATTTAAAAAGCGCATTGATCCGCGTTTGTACAATGGCGCAAGCTTTTTAGGACTGCGCGGACTGGTGATTAAAAGTCATGGCGGCGCCGATGTGTTGGCGTTCAAAACGGCCATTCATCTTGCCGAAATTGAAATAAAAAAAGACGTTATCAAAAAAATAAGCGAACAAGTCGAAAGAACTTTGGCTCTGAGAGAGAATGCATGACTCGTTATTCGAGAGTAATCGGTACCGGCGGCTATTTGCCGAAAGAAGTTCGCACCAATGAGCAAATATCGCAAACGGTTGATACTTCCGATAGCTGGATTTTTGAGCGAACCGGTATCAAAAGTCGCCGCATTGCAGGGGCGGACGAAACCGCCTCAAGCATGGCTGAGATTGCGGCTAAACAAGCCATAGCTGCCGCAGCTTGCGACCCCGAAGACATCGACTTGATCATTGTTGCGACCGGGACACCTGATCGCGTTTACCCCAGTACCGGCTGTTTGTTGCAGCGGCGCTTGGGTATTAAAAATTGTGTTGCTTTTGATGTGCAGGCAGCATGTTCAGGTTCAATATTTGCGTTGAGCATTGCCGATCAATATATCAAATCGGGCGCAGCGAAGACGGTGCTGGTTGTCGGTTCTGAAATCTGCTCGCGCGTTGTCGATTGGACAGACCGGGGTACGTGTATTTTATTTGGTGATGGTGCTGGCGCGGTATTGCTGTGCGCATCGGAAGAGGCCGGTATTTTATCAACGCATATTCACTCTGACGGTGAATACGAAGATCTGCTGTATTGCCCAAATCCTCAGGCGGCTACCGAGGCGAATAAAGATGAAGCCGGTTACATCAACATGCGCGGCAACGAAGTGTTCAAGGTGGCGGTCAATACGCTGGGCCGCATAGTCGACGAGACATTGGCTGCAAACAACATGCAGCAATCCGATGTTGACTGGCTGGTGCCGCATCAGGCGAATACTCGAATTATTGCGGCGACCGCAAAAAAATTAAAAATGTCCATGGATCATGTTATTTTGACCCTTGAAAATCAGGGCAATACCTCGTCCGCATCCGTGCTGCTCGCTCTCAATGAAGGCATTCGTGACGGCCGTATTCAGCGCGGACAAGTCGTTTTGCTTGAAGCATTTGGGGCAGGGTTCACCTGGGGCTCTGCATTAATTAAATACTGAGCGTATCGACATGAATGAGCAAACTTATAATTTAGCTTTTGTTTTTCCCGGCCAGGGTTCGCAATCGGTCGGCATGCTGACTGAGCTGGCCGCCAGTTATCCTGAGGTAAAGCATACTTTTGAACGGGCATCTGATGTGCTGGGCAAAGACTTATGGTCAATTGTTGCCAAAGGCCCGGAGGACGAGCTTAATCAAACCCATAATACCCAGCCTGCAATGTTGGCTGCTGGCGTGGCCGTTTGGGAAATCTGGTGCAAACACAGCAATGTACGTCCCGCGTGGATGGCCGGGCATAGCTTGGGCGAATATACCGCCTTGGTGTGTTCGGAAGCCATGTCGTTTGAGGACGGCATAAAGCTGGTTGCGGCAAGAGGGCAATTGATGCAGGCAGCGGTGCCATCCGGCGTCGGCGCAATGGCGGCAATTTTGGGTCTTGAAGATCACCAGGTTGTTAAGGTTTGCTCGGATGCGGCTGAAAATGAAACGGTTTCAGCGGTTAACTTCAATTCGCCGGGGCAAGTGGTCATTGCCGGCCATGCTGCTGCCGTCGAAAGAGCCATGCTTGGGGCAAAAGCGGCGGGCGCCAAGCGAGCGGTATTGTTGCCGGTCAGCGTTCCTTCGCACTGCGCATTGATGGAACCGGCTGCCCAAAAACTGGATGAACAATTACAAAACACGGTAATTGATACGCCCAAAATGACGCTGATTCATAACGTAGATGTCGCATCGCATAGCGCGCCTGAAGTTATCCGCAATGCATTAAAGGAACAACTCTATAAACCGGTGCGTTGGGCCGACAGCATCAAGTTTATGCATGATCAAGGCGTTACCTGTTTTGTTGAATGCGGTCCCGGAAAGGTGCTAATCGGCTTGAACAAGCGCATCGCCAAGGATGCCGAACATTTGTCTATTTATGACCCGGAAACATTAAATACAGCATTGGAGCAACTCAATGGTTAAACAAGTAGCTTTAGTAACGGGCGCCAGTCGCGGCATCGGTCGGGCAATCGCAGAAAGATTGGCTCAAGATGGTTTTTTGGTCATCGGCACCGCGACCACAGATAACGGCGCTGATTCAATTTCCGCCTATCTGGGTGAGCAGGGCAAGGGCTTGAAGCTTGATGTAGGCAATCCGGAATCTATTGAAGAAGTCATCAAAACAGTTAATGACCAGTTCGGCGCGCCTGCCGTACTGGTCAATAATGCCGGCATCACCCGTGATAACTTGCTGATGCGCATGAAGGACGAAGAATGGGATGAGATTATCAACACCAACCTGACTTCGGTTTTCCGCATGAGCAAGGCCGTACTGCGAGGCATGATGAAAGCCAAAACAGGCCGCATTATCAATATTTCATCGGTAGTAGGCTCGACCGGCAATGCCGGTCAGGCAAATTACGCCGCTGCAAAAGCCGGTATGGTCGGCTTTGCCAAATCCATGGCTAAAGAAGTGGGTTCGCGCAATATCACCATCAACACAGTGTCGCCTGGGTTTATTGATACCGATATGACCAAGGAGCTGGGGGATGATATTAAAAACAACTTGTTGTCATCTATTCCCCTGTCTCGTTTGGGCAAGGCTGAAGAAATCGCTCATGCGGTTTCATTTCTGGCTTCTGCTGGCGCTGCCTACATTACCGGTGAAAATATTCATGTCAATGGCGGCATGTTCATGCCTTAATATTGTGATATTTTTGCAATATCAAGTATAATTCCCCCGCCGTCTGGAATTTCCGGAGACGGGATTTCAAATAAAATTAATAACAATACTATTGTAGGTCTCAGATTAGACGCTGGGGAACTTACATTGTTTGAGGATAATAATTATGAGTAACATTGAAGAACGAGTAAAAAAGATTGTTGCAGAACAATTGGGTGTTAAAGAAGATATCGCGACCGATGCTTCATTCGTAGATGATCTTGGTGCTGATTCTCTTGATACAGTTGAACTCGTCATGGCTCTTGAAGAAGAATTCGAATGCGAAATTCCAGACGATGAAGCTGAAAAAATCACAACTGTTCAGCAAGCTATCGATTACGTAGTAAAAAACGCTTAAAAACTGATTATCAGTTGATGAACTTGTAGGTTGGGTTACGACTGCATGGATGCAGGAGGTAGAGCACCAAAAGTAGGCGCTCTAGGCGCTCTAGGCGATGCAGGAGCAATTGCCGAGCGTACGTAACCCAAGTTAGTGCTTCGATTGCGGTGTCTATGTTGCACGCCTACCTACAAACTAATTCTTTATCCCCGCCTTCACTTTTCTTACGGTAAATCACATTGAGCAAACGTCGAGTTGTAATAACTGGATTAGGCGCAATCACGCCTTTAGCTAACACGGTCTCTGAAACATGGGATGGTATTATTAACGGTAAAAGCGGCATAAGCCCAATTGATTCTTTCGATATTTCTTCTTTTGCCACCACCTTTGGCGGCGTTATAAGGAATTTCGACATTAGCCAATATATTCCCGAAAAAGATGCCAAACGCATGGATGGTTTCATCCATTACGGCATTGCTGCGGGCTGCCAGGCTATTGAAGATTCAGGCATTGAAGTCACCGAAGCTAATGCCGAGCGCATCGGCGTTGCTATCGGATCGGGTATCGGCGGCATTACCGGTATTGAAGAATGCTATGCAACCTATGATAAAAGCGGCCCGCGCCGTATTTCGCCGTTCTTTGTTCCCGGCAACATTATCAATATGATTTCAGGCAACCTTTCGATCAAATACGGATTAAAAGGCCCAAATTACGCCATCGTTACCGCCTGTTCCACAGGTACGCATAATATTGGCGATGCAGCACGTTTAATTAAATATGGCGATGCTGATGTCATGGTTGCGGGTGGTGCTGAACGCTGCACCACGTCACCGACTGCCATGGGCGGTTTTGCTTCGGCAAAAGCCTTGTCCCGCCGCAATGATGATCCGCAAGCCGCTAGCCGCCCTTGGGATAAAGATCGTGATGGTTTTGTGCTAAGCGACGGTGCAGGTGTTGTGGTTCTTGAAGAGCTGGAACATGCCAAAGCGCGCGGCGCAAAAATTTATGCTGAATTGGTCGGCTTTGGCATGAGCGGCGACGCTTATCACATGACTACACCTTCAGCCGGTGGCGAAGGCGCTGCGCGTTGCATGAAAAATGCGCTACGTGATGCCGGTTTAAATGCCGATGCGGTCGATTACATCAACGCGCACGGCACATCGACGCCAGCCGGTGATGTGGGTGAAACTCATGCGATGAAAGCCGCATTGGGCGATCACGCCTATAAAGTCGCGGTCAGCTCAACAAAGTCCATGATCGGTCATTTATTAGGCGCAGCAGGAGGTATTGAAGCGGTATTGACTGCCTTAAGCATCAAAAACCAAATTGCACCGCCGACCATTAACCTGGAAAACCAGGATCCTGAATGTGACCTGGATTTTGTGCCGAATACCGCAAGAAATATGAAGATCGATGTTGCCATGTCCAATTCCTTCGGTTTTGGCGGCACCAACGGCTCGTTGGTTTTTAAGCGGTACGAGTAGCAGGGAAGGCAGCGATGTCCTGCCTGCCATTTGTCCAGCAAGCTAAAACATGATTCTCATCAATGGTGAAAGCAAGGAGCATATCGAAATATCCGATCGCGGCTTTCAATACGGCGATGGATTATTCGAAACCATTGAAGTTAGAGACGGCCTAGCTGTTTTTCTTAAGCAGCATTTGGAGCGGTTAAACTCCGGCTGTCGGCGGCTTGGTATCCCTTTTCCAGGAACGGATTTACTTAGCCTTGAAGCGAGTAAGCTATGCCGCCGAGGTACTTCCAATCGGGCCGTGCTCAAAATCATAATCACGCGTGGCTCGGGGGGGCGAGGTTACCGCCAACCCGATGTCATTCAGCCCACCCGTGTCTTAAGTCTCCATCCTTATCCTGATTATCCGGAAGTTTATCCGGAACAGGGCGTAGCCGCCCGTTTCTGCAATACCCGTTTAGGCTTGAATCCCGCTTTAGCCGGCATTAAGCACCTGAACCGGCTTGAACAGGTCATGGCCAGATCTGAATGGAACGACGCTTCCATTCAAGAAGGGCTGATGCTTGATGCCAATGATCACGTTATTGAAGGAACAATGACCAATCTGTTCTACATCAAAAATAACAGCCTTTATACTGCGGCACTGACTCAATCAGGTGTTGCAGGCGTTATGCGCCGTATTATCATGACGATTTCAGCAGACCACGGTCTAGCGGTCATTGAGCATGAATTTGCCAAAGACGAGTTGCTTTCGGCCGATGAGCTATTCGTCTGTAATTCGATTATCGGCATCTGGCCTATCAGGCAAATCGAAACTGCACACTTTTCAGTCGGCCCGATAACACAGAGCATTCAAAGCTGGCTGAACAGATTTGCCTGCGATGACAGCATGGAGGCAGGATGCAGCAAGTAGAGCAATACAGGGAGTGGTTATCGAGACGCTTAACGATGAATCATAAAATCATCGGCTTTACCTTGTTGGTTTTAAGTTTTGCAGGCGGCTGGCTGTGGATGGATTACCACAGTGCGTTAAACCAGCCTACGCTGGTCAATCAAACGGTTTATATCGAAATTGAAAAAGGCGACTCGCTTAACCGCATTATCGATAAGTTGGTAGAACAAAAACTGGCTGTTAAACCCTTCTGGTTTAAGGTCATCGCCTTGCAGGGCAATGCACTCAAGAAACTTAAAACCGGGGAATACGAGTTAACTCCCGGCTTAACCGTTCCCCAAATATTAGCACTGTTTGTTCAGGGAAAAACCAAGCAGCATGCGATAACCTTTCCCGAAGGCTGGAGCTTTAAGGAAATACTGCATGAACTTGAGAAAAACCCTAATCTTGAGCATAGCTTGAGCGGTGTTGATCTTGATAGCGTGATGCGCAAACTCAAGTCTGATGCGCAATCCCCTGAAGGTTTACTTTTCCCCGACACTTATTTTTTTGAAAAACACACGTCCGACCTGTCTTTATTAAAAAGAGCCTATGACAAAATGCAGCTGGTCTTGCAGCAGGAATGGCTCAATAAGGCGGAAGACCTGCCGTTTAAAACGCCCTATGAAGCCCTGACGCTCGCTTCGATAGTTGAAAAGGAAACCGGGGCAGCGGCTGAACGACCGCTGATAGCCGGGGTGTTTATTCGCAGGCTGGAGCAAAACATGTTACTGCAAACCGATCCTACGGTCATTTACGGCATGGGTGAAGCGTATCAGGGTGATATTAAATTCAAAGATTTAACCACCGCAACGCCGTACAATACCTATGTTATCAGCGGCTTGCCGCCAACACCGATTGCGATGCCGGGGCGCGAAGCGCTTAATGCCGTCCTGCATCCTGAGAAGGGCGACAGTCTTTATTTTGTAGCCCGTGGTGACGGCACCCACGTGTTTTCATCGACCTTAAAAGATCACAATATGGCCGTTGATGAATTTCAAAGGAACAAGAAATGAGCCGAGGCAAGTTTATTACGCTGGAAGGCGGGGAAGGTGCTGGAAAAACTACCAATCTGGCTTTTATTAAAGACTATTTAGAACAGCATAACATTGTTGTTGTCGTTACGCGTGAGCCTGGCGGCACGGAATTAGCCGAAAAAATACGCCAATTATTGCTGGACAACAAAAGTGAGGCCATTTCAGAGCAGGCCGAGTTATTGATGATGTTTGCGGCTAGAGCCCAGCATATCAAACATGTTATTGAACCTGCGTTGGCTAGTGGGAAATGGGTGTTGTGCGACCGGTTTACCGATGCCACCTACGCCTATCAGGGCGGCGGCAGGAGCATGAAGATCAGCACCATAAAATGGCTGGAAAACATGGTGCAAGGCACATTAAGGCCGGATTTAACCTTGTTGTTGGATGCGCCGGTTGAGATAGGCATCGCGCGGGCCAGAGAGCGCGGCGCTTTTGACCGTTTTGAATCAGAAAAAATCAGTTTCTTTGAAAGCGTCAGGCGAGCGTATCTGTTGCAGGCCGAACTGTACCCGGAGCGCATCAAGCTGATCAAAGCCAACCAACCGTTACCCGATGTGCAAAGAGCCATTACCGATGTCCTTCGTACCTTGCTGGGTTTATGCGCCCTAAATTGCCCGACTTCCTCCAGGCATGGAACCGTAAAATGACGTTGCCTTGGCAACAGCATCAGTGGGAGCATCTGTGCAGTTATATTGCGCAAAAACGCATTCCCCAAGCTTTACTCATTACCGGCAATAAGGGACTGGGCAAGCAGCAGCTGGCCAAACAGTTCGCCGTTGCACTGCTTTGCGCAACGCCTAAGGCCAACGGCATGGCCTGCGGTGTTTGCAGCAGCTGTTTGCTGGTTAGTGCCGACACTCATCCCGACTTTATCCAAGTTCAGCCCGAAGAAGAGGGCAAAGGCATAGCTATCGGGCAGATACGCAGCCTGATTACCCGCTTAACCTTAAAGCCCCAGTTTGAGACTTATCGTGTTGTGATCATCAATCCGGCCGACAAGATGAACAATGCCGCAGCAAATGCCTTCTTAAAATGCCTGGAAGAGCCGACCGAGCGCACCAGCATCATCTTGATCAGCGAAAAACCGGCCAAATTGCCTGCGACCATCATCAGCCGTTGCCAGAAACTGGCTATACCCACGCCGGATAAAGAAACCGTAGTCGATTGGCTGGCAGAAACATTGGGCAGTGATGGCGCTAAAGAGACCTTGCATTGCAATGTCTCTTTAGCGCAGGGCGCACCCTTGCTGGCGCTGGATTATGCTAATGATAAGACATTAGCCATGCGCAATGAATGTTTCGAGGCCTGGATGACGATAGCAAAGCAGCGTAAATCTCCGGTCATTGTCGCCGAAGACTGGCAAAAGCTACCGGCAGCGCCGTTAATATTCTGGGCCACATCCTGGATCATCGATTTGATTAAATGTTTTTATCATACCCAGGTCGAAAATTTATATAACCCGGACTTGAACGGGCAGTTGCAAGAACTGTCCAAACGACTAGAATTAAAAGGACTTTATAAACTGTATGATCTATTATTATTGGGCCGGCAGCGGCTGGATACCCAGATCAACAAGCAGTTGTTGTTTGAAGAAATTTTAATACAATGGCACGAACTTAACCGGAGTAAATGACCATGGCAGATGCAGGGGCCGGACAAGGCATATTGTCCCTTTCAATCAAAGATAAAAACGCGCTGTATGCAGCCTACATGCCTTATGTCATCAACGGCGGGCTGTTTATCCCCACCAACCGTGAATATGAAATGGGCCAGGAAGTGTTCATGCTGCTCAATTTAATGGACGAGACCGAGCGACTGCCGATAGCCGGGAAAATAATCTGGATAACGCCGCCAGGATCCGAAGGCTACAGAGCCAGCGGCGTCGGCGTGCAATTTAGCGACCAGGACGGCGGCGTGTCGCGCAACAAAATAGAAAACTATCTGGCCGGCGCTTTAGAGGGCGACCGCCCGACGCATACTATGTAGTAGGGGCTGGCTTTATGCCTGCCCATATAGTCGTATGATTTCAGGGCAACCACAAGGGATTGCCCCTACATTCCAATAATTCATGTTAATAGACTCCCATTGCCACCTGGATCGCATCGATCTTGCACCCTATCAAAATGATTTCGCCTGCTTCATGCAAGAAGCGGCAAACTGCAAAATTGAACACCTGCTTTGCATCTCGATAGATTTGGAAGCCTATCCGGCAATGCTGGATTTGGTTAGCCCTTATCCGCAAATATCGGTGAGCGTTGGCGTGCATCCCAACAGCCAAGAGGGGCATGACCCGAGCGTCGAAGAACTGATCGCTTTAGGCCAGCCAGACAAAGTCATAGCCATAGGCGAGACCGGCCTGGATTATTTCCGTAGCGAAGGCGATTTAAGCTGGCAGCACCAGCGTTTCAGGAACCATATTAATGCCGCAAAAGCGCTGAAAAAACCGCTGATTATCCACACCCGCGAAGCCAAACACGACGCCCTGAGGATGCTGGAAGAAGAGGGCGGTCACGAAGTAGGGGGGATTATCCACTGCTTTACCGAAGACTGGGAGTTTGCCAAAAAAGCCTTGGATTTGAATTTTTATATCTCCTTTTCCGGCATCGTCACTTTTAACAGCGCCAAGGAAATCCAGGAAGTCGCCAAAAAAGTGCCCGCCGACCGCTTCCTTATCGAAACCGACTCGCCCTATCTGGCGCCAGTACCCTTCCGCGGCAGACCCAACTATCCAACCTATGTCCGTTACGTTGCAGAAAAACTGGCGGAGTTGCGAGGAACGACGGTAGAAAAAATTGCAGAAGAGTCGAGTGGAAATTTTTACAGATTATTCAAGCTTGAGCCGCTTTAAATTACTGTAAGTCTAAGAAAACCGTCATACCGGCAAGGATGCCGGTATCCAGTCACATGGATGTGAATACAAAGCCTGGGCGGGTCGGGGGTTGCAACCCCGACCTTAACGTTTCAATCATGCATGATTATCCCTTCAAAACGTTTCGGACGGGGTTGCAAACCCCGTCCGGCATGTAGCGAGGGAGCGATAAAAGCTCTTACAGCTCATCGCAAACATGAAGACCGGATTTCCCTGGCTCGTCATTTTGGGCCGCTGCCGCTATCTTCGGCATCATGTTTTTCATGCCGTCCCCGCATTTTTTCATGGCCAGCATGGCCTTGTTGCTCGACATTTCCTTGCCGAAAGCCATAGCCAGTTGCATGGCCTCGTCCCGTTTTCCGCTGGTGCATAACGCTTTCGTATCGGCCGATATTTGTTTTGCCCGCTGTTCAAAAGCTTGCATTTCAGCTTGATCGACATTTTGCATACAGGCCGCCATTCCTTGCGCCTGCTGCATCATCTGCTGCATCTGTGCCTCGCTCATGCCGCCCCTATTTTCGGCAAAAACAGATAGCGGTAACAACAACATAAATAAAACGACTGCTTGTTTCATAATCATATCTCCAAAAAATATTATCAGTTTTAATGTACATCTGAACCATAGCACGTAAGTTTAGGTTTGGCGAATCTCAGGACGCAGGTCTATACCATAGCCGGACAGGGGCCTGCGGATTCTAGCAAGATTCAAAAATAGCGACAGTGTCAAACGTTTGGAGCGGTGTTAAATCAAAGGTGTTTTCATTGTGCATGATCAAGTCATTTGAAGAAATGCACAATGAAAGGCCTACCTTCTGTTTCTGCTGCGTTTAAACCGGATATTCGGGTTTGAGTCCATTCTCGCAAATCCAATTCACCCAAAGCTTATTATCCGAGCCCATTTTTAAGGTAGCAAAGTTTCTAGTAATAATGTATTCATCAGAGCCGAAGGGTTTGATGATCTCAGTAGTGACATCGCCTTTACCCAAAAATTGTTTATCGCTGGATGTAACTGCCTGAATTCCAAACCACTCGAACATCGTAGGCATGGGATGCACGATGGCAGAAGATACCACTTGCGTCATTTCAACGGATAGCGTTGTATCGCATATTAGTCCCAAGGAACCGATATGAATATCACCCGAAAGAACAACCGATTTGCATGTATGCTTATGGGTAAAATCCAGAAAGTTTCTAATCAGCCTCATGCGTTCGCCTTGATGCGACTTGACCGTCCAATGATCATGAGTGTCATCCTCCAGCTCCTCGTTCCAGGGCGATCCTTGCAATGCCATGTCGATGGTGGAGAAATTGCGATACGCCAAGGGTAAGCTGACCAACGATAAAAATTGTTTTACACCGCTATTTTTCGAAATATCTAGCCAGCCTTTTACATCGATCCATTGCTTATCGCTCATGATCTGAGTCATCGTACGGTCTGTACGCGTGTCCACCGCTAAAATAGCGTAATCCCCAAACCGCAATCCAAGGGCATAATGATCACCGGCCTTATTCAATAAGGCATTGTTTTTTAATGAGCGAATCTGAAATAGCTCGAAATATTTCCGCGCCGTTTTGAATATTTCCTTATAAACATCGCAATTTAAAAGTTCATCGGGATAAGAACCCCAGCCATCAAAAATATCGTGGTCGTCCCACATCATTACCGATGGAATGGAAGCCAACATCAACGCCATATTCGAATCAGCAGCCCAAGCATAGATATATAACTGCCCGTAAAACGCATCCAATTCCTTGGATAATGTCTTCGTTAGCTTGGTTTTAATTTGATCTTCACGGGATTTGTGGCTCCAATTATACAGAGTAGGAGTTTGCTTACTTTCCCATAGGTTATCGGCGTATACCTGGTCGCCTCCCATTAACAAGAGAGAAAACGGGGCGGTAGCATGTTCATAGCTTAAAGTTGTCCAAAGCTTGTAGGGATCTTTAGTGTCACGAACCAGTTTAACAGAGGAAAAGCCGTTACAGGTCGCATAAGCCAACTTGGGCGATTCCTGAAGACCAGGGACATAAAAGCGCCATAACTTTCTTTTGAAAGGATCTTCAAGATTGATGCTGTTCGCTGAAATCTGGTACGAAATTGTTCTTGATGCTGTTTGAGGCGATATTTGCTTCTGAGCTCGCCAGAAAAAGCCTTGCGGAGTTTGAGCTATTTTATCGAAAGCCACATCGCTGCCATCAATGGTTAAGTGTGGCGCATCATCGCTATCTGACAAAAAGCAAACTGTGTAATAGCTGGATTCATAACCTAAAATTGGGCCGACTAATATCTTCATATTTAAATCACCTGCAAGTTAAAGAAAGCATTACAGTCAGACTCAATTTACCGATGTTAATTCGAGCCTGACCGGTTATGGTGCCCAATAATTAATGGAATGGACAAACTATGGATTACAACAGTATGTTGCGAAACAGGGTATAAGCATAAATACGTAATCAAGCTACTGTGCTACAGCGTTACGATTCGGTTTGTTTGAAATGCATGAATTTGACGCCGATGGCGCAGGCAACACCCACCAGGATATAGGCGTAATTGACAAACAAGCCGGATAGGGTGCCGGGATTATGCTCAACGGCATCACGTAGGCCTGGGGTTACGGTGAAGGTCCAGACAATACAGGGAATCAAATAGGACAGAAAACCCACTCCAGCCGAGGACAGCGGATTCTTGTCGGTCGCTTCGGCGCTTTTGTAAAACCAGTAGGTGATGAGTAATGCGGTAATTGTGCCTGCCATAATAAAATTCCGTAGTTATGTTATTGATCGCATCACGGTATCAAATTGCTTCCTTCTGCTCAAGCGTAATGCTTTTTCCTCAGCTTTTCTGTGCGTCGTAGCCAGTCTGCCGCGATGCCAAACCAGCGCCATGAATGGGGTAGGGCGGTTCCGCCAATCACCAAAAATAGGCGCTTTAGCCTGCGGCACTGATCATGGAAAATTGCTGACGCGAAGCAGCCTTATAGCTTTAGAACTCACCTACGAGATGCCAACCGTTTATGTTGGAGGCAATCCCATCCAGTCCTGGAAACATTGTTGCTGTGTTGAAGCCTATCTGATCAAGAGTGATAGCTATTTCAATCACCGCGTCCCCCTTGATAATCCACCGTTCCAATTTTGGGTGCTGAAAAGGCTCTAGTGGCTTGGCATGGACAGTAAAAACTCCTTGCTGAGATGAAATGCGAGGTGAGATATGCTTTGGCACATAAAGTTGAAATTCATTAATTTCAAATGGCGAAACATCAGGGGCCATGTAATCAAGGTCAGCAACGCATAAGGCGTATAAAGTTCGATCGCCCTCATTAATGTAATTCTTGACTGCAAAGTAGGTTGCCACAAGTGAATTCTCGCTCCAATCAAGGAGCCGCGTAGCTAAACCATGATGCTGCGCAAGTGCAAGCCATTCCAATTCGTTAGCCGGAGTATGGACTATATGTGGTGTGCTCTTTCGGCGGAATTCTCGTAGGATTGCAAGTTCGAGTTCATTTTCGTCCCATTTGCCCTCAATTTTTTATCTCCCGAATTTTGGTCGTAATTTATAATCGAGCTTGTCTTCGCCTCGATAGATGAAATGGCTTGAACCGTGACGACGCATCATGAGGAACAGATCTTCAATCGATCTAATCACTTTGCTAGTGCGGGTCGACCCTTTGGCGCGGGTTGTATGAGTCATAGAATTAGAAACCTTCTTGTAGGCACCCTAAGGTAGGGTAAATACCTTTGCACGCGCATATTAATTTTCAATCGCAGTTTCAGTTTGCCGGAAACGCCAGTTTTCGCTCCCGCTTAAACCTGTTTATTCTGGCCTACGGGATTAACCAACAACCCGACCAATCAACTCCCCCAACTTAACCGTCTTCCCCGCTTTAAACTCGGCATCCCACTGCGCCTTATCCTTGCCGAACAAAACAATAATCGTAGATCCCATATTAAACCGGCCCATTTCTTCGCCGATTTTCAATGTAGGCGCATTATCGCCATACTGCCAACTTTGCACTTCGGTGATACTAGGCGGCGTGACCACGCCATGCCAGACAGTCTCCACGCTGGACACGAAGATTGCACCAACCAATATCAACGCCATCGGCCCAGAATCTGTATCAAAAATCGCGGCGACGCGCTCGTTTCTGGCGAATAATCCGGGTACGGAATTAACGGTGGCCCCATTGACGCTGAACAAACGGCCGGGGATATGCACCATTTCCCGTAGGGTGCCGGTCAGCGGCATGTGCAGGCGGTGGTAGTCTTTGGGGGACAGATAAATGGTGGTGAATACGCCGTTGTTAAACGGTTCGGCGCGAGCTGCATCGCCGCCCAGCAAGTCGGTTGCGGTAAAGGTTTTGCCTTTGGCCTGGAAGATTTGGCCGTCGGTAATGTCTCCGGCTTGGCTGACTGCGCCGTCGGCAGGGCAGACTATCGCGTTTGTTTCGGTGCTGAGCGGTCTAACGCCGGGTTTTAGCTCGCGGGTGAAAAAGTGGTTAAAGCTTTTATAGGCGTTGATGTCCAGCTCCTGCGCTTCATCCATGTTGACGCCGTAATGCCTGATGATCTGCTTGATAAACAGGTTTTTCCAGACTTTGTTCTCGCAGTGGGTCAGTTTGCTCATCATGGCGGACAGGGCATGATGGGGTAAAACGTATTGGGGCAGGGTGGTCAGGGCTTCTTTAAAGTTCATGATTTGTAATTGTCGGGTGTTTTGCCGCTTAGGAAATAAGCAAAAGCGATAATTTCCGCGACGGCGACATAGAGTTCATTGGGGATTTCATCGCCTAACGGGATTTGCGCCAGAATTCTTGCCAGTTCCGGCTCGGTTTGCAGCGGTATTCCGTGGTGTTCGGCGATTTGTAGGATTTGTTCAGCGGTAAGACCTGTGCCTGTGGCGGTAACCTTGGGCGCATTTTTGCCGTCGTATTTTAACGCGACGGCAATGTCCGAGGTGTGATAGGTCTTAGCCATAATTTCAGCTAAACGTAGACAGCGTCATACCGGGATGGATTGCCGGTATCCAGATTACATGGATGTAAACTACGTAAGGCCGTCCTTGGGGCTTCTCGGCAACTGCTCCTGCGTTGCCCTACCTCCTGCATCCATGCAGTCGTGGATTCCGGCAATCCCTGCCGGAACGACGAAAGAAGGCGTTGCAGTCGGCTCAAGGCTGTGCTGAACAGGTTGTTCATTTACGGCAGCGTAACCAGTTCCGGCGCTTGCCAGTTAGGGTTTCTGTGTTCGACGACGACGGTGGTGTAGATGCCGCCGCGCACGTTAAACTCGGCGCGGATACGCATGAAATTGGGCTCTATGGCTTTTACGATGTCATCAAGGATTTCGTTGGTGACGGCTTCATGGAATGCGCCTTGATCCCGGAATGCCCACATGTACAGCTTAAGCGCTTTGAGTTCTACGCACAGTGCGCCGGGAATGTATTCGATCTGGATGGTGGCAAAATCCGGTTGGCCTGTTTTGGGGCACAGGCAGGTGAACTCGGGCACGTCGATGCGGATCGTATAATCACGGCCTGGTTTTGGGTTGTCGAAAGTTTCCAGATCTTTGCTTGGTTGTGTTGTCATTGTTTGCTTATATATAAAGATGGCGTGTATCAAAAGTTGACGCTTTAGGCGAAAAAATTCGATACTCGGTTAATTTTCGTTAATAATAGGCTGTTATTTTAATTCAACTGTCGGGATATTCATACCAGTACTATGAAACTGGAAAAAATCAAGCTTTCGGGTTTCAAATCTTTTGTTGATACAACGGTCATACCGATCAGCGGTAACCTGACTGCCATCGTCGGGCCTAACGGCTGCGGCAAATCCAACATTATTGACGCGGTGCGCTGGGTGATGGGCGAAAGTTCCGCCAAGCATTTGCGTGGCGGCAGTATGGCTGATGTGATCTTCAACGGTTCATCGGGACGCAAACCTGTGAGTACAGCTTCCGTCGAGCTGGTTTTCAATAACACCGATGGCAAGCTGGGCGGCGAATACTCCCAATACGATACCATCGCCATCAAGCGCCAGGTCAGTCGTGACGGCACCTCCGTGTTCATGCTGAACGGTTCGCGTTGCCGCCGGAAAGACATCACCGACATCTTTTTGGGCACCGGCCTGGGTTCGCGCAGCTATGCGATCATCGAGCAGGGCACCATATCCCGGATGGTTGAAGCCAAGCCGGAGGATTTGCGGATTCATATCGAGGAAGCGGCGGGCGTGTCCAAGTACAAGGAGCGCCGTAGCGAAACCGAAACCCGGATGAAACACACTCGTGAAAACCTGGAACGGTTGGACGATTTGCGCGACGAAGTTGAAAAGCAAATCAAGCATCTGCAAAAGCAGGCCGAAAAAGCCGAAAAATATACCGAGCTTAAAAAACAGGAACGCCAATTCCGGCTGGAACTGCTGGCGATGCGCTGGAATACCTATCATCAGGCCGCAAAGCAATTGGATGAAAAATTGCAGGCAGTGGCTCATGAACATAACCGCTTGTTTGTAGAACTGCGCGACATCGATAATAACATCGAAGCCAAGCGCGCCGAACATAAGACCCAGCAACAGCAGACCAACAGCTCGCAGGGCGATTATTACCAGATTGTCGCCGAAGTCAGCGGTCTTGAGCAGACCATCAAGCACAGCGAAAGCAGCCGTGAACAAACCGCCGTTGAAATTAACCGTTTGCGCGAGCAGGCCGACCAGTCGCTAAAGGAACTCGAAGCCGATGTGCAGCAGCTGGAAGAAATCAAACAGGCCTTGTTTGAAGCGGAAGAAGCGTTGATTGTCGCGGAGGAAAGGCAGGAAGACGTTTTATACAACCAGCAGGAAGTGCAGCAGCAAAAAAGTTCCTGGCAGGAGCAGTGGGAAGCGTACCGGACGACCAGCTCAAGCTACAAGGAACAGTCCGAAGTGCAGCGGGTAAAAACCGTGCAGCTGGAAAACCAGAATCGCCAACTGCAAATCCGTCTGGATAAATTGCATGGTGAGCGCAGTGAGCTGTCGGCCAATGATTTGCAAAGTGAGATTGAATCGCTGGATGCGGGTATCGAAATCATCGAGACACAGCGCGCCGAGCTGAAAAATCAGCTTGAAAACCTGCATCAGCAGATACGCGAGCAGCGGCAGCAGGTCAAACAGTATCATGAAGAACTGCATGCGCACCGCTCAGAAATGCAAAGCGTCAAAGGCAAAATCACTTCGCTGGAATTATTGCAGCAGCATGCGATGGGTAAGGATAACAAGCACCTCGGCGCATGGCTGGAGTCTGTAGACTTGGTCGAAAACCGGCGTCTTGCAGAGTTTCTGGACGTGCAATCAGGCTGGGATACGGCGGTCGAAACTGTGTTGGGCAGTTACCTTGAGGCGATTTGTATTGAAAGCGCCGATCAGGTTATTCCGGGCTTGCAGCGCTTGGCTGATGAATCGTTAACGCTGGTTGAGACCGGAGCTAAAACGTCGGGCAACGCTGTGGCTAACCCAACCTACATAAGTCTGTTGGACAAAGTTAAAGCGCCGTGGGATTTGAGCAACCTGCTGGCTGGGGTTTACTGCGCCGACGACGCTGAAACGGCTAGAACCTTATCCGCCCAACTCAAACCCCATGAATCGGTCATCACCCCGGATGGCACGTGGTTCGGCTCAGGCTGGATCAAAATAATCCGCGCCAAAGACAGCAAAACCGGCGTGTTGCAGCGCGAGAAGGAATTGCGGCTGTTGAAGCAGCGCCAGGAAGACCTGCATATCGAAATCGAAGGGTTTGAAGACCAGCTCGAAACCGCCGAAACCGGATTGAAAGACGCGGAAGTCCAGCGCGAATCGATCCAGCAACAGGATAACAGCCTGGGTGCCGAACTGTCGGCAAAAAGCGCCGAGTTCAGCGCGCATTCGGCCCGGCTGGAACATCAGCAACGCCGTCTGGAGCAGGTCTGTAACGACATTGAAGAGATCAGCCGCGAGACTGCCGAAAACGCCGAGACTATCGCCGAATCCCAGATGTTGCAGGAGCAGGCCGAACAGGTCATGGCCGAGCAGGAGCAAAAAAAGCAAAACCTTGAGGCGTCAAATCAGGAGTTGCAATCCGAGCAGCAGCGCATCGATCAAGCCGCCAATGAAGCAAGGCAACAGGTTTTCAGCATCAAGTCGCAGATTGAATCGCTGCGTTCTTCCGAAACTTTGACCGGCAAACAGCTGGAGCGTTTGCAGTTGCAACATCGGCAGTCGGTTGAACGCATCACCGAGCTGGAGCTTAATCTGCACCAAACGCTGACCCCGATGGATCAGGAGAAAAAGCAGCTTGAGCAGCTGGTTGTCGATAAGGAACAGCTGGAATCGCGTCTGAAACAACAGCGCCAGCTTCAGGAAGACCTTGAAGCTGAAATAACAAAGCTGTCCGAGCAGCATATCAAAACCCAGCGCGCCCTGGAAAAGCAAAAAGAAGCGCTGGATACGATCCGTTTTGAATTGCAGGAAAGCAAAGTGCGCCAGCAAACTGTCAACGAGCAGCTTAACGAAATCGATGCGGATGTCGAGACGGTGCTGCAAAGCCTGCCGGAACAGGCGGAAGAGCACAGTTGGAAAAGAACCGTTGACGACCTGTTGGCTCAAATCGAAAGATTAGGTACCATTAACCTGACCGCGATAGAGGAATTCAAGGCGCAGTCGGAGCGGATGGAGTTTCTTAACGAGCAGCATGCCGATTTGATCGAGGCATTGCAGACACTGGATCAGGCTATCAGCCAGATCGACAAAGAAAGTCGACTGCGGTTTAAGGAAACATTCGATAAAATAAACAGCGGCTTGCAGGAAAAGTTCCCCAAGCTATTCGGCGGCGGTCACGCTTATCTGGAATTGACTGAGCAAGACGAGCTGGAAGCGGGCGTAAACATTATTGCCAGACCTCCCGGCAAGAAGAACAGCTCCATACATTTGCTGTCCGGTGGAGAGAAGGCGTTAACGGCGGTCGCCTTGGTGTTTTCGATTTTTGAACTCAACCCGGCGCCATTCTGTTTGCTGGACGAAGTCGATGCGCCGCTGGATGACGCCAATGTCGGGCGTTTTTCAAAAATGGTCGAAGAAATGTCGGCATCGGTGCAGTTTTTGTATATTTCCCACAACAAAGTGACAATGGAAATTGCAAAACAGCTGGCAGGTGTTACTATGAAAGAGCCGGGCGTGTCCCGGATGGTCGCAGTTGATATTGAAGAAGCAGTGAGTCTGGCGGAAATATAATGGATAAAGAAATCTTAAGAATTGTAATTATTGCAACCGGTATGGTTGTAGTTGTCGGCATGTTGGTATGGGCTTATATAAAAGATAAAAAAGCCCGTGAAGACATGGATTTTTACGATGACAACGACTATGCCGATGATATTCCCAGAGACACCAGGGACGATTTTGATATTATCCCGGTAGGGGCTAAAAGTAATGTCGACGCTCATCATGCCCATGACAAATCGGATCGGTATTATGATGAAGACGATGGCGATACCTACTATGAACAGGAAGACGACCTGGATGAGCCGCCGCCACGCGCTGCCGCACCGGCGATTATCCAGTTCAGCATTATCACCAAGGCGGACGAAGATTTTAACGGCGCTGATCTGGTTGAAGCCTTCGATATGGTCGGGCTTGAATATGGCAGTTTGAAAATATTCGAGCGCCTGGATGCTAACCGGCTGGTCGATTTCGGCGTGGCCTGTATTGTAGAGCCGGGCACTTTCCCAGATAAGGGTTTAGAAAATTTTTACTGCCCCGGCATCGTGTTCTTTATGCAACCTGAAGCACTGGATGATGCGCCGGCCGTTTTTGACGATTACATAGAAACCATCAACCTGCTCGCCGCGAAATTGGACGGAGTGATACTTGACCATAGAAGACAACCGCTGACTGAAGCGACCATTCAGGCTATTCGGCAGAGTTTGTGATTTTGATGTTCTAACTTAGAAAATAGAACACAGATGACACGGAATTGACGGATAAACACGGATAAGGTATTTGACCTTAACCTTCATCGTGCGCTAATGGGTGAAAGGAAAAAATTATGAGTACAGTTACTTTCGACACTTTGAAATATGTGGAAGCCTTGAAAAATGGCGGTGTCCCTGAAAATCAAGCCAGAGCGCAATCAGAAGCTTTAAAGGAAGTGCTTAACACCGAGGTGGCTACAAAGCACGACATCAAAGAGCTGGAACTAAAGATTGACACTCGATTTGAAAAAATACAAGGCGAATTCACACTTGTAAAATGGATGATTGGTTTTAATCTAGCTATGTCTGTTTCTATTCTGTTTAAAATTTTCAGCTAATCCACACCTTTGTAGGGTACGCTGTGCGTACTATTGAATGCCTAATGGGTATGCACCGCATACTCTACGAAACTACGAATCGACCTACACATTTGCGTTTACCTGTTCAGGTTATTTAGATGCCATCCCTTAGCAATACCCAGTTGGCGCTTTTAAAAAAAGCGGACCTTGAATTCACCCATTTATCCCCTGAGCTTATCGCTCAAATTGCATCACAGGCCGACTCCAAACAACTGCCTGACGAACAGCTGCTTGAGTTTTTGCAGGCCTGCAACGCGCTGTATCGCGGCGGCGAACCGCTTATTTCCGACGCGGATTATGACTTCGTTTTCCTGGCCGAACTGCAAAAACGCCACCCGCACCATCCGTATTTAGAAACCGTCGAACCGGAAGCCGGTTTTGTCGGCAAGACCGTCGCATTGCCTGAGCCTATGCTGTCAACGGAAAAAACCTATAGCCAAAGCGGCATCGAAAAATGGCTGGCCCGGCTCGAAAAAGCCGCCGATGACTGTAACGTGGAATTTGCCAGCCTGATGATCCGTGCCACGCCCAAGCTGGACGGCTACGCGGCTTACGATGACGGAAAGCTGCTGTATACGCGCGGCGACGGCCGCAAAGGCACCGACATCAGCCGGGTTTTCGAGCGCGGTTTGAAAGTCGGCGGCAACGGCAATCGAGGGCAGGGCGCAGGCGAAATCGTGGTCAGCCAGACTTATTTCAACAGCCATCTGGCCGAATATTTTGAAAACTCCCGGAACTTCCAAGCCAGCATCATCAAAGAAAAAGACCTGGAACAACACGCTTTAGAAGCCATACAAAACCATGCGGCGGTATTTTTTCCGTTCGTCCAGTTGCCCGCCTGGCAAGGCACCGCCGCCGAAGTGCTGACCGATTTCGATCATGTCATCGAAAAAGTGTATACGCTGGTCGATTACGACGTGGACGGCGTCGTTTTCGAGCTGGTCGGCAATGAACAGATAAAAAAATACTTAGGCGCAACGCGGCACCACCACCGCTGGCAGATTGCCTATAAAAGCAATGCCGAAACCGCCGAAGTTGTAGTGCTGAAAGTCACCCCGCAAACCTCACGTTCCGGCCGGGTCAATCCGGTCGCCGAGCTGACGCCGACCAAACTGAGCGGCGCGGTGATTTCCAGGGCGACGGCTCATCATTACGGCATGGTCAAGGAATTGGGTATCGGTGTCGGCACACTGATCGAATTAACGCGTTCAGGCTTGGTGATCCCTAAAATCGAGCGGGTCATTATCCCGAAAGAACCGCAGATTCCAGAACATTGCCCCAGTTGCGGCAGCGAACTGGTTTGGGACAGCGATTACCTTTATTGCTTGAACACCACAAAATGCCCCGCGCAAATTGAAAACACCATCGAGCATTTTTTCAGAACCCTGGCGAATGTCGACGGTTTTGGGCAAAAAACCGTGGAAAAACTCCACGCTTGCGGCATTAACTCAGTTTATGCCGTTTATCAGCTGGACATGCCGCAACTGCAAGACATGGGTTTTGGCGACAAAACCGCGCAAAACCTGCTGGATCAATTGCAACGCAGCCGAACTGAAGCCATAGAAGACTGGCGCTTTCTGGGGGCGTTTGGCATTCACCGGATGGGGCTGGGCAATTGCGAGCGCCTGCTGCAACATCATCACCTGATGGATATTTTCGACCTGACCGTTGAAGACGTGATCAATATCGAAGGCTTCGCCGAGAAAACCAGCGCCGCCGTGGTTGAATGTCTGGCAAAAATCAAAACCGATTTCATGCAAATCTACCAGCTGAAGCCAGGTTTTACGTTAATCCCAACGCCGTTAATCGCCGAGCAGCAGCAAAACATCAGCCCTATTTCCGGCAAAACCCTCGTCTTTACCGGCACCATGATCCACGGCAAGCGCGATGATATGAGCAAGGAAGCCAAGCGTTTGGGCGCAAAGGTGGGCGCATCAGTTACCGGGAAGACCGATTTTCTGGTGACTGGGGCTGATGTGGGTTCTGCCAAAATCGCAGCCGCTACCGAAAAGGGCGTGCGGGTTATTAGTGAAGAGGAATATTTGGAGTTGTTCAGCAAATGATTTTTTGGGCGGGACTGTGTCGTATTTGTTTGTGCAGCAATGTCTATTGTTGTACTCGGTTCTACAAAAACAATCACATGATGAATTTATGAGAAATATGCAAAAAATCCAAGCGGGACGGGGTTTGCAACCCCGTTCCTAACGTTTTTATGATGTCCCAACTAATAGACTACGCTTAAGCAACACAAAACATTTCGAACGGGGCAACATGCCCCGTCCGGCGGTGAAGTTGAGAGTTTCTCAAAAGACGTTGATTGAGCTTATTCATCGACTAAGTATAATCGGCATAAGCAAGGAGATATTAAACGTGACTGAATTATATAAAACCTTACAGCAGCAAAAAACCAGCATTCTGGATATTGCCAAACATTACTACGCAGTCAATATCCGTGTGTTTGGCTCGGTTGTACGCGGCGAAGAAAGTCAGGACAGCGATATTGATTTATTGGTCGATTTTTTGCCAGGTACAACGCTATTGGAACAGGTCGGCCTGATTGATGCGCTATCGACCGCATTGGGTCGCAAGGTTGATATAGTCAGCGAGCGTGCATTGAACAAGCATTTGCGTCAGCGGATTTTGCAAGAAGCTGTTCCGCTATGAAAGATCGGTTTATTTTCATTGCTGCGGCACTGGAGAGCATCGAGTTGATTCAGTCTTATACCGAAGGTTACGATTTAACTGGATTTTTAGCAGATAGAAAAACTCAGGACGCAGTGATTCGCAATCTGGAAATCATCGGGCAAGCAGTTAAAGATTTTGGCGTTGAAACTTTGTTGATAGAACAACCTAACATGCCTTGGCGGGAAATAGCCGGTATGCGCAATGTTTTAGCGCATGAGTATTTGGGCGTTGATGCCGTGATGGTCTGGGAGACCGTGTAAACCCATCTCGACACATTGCAACAAGCACTCGAAACAATAATGGAACAACCAAAATGATAGTCGGGTTGGGCATACTTTTTATGCCCAACGTTACGAGGTTTAAATATGACCGCGGATTTGGGGTTTGATTACGGTCATTCCCGTCACTGGCACCAAAATGTTGGGCAACGATAAGCTGTCGCCTCGGCAATTGCTCCTGCATTACTCTACCTTCTGCATCCATGCAGTCGTAAAGCGCCTACTTTTGGTGCCCAACCTTGTATGATCAAAATTAATAAAATATTACCAAAGAGATCAAGTAAGCTTTAACCGTTTATTGGGAGGCCGTCCCAACCTGAGGACTGGTTATTAACCAGAGCCTGCCGCGTAGATTGGCCCCCGCCCTATTC
>JAUXTH010000109.1 GCA_030679035.1 Methylobacter sp. | reverse complement strand
GGCTGCTGGTTTCCGGCCCTTGTTGTCCTGACGCTTCATATTCCTCGACGATCAGGTGCGCATTGGAACCACCCGCGCCGAATGAACTGACCGTCGCCCGTAGCGGATATTCGCGGCGTTCGCCGCCATCAAGCGCAACTACCGGCCTGCGCCATTGTTCAAGCCGCCGTTGCAGGTAAAACGGGGTCTGCTCGAAGCTTATATTCGGGTTAAGCGGCTGCGCCTTGATAGTCGGCGCCAGCTGCCGGTGTTGCAATTGCAACAGCACCTTGATCAGCTGCGACATGCCCGATGCCGCCTCGGCATGGCCGATATTGGACTTGACCGAGCCGATGGCGCAGAACTGCCGCTCGGCCGTGTATTTACCAAAGCCCGCAGTCAACGCGCTAAACTCGATCGCATCGCCCAGCGGCGAACCGTTGGCCGCCGACTCGACATAACTGACGCTGCGTGGATCAATACCCGCCCTGGCAAAATTGCCCGCAATCAAATCGGCCTGCGCGGATGCGCTAGGCACCGAATAACCGTTGGACTGGCCGCCGTGATTGATGGCCGTCGATTTAATCACGGCCAGAATATTATCGTTGTCGGCAATCGCATCCTTCAACGGTTTCAGCAGCACCGCGCCGACCGCTTCAGCCGGAAGATAGCCGTCGCCATCGCCAAAACTGCTGCTGTCCGGGCTGCTGCCGATGATCTGTCCGGCGGACAAGCCGATATATTTTTTAGGATGAATCGTCAGGTTGACGCCGCCTGCAACCGCGATTTTGCACTCGCCTTTCAGCAGGCTGTCGCAGGCCATATGCACCGCAACCAGCGAAGATGAACACATCGTGTCGATCGCAATGCTGGGGCCCTGAAAATTGAAAAAATAGGAAACCCGGTTGGCGATGGAACTGTGCGATGACAGCGCAACCACTGATTCGCGAACCAAGTCCGATTCAAACGCGTGATACTGCTGCGTCATCGATCCGGCAAAAACACCGACCCGCGACTGGCAAAGACGCTGCAATGTCTCCCCCTGATATCCGGCGGATTCAAGCAGATTCCACACCGTTTCCAGAAACAGCCGCTCCTGCGGATCCAGCAGCTCGGCTTCCCTCGGCGATATTTTGAAAAACAGCGGGTCGAATCCAGACACATCGTCCAGAAACCCTCCCCACTTGCAGTAGCTTTTACCCGGCTTGTTTTTGTCGGGGTCGAAATACTGTTGATGATCCCAGCGCTGCGCCGGAATCTCGGTAATGCAATCTTTGCCCTGCGCAAGGTTTTGCCAGAACTGATCCAGGTCGTTTGCCTGCGGGAAGCGCCCGGACATGCCGATCACCGCAATATCATAGAGGCCGGTTTGCACCGCTGTTCCTGTAACTGCGGCTTTGGCTGCATCAGGCTGATTGGCGACAGCATCCTCATTTTCTCCCGCCGCAGGCGAAAGCTTAAACAGCGCAGTCAACTGCTGCGGAAACCTATCGACAAAATAAGCGCCGACAGCGTCGATACTCGGGTATTCAAAAAACAGGGTTTTGGGCAACGGGCCGAAAACTTTTTCCAAATCATCGGTCAGTTTCATCATCGACACCGAATCAATGCCGTACTGCTCTATCGGCACATCTGCTTCAATCCGGTGAGGCGGCAACTTCAGCATGTCGGAAAGCAAAGTCGCAATCAAGCCCTCAACCTGTCTCTGCAATTGCTGCGGATCGGATGGTTGAGTTGTTTTGCCTGCATCATCCTGTGCGCTTGCCGGTTCGCGATGCTGATCGAGAAAAAGCCCACGCAACCTGGGAACATCGCCTTCCAGCGCCATGACCTGGTCTTTACCGGAAGCCAGGCCCCGGTACAAGGCCTCAATACCGGTCTGCGTCTGCATCGGTTTTAATCCGGCAGTCCGCCACATCATCTCCTTGCTATGGGCGTCGATATCCATGCCGCCCTGTTGCCACAACGGCCAGTTAATCGACAGCGTATGGCCTTTTGGCCGCATCGCGTCGGACTGTTCTGCTTCCAGCCGGTTGCGGTAGGCCGCATAGGCGTCCATAAAGGCATTGGCGGTTGCATAATCGGACTGGCCGGAATTTCCGACCGACCCGGCCAGCGACGAAAACAGGATGAAAAAGTCCAGATTGACCGGCCGGCTGGCCTGATCTAGGTTGACGACGCCGGACACCTTCGCGGCGAGCACATCCTGCAATTCCGCAGCGGTTTTTTTGAAAATGAAATTGTCCCGAATAATGCCTGCGCTATGGATAATGCCGTTCAATGAGCCTTGGCAAGACTGGATCAGGCTGGTCACCGCCTGTTTATCGCTGACATCAACTATGCGGTATTCAACCTTCGCGCCCGTTGATTCTAATGCTTCGATATTGGCCCTGCGCGCGTCATCCAACGCTGAACGCCCGGTCAGAATCAAGGTCACGTCATTGACCTGACGGACAATTTCCCGCGCAAAAATCAATCCCAGCCCACCGGCCCCGCCGGTAATCAGGTAAACGCCGCCCTGTTTCCACACCGGCATGGCTTGTTGAACGCCATCCAGCTCCGCCCAAGTCATGACCTGCCGTTTTCTTTGGCTGTAACGGATATACTGCTCGGCCGGTGCCTGTCCGTTTTCATGCAACATGGCGGCCAGTTCAGCCGGTTGCAGTGGCTCGCCGGACGCATCCAGCTCGATCAACTGACCGGTAATCTGCGGATTTTCCATCTGCGCCGTTTTCAGCATCGCCGCCAGCGCTCCCAGTAACTGCTCGGGGCAGCCGGACGATTGTTCCCCGGTGCAGGTCACAATCTGCAACAAGACCCGTCCTGCCGGTTTACGTCCGAACAGTT
>JAUXTH010000100.1 GCA_030679035.1 Methylobacter sp. | reverse complement strand
TTTAAGACTGCTCTATGCCCGCGCCGGTACGCCGCGTTGTCCTGAACACCAGGTTTCGCTGGAAGCCCAAACCGTCAGCCAGATGGTCGACCATGTGCTCTCGCAAGCGCCCGACCAGCGTTGGATGCTGCTGGCTCCGGTGGTCAACGACCGCAAGGGCGAGCATATCCAGTTGCTCGACGACCTGCGCGCCCAGGGCTTCATACGCGCCCGGATCGACGGCACGGTTTACGACCTGGATGAGCCTCCGGTACTGGATTTAAAAAAGAAACATACCATTGAGGTCATTGTCGACCGTTTCAAGATTCGCGACGACATCGCCTTGCGCTTATCCGAATCCTTCGAAACCGCCCTGCGCATCGCCGACGGTATCGCGATCGCCGCCTGCATTGATGACGACTGCTAGGATGCAGGAGGTACGACCCCACGGATGGGGGAGGGAGAGCAACGCATGGAGCGGTTGCCGAGAGCAACGCAGGGAGCAGTTGCCGGCGCGACCGAGTTGATGTTTTCCGAACGCTACGCCTGCCCTCAATGCGGCTACTCACTGCCCGAACTGGAACCGCGCATCTTCTCGTTTAACAATCCAAAAGGCGCGTGCAGCAGTTGCGACGGACTGGGTGTGCGCCAGCATTTCGATCCCGATCTGATTATCCATAACCCCGACATCAGTCTTGCCGGGGGTGCGATTCGCGGCTGGGACCGACGCAATGCCTATTATTACCAAATCATCTGTTCGCTGGCCAGGCACTACACCTTCGACCCGGAAGCGCCGTTTTCGGAATTGTCCAAAGAACATCAGGCGATTATTCTTTACGGCAGCGGCCCTGAAGTTATCGAATTCAAATTCATGGCCGGAACCGGCTCGGTCAAAAAGAAACGCCATAGCTTTGAAGGCATTATTGCCAATATGGAACGGCGTTACCATGAGACCGATTCGCAAATGGTGCGCGATGAATTGGCTAAATATCTATCCCAAAAGCCTTGTAACGTTTGCGAGGGCGCAAGGCTGAATGTGTCCGCCAGAAATGTATTTGTTGAAGATTTACCGATACACCATCTGACCCGTTTCCCGATCCGCAAATCTTTAGACTTTTTTAAGCGCCTGAACCTGTCCGGAAAACGCGGCGAAGTTGCCGCAAAAATCGTCAAGGAAATTCAGGAGCGACTGGAATTCCTGGTCAATGTCGGCCTCGACTATTTAACCCTGGATCGCAGCGCGGACACCCTGTCCGGCGGCGAAGCGCAGCGCATCCGCCTTGCCAGTCAAATCGGCGCAGGTCTGGTCGGCGTGATGTACGTGCTGGATGAACCGTCGATAGGATTGCATCAGCGCGACAACCAGCGCCTGCTGAATACCCTGTTTCGCCTGCGCGACCTGGGCAATACCGTGATCGTGGTCGAGCATGACGAGGATGCTATCCGTTCGGCGCAGCATATTGTCGACATAGGCCCCGGTGCCGGCGTGCATGGCGGGCGCATCATCGCCCAAGGCACCCTGGAGGATATACTTAATAATGAAGACTCGTTAACCGGCCAGTATTTATCGGGAAAAATCGGCATTACCATTCCCGAAACATTAACGCCGGCAAACAAAGACAAACAGATCGTCATCCGCAATGCCCACGGCAATAACCTGAAAAATGTCGATATTGCCTTTCCTATCGGTTTGCTGACCTGCATCACCGGCGTATCCGGTTCAGGAAAATCGACGCTGATCAACGATACCTTGTACCGTCACGCGGCCCGGTTAATCAACCGCGCCGGCGTCATTCCCGCGCCCTGCGACGCGATCGAAGGCCTGGAGCATTTCGATAAAGTCGTCGA
>JAUXTH010000097.1 GCA_030679035.1 Methylobacter sp. | reverse complement strand
AAACATTTTTTGCAATGTCTAAACCGATTGTCGTAATATTCATGGCGGATTCCTCTTCTTCATTAAGTGGTTGTTACTTTCTTCCACTTTGGCACATCGCGATGCCGGAGGGAAGAGGAGGAGTCCATACCATTATCCTACCTTGCTATGATGACCCCAACGGCAAGATTGAGCAACGTGAGCACCAAGCTTCCCAGCAATGCGGGCCCAAAACCCTGAACGCGGATGCCCGGAACGAGTGCCGCCACCAGCCAAAGCATCAGCGCGTTGACCACCAGGAGAAAGAGTCCAAAGGTAACAATCGTGAGCGGCAGCGTGAGAAGAACCATGAGCGGTCGCACAACGGCATTCACGAAACCGAGAACAATCGCGCCGATGAGTGCGGAACCCCAGCCCTGCACCTGAACGCCGTGGACGAGGCTGGCCATGAGCAGCAATAAGGCTGCTGTCAAAATCAGATGTGCGAGGAACGCGAGCATAAATATCTCCGATCAGGCTTGAGTGTCCTGTGGAACCCTAGCGTTTTAGCTAAGCTGGGTGCGGTTCGCTAGAATGCGAGCTATTATCATTATTGAACTAAGTATAAACCAATAGAATAGGGCGCACAAACAAAGACGACACTCCTTTTTCCCCAAAAGTGGTTTATAAAATCCGTGTGTAACATGGCAATGAACGACGGATTTTGGCCTTTATGCGTCATTCTTTGTCAGGATTAGTTCTGACTAATCTTTAATATTGCCAGCATCTCCTGCAAGGCCAAGGCATTGAAAGGCGCGGCGCATTCGGCGTCATTGTCGAAATAAACATGCACGTCCTTACCCTGCTTTAACCACAGGGCAATGCGCTCGGTCCAATAGGCCAGTTCGGGTTTACTGTAGGACGAAGCGTAGGTTCGCGCGTGTCCGTGCAGGCGAATATAAACCAGGTTTGAGGTGACGCGATCCCACATCGGCCAGGTTTCGGCATCAGACAGGCAAACGGCGATATCGGCTTGGGTCAGGCAATCCGCTGTTTCATCATCAAACCAGGAAGGGTGCCGGAATTCTATGCAGTGGCGCGGTTCAGGCCATTGCTGCAAGGCGTCGATAAAGCCTTGCAGCCGGGCCGAATCCTTTTTCAATAGGCCGGGCAGTTGCCACAGCACCACTGCCAGTTTTTCTCCAAGCGCTTCGGTATGGTTTTTCTCAATTAGCACCGACGGTTTGGGATCAAGCAGTTTTTTGTTATGTGTTAAATACCGATTGGCTTTTATTGCGAACCTGAATGTTGGCGGGGTTTCATTAAACCATTTTTTAAACGTGTCGGGGCTTTGCAGGCGATAAAAAGTGCCGTTAACTTCCACCGCAGAAAAGCGTTCTGCGTAAAATTTCAGCCAGTCTTTCCGTGCGACGCCGGTGTAAAAACACTCTTGCCAGTGTTGATAGCTCCAGCCGCTGGTACCAATAAAAATCATAGTCGTCATTCCGGCAGGGATTGCCGGAATCTAGAGCACAAGGATGTGAAAAACAGACTAAAAAGTAGTTTCATGCGACTCAAAAATGGTTAACGATATCTGATATGCCATCCATGGCTACTCGGCAACTGCTCCTGCGTTGCTCTACCTCCTGCGTCCATGCAGTCGTGGATCCCGGCAATCCCTGCCGGGATGACGTGTTGCTTAGATGCTGACGCGCAACATAAGGCCTCTTTTAGCCTTTCGCCCTGTGCCTTTAGCCTTTTATACAAACCACCGGCTCCAGTCTGGCGACTTTTCGGGCTAATCCGGCCCGGTCGGCAATATCCACCACCGCACTGACATCTTTATAAGCCAAGGGCGCTTCTTCGGCGACACCGCGCATCGACGGGCTGCGAATAATAATGCCTCGCTCGGCCAGTTCTTCGACCAGCGTTCTGCCTTGCCATTGCTTACTGGCCTGTGTGCGACTCATCGCCCGCCCTGCGCCATGACAGGCCGAGCTGAATGCTCGCTGTTCGCTCTCTTGGGTGCCGCACAGTACATAAGAACCGGTGCCCATCGAGCCGCCGATCAGAACCGGTTGACCGGTCTTTTTGAATACGGTCGGCAAATCGGGATGGCCGGGGCCGAAAGCGCGGGTCGCGCCTTTGCGATGCACGTACAGCGATTTTTTCTGACCGTTAATCGTGTGCTGCTCCAGTTTGCAGGTATTGTGCGAGACATCGTATAACAGGCCGAGATGGATGCCTGGAAATACCGTCGCGACAGCCTGCCGGGTCAGATGAGTGATAATCTGGCGATTGGCCAATGCGCAGTTGATGCCCGCCCGCATCGCGCCCAGGTATTTTTTCCCTAACGGTGAGTTTAACGGCGCGCAGGCCAGTTCGCGGTCCGGCAACACGATCTGGTACTGCGCCGCCGACATCGCCATATCTTTCAGGAACTCGGTGCCGATCTGATGGCCCAAACCTCGGGAGCCGCAATGTATGCTGATCACCACATCATTAATGTGCAAGCCGAAAGTTTTGGCGACGGCCTGATCGAAAATTTCCGTGACCCGCTGTACTTCCAGGTAATGATTACCGGAACCCAGGGTGCCCATTTCATCTTTTTGCCGTTCCCTGGCTCGGGGGGAAACATAGTGAGGCTCGGCACCGGCCATGCAGCCGTGTTCTTCAATGCGTTCCAGATCCTGCGCTTCGCCATAACCCTGTTCGAGCGCCCACTTTGCGCCGCCAGTCAGCATGCCGTGCATAGTTTCATGATTCAAATGTATCCGGCCCCTGCTGCCGAGACCGGCGGGAACCGTGCGGTATAACGCATCCGCCAGCGCGTGTTTGTGAGGTTGTAGATCGGCGATGTTAAGGCCTGTATGCAGGGTACGGACGCCGCAGGAAATATCGAAACCTACGCCGCCTGCCGATACCACACCGCCTTGATCGGGATCGAAAGCGGCGACGCCGCCGATCGGGAAACCGTAACCCCAGTGTGCGTCAGGCATCGCATAGGCGGCCTCGACAATGCCCGGCAAGGTCGCGACATTGGTGATCTGCTCGTAAACTTTTTGATCCATATCCTGCAGCAATTGCGCGTCGGCATAAATAATCGCCGGAACGCGCATGTTCCCATAAGGCTTGATTTCCCAGCAGGTTTCGTCTCGTTGTATAAATTGGCGGGTATCCATTGATTCTCTCCTTTAATTTAAAAACGGCAAGTGATCCACGAAAAGCACAAAAAATACGAAAATGCCAAGCGGGACGAGGCTTGCATCCAATGCCGGTAAGTTAAGCACAATGATGCCGTAGGAGCGGGCCGCGCCCGCGACATTCGAGCCGTGATTTCTAAGTTGTAACTCCATCATCGCGGGCATGGCCCGCTCCTACAGCGCTTAATTCTAAATCTAAACATCGACCACACATTGGGCAACCCACGCGTTATCGGCTTGCTGATAGACACGCAGCTCGGTAAAAGTAGCGCCCTTTATTTCCACGGCGGGTTGGTGTTTTTGCCGGTCAACGGCTTCGCCAAAAGCGGTCGCCGATAACTTGCCGTTAGTAATAACGACCTCATAACGATTGAACAGTAAACCGTTTACAGCCATTTCATAAACCAACTCATTGATCCAGCTGACGAACAGCAGTTCAGTATCGGGCGCTTCGCAATGGATGGAGACGACTTTCGAATCCGAAACCAAGTCAAGATCGGTAACCACTGCGGTCATCGCGACTGCGGCCTGCTCGAACGCCTGCTCAAGCGTCGGCGCAATGCCGCGTATGCCGATGTCCGCTTCGTGTTCAAAATGTTCCCAGTGGGGGATTATCGTTTTGCTGTTCAATGGTCGGCCTCGTTTTATGATCCATGTCAGGCGGATTTTAATAGTAAATACACGGCAATCCCCACCATCACCAAGCCGCTGATTAATTTGAGCCGGCGGCCTTCCTTTTCCTGAAGCCGTCGTTGACTCAGCGTGATGATGCCGATGGCTAAAATAATTATGTCATCGAACATATAAGCCAGATTGTACAGCAACAAATAGCCGTAATAACTGATGCTGTCCAGCTGTTTTAGCGTCAGAATCCGTGTGTACAGCGCGGGAAAACCCGAGGTGCACATGAATTCGACAATTTGCACCAAGATAGCCAGCAGTACCGCCCCGATCAGCGCGCCTGCAAGATTTTGCGCCTGGAGAATTTGCCGAATGCGGGCATAAATATCAGGTTTGGCAGCATCGGGAATCGACAAGGACACGCCCCGGCCGAAAAGCCAGAAATCCTTGAGATTAATCAGACCGGCCAGCAAGGCAATGGCTGCAATGGCGATTTCCGAGAAACGGGACAGACCGATCAGCAGGAACAGGTTAAGCCAGGCCGCCATAAAAATGAAATAAACCAGACCTTCCACGGCGACGAAGGTACCGGCGATGGCGAACATCCGTATCCGGTCTTGCATGGACGCGAGCAGCGAGATCATCAACATCAATACCCACATCGAACAGGGATTGAAACCGTCCAGCAGTCCGATTGCCAACGTGAACAGCGGTAAACCCAGTTCGTCCAGCGACAGCCGGTGACCGAAAAAAACGATGTCTTGCGCTGCCTCACAGGGCAGGGCTCCCTTTATTTCGCAACTGCCCGAACTGTCCTGAATTTTTGGTGTGTGGACTTGAGTCAGTGCGTTACGGATAAGCTGATCGGTGCCTGCTTCCTTTGAATAACCGAAGATCAATTGCCCGCCCACCTGAAAAACGGGTGCTCTGACTGCCTTTATACCCTGATTTTTGGCAAGGAGCTGTAATCGCTCCAGTGCCGCGGGATCCTGAATGATGTCATGAATAATGATGCTAAGCGTGGGGTGTTCCTGCTTGATAGCCTGCAAAAACGCCTCCGCCTCCGCGCAGTGCGGGCAACCCTGCTGCACGAAGGCCTCAATATCGGCAGATTCGTCGGTTCTGGTCGGCAATGAGGGGATTGTTCCTGCGAATGTCATCGAACTCAAGCCGCAAGCCGATAGCCATACGAAAACTAAAAGCCATCGAGCGATAAGCAAACCAGCTGTCGATTTCAAGAATACCTCCAGTCTAGCAGCCAACTTAGTGGAGTTAGGAGAATAAGCTATCAACGTATTTCGATAAATACGTAGTTCAACCTATTGATGTTCAATTAAATAAATTTATCATATTATATAGTTGCTTGTCCGTTAATCCATAATCACCCGATATAACTTCTCATTGGACTTCGCCGTCAATGTGAATATCATCAGAACAGGAGAACGCCATGAGAAGAATCTATTTTTTAGTCCCCAATATTCAAATCACCCATAAAATCGTCAAAGAACTTCAGACTGCTGGCATAGAAGATCGCCATATTCATATCCTGGCGAAAAGGGACACTCCGCTTGAAGGTTTGCCCGAAGCCGGGGTGAGCATAAAAACGGATTTTCTTCCCGCTGTTGAGCGAGGACTCGCACTAGGCGGCAGCACCGGATTATTGGCCGGGTTAATTGGTTTGCGCTTTGCGGGCTTTGCGATTGCGGGCGGGCCGCTTTTGGGGATCATTATCGCAGGCGCAACCATCGGCTCTCTGATGGGGGGATTAGCGGGAATGAATTCGGGCAATTCAAGGCTAAAAAAGTTTGAGGAAGCCATCGAACAGGGCGAACTGCTGGTACTGGTTGATGTTCCACGGGAGCGGATAGAAGCCATCAGGAAACTGGTAGTAAGGCATCATCCTGAGGCGGAGTTTGAGGGCATCGAGCCGATCTTGCCTCCGTCTTATTAAATGCAACCCCATGGCTGAATGTTTTTTGTAAGGATTAGTTCTCCTAATGACTTACTTTAAACATCCAGCCTGGTTTGAATGTCTCCATCAGCAGTTTTTTTTGCAATGCCGAAATCAATGGGCACTTCACCTCATTCCGACTGGTTTGGCAACGGCAAATAAGCTCCTGCAAGGCCAGTTCAATACGGCGCAAATCGGCGATGCGGGTTATCTCCTACACTGAACAAAAGAGTTGCACAATGGACAATGTCATTTTGGAATCCACGCTGGTTTGCCCGGAGTGCGGTTACAGTAAAACCGAGCAAATGCCCACGGATGCCTGTCTGTGGTTCTACGAGTGCGAGAGCTGTCATAGTCTGCTAAAACCGAAACCTGGTGATTGCTGCGTATTCTGTTCCTATGGCAGCGTCGCCTGTCCTCCGATTCAGATACATGGTAAACATTCGGGCTGTTGCGGGTGATGAACCGGTTATTCCTGCACAATTGACGTGATTCAATTGTAAGGCGACTTGGTGCTACAGCGCTAATTGACAATTTTAAAGAGCATGGGCGTATTATTGTCTGAATGGTTGAAACGCTTGCAGGCAAACGATGAATTCGAGAGTTGGCATGAAAAGATTGTGTATCGCCTTTTTGATGACTTTAGCCGTACAGCATCTTGCTGCGGAACCCAGGCTGCCGATTGGTGAATTTAGCAGCAATCGACTCGACGGCTGGGAGCACAAAAGATTTAAGGACGAAACCCGTTATCAATTGCAAACGCTGGATGGCGTCGTGGTATTGAAAGCCGACAGCCATGCCGCCGGTTCCGGACTGTTCAGGGAGCAACGCATTGATCTCGAACAAACCCCGATTCTGAATTGGTCGTGGCGCATTGCCAACCGCTTGAGCGGGCTGAATGAACAAAGCAAGGCCGGTGACGATTACGCCGCCCGCATTTATGTGGTGGTCAAGGGCGGTCTGGCATTTTGGCAAACCAAGGCGATTAATTATGTTTGGGCGAGCAATACGGCAAAGGATACCGTCTGGCCCAACGCCTTTGCCGGTGATCATGCGATGATGCTGTCTTTGCGAGGCTCGGAAGCGGCGCTGAATGCCTGGTACAGTGAAAGGCGTAATGTCAGGGCCGACCTGCAAAAGCTGTTCGGCGAAGACTTGCGCACTATTGATACGGTGGCGCTGATGACCGATACCGACAATAGTGGCGGACAAGTTTCCGCTTTTTACGGCGACATTTGGTTTTCCAAGGATTAACGACTCAAGGCCGTTACTGTTCAGTGATTTTCCCGCCATTAGTCAGAGAGGGAAAACACCACGCCGCAACCCCATACAAAGCCACCGCCATAAAGATCAATACGGTAAAGCCGAACTGCATCGCAATCAGGGTTGCCAGTATTGCGCTGATCACCGAGGCGCAGCCGTTAATGCCCCAGGCCCAGGGTATCAGCGCCGGGGTGGTTTGGCTGATTTTAGTCAGCGCCATCGGAAACGGCATGCCCATAAAAAAACCCAGCGGCGCTATCAATACTATCGAAAGCAGGTAGCGGCTTAAGTTTCCCGTTTTTAGCAAAAATCCGGCGATCGATTCAAAGCCCAGGCTGTAAGCGATGCTAAGCAAGGCAATGGCCGCCATCGGCAGCAGAAACGCCGACTTTTCAGTGCGACATGACAGCTGTGTCGAGAAATAGCTGCCGGCGCCGGCAGTCAATAAAAAGGTGCTCAGCACCACGGTAATGGCATACAGCGGATGGTGCAAAATCAGGATGAATTTCTGGATAAAGCCGATTTCAATAAACAAAAATGCCAGTCCCAAGCAGAAAAAATACACCAGCATGTGCAGATGACTCCCCGATTCCGGCTCGATGCCGAGCTTGGCTTTCCACAACCACAGCGGCAATGCTATCAGCGCCAGACTGGCGACTATAGCCTGCAACAACGCTACGATTAATAACAAATAGCCGCTTTCCAGCAAGAAGTTACCGCCGCTGCCCAATAGAGATAAAATTTCGTGCAAGGTTCGCCATTTGAAAAAATGAAACAGGTAAGGCCGGTCGTCTGTCGCAGGTTCGATATGGAACTTGTAATCATCGATAAACGCCTGACTGTTGTCGCCCAATAAAGCCGTAGCAGCCTGGTACAGATAAGGCTGATGCTGGATATTAAAGCGGTTGACTTCCGATTCCGATATGCCGGGATAATAAACCGGGTCAAAGCTGAGTTCGTCGCAGAACTGTTTTAATCGGGCGATTTCATCGTCGGAGAGTGCGCCGTTTTTTACGATCAGGGTGCTGGTTTGCCAGCCGCGTATCATGACCATTTGCAGACCGGGTTGCCGGACACCGGTCTTTTTAAGCGCGTTGATAACCGTCGCCAACAGTTTGGGTTCGTCGCGCGGAGGAACTTTAATCCAGCGGGTAATGCTGAGATAACCGTCCGGGCTTACATGCCGCAGATATTCCTGTATGGCCTGTTCGGTATAAAGGTAGTTTTCAGCCATCGAATAAAGACCTGCCGCCGAGGCGCCAAATGCATCCAGCAATGAAATGTTGATCAGGTCATAGGTTTTATCGGTTGTCGCAAGGTAGCTGCGGGCTTCATCAACATGGACATTAACGTGGGGGTTGGAATAAAGATAGCCGGCAAAATCGGCATAGTTTCTCTGCACCAGATCGATGACTTGGGGGTTCAGTTCAACGGCATCGATGTGCTTAATGGCGTGGAAGGTTGCCTGCAAAACATCGCTGCCGGTGCCTGCGCCGAGTATTAAAATATCGCTTAATTGTTTCAGGTGATAGGGCAGGGCCGAGGTGGTTTGGTCCAGATAGCCGAGCGTTTCAGGCTTGCCGTTATAACGGGTGATTGCGGTTATATTGTCGGCATCGGTAAACACGGCAAGCTGCTCCGGCGGCTCTGTCGTGGCATTAAGACTCAATCCGGGCGCATGGCGTAGCGGGGTCATCTCGCTCTTGACCACGCTGATCAAACCCAGCGGGCTGGAATAGCGGTCGATGATTTTTGTGCCGGGAATTTGCAGCACTTGGTTCTGGGTTTTGTAAGGGGAAACTTTCAGCGTTATCCAGCCGGGAGGGGTAAAAATAATCGCCAGCCCGATGATAACGGAGGCGATAGCCCAGTGTTTGGTATTGCCGGGTTGTCCGCAAAAGGCGAAACTCGACACCAGCAGGGTTGCGAGTATGCCCGACAGCATCAACACGGCTAATATCTGTTCGGGAAAGACAATAAAAAGCAGCAAAATGACCGCCACACTGCCTAAACCTGCGCCAAACAGGTCGGCGGCATAGATGGAAGATATTTGGTTTTTATAGTGGTAAAGAGACAGTCCGATGACATTGGCCGCAAAAAAGAACGGTACGGTCAGAACCAGGTAGATGCTGCACAAATACAGCGGTTGCACGGGCGACCAGAGCATTTCTGCCGGATTGAACGGGATTTGCTGAGCCAGCAAAAAACAGGCGGGCGCAAACAGGCTGAACAGCAACATATTTGCCATGATCGCAATCGGGAACAGGCGCACCAACCGGTCTCGGTTCAGCGCCAGAAACACGCCGCTAACGCCATAGCCCAACAGCGCCAGGCTGATCATCATGTAAGCGAAATGGTGCCACTGGATAATCGAAAACAGGCGCATCAATAGAACTTCATAGGCCAGGGACGATGCCGAGATAATGCCGACAGCGGCCAGCAGCGATAAGTGGGGCTTCATGATTGGCGCTCCTAATAATGAAGGAAAAAGCATCTTGTCCACGAAAGACACGAAAGACACAAAATTAAAATAGAACGCTGATGACGCTGATAGTTATGATTCAGTAAGATTTTTCTTGATCATTCTGCGTTCATCATACTTATCAGCGTCATCAGCGTTCTATTGTGTATCAATTAAGAAATAGCCGGATATTTATCCTTACAAGATTGTCATCTCTTTGGGTGTTTTCGTGCTTTTCGTGTCTTTCGCGGACGAATTGCAGTTTTAATGCTTGCCGGTAAGTGGGACAAAACTGACCGGCAGAATTTGGCGAGTGGTGACTTTTCCGTCAACGCCCTTAGTCACCAAAACCAGGTACTGCGTCATGAATTGAGCGCCGACCGGGATGACCATGCGGCCGCCGGGTCTAAGCTGTTTTATCAGCGGCGGCGGTATATGGCTGGCAACGGCGGTAACGACTATGGCGTCAAAAGGCGCCTCTGTTTCCCAGCCGTAATAACCGTCGCCGAGGCGGGTGTTAACGGCGCCATAACCGGCCCGCTTAAGGTTCTCTGCCGCTTGCTTGCCCAGCTGTTCGACTATTTCTATGCTGTAGACGCTAGCGGCAAGCTCGGCGAGTATGGCCGCCTGATACCCCGAGCCGGTGCCGATTTCCAGAACCCGGTCGGTTTTTTTCAGCTTAAGCAGATCGGTCATGACTGCGACGATATACGGCTGGGAAATGGTCTGTCCGTAACCGATAGGCAGCGGCCTGTTTTCGTACGCATAGGGACGCTCAGCATCGCGGACGAACTCATGTCTCGGCACCTTGCGCAGGGCATCGAAAACCTTCTCATCCAGCGCTTGCTGGTTCAGGTAATCGCGGGTCAACATCACATCGGCCTTGATGATGTCCACCAAGGCCTCGCGTTGCTGCCTATATTCATCTTCGGCTATGACATGGGTGGAAAATAACAGCAAAATAATGCCGATGACCACCAGCCAAAAAATAAGATGCTTTACTCTTTTCATGATCACAACCCCCTGATTTTATCGAGCAAGAATCGGCTGCAGAACCTAGAGTTTAAACGAATGAAAAGTTGTTTGTCTGTAAGTCTTTTCTACAATTGCCAGCCGGTCGGGATAGGTTTATGGTGGGCAAGGGCACGCGAGTTTGTAGGCGAAAATTCGTATTTATGATGCATCGTTTCCATGCTCCAGCCGTGCTGGACACAGAGTGGAACGATAAAATCGCAAAGCCAGCTTTGCGACTCCAAAAAACACGCGATTTCGTTTCGTCGGAGTGCAAAGCTGGCTTTGCAAGTTTCCAAGTAACGACAAGCTTACCCATGAGGTGATCAATGAACCCAATCAAACAGCTTGCTTTTATCCGGTTAACTTTTTTAGCTTGCAACGTTTTTTTTACGACAGCCATCCTGGCAGAAGGACAGCAAATCATGACCTTGATCCTCCAATCGCCGGACTTTGTCCATCAGGGCGAAATCCCCAAAACATTTACCTGTGACGGTAATGACAGTTCGCCCGCGTTAAGCTGGTCTGGAGTTCCTCAAAAAACCAAAAGTCTGGTGTTAATCGTCGATGATCCCGATGCGCCGGACCCTGCCAAGCCCAAAATGACCTGGGTGCACTGGTTGCTCTATAACATTCCGGCGACTGCCACTGAACTGCCGCAAGCCCTTGCTGCCGCCGATTTGCCCGCAAGTACGCAACAAGGTAAAAACGATTGGAAACGCACCGGTTACGGCGGCCCCTGTCCGCCCATCGGTCGGCATCGTTATTTTCATAAACTCTACGCACTGGATATTGAATTGCCTGATCTGCACAACCCCAATAAGAGTCAGCTGGAAAATGCGATGGCGGGGCACGTTATTGGACAAGCGGAATTGATTGGGACTTATCAGCGTTAAAGGCCAAAGGATGGCGGACAATATAACTTTTGTAGCTTAACCATGACTTAATGGGGGAGGGGCGTGCACAGGCTGGAAGCTTTTGCACCGATGCAGCGTTTAGCCGCAAGTTACGATGGGGGCTTTGAAGTTATGATTTCTTATTTACTGCGGAGAGATTCCTGGCATGTAAGACCATCGTTCAATAGTTATCGCTTCCAGTATCTGGTTTACCAAAACACGCGCACAAATAAATATTAAAAAACAATGTAATAGTAATTATCCTGGTCAATTTTGACGCTGTTTTCTGGGAGCTATTGGATGTTGATTGACAAACAATGCCGCCGGCATCCGATGGCGCACTCACTCCCGTTTTTTGGCGGTTGCGGTTTTAGTTATTGGTCGGGAAATACTCTTTTATATCCCTTCATGATACTCCACGGTTACCGTGATGGTGTCGGTGTAATTGCCCGCCGCCACATACTGACCCGCCGGGATGCTGCCATAGATGGTATGGTCAATAGAGGTGCCAAGCACTAAAATCAGTGTATTATCCGTCCAGATACCCGTACCGCCGGTACCGTCGCCCCAAACCGTGGTGTGAGTGGCCTCCTTATATAAGTTGTAACTTAGCAGCTCGGCTCCGCTGGACATTTTTCGAGGAGCATACGAACCGCTGCCCCCTGTGCTGAGACTGATATTAGTTTGCGCTGCTACGCTGATTATAAGAACTGTACAGAAAACATGAACATTTCCGGTCGCGTCAGTCGTCGAACTATTGGTAGGATTATAATTGCCAAAGGCGACACTGGTCGCGGAGACGGTACAGTTAAGTCCGAGCGCAGTCGCTGGCGTTGACGTCATTGACAAGACAACACCCAGCAGGGCGGCTGTTAAACTAAACAACAAGTTGCCTTGTCTTGGTCGTGAATGGTCCTGACAGAGCTTTTTAGCTGGATGGTATTTCTTCATGGTGAGACTCCATGACAGGCAAAGACGCCCAGATCGGGCAGCGGTTCTTCGGTTTCAGGAAAAGAGACCTCAAGCTGGCAGCTTTGATCATGCCAGAGTACACGCAAATGATTGTCCGGTGCAAGCCCTGTAATATAGACATTGCCTTTCAGGGCAACCGGAAACTCTTCCTGTTGACCGATGATTTGCACTATGGCACCGGCCGGTAGCGGCTGACCGTTGTCCAGCACTATTTTCATGGTAGCACCTCGTGAACGCCGGATCGGAAATTTCAGCAGAAAGCCGCTGCGAAAATAAGGTGCGGCATTGATCGTCAAGGTATCGATTTGGGCGTCCAGAGGCAGATCGGCCTGCTCGATCCTAATGTGGTTTTGTTGATAAGGCCGAAGCGCAGGCAGCAGCGCGTTACCCGAGGCATTGGTAGTCGCTACGAGTTGATTTTCTGCATAAACGTGTACATTAGGATAATCAGGTACTTGTACGACAGCGAAACTGCTGTTTAACCGGCGGGAAAAAAATGCATCTCCCCCCATGATCGCCAAGCCTCCGCTCGCGCTCCCGCGAACATTGCTTTGCCCCTGAAACCGGGAGGCATCCACATTGTAAGTTCCGACATCGTTTTGCAGGGTAATTCCGGATTCAATACGTTCCATTCCGTCATATCCGGCTAATACCCGATAACCAAGCCCACTGCCCGGCGGTAAATTTCGTTGTACCCGCATTAGCGTGCTGGGTGAGTCATTCTGTATGCCTGTCGTGAGACTGGCGCTGGTTCGCTCTCCAAGAGTATGGCTAAGCACCAGTGAGATGCCTTTATTGTTGCCATCGCTCAGGGTATTGAATGCGGAAAGGTTTAAAAACCATCCCTCGCCTACAGTTAAATTATAGTTTGCGTTGATTAGGCTGACGTTGTCCCGATCACGATATTGCTGATAGATATGATTTAAACTAAAGCTCCCGTAGTCGCTGGTCGAATAGCCTAGGTGTAATGAGCTTAAAAGTTTGGGCGCAGGACGATCCTGAGCTAAACCAAGCTGGGTGAATTGGCTGCTGGCGAACTGCGCATGCCCGCCGAAGCTTAACCCTGAAGTTTGCCGCTGAAAACCCAGTGACAGCAAATCCCCCGATCCTTTTTGGCTATGGCTGGCCGCTATAGCGGCATCGAAAACGCCGATGGATGGCGACAAAAAAACACTGCCAAGTCCTATATTCTGCTGATTCTGCAAAAGCTCGGTATGCCACTCGCCGGTAAAGTGATCGCTAAAACCCAGGCGGTGCGTGCCCACAGCAAACCAGCGCCCGTAATCGTTACTTTCCAGTCCGTAGTTTCTACGGATCGGACCGATCTCGTAGGAAAAATCCTGCAAATTTTTCTGCAGCAGATTGGGACTGACATAATAAGGTTGACTGATAATTTGTTCGCGGCCCAGCATATCGCGCACAACCATGCGCATATCGCGTAAACCGGTAATCATTGGAACATTGTTGATGGTAAAAGGCCCCGGTTGTACTTGGCGGTTCAGTAACAGGTTATTCTCGACGTAGACATCCACGACGGAAGGCAGCGCCGCTTCTCCTGCGATGCTGGGCATCGGGAAAGTAACAAACCCGGGCTGAGTCTGAAAATTAGTCGCCCACTGTAAGCCCCCGAACCGTACCGGCCGACCCCAAGCACCGGCACCACTGATTGCATCACCGATCCTGAGACTGGTGAGTTGATCAGGTTTGTCAAGGGTCCACGTGGTATCCAGGCGTATCAATTGGGCTTTATCGCTAATATCCTTGGCTAAAAAATTACTGACACCCACGCCCCGGCCGTTGAAAGCGCCCAATTCCACCAAACTATCAAGTTGAAAACGTTGCTGCGTGTATTGCGTAAAAATATCGTAATTGATAAATCCGCCCGGAGAAGACGGATTGGGTGTGGAGAATTGTGAAGCGGAACCGTTGAGCCGGGTAGGCGATAAAGCGTCAGGTTTGGCTTCGATCAACAAGGCTTGCTTGGCCTCATCTATCCGGTAGGAAATACCGGTAAGCGCTGTCAAAGGATAGTACTCGTGTCCCTGATAAGAGAGTGCCGGTTTCGATGGCAATGATAAACGCCATCGCTGTACGTCAGCAGCGTCGGCCAGTAAGTCACCGTCCTTTTTGAGCAGCAACGCGGTTTCGTGCAGTTCCTCTTGATTGACGTAGACTGACAGTAGTACTTCCTGTACGGCAGGGGACTGGGCAGGAGTGGGTAGTGCCGTGATTGTTTCGGCAATGACCGGGTTTATCAGAAACAGCAGACAAAAAAACCCTCATCTGGTAAGCAGGCCTAGGGTTTGTCCATAACAATATTCCCCTGGACTGAGCCTGTCTCCGTATTAGCCAAAACGCGCAAGGCTTCGCCGGGATTAGGCATCACATCGGTGGTGACTGTCCAATAGTGGGTTTCACCGGGGAGCAAGTAAGCGAAAAGTTGTTGCGACAAAAAAGGTGCGCTACTGCCCGCCCGATAGATTTTATAAGCGGCGATGTGATCATGGCCGTTGCCGGTATTCGTTACCCCGACTTTGAGCGTATGCTCGGCAATGCGTGTTGCCTGCCAATGCAAAATCGGTTTAACGGGATGAGGAGGCGGGACGAATACCGGCACGCTGATGCGTAATGCCACTTGTAAACCTACGGTATCAGGCCTCACAGGAGGCGGCACCTCCTGCAAAAACAGCCGGTAGGCAAGTTCGCGTTGCCCGTCGGGCGCACGACGCAGGCCGACCCGTATAACTTGCTCGGCCCCGGCCGGTAAGGTAAAGATAGGCGGATTCGCCAATAATTCCCGTGTCGGCGTGTAAATATCACGGGCATCCGTTTGCGACCATGCCGCTAATTCCACTTGCATGACTGCGGCTTCCGCTCCGTCATTGCGTACCGTCATGATCTGTGTGGAATTTTGCCCGGAAAGCGTCAATTTGACCGGGTTAATACCATAGGAACCGGCTTGAGCGATTTGGCATGCCATGGCGCACTGTAGCGCCAGAAAAAGGCGCACCCAATTCTTTGTCGAACGGCTGGTTTGAATATTGCGCATTATCATTATTCTCCTTCTCAATAGGTAATGGTGACGGTAATCGTATCGGCATAAGATCCTGCCGTCACATACTGACCGGTAGCAATCCTGCCGTATACGGTATGGGGCTCAGCGGCGCCGGTAGCGCTTGCGACATGAACTGTGTCCGTACCTACCACGTCACCCCAGTTGCTTGCCTGAGTGACAACGCTTGAAAGACTGTAATTGATCAGGTCGGCTAATGTCGCGTGCTTCATCTGCCGGGTCGTTGTAGCTGCTCCATAGAGTCCCTTATCCAGGCCTATGTCATAAGCGGTAGCCTTGGTACAGGTCACCGTAACCGTGCTGGTATTATTATTAGCTGCTGCGGAAGGATCATAGATACCGAAGGCCAGATCCGTCGCTGAAACAGTGCAGGCGCTATTGACTGTCGCGGTGACTTGAAAAGTAGTGGTTGTCGTAGCCGCCTGTGCATTAACCGCTAACAAGACCACAGCAAAGGTAAGTCCTACTTTAAGAAGCTTCATTGGATTTTCCCTTATAGTTATAGGTTGACGGGAATATTATTTTTCCGACTAATTTTTCGTTAGAATTTAAACTTAGATTCTTAGCAAAAACACGGTTACTAAGTCATGAAAGACTAAGCTATTTTTTACCCACTTGCGACTGAGTATAGATGATGTCGATGTTATGTCAAAGCAAGGCCGCTTTTTCCAAAGTAAAATGAGTCTAAATGAGCACTGTACTGTTAACGGAGGATGAGAAGTCTAAAAGACTATCCGTCATTTCGGCAAGGACGCCGAACTCGTTAGAGCTCGAAGCGAATCCAGTCACATGGATGTGGAAATTCGCATGCATCCGGCGTTCGAACGACGCACAAGGTTCCTGAAAGTTATCGTTCATGGCGCTGGATACCGGCATCCATGCCAATAAATGACACTGGGATAAGCGTGTGTATAACAATGTACGCTGAAGGTGCGTTGGGTGGAGGAACTCAGCCCTCCATTGGCATTCTACTTCTTCACAAACCATGTTGATTTCAGGCCGGACGCAAGGGGTATGCTCGGTAGCATTTTGAAAGGTAAAGGTCGAAATGAGGGGTGAAAAACGGCAGTGATATGCGGACAATATAACTTTCGTAGTCTACCATGACTTAACGATTGTCGTGGATAGGGCGCATCTATGGACGCTCAGTTTCATAGGAGGCGGTAGTCGAAGTTAGTCGTCCGGTATCGGGTATAGACGAATCAGGGGCAGTTATTAGTGGGGGATTTGTTTTTGTTAAACATTTATCAAGCTCGGAGATGGAATAAAACCAGAATCCGACAGAGGCAGATAGTTCAACCACTTCATCTGTAAAATATCCAGCATGGTTAGTATATTTCTGCAAAATTCTAACAATTAAAATCAATAATGTAATGCTCATCCATCGAAGCTGATAAACAGGAATGTCGTATTTTAAAAAGAGTTTATTGGGGTATTTAAATAAGTTTGAAATTGGCATGACCAAGAAAAACAACGCCATCATGCCGTTAAATATTCTTTGTGAGGATGGTATTACCGGGTCACTCGAAAATAATGTTAGGTTATGTAGATTTATTTCCTGTTGTATGTTTATCCGGTTCAATGATGAAGGGGTTTCGATATTAAATATTCTTTGCGCCCAACTCAACTCTTCACCGGCAATAAAGAAACATAGCAATGCTAGCAACAAGTAAAAGTTATTTTTTTTATTATGCCATGATAATAAAAATATCACACAAGATAGAATGTACAGCACTACTGTAATATTCTCTGAGAAACCATCCTCAACTATATAGCGCTTCAATATGGTCTTGTCATTGATTTCAAAATAAAATACGAAACTCGCGAAGCTGACCAAGAAAGCTATGAGCATGTAATAAAATGCATTGATATATTTCATATTTTAGCCTGACAAGTTTATTGGCAAAATGGGCATTGTTCGCATTGATTCCGCTTAGAGAACAGTTTCACTGCATGATATTGGTGCAGGACATGGGGAACCGATATACTTCTTCAAAACCATGCTGAAATCAACTTTCGACATTCGGTTCTCCAGTTGCATGCCAAGTCTTCACAAGTCATATTGATGTCTGACCGGAAGCAAGGGCTATGATCGGTAGCGTTTTGAATGGCCCACACCAGTTCAATTTCTGAGCGCACATCCTCCAGATCTTTAATGCCGATAAATGCCGCCAGCTCTTGCAAGCTTAAAACTGTCATCGGCCCGTCTTCTTCCAAAATGGAAATATACAAAGCCACAAGCATGTTGGAATAGTCTATTTCCGCCTCTAACCAGTCGGTTAATTCTTTGCCGGGTTCAAACTTTCTGGACAGTGCTTTGTAGTAAGCAGCTTTTGAAATCCATAGCTGCCGATTAACAGGCTTTACGGCATGGTTTAGCATTGGCCGGAATCATGTTGCTTACCTCAACTGATGTTTTGTAATGCGGCAATACGCTCTTCCAGCGGCGGATGGCTCATGAACAAGCTCTTTATATTGCTGCCGTTAATGCCGAAAGCCGCCAGTTGTCCGGGCAGATCCTGTGGCTCGTATTCGCGCTGTAAGGCGCGAAGTGCGCTGATCATTTTTCCTCGTCCGGCCAGATTTGCGCCGCCCGCATCGGCCTTAAATTCCCGATAACGGGAGAACCACATGACCAGCATGGAGGCTAGAAACCCTAAGGCAATTTGCGCGACCATCTGGGCGAGAAAGTAGCCCATGCCATGATTGCGTTCGTTTTGAAGAATAACGCGGTCAACCACATGACCGATGATGCTGGCAAAAAAGTAAACGAAGGTGTTTAGCACGCCTTGCATCAAGGCCATCGTGACCATATCCCCGTTTGCGACATGGGTGATTTCATGGCCGATCACGGCTTCAACTTCATCGTTACTCATGTGTTGCAGCAAGCCGGTGCTTACCGCTACCAACGCACTGTTTCGGTTCATTCCGGTGGCAAAGGCGTTGGCTTCGGGGGCTTGAAAAATACCCACTTCCGGCATGCCGATGCCCGCTTGTTGGGCTTGTTTAGAAACAATGGTAATCAGCCATTGCTCGGTCGTGTTTTGCGGTTGCTCGATAACCTGAACCCCCATCGCCTGTTTTGCCGTCCATTTCGACATAGCCAGGGAAATAACCGAGCCGGTCATGCCGATGATCGCCGACATGACCAGCAATGCGTTAAGGTCGAGATTGATGCCCTGCGCATCTAAAGTGCCGGACAAGCCCAACAGGTTGAAGACAATACTGATCACAACCATTATTGCGACATTGGTCGCCAGAAATAGAAAAATTCGCATCATCGTTAGGCCTGCTATATTCAGTTAGGTTTTTACATTATGCCTTTGGAATGGTAATGGTCAGTACGCCGTTACGGTATTCAGTTGTCATTTTTGCAGCATTAGCAGGCCCAGGCAGGGTTAATGCCCGTTGAAATTGGCCGACGAAACGTTCCCGGTACTGGTATTGGTCGTTTTTATTATCCGTTTCATCCTTTGCGCGCTCTGTTTTGATCGAAATGCGCAAGATCTGATCTTCCAGCTTTACGTCCATTGATGACTCATCGGCGCCGGGCGCATTCACGGTCACAATATAGCGGTCCGGTTTTTCCTGTAAATCCACGTCAGGTGTTGCACTTAAGCCGCCTAGAGGGGTTTTTATATGAAAACGTGAAAAGGAATCGCCGAACATTTGTTCCATTTCTTGTTGCATATGCTGTATTTCCGCATAAGGATCCCATGGGCGATTCTTAAAGAATTCATCATCCAATTTGGGAAGAGCGGGTTTGGGTAGATTCGATGTTGTAGTTTGAGGCGAACTAACCTGACTATCAGACCCACTCAGCTGATTGAGCCGGTCATTCATTCGAAACATCGTATAGGCCAGTAAGCCCAGGATAAGCACTAATACGGCCGCGATGGCGGCAACGGTTTCATTTTTCATTTCTATCTCCTTGAGCAAATGCCGACACGGCAACCTAGACATTAGCCGTGTTAACCACCCTTAGGAGGAATTAATCGTCCATGATTAATACCCAATGAAATCAAATGCGGACTAATGAATCTCGATGCTTTTGCGTTTGCTTTTCTCGGTTTTTGGAATGGTCACTTTCAATATGCCGTCTTTGAACGAAGCTTTTGCTTTATCACCATCGACATTGTCGGGCAAGGACAAGGTGCGCTGGAATTCGCCTCGCGATATTTCCCGGCGAAAATATTTACCTTTTTCCCCTTCTTTTTTCTCTTCCTTGGTCGAAGAGCGGATAGTAATGGTTTGATTGGTAACCGTGACCTCCAGGTCTTCTTTTTTAACACCCGGCAATGCAGCCTGGACTTCTATATCATCGGCGTGATCGAGAATATCAACTTTGGGAAGGCTGATTTCCGGTAGGCTAGGCATATTCCAATCCAGCAATCGGGGCCATCTGCGTGAGAGGAAATCATCAAAAAAGTTATCAAGCTCATCAAATGACATCAAACCGCCAGGCGATGTTTTGGGCAATAATTCAGAACTTTTTTTTGGTTTATCCATTTCTTTACTCGACATAAATTTCTCCAGTAAGTTAATTAAAGGTATTCGCTAACAGGGCATTGCGACTCATGTTGGACCGCATTGTTACAGCAAAAAATCCTGTTCTGCCTCAAGCCAGTCTTCAAGTTCGTAACCTGGTGCAAAACCTCTGCTTTCTGCCTTGTAATAGGCCAGTTCAGCAATCTTGGCGTCACGATCAGGAAGGCATATCGTTGAGCTGTCTTCGTCAGGAGTTGAAGTTTTTTCTTTAGGTTTTCTAAAAGTGGCAGCCATTTTTCACCTCATTATGGTCAAGTATTGTCCTTCGGGTTGTGTATGAAGCATACAATCTCGCCATTATTCTAAATAGAAAAACGAGAAAAAATATTGGTGAAAATACCTAGTCATTTATTTAAAGGTATAAATTTTTCGGCAATTTGTTATAACATACTCTTTAGAGAATGAAAATAACTCATTTGTAGTGTTAGGGTAATCGCGCTTAAATAAAGCGATATGGTGCAAATTTCTGCTTAGTGATTTTAAGTTCTGCTTTAAAAATCAGGGAAAAACATAAACGGAGCCGCGACTTCAGTCGCGCACGAGTCATAACGCCAGTTGTGAAGGA
>JAUXTH010000094.1 GCA_030679035.1 Methylobacter sp. | reverse complement strand
CCGGCTAGAATCAAATGTAACTACTCAGAACTCTCAAACACAATGGAACGCAGATGACGCGGATGAATATGATGAACACAGATTAAATCTTATTTAATCATAATTATCAGCGTCATCTGCGTTCCATTTTTTCGTGATTTTCGTGGACAGAATAATTAATCAACCATACGCTGTTGCTTACGCAATAACCCGGCAAATTCTTCCGCAGACACCGGACGGCTTTTGATATAGCCTTGATACATATCGCAGCCCTTTTCCTGCAAAAATGCCAGTTGTTCAGGCGTTTCCACGCCTTCGGCCAAGACTTTAAAGCCCAGAATATGCCCCATCGCAATAATGGTGGCGGCGATTTCCATATCGTCTTGATGAAAAGGTATATCGTCGATAAAACTCTTATCGATTTTCAACATATCCAGCGGAAAGTGCTTAAGATAAGCCAGCGACGAATAACCCGTGCCGAAGTCATCAATGGCCAGCCGCACGCCTTGGCCGCGCAAACCGTTCAGAATCTCTGTCGCGTTGTCCTGATTATCCATCAATCCGCTTTCGGTTATTTCCAATTCCAGTTGCTTAGGCGGAAAACCGGTTTCAGTTAATACTCCAGCAACCAAGGCGCAAATATCACTACGGCGAAACTGGTGCGGAGACACATTGACCGACAGGGTGAACGGCGGCAAATCCTGATCCAGCCACTGCCGACCTTGCCGACAGGTTTCCCGCAGCACCCATTCGCCAATCACGATAATCAGGCCGGTTTCTTCGGCAATGGGGATAAACCGAACCGGCGGAATGAGCCCTTCGGTCGGGTCTAACCAGCGCACCAATGCCTCGGCGCCGACGATGAGGCCGCTGGCAATATCAACCTGCGGCTGGTAAAAAACGCGCAGCTCTTGTTGCTCAATCGCCCGACGTAAACGCGACTCCAACGCTATGCGCTCGCGAGCCGCGAGCGTCAGGTCTTCTGAAAAATAGGCAAAACAGCCGCGTCCGGCATCTTTAGCCTGATAAAGCGCGGCATCGGCGTGATCCATCAGCAGCTCAGGACTGTCACCGTGCTGCGGATACAGGCTGATACCAATGCTGGCGCCAATCTGCACCTCCTCATCCTGAGCTAGGCAAAAAACGTTGCTTAAGTCGGCGATGATGTCTTCGGCCACGCGTGCGGCATCTTCAGGATGAGAGATGTCTTCCAGCAACACGATAAATTCATCGCCGCCCAAACGGGCCACCATGTCCACATCGCGCAACCGGGTGGTGATTCTTGCCGCAACCTGCTGCAACAGCTCGTCGCCTGCCAGATGTCCCAGGCTGTCATTGACCGACTTGAACCGATCCAGGTCAAGCATCAACAAGGCCAACTGTTTGCCGTCGCGTCGCTCCACATCAATGCCGTGTTTTAGCCGCTCCTGTAACAGCCTACGATTGGGCAATTGGGTCAGCGGATCAAAAAAGGCCAGCTGCTTGATCTGCTCTTCAGCCGCCTTCCGCTCGGTGATGTCGATATGGGTGCCGACATAATGGGTAACCACGCCGTTATCCCCTTTGACCACGGAGATGATCAGCCATTTGGGATAAATTTCGCCATTCTTGCGCCGATCCCAAATTTCCCCCTGCCAAGTACCGTTACGCTCTATGCCTTCCCACATCTCCGCATAAAAATCCGCGTCATGACGCCCGGATTTGAGCAGGTTGATCTTCTGCCCAACAGCCTCTTCTTTGGTGTAGCCGGTGGATTCGGTAAAGGCCCGGTTAACTTGCAGGATAATGCTATCTGCATCGGTAATGACCATCGGTTCATTGGAGTCGAACGCGATGGCCGCAACGCGAAGATGCGCCTCCGCTTGTTTAGATAGCGTGACATCGCGTAAGGCGCTGGCGAAAAACAAGCCTTGTTCCGTTTTAATCGGGCTTACGCTGATGTCCACGTCAAAACAACTGCCGTCTTTTCGCCGCGCCTGCAATGTTCGCCCTGTTCTCAGCGGTCTGGTAACGGGGTCGGCAACGAATTTGGCATGCTTCTCAGGATGCTTTGAACGAAAGCCTTCCGGCACCAAAACTTCAATCGACTGGCCGAGCAGCTCTCCAAGCTTATAGCCCAGCAGTAACTCGGCTTGCTGGTTGGCCTGGGTAATAATGCCGCGCATGTCGCTAATCAGCATCGCGTCCGGCGTGGCATTGAAGATCGCGCGTTGGTAGCCTTCACTTGCGGTCAGCGTCTGTTCAGCTCGCCTACGGGCGACGAAATAGGTCGCCAGCGTCATGCCTGTCACGGACAGTATCACCATAAAAAACCAATAATTAACCAGACTTGTGCTGAGCTCTGTCGAAGCATAGGTTTGGGTAATGCCCTTTGCGAAGTAGCCGGTTCCCTGCTGCGCGCCAAGCAGTCCCATGACTGCTGCCATAACCAGTATGACCACGACGCCGTGAGCCTCCAGACGCACCGCAGCCCAAGTAATGATCAGGAACATCCAGTAGCCCTTGGCGATATGGCCTACTGAGTCTTGCATCCAGCCCATAAAAACTACCTGACCAACCAGAAAGGCCGAGCCAAACAACAATATAAACTCGACCAGCCGCTTCGGTTTAAGCCAGTCGTCCGGTGCTCGCCGCCAAACCAAAAGCAGCGGGGTAATCAGGGCAATGCCCAGCACATCGCCCATCCACCAATAAGTCAGGTTCACCAAAAAACTTTCTCCAGCCAGGAATCCGGAAAAAACCAAGGTTGCTGCCCCAAGCAGTGCGGCGACAACGCTGGCAATACCGCCTGCTATCAGCAGCTGTAAATAGTTGCGCGTGGATAATAAGGCTGATGGATTAAAATCATCGTTGCGCCTTAGTAGACAGGCGGCCAAAAGCGCCTCCAGCGTATTGCCCGTCGCTACGGCTGAGGCCACCCAAAAGGAATTGGTTGAGACTACGTTGACCAAGAGCGCCCCGAGGAATACTCCGCAGGCATACTTGCTTCCGCCCAGCAACAAAACCGCCAGCGCCAATCCGGCCGGCAGCCAGATGACACTGATAACGCCATTGTCTGAACAATAGGCAAGCACAACCAAACCGATCAACGCATAGAGTGCGGCTACGCCAAATTGCTTTAGTAGGGGCAATCCCTTGAGGTTGCCCTGGGCAGGCTCAAGGCCGGCCCTTACTGGTTGCCGGGAATTTATCATTATTATTTTCCTTGCTGCGATTTTGTTTTAATCGTCACAATCAATCTACGAATGCTGTTGGTCACGCAGTAACTCTACAAACTCAGGCGCAGGCACCGGCTTGCTTTTGATATAGCCCTGATACATATCACAGCCTATTTCCTGCAAAAATGCCAGTTGCTCTGGCGTTTCCACACCTTCGGCCAAGACCTTAAAGCCCAAGATGTGCCCCATGGCAATAATAGTCGCGGCGATTTCCATGTCATCTTGCAAATGCGGAATATCATCAATAAAGCTCTTATCGATTTTTAACATATCCAACGGAAAGTGTTTAAGGTAAGCCAGCGATGAATAACCGGTGCCAAAATCATCAATAGCAAGACGAACGCCTTGAGTGCGAAGACTATTAAGAATGGCGGCTGCGTTATCCTGGTTTTCCATCAATCCGCTTTCGGTTATTTCCAACTCCAATTGCCCGGATGGAAAGCCGGTGTCGTTCAGCACGGTCGCCACCAAGGCGCAAATGTCGCCACGACGGAATTGGTGCGGGGAAACATTGACCGCTAATGTTAATGGCGGCAAACCCGCATCCAGCCAAAGACGGCCTTGCCGACAGGTTTCGTGCAGCACCCATTCGCCAATAGCGAGAATCAGGCCGGTTTCTTCAGCAATAGGGATAAATCGTAACGGTGGGATCAGCCCGTCTACCGGGTCTTGCCAGCGCACCAAGGCCTCCGCGCCGACGATGCGACCACTGGCAATATCCACCTGTGGCTGGTAAAAAACGCACAGTTCATCTTGCTCGATCGCACGGCGCAACCGTGTTTCCATCGCCAAGTGCTCGCGGGCTGCGAGCGTCAGGTCTTCGGAATAATAGGCAAAGCAGCCGCGCCCGGCATCTTTAGCCTGATACAGTGCAGCATCAGCATGATCCAGCAACATTTCAAAGCTGTCCCCGTGTTGTGGATGCAGGCTGATGCCAATACTGGCCCCAATCCGCACATCGTCACTTTGAGTCAACCTGAAGGGTTTGCTTAAATCGGCGATAATTTCTTCAGCCACCCGTGCCGCATCTTCCGGCTGGGTAATATCTTCCAGCAACACAACAAACTCATCTCCGCCCAAACGGGCCATCATGTCGACATCGCGCAATCTTGCCGTGATGCGCAGAGCAACTTGTTGCAGCAATTCGTCGCCTGCCAGATGACCGAGGCTGTCGTTAACCGTTTTAAAGCGATCCAGGTCGAGCATCAATAATGCCAGCTGCTTGCCTTCACGTCGCTCCACGTTAATGCCGTGCTTTAGCCGCTCCTGCAATAATCGGCGGTTGGGCAACCGGGTGAGCGGATCATAAAAGGCCAGTTGGGTAATTTGCTCCTCGGCAGCCTTGCGCTCAGTGATGTCGGTATGGGTGCCGACATAATGAGTAACTATGCCATCGCTGCCTTTTACCGCCGTAATGGACAACCATTTGGGATAAATTTCACCATTCTTGCGTCGATCCCATATTTCTCCCTGCCAGGCGCCGATATTCAGAAGGCCCTCCCACATCGCCGCATAAAAAGCCGCATCATGACGCCCGGATTTAAGTATGCTTATTTTCTGGCCCACGGCCTCCTGTTCCGTGTAGCCGGTAGATTCGGTGAAGGCGGTGTTGATGCGTAGGATGACGCTTTCGGTATCGGTGATAACCATGGCTTCCTGAGATTCGAAAGCGATGGCGGCAATGTGTAAATCCAGCTCTATTTGTTTACGCTCGGTGATATCCTGTACACTGCCCACCATGTGTAGCGGCCTGTTCATTTCATCGTATTGCAAGCCGCCGCTGCCCCGGATAAAACGAACGGCACCGTCCGTCCGCATAATACGGAAATCCAGTTCTTTCGGCTCCTTACTTGCCCGACAGTCGCTAATCCACCTTTTCACTGAAGCTTGATCATCGGGATGGATCAAATCAAAAAACGCTTGCACGGAGTGTCCGAAGGTCTGCTGGGTAACGTCAAAAATTCGATACGTTTCGTCCGACCAGCTAATGCAACCGGTCGCCAGCTCCATAGACCAGCTGCCGACATGGGCGATACGCTGTGAGTCGGACAGCATCCTCTCTTTGTCCTGCAACATTTGCTGCGCTTGCTTACGTTCGGTAATATCGAGAGCCGAACCGATGTAACCGGTAAACACGCCGTTTTCATCATAAAGCGGCATGCCTTTATCTAAGATCCAACGCCAATCGCCATTTGCATTCCGAAGACGGTATTCTGTGGTAATGGCTTCGCAAACATGGGTATTTTGATAATACGCCGCGAACGCCGTTCTCCTGTCATCGGGATGAATAGAGCTGATCCAGTCCTGATGCGTCATAGTCTGCATCGAATCAAGTCCGGTGAAATCAAGCCAGGATTGATTGACAAAAGTAGGCTCCCCTGCCACATCGGTAATCCAGATCATAATCGGTGAGCTGTCGGCCATCCGACGAAAACGCGTTTCACTTGCCTGTAGCGTCGCTTCGGCCTGTTTCCGTTCAGTGATGTCCCGCATCGCGCTGGCGAAAAATAAGCCTTGATTTGTTTGAATTGGACTCAAACTGATTTCCACATCCAATTCACTGCCGTCTTTTAGTAACGCCTTGACTCCTAGCCCTGCCCCCATCGGCCGGGCGACTAACAAGGCGGCAAATTTTGCCCGCTGCGCCGGATGCGCCGCACGAAACTGTTCAGGCACCAACACTTCAATCGATTGCCCAAGTAGTTCGTTAATCGGATAACCCAGCAAGCAGCTAGCCTGCTGGTTGACCATGGTAATACAGCCATGTTCATCACTGATCAGCATGGCATCCGGCGTCGCATCGAAGATAGCCCGCAGATAGGTTTCGCTGGTTTGTAGCGCTTGAGGGCTGGGCAGTCGTAACAGTTCTGGAATCAACGGCCAAATTAATAAGGCAGTGACTATCGAAACGAGTGCGGTGGCAAATTTGATCAGTCCATCCAGCCAATAATCCGGATGCCAAATTGTCCAGATGCTCATTAAATGAGTGGTGCCGCATAAAAGGATAAAAACACCGAACAGCACAAATACCCAACGATAGGCTAGATCGGTACGTTTATGAACGAAATACAACAGCGCAAAAGGAATGGAATAATAAGCGAGCGCAATGACAGTGTCGCTAATAACATGTAGCCACAAAATGGACGGTAGCCATAGATAACAAGCACCGTGGGGCATAAAATTGCCGGTGCCGGACAGTAAATCATTAAACCATGCAAACATTCTGTCTTATACCCTGTTAATACGCTTTGTTGTCGTCAATCCCAAACACAGATTAAACGCTGTTAGCCAACGAAATGAATCATACTTTCACCAATACCAAGCTCGTAGGGTGTGCTAAACACAGTAAAGCCTGCCCCTGATTGTCGAAGGGCGCATCAATCGCTTCCCTCGCACGCTATCTATTGGTAATAAGCGAAGCTTCCGCTCCTCGGGGCAACGGCTCCAGCGTAATCCACATGGATGTGGCGATGCAGACAAAACGAATCGTTAAAAATCCTCCTCTGTTAATAACGTTGTTACCTCTCTGTCCGGGTCTGTAATAATCCATAGCTTTTTGTTGCCGACATTATAAACAGACATGACTCTTTCCACAGTCTCAGGCAGTAACGCAAGCGTGTTTTCACGCCAGTCCTTCTCTGATACCTCGCCGTAATCGCCTCTTTGATGCCTGTCCAGCAAATCGCCAATAGCTACCTTGAAACTGGCTATAATCGAAATAGCTGATGGGGTCATGGTGATTTTTCCAAGTTCAAACAGCTTCATTTAATCAGCTCCTTATATTGTTATTGTAATCCAAAGCGTACTTTTAGTAATCAACCGTTTTATGTTTTCTTTATTATCAGTCAGATGTAACGATACAAGAAAAACGGCGCAAAATACCAACACGCATTGCGGGCACAGAATCTACCTTATGCATTAAGACAAAAGTATAGCTGCCAACCGCCAATAGCATAACAAGATTTTGAAAAAAACCTTAGAGAATCGCTGCCAATACTTAACACCCCCATTTCCTGTGCCACGGCATTGCCAGAGGACGGTAAACATACTTTTAATTGTCGATAGCGAATAAACAGGATAATTATTGTTCAGCCATTTTATATACGGTTGGGTCGCGTGTTCTAATAACATTCTCCCTCACTTTTGAAGAATTAAAATCATAGCGCTTGTTGGAGCCCCATATTATGAATAGCCATCAGAATAAACTGTCCACTGATAAAAACAGCCAATTAACCGCCAATGCCGGGCGCAAGGAATTACTGGCATGGGCTTTATATGATTTTGCCAACTCGGGTTATACCACCGTGGTGCAAACCACTATATTCAGCGCCTACTTTGTGGGGATGGTTGCCGGTGCGGCACAAGGCATCAGCCCCGGTTTGTCGACCCTGCTTTGGTCGCTGGCTATCGGTATCGCTAATTTTATAGTCATGCTCAGCGGGCCGTTGATAGGTGCGATTGCCGATCATCGGGCCTGCAAGAAACCTTTTCTGCTGATTTCTTCTATCGGTTGCATCTTATCGACAGCCTTGCTGGCGCTGGTCGGTCCCGGTGATATAGGGCTCGGAATGATGCTGGTTACCCTTTCGGCCATTATGTTTGCCAGCGGTGAAAACCTGATTGCTGCATTTCTGCCGGAGATAGTGCCGGAAAAAACTATGGGCAAAATGTCCGGTTATGGCTGGAGTCTGGGTTATTTTGGAGGCCTTCTGACCTTAGCGATTTGTCTGGCCTACATTACCTGGGCCAAACAACAAGGGTTGTCGGCAACCCATTTCGTTCCTGTGACCTTACTGATCACCGCCGCAATCTTTGCATTGGCGGCCACCCCAACCTTTCTTTGGCTGCATGAACGGGCAATACCCGTCGCGCAGCCCCGGAGCCTGTCAAATCTACAGATAGGTTATGCCCGATTAACTCGCACATTTAAGGAAGCGATCCGCTTTCGCGATCTGCTCTGGTTTTTGATAACGCTGGGCGTGTACCAGTCAGGCGTAAGCACCGTGGTGGTTCTGGCCGCTATTTATGCGCAGGAAGTGATGGGCTTTGATACCCAGTCATTGATTGTGCTGATTATGGTTGTTAATGTGACCGCTGCCGTTGGCGCTTTTATTTGCGGGCATTTACAAGACCGGATGGGGTCTATCCCAACGCTGGCAATTACCCTGCTGATCTGGATTATTGCCATATTGGTGGCTTTATTTGCCGACAAGCCCGTACATATGTGGATAGCCGGAAATATTATCGGCTTGGCGATGGGGGCAAGTCAGGCTGTCGGGCGCGCTTTAGTCAGTAAGTTTTCGCCTACCGAGCGGGCGGGGGAATTTTTAGGCTTATGGGGATTGGTCAATCGCTTATCGTCCATAGTAGGGCCGTTGAGCTACGGCCTGATCAATTACTGGAGCAACGGGAATCACCGGATGTCATTGCTGTCGACATTAGCATTTTTTATCGTCGGCTTGGCTTTACTGTGCAAAGTCAATGAAAGTCGGGGCAAAGCCGCTGCGCTAATGGGCGATGCGGGTTAATGGGATTATTCACTACAAAGAGAAATGGAACACGGATGCCAAAAGTAGGCGCCTCTAGGCGACACAGATAAGACGGATAAACACTGATTAAAAGCAGATAAAACTTGGCATAGCCTTAAAAAATCCGTTTAAATCAGTGTCATCCGTGTTCTATTAATCATAGTCAGTATACGCTGAAAGTTACCTTAGATGTTTAGTCTGATTGTCCGGCAGATGCAGCGAGACCAGAAATGTCGCCATAAAAACCAGCATGCCCAGACTCAGCATGGACAGAACAGGATCTGCATGTTGCGAGGCGGCATAGGTATAGCTACCCACAGCTGCCAGCATGGTGAGATTCTGAAAAAAGCCCTGTAAAGCCACCGCGCTGCCGCTGCCGATGCTCTGTTGCCCCAGCTCCTGCAATGCGGCATTGACTGGGACGATAAACATGCCGCCCATCATGCCGATGAAAAACAGGGTAAAACGGGCCGGCCAGATACTGTCGGTCAAACTCAGACCGAAAATAAATAAAGCCATTAAATAAGCAGGTATCCTGGCGCGGCGCAAATGCTCCAGCGGAATCATCCGGGGTACCAAGGCCGATCCGGCAATGATGCCGACGGCAAGAAACAAGGTCAGTTCCGCAATTTCGGTAGCGTTTTGGGACAATAAAACCAGCGGCGCCCAAACCACAATAATCACCCTTAAGGTTGCCGCAGCCGCCCAGAACAAAGAACCGCCCAGAATGGCAAAGCGTGAGCGCGGCGTACTGAAAAACGCGCCTATTTCCCGTCCAAAAGCAATGATCGTGGAGCCGGGGACGGTCTGATGCTTAAGGATGCGGACGGGCAGCGCCATGCTGATTACAGCCGAGGCCATAAAAATAATGATGGTTCCGGTCAACGCCAAAACTATCGAGTAATCCGCCACCTTGGCGCCCACCATCATGCCCAGCAAAATAGCAAGAATGGTGGAACCTTCAATCCAGCTGTTCGCCTTAACCAGAAACTCATGCCCCGCCAGCTCAGGCAGGATGCCGTATTTTGCCGGGCTGTATATGGCCGCGCCCACGCCGACCACGCAATAAGCAATCAGCGGTTCCACGTTGCACAGCAATAAACCTGCGCCCGCCGCCTTAATCAGATTGCCGATAATCAGCACCCTGGATTTGGGATGGTTATCGGCAAAACCGCCCACCCACGGAGCGAGCACAACGAAAGCGACCAGAAACGAGCTTTGCAAGGCCGG
>JAUXTH010000073.1 GCA_030679035.1 Methylobacter sp. | reverse complement strand
TTAGAGCCAAGATAATGATTGACCGATACAGCTGTTGATGCTGCGGGTAATGTAGCGATTAAACCGCTGTCATAGTCTCTATTTAGCGCATACCAGATAATAGACCCAGCTGCCACAACCCCGCCTGATACCGTAACCTCGCCTACAGGAACGCGTCGTGCTTGCGGTGCAGTAGATCCATTTCCTAAATAGCTTTTATGCTCAACATAGTTATAAGTTAGCTGACCTGAAGTAGTTGCCGGGGTTGCCCCTCGGGTTTCAATCATTGGAAGCGTAGAAGACGCTGTTGTTGCCCCTCCTACCGTATCCGCATCAAGGAACAGGTACATAGTCCCGTTTGTGCTTAATCCTGTCCATGATGGGTTTGTAATAGAGCTAACCCAGTCTATCGCGCCACGGCCAAACCCGCCTGCCGCCGTAAATATTAACGTTCCTGACGCGGTAACCGTGGTCGATCCGGTAGAGCCGCCGAAGTTTGACGATCCATCTGTATTAATGGGGCCGCTTTGTACGGTGTTACGTGCAGATATGCTCCCCAGGACAGATTTAGCTGAAAGCGTAGTGGATACTATTTTTGTACCGGCAGAGAAATTGACTAATGCGTTTGAATTGCTTGACGCTAACACAGAAACGCGTGTTAAGGTTGATCCTGACGCCGTCCAGACACCCTCACCGTCTTCCCATTCCGTCTGGCTGGCGTTTTCCATCCTATATGAAACGGTGGCGCCAGTACTATGAGCTGATGCTATCGTTCGACAGCCCGCCGCCGCAACACCGTCAACAGTAATGGTCCCGGTTCCTGTCGTGGTAAACCGGTCTTTTACCGAATCTTTATATTCAGTCATCTGTATTCCACATTGGGATAGCTTACGTCATCACGACGAGAGCTTTTGCGATTATTGGTTAATCTTGATTATTGGCGCTATCAATCTCGTCTTGCAGCTCATCACGTGCTGTTTCGTAAAGTTCTTCGGCATCGTCTAAAGGGGAATCTTTAGGCTCTTCTTTTTCGCTCATGGCTTGACCTCAATTATTGATTCGCATTCGCCAATTCTGCTAGATATGGCATTGATGGTGTTAATGTCTGATCGCTTAACGGCGTCGTCGATGATGGCCCTCAGCCTGTCGGCGCAGTCTCGCGCCGCGATTGCGGAATCTACCGTGATTTGTTTCCTGTGTAGGTGTTTTTTGGCCCTATTAAGGAACATTGCAAGATGAGTGACAACTGGGGAGGCTTTCATTTCGGCTGGATTGTTGGCGTCGGCCAGTGTACCTAACGCACCGACCGAAGAGTCGTCACGTTGCGCGTTAATATCGACGGGGGTTTGAACCGTACAAGCCGTCACCAATACAAGCAGCGCGATGCTAATGATTAATTTCATCATTCCGGCCTCAGTTGTCGATCTGGACAGTCAATGCGCTAACAGCAAAGCTTGGCGTCGAACCTGTGGTTATATTCCGCGAGGTAGTCATGGCGGCGCAGATGATCGGATTCCCAGCCGTGCTTGCGTCGATAATCCCCCAATGCGTTACCGTCCCCCAATCTGCCGTGGCTGCCGGGAAAGTGGCGGCCGCCGCATTGCTAACCGTGCCGTTAGTACCCGAGCTTGCTCCGGTAGTGGTTCCATGAGTACCGACCCATGCCGCAGTTGACCGGGCAATAGCAACCCTGGCATAGCTTCCGCCTGTTACCTCGGTCCCCGCAGCAGAATCGCTGCATGCCGTGGTATAAAGCGCGACGTAATAGTTTGCTGGGGTGGATTCAGAAAATGTCTGTCCTCGCAATAGATGGTCAACTGCAAGGTTTTCGGTATAATCGGTTAGGGCCGCCGCTGACGCAGCAAAATGGGTGATGAGCAGGGCGAGGCCAAGCATCAAAAAAATTAATTTCTTTTTCATTTTTTGTCTCCCGACAAATGATTATGGTGTCATCACGACGCAGTTAATTAAACAGCGTTTAATTATGAATTTAAACTCTAACATAAAATAGCACGCGGATAAACAACTTAGTTGTATGTAATAGGTATTTATACCTATTACATCGGCCCATCTATGATAATCATATTGGCTAAGCTATACTAAGGTCGCCGCCGTAGTGACAAAAATATGTCAGTTTGTAGTCGCGAATACAGACGACATCCTTCACGCCGCAAAACTATTGGGATGATCTCCAAGAAGATGCGGAAATACCGGCTCGAGTCCGGTCGGCGTTCATGATTGCTAATAGTAATTTCGAGTGTATATATCAGTTGTTACGGTCGCAGGCAGGGTATATGCTCATATTTGAGGTAGCAATGGACGAGAATACAGCACGACAAATGATTATCCAAATAGGGGTGTGGCTGAAAGAAGGCGCACCCGGAACCAATAGCGACAGAGTTTACGATACGGTAGCCGCCGACTTAGCACGTGAATTTTCACGTAACCTGCTAAAAGACGCAAACGCAAACAAGATGGGAGGGTGCCCTCTTTGCCAAACGTGATGCCACATAATGTAAATTAGCACCGACGAGAGAATAAGCGGCATGATAATCAACTTTTTACAAGAAACTAAAGAAGCTATTGCTAAATCAGGGCATTCTGATGACGATATTGTTTTCATAGGGTCTCAAGAATCAGGCTACCAGTTATCTTGTCCGGAGTTTTGCAGATTGGCTGACTTTTGGTATGACCATAGATGCGGATTGCCCAATATTGCCATAGACTTGATTATTGTATTATCAGATGGTCAAAAGATATGGCGGGCGAGCGATGAAGAAGGCGAGTGGTGGGAATACTCTACGCCTTTTGTCCGTCCAGAAAATACCTTTCCTATTCACCGACTAATATGCGAACCTGGGCGTGGACAGCAAAGCCTAGCCGAAATTAACGAAGATATAAGTTAATGTTATGACTCTATAATTTTACGACACCCCATTTTATGTTAATCATGACGATGAAACGGCAAATAAAATGCCGCTCTTGGTGCGCAGGATTTAACTAGGTATAACTACCTATTTATTATAACTTCGTTGACTAATTCCGATCTCTAGGCAATACTGATCAGCCACTTATCTTAATGGCAAGCGACATCATGAAGAGATGGCTATACCGTAATATTGTCGAAAACATCCTGGCAAGATTCGCCCTATTCCTAATGACCAAAGAGGGGGCGCTGACAATATTTGGCTTTATCTACCTGCTTTTATCGGCGGCATCTGGAAGTCATCACAGCATCGATCCCGGCTAATTAATTCGATCAACAGCGCTTTTTGCAAGTCTTATTCTTCGTTGGTTAAGGAGGTCGATCTGGTCACGCTTCACCTCAGATGATAACGAAGGATTAGCTGTTATCAGCTTAATTTTATTATTTAAGCCGGTTATCTGCTTGTTGACATGATTGAAGTAGGTGCGCTGGCGCTGGTCGTCCTTATGCTCCGACATGGCTTCCTGGTACTTGTCGAATTCCTTGTTATCGCGGTACTGCTTAATATCAGCAAACTGCTGTGATAGCTCTTTTTGCTTATCGTAAAACTCAGTAATGAAGCGCGAATTTCGCCCATCGCCCTCGCGCATAAACCGTCCAATAACCGGATAATCTTCAAGACGCATTGCTGGTTGTGCTGGAGCTCCTACTAGGGGCCGGGCTATCTGATCTATTCCCGCCAAGGTAGTTGCTCCGGCCCAGCCTAGGTATCCATTAACCAAGTGCTCGATCTGTACTGGGCTTAGGACGACTTGATCCCATAAGATTGCGTCCATTGCTTTGCTCAGTCCGATAGCCGTTTGCGAAGTCCAGGCTTTCTTACGCTCAGTAGTCGATAGGTTCTGCATTGACTGAGATTCAATGTATCGACCCGTGAATGTGCTCTTGTTTGCCCAAATCTCATTGATTGGCTTCAGCGCTTGCGGCACGATGTCGATGGACAATGTATTCATCAGTGCGAACTTAAGTCGTTCGGCGAACAGTTCGCCATGCACCTTATCATCTACCATCTGTTCGACGCCGCGCTCAATCATAGTGGCGATAGCGCCTACCTCAAAAGGGCGTGGTATCCGGTACATAACGTCACTACCGGGCAGTTTGAATAGATGATAGCTATCTCGCTCCCACTGCTCTGCGTTTTTATAATCGTCATCGTCCTTCATCGCTAAAAACAGCAACACCGATAACATGGCGTAGGTTCCGGCCACCGCAATAAATTGTTTGCGCTGCTTGGGGTCGGCCATCGACCGGGCTAGTTTATCCAGGCCCTGCATTCTTGCCCCTAAGAACGGTATTACCTGAGTCAGCGCCCGAATCGTAGTAAATGAACCGGTACGCTGAAAATCCAACTGATCCCTGGCCTCAAAATTGGCGGTTAACAAATCCTTGCCCTGAGCCAATGCTTGCTCAAAATTCGCCATCCTGTTGACATTCTCCAGTCGAGCGCCGAAATCCTGATACGCATCCCACATGCGCTTTATGGCGTGGCGACTGTCTAAAATATTCGCGCGTTTGGCGCTTTTCTCCAGTACCAGCTTGATCGCATCGGGATCGCCGCCATGAATATAACCCGAATCACCAAAAGCGCCGCCTCCAGCAATCATTCTAGCCTTTGTTACTGATCCATTCTCCGAATATTTAAAGCCGTTGTACATGTTTTTGGCGATATTGGTATCCATGTCGGACACTGCGATAGCCTGAATCGAGTCCCGCAATAAGTTGGCTATCTTGAACTCCGGGCTTGCGGTAACGCCAACGGTAAGCGCTCGTTTAAAGGTTCTCATTACCTTCATGGCGAAATTATTGAGGCCCTGCCAGTTGAGTGCGGTGAGCGAGTCAAGTACCAGTTGTGCCTCTTGAGATTCTCCCAAGTCGTACCAATGCTCCAAGCCGTCACGGCGGACATAGACTGAGCGTTTGCCTTTCAGCGCAGCGGGAATGTTTTTGGCAAGGCCCATCTCTTTAGCCGATTCCAGCGCCTTTGCCGCCGCTTGGTTTTTCAGGCCGGCATTAACAAGGTGGTTCCAGTTCATGACTGTATTGCCCAGCAGGTCGTTGAGCTGCATATCTGCGCCCTTTAGCTTCTTGTAGGCTTGCTGCTTAACCAATCCGCCTATTCCTGAAGGGCCTTGGTGCGCATTCTCATCTTCCTCGGCCAGCCGGTAGAATGGGATGTAAAACCCCTGCTCCTTCCATAGCGCCGCTTCTTCGGCATTTACCAGCCCGGTATCAACGCCTATTTTAACGAAAGCATCGTGCATGGCTTCAAAATCGCGGCGTACAGCGTTATAGATGATTGCCCTCGGTTTACCTGTCTTGTTGCCGCCAGCTAAAGACTTCAGGTTCTTGATGTCGCCATCGGAAAATAGATTCTCCTTGCCATCAAGCTTCAATCCTTCCGCCCGATTCCCGGCAATCCACATTAAGAAACGATCAACCTCATCTCCTAGCGGCTCAAGTATCTGGCCTAAACTTTTCGCACCGGTATTAATATCGATTGCGCCTGACTTGTCCATGAATGGTGTACCGAACTCCAGCGCCGACTCGACAACCGCGCCGCCAGTATTTGAAATATTCGCCATCATCCATGACCGGTTATCGTTCAGGATGGATTTGAACGAATCAAACTGGTCGAACATGCCTTGCTTTAACTTGTTGCGCCATAGATAGCGGTGCTTTTCAAGCTGGCTTTTTGCCTTTTCGATGATTCCTTGTCCTGGTGGCCTTCCTATCTTACCCAGAGTCGCCAATACTTCGTCGCTCAGACCATCGAATCCGGCCTGGTCTTTCCAGTCATTGCCGCCAGATTTGCTAAAGCGGATGTCGCTGGATTCAGGGTTGAAGGTTCCGGTGTTTCCGGTTGACTTTATTTGTGATGGTTTAAATACAACAATCTGGTGAATAGCATTGCCTAACTCAGATGTATCGATATATTCAATACCATCAAAGGTATCGCTAATAGTGAAATTATCCAATGCGTCAATAAACTGACCCGAAGTAGTGACCGTCTTAATACGATTCGCCTTAAGAAAAACATGCAATGTTTTATCTCCATATTGTTCAGCGAGATCCTTATCTGTAGTGAAGAATAGCTTACCTTTTCGAAACGATTTATTGCTATCAAACGTATTAAAATCTGCATTTGTTCCATGATAAAAAATACGTGGATCACCATTCTCATCAATAGCCTGGCTATCACCAAACCACTTCTCAAAATTATCCGTCCGAGTCATAATCCACTGTGACTTATTCAACGTAGTCTTTTCTCCATTGGGTGCCAGCATGGCCCCTTTTTTTTGTGATCCGTCCTTGTTGAAATACTCGGCTTCAATCTCGCGGTATTGCCAAACCGCCTCCTGTAATTCTTTGCGACTCGGCTTGCCATCGACTCCGACGTACTGAGCAACCATCGCTTCCAGTTTTTCGTTGCGCATTCCAGGCTTAACTTTTAGATCTGTGTATTCGTGAGCGGTTCCAGACCATTCTATGGTGTCGCTTGCCTTGGTGTTGCGCATGCTAAATAAGGGCATGCCCTCATTGAGTATCTTTGCTTTCATTTCAGGCGTGATGATAAGCGCCGGTTGAGTGCCAATATCCAGCTTAATACTACCCATCTTGCCGCCGAACTTCTTGGCGATAGCACCAGCCGTCTGAGTGATTAGAGCCGGTTGGCCTTGTGCGTTCAGGCCGTTTTCGTCGCCGTACATGGCTTGAGTCCATGCGCCACCTATCTTTAAATCTCCGCCCGCTACACGGTGGATTTGTTTACCACTTCCAGTTAATACAGGCTCAGAATCAAATAGTCGTTGCGCCACTTCTTTACCAACATAATCCTGAACCTGATCAGGCTTGGTAACTTGATCTATTACGCTTTTTCCGCCTAAATCAAAAGCCCTTAATGTTTTAGTGTCAGGAATATATTCAACCGAACTTATTTGTTTTGACAGATCGTACCGATCCGCTTGTTGCGTCGCCGTTGTCCAGCTTACTGAGTCATGCCCGGCGTCTATAGCCGCCGAAATCGCCTTTTTCATGACCAGTGAGATATAGGCGTTAGTGGCTTTGTTATTGCTGTCGGTTACGAAAGGGGCTGGCGGAACCTTATTGAAATTATTATTAATTCTATCTAGTGCCTCTATTATGGCCCGCTCCTTTGTCGCTGAAAATGGAGCGTACTCATCTCCGTTTTCATCAACTACATTCCACGTATCGTATTCTTTAATAGCTTTGTAGTTGCTTGGCAACTCGGTTAATCTTTTCCCGGCACTAAAGCCCTCTCTTCTACCCTTAGCACCACGCTGACTTTGCACCTCTTCCAAAAACTGCGTAGTGTTGCCATTAGCATCGGTTCTTGAATTCATTCGCACCCAGGCAATTTGACGTCCATTTCCTACATCGCCGAAGTGGGTCTCATCGCTCTCGTTGTATTTCTCAATAGTCAGGATAGTGATAACCAGCTCACGGTAGTCGGTGCCGCCGGGCAGGGTTAATTGGGAGGTGTTGTGTTTTGCCTTCTTATTTTCTGCTATTCCTTTTTGAATCTTTTCCTGCAACTCATTCAACTCTTTTTCTTCACTTTCAGTAAGTGGCTCAGCTTCTATGTAGCCAGATTCCTCATCACTCCAATACCCAGAAGGCTTGTTTATCAAATAATTATGCCTATCACCTTCTTCTTTAGGCAATCCTTTATACCCTTCTCCCAATGCCACATCCTCAACCTTCACGCCGTTCTGATCAAGAAACGTAAGCACCTCATCCTTGCTAACCTTGCCGGTTAAGGTGTCAAGCCAGTCATTAACCCCAGACCAATAAATCTCATCTTTTTTCACGTCGAACTTAGCCGCGTTGGAATTAAGCCAGAGCTTTACTTGAGTTGGGTTGCCAAATATTTTATCGGGCGCGTCTCGGAAGGCTTTGCGTAGGGCAGAGTAAAAACGCTGTTGTGGTGCTGATGCAAGCAGGTAGCCTTGTTCTTTCGCCAAACTGATGCTATCACCCTGCCGTCCGGCATTGTCGAATTGCAGGCTCGTAGGCGCGGCTCTAAGCGCGTCATTTGCCATAGTGATAATGTCGCCTTCGCTTAAGGTGTTCGCCCAGCGTATCCACTTTGTGCGCTGCATAACTGGCATCATCTTTCCGATTGCGCGTAGCATTTTACGGAAAGCGGCAACAAACTTTTGCTTGAAACTTTGGTTTAAGCCTGACCCCTCCAAGTAATACGCTAAGCCTTCCTCCAAGATATGCTTTCGCTTAGTATCTTTCGGAACACGGGCAAATGCCGCCCGGACTGCCGGGTTAACTTTACGCATTGTGGCAAACTGTTTCAGCAGCTTTTTGAAGTCAGGATCGTCCTTTCCTAGGCGAAGCGCATGGACGGCAACCTCATGAGCGACTAACCCGCTTAGCTCTTTGGCGCTTGCGTCTTGACTGATGTTGTTGTACACAAAGTATGAGGTATCGCCTCCAGCAGCAGGATCATAAAACCCTTTCGCATCTCCGGCGCCACTGGATATTTTCAGAGCTTCGTCACGGCTAATGACTTTAAACTTCCCGGTCGCCATAGCCGCATCCGTCCAGCCAGAATAGAACTT
>JAUXTH010000068.1 GCA_030679035.1 Methylobacter sp. | reverse complement strand
ACAGCCCCAGTGCCGGCCGCGAGAACACCCCGTAGAATGTACGTCGCTAATGCCACGATCAGATCATCAAGGTATTGCATGGGATACTCCTTTCAAGTTTGGGCGACTTGGCGACAGATCCAGCAGGACCAGGTTAGATAGTTGTCACCAAATATAGAGACGCCCTTATCTAGTTTCTATGCTCCGCCTCACACATTGCGTTGCAAGATGCTTGAGCCGGCTTTTGATTTTGTAGTTTGTGAACCATATCGGTGTCCTCCTTTAGTGTTGATAACATTGCTTCGCTGAGTGCCTTTCGCCGTAGTTGCACGTCACGAGGACCGGACGGATAGGCACATTGCAAGGGCGAAACCGGAAGCCGCAGCGCAAACTCGCATGGCGAGTGCGAACGGGTGAGGATTTCGGGCGTAGCCTTCCCTTGCAATGTGTCCCGGCTGGTCTACCGTATGTGCAGGCGAAAGGTTCACAGCGAAATAAGCAAACCATCAACGAAGGAGGGCGTGGATGTGGAAACGTCCTAAATCAGCGGGTACCGCTGAGCGGCCGGGTAATGACTCGGCACATAACGGGAGGTACGAGCGACACACAGCAGGGCGATAGCCTTGCGCTTGTAGGGGTAATACAAGCAGTCGTGTCACCAGCCGCCATTTTAAACTGTCGAACTGGTCTCTTCTGAACACCGACGGTCCGGAATGGCTATTTTCCATGCACCACGAATCATTGCTGACGGTCCCTTGCAGCCATTTCGAAGTCCAAAAATTACTCAAGGTTCAGTCATAACCAGAAAGCGGACATAGCTGCACATCTGCGTGAATCCGTATAACTCAATGAGCTATTCTCTCAAAAGTCGATAACTGACAAATCCAGCCGTCTGTGTGTACAACGGCAAAAAACTGGGTATTACTGCTTTCGTGTGATAAATTTATTTGACATGAATGCCTTACGACACTCCAAAAATTGGCTCTCTTTTGTGCTGATCCTCGCTATCCTTGGTCATTTCGGCCTGGGGCATCGCGATGCGTCGGCCTTTGTGCTGTGTTTTGGGGAGGATGGCCATGTCGCTGTGGAGCACGTCGGGTATGATCATGGCATTGATCCGGATAAAAACGACCATTTCAGCGATACAGCCGGTGTTCATTTCACCGACGACGATGCACCTTGTAACGCCCCATGCACCGACATCGCTCTGGATGGCGATGATCACATCCCACTGTCGTTAACGGATTTTGTAAAAATAGCGCTTGATAGCGGGCTTTTGCCGGTATTTTTCCTATTTTCGCTGTTGTCGCTTCATGGCCGACCTTTTATTCGGCAACCGGCATTTTTCGATCCACCTTTCACCGATCCTCGACTGCTCGCTCTACGCAGTATCGTTTTACTGATTTAACCCCATCTCCTAGCTGCAACCTACCCGCTAAAGCCGCAGGTTTAATGCCTGTGTTTTTTGCTGACGTTACCTCTATGCTACGGAGAAGTTTTCCATGTTATCGAATTCTATGCGGTCATTTGGCATCGCATTGTGTTGTTTCATCATTGCCGGTCCTGTAGATGCCAGCCCGACAGACGACGCGCTGTCGCCGGCTCAATCCGGCTATCAGGTTCCGAGTGATTCCAGTCGGCCAATCGCCGAGGAACCGACCGGCGTCTTGGTTTTATCTCAAGCCCTGGCCTTGGCGTTAACCCAAAACCCGGAACTGTCGGCCTTTTCCTGGGAGAGCCGAGCTCAGGAAGCCGCCGCCTTACAAGCCGGATTGTTCCCCAACCCCACCTTCAACGCCAATGCTTCTAACTTCGGCAATCGGGTCATGCAAGGCTTCGATGGCGATGTCGTCACCTTGGAGCTGAGTCAATTAATCGAGTTGGGCGGTAAGCGGAGCGCACGCATCGAAGCTGCCGCACTGACCAAGCAGCTTGCCGATTGGGATTACGAAGCCAAACGTGCCGATGTGCTGACCCAAGTGACACAGGACTTTATTGACGTGTTGGCGGCTCAACAGCGCTTGGCGCTAACCCAACAAACGCATGACTTGGCGAATCAGACGGCGGTAACGACAGCCGCGCGGGTTCAGGCCGGCAAAGTATCGCCCGTTGAAGAAACCAAAGCCAACGTCGCGCGTGCCTCGGTACAAATCGAGCTGATGCGTGCCCGGAAAGAACTGGAAGCCGCCCGTAAACGTTTGGCGGCGGGTTGGGGCGGCACCACGGCGCGTTTTGAATCGGTGGCCGGTAATCTGGACAGCATCCCATCCGCGCAGGCGTCCCTGGATGCATTGCAGCAACGCCTGTCCAATAATCCCGATTTAGCGCGTTGGGCAACCGAAATCACCCAACGTCAAGCGCTTATCACGCTGGAAAAGTCCAAAGCCGTCCCGGACGTGACCGCGACAGTAGGCGCCAGTAAGTATCTTATGCCCAATGATTACGCCTTAGTCGTCGGTTTTTCGGTGCCGTTGCCGGTATTCAATCGCAATCAGGGCGGCATTCAGGAAGCCGAACATCGGCTGACCAAAGCGGAGGAAGAACTTCGGAGTGCCGAAGTGCGTATCACAACCGCTTTGAACACGGCCTATCAAAAGTTGGAGGCTGCCCATGCCGAAGTTGTGGCGCTCCGTCAGGACATTTTGCCCGGCGCTCAAAGCGCCTATGACGCCGCCCGTGAAGGCTACCGTTTCGGCAAGTTCGGATTTCTGGATGTACTGGATGCGCAGCGCACCCTGTTTGGCGCGAAAAATCAGTATTTGTTGGCACTCGCGGATTATCACAAATCCATGGCCGAGGTGGAACGCTTGGTCGGAAGCAGCATGAACGAGACATTAGGTAATAGCAAACAGGCGGTATCCCAATGAACATCAATATCAGTAAGAAGCAAATCATCGCGATCGCCGCGATTATTCTTTTCGGTGTGTTGTTAGGTGTTTTCATTCTTAGCATCGATAAGTCGATGCCGGAAGGCGAAGAACATGGCGAAGAAAACCACGTAGAAGCTAAAGTACATACCAATCAAAGCGATGACGACCATGGTCATTCAGATGAAGCCAAACAGGCTCAAGGTCCACACGGCGGCGATTTATTCATCAACGGCGATTTCGAACTGGAAATCCTGCTCAGCGAAGAGGAAGGCGAGCCGCGCTTCCGTATCTATCAGTTCAATCAGCATAAGCTGCTGCTACCAGCCGCCGATCAGGTATCACTGTTGCTGACGCGGCCAAATGGGCAGCAACAGCACATCGACTTTGCGCCGGAAAAGGATTTTTTGCAGAGCATCCAGACAATCGAAGAGCCGCATGTCTTTGAAGCGAATGTAACGGCAAGGCACGACAACCAGGCATTGCAATTTTCTTGGGTTAAAGAGGAAGGGAAAATTGCGTTGACCGATCATCAGATCGAGGAAACCGGCATAACAACCCAGACAGCAGGCGCCGCGCACATCAAAAGCGTCGTAACCCTGCCCGGTGAAATTCGCTTCAATGAAGATATGACCTCCCACGTGGTGCCGCGTCTGGCCGGCGTGGTCGAGAGTGTTTCCGCCAACCTCGGGCAGCAAGTCAAAAAAGGTCAAGTGCTGGCGGTGATTGCCAGTACGGCGTTATCGGAACAGCGCAGCGAGTTATTGTCGGCGCAAAAACGATTGGAACTGGCTCGTGCCACTTTCGCGCGGGAAAAACATTTATGGGAGGCGAAAATCT
>JAUXTH010000050.1 GCA_030679035.1 Methylobacter sp. | reverse complement strand
ATGTCCAAAGCGGGCAACCGTCATATTCGTTCAGCCCTTTATATGCCTGCCTTGAGTGCCAAACGCCATGACCCTCACGTCAGGGCGTATTTCCAGCATCTTGTGGTGGATAATGGCAAAAAAAAGTTACAAGCAGTCTGCGCTGTCATGCGCAAATTACTCCATGCTATCCACGGGATGTTGAAGCATGATGTGCTTTTCGATAACACCCGTTTTTATGCAATTCCGGCATCTGTCGGATAGCTAAAAATCAATGAAATAGGTTTGACTTTGAACAGAGTATCTTGTGCTGTCTCTACATCAACAATGGATAGCAAGAGCCAGCGATTACGCCTGCATTAAAGACGCGATTGATACACCGTTCACCCAAGCCACACTAACCCGGAAAAGCTGGCAGCAATACTACGCATGGTTGCAGGAACAAATCAACGAGCGCATGTTTGACGAGGTGTTCGGACTCAAACAAGTTTATGTACCCTTACGCGCTTATTACAAAATCAAAACAGTAGCCGATGACAGGCTGGAACGGCTCACCTCTGAGCGTGAAAATAAGCAAAAACCCATAGTCGTGGAATTAACCGGGCATCTGACTGAATGGGTAAACACCTTTAACAAAGATGATGCGATCCGAGTAATCAGCGGCGGCCCAGGGTCGGGCAAATCCTCGTTCAGCAAAATGTTTGCCGCGCATATTGCAGAACATACTGATGTTCCGGTGCTATTTATTCCGTTGCACCATTTTGACCCGTCTGCCGATTTAATCGAAGCAGTTAACAAATTTGTCGCCCAAGACCGTTATTTAAGTGGTACACCGTTGGATGCAAGCCACGGCGAAAACCGCCTGTTGTTAATTTTTGACGGCCTGGATGAATTGTCCATGCAGGGCAGAGCGGCGGCAGAAGTGGCTTTAAACTTTGTTGATGAAGTGCTTGCAAAAATAAACCAATTTAATGCCCAGGGCTTACACAGGCAAGCCTTGTTCACGGGACGGGATTTAGCGATTCAAGCCAGCAGCCAACGCTTTCGAAAATCCGAACAAATCCTGCATGTCCTGCCGTACTTTGTCACAGAACATGAAAGAGGACATTACCAAGACCCGGAACAACGCTTAAGCCGCGATCAACGCAATGATTGGTGGCAAAATTACGCCAGCGCCAGCGGCAAAGCCTATCGAGCCATGCCGGAAGAACTGCAACTCGATAGCTTGAACCCGATCACCAAGGAACCCTTGCTGAATTATTTGGTGGCCTTAAGTTTTGAGGGCAAACGATTGGATTTCACCCAGCAAACCACCTTAAATGAAATTTATGCCGATTTATTAAAAGCCGTTTATAAGCGGCAGTGGGATGATGGCCGACAACACAAAGGCATGGGGGAATTAACCGAAGATCAATTCCTGCGTATTCTGGAAGAAATTGCGCTGGCTATTTGGCATGGCGATGGACGCACCGCAACCGTGGCTTATATTCACCAGCGTTGCGAAAACAGTAAACTGACGCGTTATTTGGAAGCGTTTCAGGAAGGCGCGGCACAAGGCGTAACCCGCTTATTAACGGCGTTTTATTTTCGCCAAAGCGATAAATTGCAGGACGGCGATAAAACCTTCGAGTTTACCCACAAGAGTTTTGGCGAATACCTGACCGCTCGGCGCATTCTTCGTATGGTGAAAAGAATAGATGAGGAGTTTAAGAGTCATCATAATGACCCTGATCGCGGCTGGGATGAACGCCGCGCCTTGGCTGATTGGGCAGAACTGTGCGGTGCCACAGTCATAGATTACTATTTGTTCACGTTTATAAAGAATGAAATCGCCAGATCTGAAATGGACGCTATCACAATCTGGCAACAGAATTTTGTGCGTTTAATTGAATCAGCCGTAAAACACGGCATGCCGATGGAAAAATTAAACCTGAAATCATTTCAGCAGATGTTGCAACAGTCGCGTAACGCCGAAGAAGCCTTATTGGCTATTCATTATGCCTGCGCTGAACAAACTAAAACCGTAATGGAAATTGACTGGGGCACTGACTTAGCTTGTGGCGACTGGCTTAAACGCATACAAGGGCAAAGAGATTTCTCTGGGGATCAACTTATTTTTGAATGTTTGGCTTATTTGGATTTATCCAGTCAACAACTAAGTTTTTCGGATTTTTCTTGCGCTAATTTTCAAGGAACTGATCTCCAAAAAGCTGAGCTTAATTTAACTAATCTTTGGAATACAAATCTTCGGGAAACTAATCTTCGGGGAGCCGGTCTTTGGCTGGCTAATTTTCGAGAAGCTAATCTTCAGGGGGCCTATCTCCAAGATGCTAATCTTGACGGAGCTAATCTTCGAGACGCTTATCTTCTCGAAGCTGATCTTCGGAATGCTAACCTTCAGAATGCCAATCTCAGGGAGGCTAATCTTCAGGGAGCTGATCTTGAAGGCGCTAATCTTGAAGGAGCTAATATTCAGGATGCTAATTTTGAAGGAGCTAAGAACGTCAACTTTAAGGGTACTATAGGCACACCTCAATCGAACGAAGAAAAAGTACAGCCGGAATAAGCCCCGTCCAGCAGTCTCCGGCGACAATCAGCGCCGCACCACCCCATCTTAGCAACTACCGACGAAAACTAAAGTCAATCCCAGCGATTGTCCCTGACCTGCACCCTGCCGTTTTCGATTCGAACCGGAAAGCAGTCGATGTTTTCATAGGCTGGAGGGGATTTTACTGCGCCGGTTTTCACGCAAAAACGCGCGCCGTGGCGGGGGCAGATAATCTCGTCGCCTTCCAGTCTGCCGCTGGCGATTTCCGCGCCGTCGTGGGTACAGACATCTTCAATCGCATAAAACTGGCCGTCGATTTTAAAGATGGCGACATCGGTGCCATCGACATCAACGACGATGTTCTCGCCGTTCGCCAAGGCGTTTTCATCAATTACATCAATCCAGTCCGACATATATTTACCGTTATCGTTGTGTTGTAAAATGATCGCCGCAAGGCGTGGAGCCGCGACTTCAGTCGCGGTGATGGCTCATCATCACAGCTTCAGCATGAACGCACATGCGCGACTAAAGTCGCGGCTCCGTTTTTGGTTTTTCTTTTAGATAAACATCATAACGCAACAACTTACCCTGAAAACTTTGACTAGGTTTGCCGCCCAAGGGTTCTGCGTAATCAGGGCTTTTTACCACCACCCGTTTTCCGGCTGCGTTTAACGCGGCCTCGAAAAGCTGCTCTTTATCCTGATCATCGCCCAACAAGTCTCGCAGCACCATCATTGATTTCTTAGCGAGTGCTGATTTTTTACGTTTGGGCGGAAACATGGGATCAAGATAAATGCAATCAGGCTGGGTTTCCAAATTAGCTAACAGCTCGATGGCATTGCCTTGTAGCAATCGGGGAGGCTCAAGATTAAGCCGCAACATCCAGTCTTGCCCTGCCAATCGGGCAAAGCCGTCGGCCAGCAGTTCTGCCATGACTGGAGAACGTTCGATACACAGCAGCTCGTAGCCCATGCGAAAGATATGCAGGCTGTCCTGGCCCCAGCCTGTCGTAGCATCGACAACGGTTCTGGTTTTGCGTCCGAGCGCCTGGGCCAACGCACCGTCTTTGGGTGCTGGCCATGACCGCTGCTCGCCGTTGCGAGGTTCTATGTCGACGGCCAAGCCGCCTTTTTTAAGCAGCTCTTTATCGCCATGGATGGTGTGTATGCCGCGAGCCTGCCGGGAGCAGGCGCGGCAGTCGAGCAATTTTAAACAGCCGTCGCGCCAGGTTAAAAAGAATTCTTCCGGGCTATCGCTATTAAGCGATTGGTACAAAGGAACATCCAATCTTTCCGCAAGCTGTTGGAACGGTAGACTATCGCCCTGCCCTGAATAAAGTACGGCCAGTTTTATCGCCAGGGATGGTGTGTATGCCGCAAGCCTGTCGGGAACAGGCGCGGCACCGGCGTAATTTTGCGACGACATTTACTCTGTAGAAATAGACTTTTGTTCGTTTTTCAATGCCGCATCCAGCGTGTGCCAAGCCAATGTCGCACATTTAACCCGTGCCGGATATTCGCGCACACCGGCCAATACCGCCAGTTTGCCGACCGCTTCAAGATTGATCTGTTCTTCCTTGCCGGTGGTCATTTCATGGAACTTTTTGAACAAGTCTTCGGCTTCCTGTTCGGTTTTGCCTTTGACGATCTCGGTCATTAACGAAACGGACGCCGTTGAAATGGCGCAACCCGAGCCCTGAAAACTGGCATCGACAATCGTATCGCCGTCCATTCTCAAAAATAAAGTCAGGCGGTCGCCGCACAGCGGATTAAAGCCTTCCACTTTCCGGTCGGCATTGTCCATGACCCGAAAATTGCGCGGGTTACGGTTGTGGTCAAAGATAACCTCTTGATAAAGGTCGCGTAAATCATCAAACATTAGCCAAATACCTCAATCAAGGACTCTATACCTTTCATTAAAACGTCAATTTCTTCTTTGGTGTTATACATTGCAAAGGATGCTCTCGCGGTCGCCGGGACTTTAAAAAAGTCCATAACCGGCATCGCGCAGTGATGCCCTGCCCTGATCGCAATGCCTAAGCTGTCCAACATGGTACCAATATCGTGCGGGTGGATTTTATCCAGCACAAAAGACAAAATTGCGCCTTTATGCTCGGCCTCGCCGATAATTCTAAGCCCTTTAATTTGTTTGGCTTTTTCTGTCGCATAATCGAGCAACTCGGCTTCATGGGCGGCGATCTTATCCATGCCGATTGCATTCAGATAATCGATTGCCGCGCCCAAACCAACGACATCGGCAATGTTAGGCGTGCCTGCCTCAAACTTGTAGGGCAGCACATTGTATTCGGTTTCTTCGAAGGTGACTTTGCGGATCATGTCGCCACCGCCCTGATACGGGGGCATGGCTTCCAGTAAAGCCTGCTTGCCGTAAAGTACGCCGATGCCTGAAGGCCCATAAAGCTTATGGCCTGAGAAAACATAAAAATCGCAATCCAGCTCCTGCACGTCCACTGTCATGTGCGGGATAGACTGCGCGCCATCCAGCAATACCGGAATGCCTTTGGCATGAGCCGCTGCGATAATCTGTTTAACCGGGTTGATCGTGCCCAACGCATTGGACATGTGCACGACTGAAACCAGCCTGGTTTTATCGCTGATCAGTTTTTCAAACTCGTCATAGATCAATTCGCCTTGCAGATTAATCGGCGCGACTTTTAAGATTGCCCCGGTCTGCTGGCACAGCATTTGCCAAGGCACGATATTGGAATGATGCTCCATGGCGGTGATTAAAATCTCATCACCGGCTTTGAGATTGGCTTTGCCGTAAGTCTGCGCAACCAAGTTGATGGCTTCGGTAGCCCCTCTGACAAAAATAATTTCCTTGTCGCTGGCGGCATTGATGAAGTCTTTAACTTTGGTGCGAGCGCCTTCAAACTTGTCGGTAGAACGCACGCTTAAGGTATGTACACCACGATGCACGTTGGCGTAATCATGGCTGTATAAATGCACAATGCTGTCGATAACCGCCTGCGGCTTTTGGCAGGAGGCCGCGTTATCCAGGTAAACCAACGGCTTGTTGCGTATAAGTTCAGCCAATATGGGGAAATCGGCGCGGATTTTATTGACATCCAGACCTGCCGTCATAGCCATTCCTTATTCACGCCTTGCTGCGGGAAACGCGCCAGTACTTGTTCTAAAATCATATCGTGCAAACCTTTAATTTTGACCTTATCGACCATTTCATTGGCAAAAGCAAAGGTTAACATGTTTCGCGCGGTTTCTTCATCTACGCAGCGTGATTGCAGGTAGAAAATGGACTTTTCATCCAGCTGCCCCACCGTCACGCCATGACCGCATTTTACGTCATCGGCATAAATTTCCAATTGCGGCTTGGTATCCGCTTCGGCGTCGTCCGATAACAGCAGGTTGCGGTTATTCATTTGCGAATCGGTTTTCTGCGCATCGACAGCGACAATCACCCGACCCTGAAACACGCCCCTGGCCCTGTCATCCAGCACACCTTTATACAGCTCGCGGCTAATGGCATAAGGTTTCAAGTGATTGATGCGGGTATGGTTGTCGATATGCTGACGCTTGACGCCCAAGTACAATCCATTCAGTTCGCACTCCGAGGCATGATCCAGATCAACATGAATATCGCTACGCGCCAGCAAGCTGCCAAAAGCAAAATTGTGATGCGTAAACCGGGCATCCCGAGCCTGCTTAATGTAGCTGCCGCCAAAATGATAGGCTTTCTCGGACTCGCTTTGCATTTTATACAGCGTCAGATCGGCGTTTTGCCCGACAAAAACCTCGGTGACTGCGGCTGTTAAATAAGCGTTCGCTTCGCCGATCGCCGCGCCTGCTCCCGGCAGGCTTGCAGCATACACTCCATCCCTGGAGATAAAAGTCTCTATGACTTTAGCTTCGGCCATTTCATCGACAATAATAATATTGCGGGTCGTAGCCATTGCATCGGCCCCGGTCACAGCATGCAAAACCTGTATTGGTTTGTCTAAAACCACTTTGGCCGGTACATGCACAAACAAGCCGTCGGTAAACCATGCGGTATTAAAAGCTATAAAGCTGTGCTCTGCTTGATCGGCAGCTGTCCCTAAATATTTTTCCACTTTGTCCGGCTGTTTTGCCAACGCATCGGCCATGCCCATCACCGAAACGGCTTCGGGCAGACCGTCTAAGACCGAAAGCTCTGCTGAAAAATGGCCGTTCACCAAAACCAAGACCCAAGCATCTTGCAGTTGGTAGGCTTTCAGCCATTCTGCATTGACGTCACCGATAGTCAAACTTACCGACGGTGAAAATAATTTCTTCTCAATGCCGGACACATTGGTATATCGCCATTCTTCCTCGCGCGGCGATGGAAAGCCCTGCGCCGAGAACTGCTCCAATGCCTTCGCCCTTAACGCCTGCAACCAAGGCAAGCTTTGCCCAGGCAATGCAGGCGCTATCGTTTGATATTCAGCCGCATAACGGCTTGCTGTTGCCGTATTCATTTATGCCGCCGCCTGATTGTCTTCGACCCAACTGTAACCTTTTTCTTCCAGCTCCAGTGCCAGATCGGCACCGCCGGATTTGACGATCTGACCGTGCGCCAAAACGTGGACAAAATCCGGTTTGATGTAATCCAGCAAACGCTGGTAATGCGTCACCATCACAAACGCACGATCCGGCGAACGCAGTGAATTAACGCCTTCCGAGACGATTTTTAACGCGTCTATATCCAGGCCGGAATCGGTTTCATCCATGATGCACAACTTGGGTTCCAAAATTGCCATTTGCAGGATTTCATTACGTTTCTTTTCGCCGCCGGAGAAACCTTCGTTAACCGCACGGTAGAGAAACTTCTCATCCATTTCCAGCAAGCGCACTTTTTCTTTAACCAGCGTTAAAAAGTCCATCGCATCGACTTCGGGCTGCCCGTTATGTTTACGAATAGAATTCAGCGCCGCTTTCAATAAATAGATATTGCTAACGCCGGGAATTTCCACCGGATATTGGAACGCCAAAAACACGCCTTCCCGCGCCCTGATTTCAGGAGCCATCTCCAGTAAATCTTTACCCTGATAAGTCGCCGAGCCTTCGGTCACGGTATAACCGCCCTTACCTGACAGCACATGCGACAAGGTGCTTTTACCGGAACCGTTCGGCCCCATAATCGCGTGAATTTCACCGGCCTTGATCTCAAGGTTAATGCCTTTAAGAATGGGCTTGTCGCCAACGCTGACGTGAAGATTTTTTATGCTGAGCATACTTGGTTACCTGAGTGGTCTAATTTGAAATCTTGTTGGACTTGCGACTGCTCTAACAATGCCAGACATTGATGTTTTATTGTGTCGCAAATAGTGTGTAAGGGTAAATGGCTTAGGTTTTTTATATCAAATGGATTCTGTAATTCGATACCGATTCTGTCCAAAGACAATAATGGATAAGCGACTAGAGCAAAAACAAGCACTGTACTAAATCCGGCCTTTTCTATTAAAGAAAAAGGCAGTAATAGTAAAAAAATCAAGATAAAGCGCCGAGTCTTAATTGCATAAACCAATGGCATTGGCGTTTTTAAGATTCTTTCACAACTACCGATGAAATCAATCAGCAAAATCCTCTGACCTTCCAATGCCCAAAACTCAAAACCATCTATATGCTGATGCCCAGCCCGCGCTTTTTTTATTAAAGAAGCCAGTTTGCTGGCGACAAACAGCGGCATATGTTCAGCGGACTTTAGCTCCTCTATTTCCTGTTCGCTGAGCAAACCGGCCAGGCTTTCAAAATCTTTGCCATTGCGTAAAGATTCTTTAGCCGCAGCAGAAAAAGCTATCGTCCACTTCACGATTGCTTCCCGCCAAGCAGGATCTTGAGGCCCATATTGCAAAGCCTCAACGACTATGTTTCTACTCTGGTTGACAATGCCTCCCCATAACTTTCGAGCCTCCCACCAGCGCTCGTGACCGGCATTGGTGCGAAACACAAGCACCAAACCCAGCACAACCCCCGTGTATTCAAACGGAGTCACATCAAGATGAGGCAAGGGTTGCCAATAATGATCCATCAGCACTAATGCCAACGAGTAGCAAGACATTATCAGCAGGGTGAACATAATACGAGGCGTAACTGATCCTCGCCACATTAGGGCTCCACGAAAAAAACCCGGCGATTCATCCTGATTACTGTGCAGCCGTACTGATTTTGCCATATTGATAGTTCTCATTAGTTAAACTAACCGACCGAACCTTCCAAACTCAAGCCCAACAACGCTTGGGCTTCAACCGCAAACTCCATCGGCAGTTCCCTGAACACTTCCTTGCAAAAGCCGTTGACGATCATCGACACGGCATCTTCCGCCGACAGCCCCCGTTGCTGACAGAAGAACAACTGATCTTCGCTGATCTTGGACGTCGTCGCTTCATGTTCGACCTGGGCCGACGGCTGCTTGACTTCCACATAAGGGAAGGTGTGCGCGCCGCATTTATCGCCGATCAACAAGGAATCGCACTGGGTATAGTTACGGGCGTTTTCCGCGCTCTTTAGCACCTTGACCAGACCGCGATAGGTGTTCTGTGCGCGACCTGCCGAAATGCCTTTGGAAATAATCGTGCTGCTGGTGTTTTTGCCGATATGAATCATCTTGGTGCCGGTATCGGCCTGCTGATGATTATTGGTCAGCGCCACCGAATAAAACTCGCCGGTGGAATTGTCACCGGTCAGGATGCAGCTTGGATATTTCCAGGTAATTGCCGAACCGGTTTCCACCTGTGTCCATGACACTTTGGAATTCTCGCCTCGGCAATCGGCGCGTTTGGTAACGAAGTTATAGATGCCGCCCTTGCCTTCTTTATCGCCGGGATACCAGTTTTGCACGGTCGAGTATTTGATGGTCGCATCTTTCATCGCGATCAGTTCAACCACCGCCGCATGCAGCTGATTTTCATCGCGCATCGGCGCGGTGCAGCCTTCCAGATAACTGACATGACTGCCTTCGTCGGCAATAATCAAGGTCCGTTCAAACTGCCCGGTGTTGGCGGCGTTTATCCTGAAATAAGTCGATAATTCCATCGGGCAACGGACGCCTTTGGGAATATAAACGAACGAGCCGTCGGTAAATACAGCGGCATTTAAAGCGGCAAAGTAATTGTCCGTATGCGGCACGACCGAACCCAGATATTGCTTGATCAATTCAGGATGATCGCGCAAGGCTTCCGAAATCGGGCAAAAAATAACGCCCACTTCTTGCAGCTTGCCTTTAAACGTGGTCGCCACCGATACGCTGTCGAAAACCGCATCGACTGCAACACCGGCCAAACGCTCCTGCTCATCCAGCGGAATACCCAGTTTTTTGTAGGCTTCCAACACTTGAGGATCGATTTCATCCAGACTTTTCGGCCCGTCTTCTTTGCGTTTAGGCGCAGAATAATAACTGATCGCCTGATAATCGATAGGATCGAACTTGACGAACGCCCATTTAGGCGTCTTCATGGTCTGCCAATGGCGGAATGCTTTGAGTCGGTATTCCAGCATAAACTCAGGCTCGTTCTTGACCTTCGACAACCGGTGAATAACCGCTTCATCCAGTCCGGGCGGGAAAGTGTCGGTTTCCAATACGGTTACAAAACCTTGTTTGTATTCCTTACCGATCAGATTCTTGATTTCTTGCTCACTTGCTGACATAAAAATTCTCTATCTTCATCTATATATATTGGCGACCGGGATAAACACTTCTTCCGGCAGGGCGACAGGCCTGATTAAATCGGCCAAGGTCACCGACTCTAATGCATTATGAATGGTCTGGTTGATCAAGCTCCAGTTCCCTCGAATATCACAGCCCGAAGCCTGCTCGCAGCCCTGATGGGAAATACTGCATTCGGTCAGCGCAATCGGCCCTTCCAAAGCGCTGATAACCGTCGCAACGCTGATTTCTTCAGGCATTCTGGCTAACGCATATCCGCCCTTGGCCCCGCGCGTCGAAATCAACACATTGGCGTTAACCAACAGTTTCAGTATTTTACTGACCGTAGGTTGAGCAATGCCGGTCATCGACGCTATTTCCATAGCCGCAAGCACCTGCGCTTTGTCTTTGGCCATAAAACTTAAAATGACCGTTGCATAATCGGTTAATTTACTCAGACGTAACATACTTGCCCCTATTAATTGAGGACCATTTTAGTCCTATTTAATTGCGTAGTAAAGATGTTGGTAATTATTAAACGATTAAATGAGCTGAACGCAACGTCGCCGGTAACAACAGCCCTGCTTCATTAGTTTTGCTAGAAAGATCCGGCCGGGGCAGACAACTCCAAAAGATCCAACACATTCAATTTAATCGCCAGTCGCGTCAATTCAATATCGCTGGCAACGCCGAGTTTGCGTTTGATCAGGTAATGGCAATTGCCGACGGTTTTCGGGCTGATGTTGAGGATTTGGGCAATTTCATCGTTGCTTCGCCCGTCGACCAGCAAGCGCAATATCTCGAATTCGCGCACCGTCAATGTCTCCAGCGCGATGCGCTCGCTGCCGAGTTTTTCCAAAGCCAAGGCCTGGGCGATGTCGGCGCTCAACGTGTATCTCCCTGCATAAACCTCATGTATCGCGCGCAACAAGTCTTCGGGCGGACTGCTTTTGGTGACATAGCCCAAGGCACCGGCTCGGATGGCCTGCGCAGCAAAACCGGGATTCTGATGCATGCTGAACACCAGGATTTTGGCATCGGCACGGCGTTGTTTGACGCGGGCAATCAGCTCCAGACCGCTGCTGCCGGGCAAGGAAATATCGGTAATCAGCAGATCCGGCTGGAACTCCTTAAACAACCGATAAGCCTCTGCGCCATCGCCCGCTTCCGCAACCACTTGCAAACCGGGCTGTTTTGCCAGTAGTGCGCGGTAACCTTCGCGGACGATGGCGTGGTCGTCGACCAGTAAAATGCTGATCATGTGTTCGCCTCAGTAACCGCAGTCATCGGCAACCGGACTTCAACAATCAGGCCGTGGGGTTCTGCAATCGCCAAACTCAGCTGTCCGTGCAAGGCGGTCACTCGTTCGCGGATGCCTAATAAGCCGATACCAGCGACCTCAGCAAACGGTAATTCCGTGGCAACACCATCGTCTTCGACTGCCAAAATTGCCTCCTCCGGGCTGATTGTCAGGCTAATGCTGACGCTGGATGCCGCCGCATGTTTGGCGATATTGGTCAGACATTCCTGTGCAATCCGAAACAACGTGACCGCCTGCGCTTCCGGCAACGCTACGCAATCGCCGTTGATGCTCAACCGGTAGCGGGTCTTGCCGCCGCCACGTCCATTCCAACCAGCTACCAGACTATTGAGACTGGCGGCCAAGCCTAGTTCGTCGAACTCAGCCGGACGCAACCGGCCAAGCAAGTCGCGTACGCCGTCCAGCATATGCGAAGTAATGCGGCTGATGTGATCGGCCTCATCGATCAAGCCGGGGCATTGCTGCGCCGCCGTTTGCTTGATGGACGTAGCAACGGCGTTGATAGCCGCCAGGCATTGGCCGAATTCATCGTGCAGTTCCCTGGCCAAATAACGGCGCTCTTCTTCCTGGAGATTGATTAATTTCACGACCAGCTTTTGCCGCTCTTCCAGCAGTTGCTGCTGGCTGGCTGCCAGTTGGTTGATCGCTGCGGCAATGCGCTGCCATTCATTCAGTTCAAACGGCGGCAGGCGGTAAGCCAGGTGGCCTGTTTCCATGTCTTCCAAACCGGCGACGATAGTTTGCGCCGGTCGCAAAGCCCTGCTGATGCTCAGATAAACCAGCAGGCAAACCGCCGAAACCGTAATAGTAGACAGCGCCATCAGGCTGCGGATTTTATTCCAGGCTTCAGTTATTTCCAGCTCGGCGCTAGGCGTCACCGTTAGCGAGCCGTAAACCCGGCCACGCGACACAATCGAGCGCGCGGCTTGCCAACCGGGATTAAAAATCCACCGGTAAACCGTTTCAAAGCCAGTCGGCCAATCGGCCTCTATCGGTTTTGTGCCGGTGCAAACACTGTGTGACCTCGCACTATCGGCAGCCGCATAAGCGACGCACACGCCGGGCTGATTGCCGGTTTGTTTCCATAATTCGAAATCCGGAAACGGATTGGTATGACCTATGCCGGCCTCGATCAGCGACAGCTGGGACTCCAGTTGCTTGCCCAGCCCATCGGCCATCTGCTTTGTCGTTTGTTCGGCTTGTCGGTGGCTTTGATACAGTGAGTAGGATGCAATCACCAGCAAACACAGCAAGGCAACCATTGCGATACGGGACAGCAAATGCAGTTGTAGATTCATGGTGCGCCTGTGTGGGTTAATCCCGGAACATTGCATTCTAATGGTCGGCAACCCCGCTGAAAAGCCATCATCTGACAGCCGGGCAAATTGCCCGTGTTCTGCGGGCAAATCTCTGGTTACGAAACAGCCCCGACAGCCTAAGCTAAAGCCACCGTAACGACTCACCCTTTTTTAGATCGCCTGAAAAACATCCAAAGCCAGCTTTGGACTCCAGAAAGCGTGCCGACGGAGTTCAAAGCTGGCTTTGAACAGTATGATCCGATTACGCCGAGTCATTACAAGCCACCTTAAACAAACCAAATTAGGATTCGATATGATTGAAACAGTCAATGTAACCAAAATCATTGCCCTGACTAGCGATAAAGCATGGCAGGCAATCGCTCAAATCGGTGGCCTTGAGCGATGGTTTCCGGTGATTACCGATTGCCAAGTGACGGGCTGCGGTGTGGGGGCAACCCGGCTTATGACCTTGACAAGCGGCGAGGAAATTATCGATCGAATCGAGTCTATCGATCATCAAACAAAGCGTTTTCAGTACAACCGCATCAAATCGCCTTTTCCAGTCAATCGTTATCTGGGAACCGTCGATATTTGCAAAATCAGCCCGGATTCCAGCGAAATCAGCTGGACTGTCGAGATCGATGTGGATCAGGAACAACGCGATGAATTAGTCGGTTTTATAAAACAGGCATTAGCAGATGGTATCGACGGCCTGGAACGCGATTTACTGTCATCGACGACGGCCCTGCAAATATAGGAATTCGCCCATGAACATCAATAAATTGACTTTCCTTGTTTTAGTTTTTAGCGCCTTGCTAACCGATGCAGCCAGCGCCGCGACGCGGATCGCCGTGCTTGATTTCGAGCTAAACGACATCACCTCCTTGCCCAATACACCGACAGAACGGCAACGAACCGCGTCAATGGCGCCCTTATTGTCCGAGGCGTTAAGCCGAATAGACAGTTACGAGATTATTCCTGTCGACGCCGACATGCAAAAAGCCTCAAATGGCAGTTTTGGTTATCTCTTTCGTTTTCACGACTTAGCAGCGCAATTAGGCCGACAACTCGGCGCAGACTGGATAATCATCAGCCAGCATAGCAAACCTAGTTTTCTATTTTCTTATTTATGGGTTTATTTAATCGACGTTAAAAAGCAGAAAGCTATTGCCCGCTATGACATCGAACTAAAAGGCAACCATGAAAAAGTGACCCAACGCGGGATTGCGTCATTGACAAGGAAAATTCAAGCCACTGTTTCCAGTCTTAACGAAAGATAGATTGAAATAAATTTTCTGGAGCGCTGGTTCCCAAGCTCCAGCTTGGGAACCCAGATAACGAAGCTCTAGCTTCGAGAGACTGGAAGCTAGACCTTGATCTCTTAACTTAATGGCGGTAACGCTCCAATGCCCCGAACCGCAGAGCGGTTCAAACTGCGTTCCCACGCGGAGCGTGGGAACGATGAAGGGATGTTATGCCTCGCTGATTTATTTAGCATTCCAATATTTGCTCTCTGTCTGCCGCATCCCCTGCACCAGCCAAGCATTATTTTCAACATTAACGATAATCGCGCCGCTATCGGCACTGTTCAGCCAAAGAGCATTAACTTGCCGATAGCGCGCTAAAACGTCCTTATGCGGATGACCGAACTGATTTCGGTAACCGGCAGGAACCAACACGTAATCGGGTTGCACGGCCTGCAAAAAACCGGCTGTCGAGGAGGTCTTGCTGCCGTGATGCGGCGCGACCAACACGTCGGCTTTTAAAGCCTCGCCGTAGGTCTCAACCAACCAGGATTCTGCCGCAGCCTCGATGTCTCCTACCAACAGAACCGCACCGTGTTCCGACTGGATTTTCAGTACGCAGGAATTGTCGTTTTCCGAAACAAACGGCTGCTTTGGCGACAGCATGGTGAACTTGACCTCATCCCATGACCACGATTGACCAGCTACACAGTAAATCGGCGCATACCCGCTTAATTTTTGAGGAATGCTGGTCATCACTTGTTCGGTATCCATGCCGCGCATTAGCGATGCCGCGCCGCCGATATGATCGTTATCGCCGTGACTGATGATTAAGCTGTCGATTTTTGTTATGCCTTGCGAGCGCAAAAAAGGCAGCAGCACACTTTGCCCCATATCACTTTGCTCAGAAAATTTCGCGCCGGTATCGTAAACCAACAGGTGATGACTGGTCTGCACGACCGCCGATAAGCCTTGGCCGACATCCAGTAAGGTCATGTTGATGTCGCCGGTTTCGGGTTTCTTAACATCCGTAAACACCAGCGGTAAAAACATCACCAAACTCAGCCATCGCGCCGGAATGCCGACCGGGGCAAGCAACAGCAGCACACCCGGCACGGCGAAAAGCAACGCCCAATACGAAGGCGGCGCATGATTGATCGACGCCAGCGGGATTTCCGCCAAATGAGCCAACAGCCACCATAAGCCCTGCAACACCGCGTCGACTAAATAGAACAGTTTTCCCGCCAGCGTTGATGAAATAAACATGACAATAACGGCCAGCAATGACAACGGCACAACCAGCAGACTGATGACCGGCACGGCGACCAAATTAGCCAGCGGCGCAATCAATGAAACCTGTTGAAAAAACAGCAACAGTAACGGCGACAGACCCACCGACGTGACCCAGTGCAGTTTTATCGCGCTCCAAACATGTCCAAGCTTGCCTAATCGCCCGGAAACGGCATAAACAATCAGGCTCACGGCGAGAAATGACAACCAGAACCCCGCTGCCAAAACCGCTAACGGATCGAGTATCGATACTGCAAACAGTGCGACAGCTAAGGTATTAAAGGGGCGAGTGTTGCGTTGTAGAATAATGGCGGTCATTGCGATAGCCAACATGACCACGGAGCGCTGGGTAGGTACGGAAAACCCGGCCAGCCCCGAGTAAAAAATCGCAACCAGCACGGCCGAAACTGCCGCAACCCTTTGCGGCGACCAGCGCAGCCAGCCCGTCCACGCCCACAATTTCAGCACCAGAAAATAAACCAGCCCGGCAATAAGGCCGATATGCGAACCGGAAATCACCACCAGATGAGTCGTGCCGGTTTTGCGAAAAACCTCCCATTGCTGCCCAGTGATGCTGTTGCCGTCGCCGATAGTCAACGCCTTTATCAATGCAAGACTTGGGCTGTTGCCCAATGTGCTTGAGAGTCGATCAGTAATACTTTGCCGCCAAACAGCAATATTGCTCCAGGCCGAGTCTCTTCCCAGTAAAACAGGCTTTGGATCTGGACGCACATAGCCTGTCGCACCGATGCCTTCGGTAAACAGCCAACGTTCGTAATCGAAGCCGCCGGGATTCATGGTGCCGTGGACGCGCTTCAATTTAACGGTGAAAGCCCACTGCTGACCTGCCTTAATGGGTTGATCCGGGTAATACCAGCTTAATCTCAGTTTGGTGGGTAGTTGCCGGTCAGACTTGGTAACAATCGCCGCACCCGTTCCCGACGGATTTGCGGCATACACCCCATCCCTGGGGATAAAATCGAAGCGGACGCGCTTTTCATCCTGCTCCGGCAAATCGGCTATGGTGCCGGTCACCTGAACCTCCGTACCCTCCAATTGCTCCGGCAACCGGTCGGACAATCGGTGCATCGCAAACACTATCGCCCACACTGCGCCGAGCACAAAAAATAGGCACCGCCAATAACGCAACCATGCAATAATGCCAGCCACTACGCCGCCGACTATCAGCCATTTAACATCCGGCAATACCGGAAACTGTTGAACCAGCATCAATCCGGCTAAAAATGACAGGGCGGAAACGACCATTTAGCACCTTGGTGTTTTTTAGGCTAACAAAAACCTGATAAACTTAATCTGAGTGTAACTTAAATAATAAAAATAACGATGCCAAAGAAACTTATACAAAAACTGATCGACAAGTTCATCCCTGATCCTGAAGTGATCAAACAACACAAGAGCCTGCAATTTCTCGGCGATAAACTGCACGAGCCTAACCTCTGGCATTTGAACCGACGTTCTATTGCTCTGGCTTTTGCGGTGGGTCTTTTTTGCGCCTGGATTCCGACGCCGACGCAAATGGCCTTTGCCGCTATGGGTGCGATTTACTACCGGGCTAACATACCGATTTCGGTGGCGCTGGTCTGGGTCACCAACCCCATCACCATGCCGCCGCTGTATTATTTTGCTTATGAAGTCGGACTCTCGTTTCTGAATCAGCCGACCAACGCCGATGAATCCGAGTTTTCAATCAGCAACATATTCTCCAGTCTTGGCGATGTTTGGCAGCCTTTTCTGGTCGGCTGTTTGATTATGGGGATAATCTCGTCCGCCGCCGGTTATTTCGGCATCCAGTATTACTGGCAATACCATGTAAACAAAAAATGGGCGGAAAGGAAGGAAAAAAGACTTACTGCACAAGAGTCGCAGATTGAAGACATAAAAAACGAATTAGACTGATTAAAACCAAGCCGCGAGCAACTGCATAAATACAATCGCTCGCGGCTTTATGCTTTTTCCTAGCCTACAATCAGCCCATCTTCCATATGCAGAACCTTGCCCATTCTTGCGGCCAGCTCATGATCATGGGTCACCACCAGAAAGCTGACATTCAGCTCCTGATTTAATTCCAGCATTAGCTGGTAAACTTGATCGGCCGTTTTGCTGTCCAGGTTTCCGGTCGGTTCATCGGCCAGAACCACACCCGGCTTATTGATCAACGCCCTGGCGACGGCGGCGCGTTGCCGTTCCCCGCCGGACAATTCGCCGGGCTTGTGTTCAATGCGGTGTCCCAGCCCTACCCGCTTCAATAAAGCTATCGCACGAGTACTCGATTCTTTTACCGAGTGTCCGCCAATCAATAAAGGCATCGCCACATTTTCCAACACGGTAAATTCGCCCAACAAATGATGCGACTGATAGATAAAGCCTAAGGACTTGTTTCTTAATTTAGCCAATTGGCCGGAGCCGACCTCATTAAGATTAACGCCGTCCAAAACCACCTTGCCGCCGCTGGGTTTTTCAAGTCCGCCCAGCAGATGCAACAAAGTGCTTTTGCCCGAACCCGATGCGCCCATAATCGCGACGCGCTCGCCGACGCCGATGCTCAGATCAACCCCTTTTAAAACCTCGACATCCAGCCCGCCCTGGTCATAGCGCATGGTCAACTGCTGGCATTGCAGTATGCTGGTATTATTCATATCTGAGAACTTCCGCTGGATTGACTTTGGCCGCCTGCCAGGCAGGATAAATAGTCGCCAATAATGATAAGGAAAAGGCCATGCCCGCTATCGCATAAACATCCGTCCAGACCAGCTTGGACGGCAGTTCGCTGATGTAATACACATCGGCCGCCATAAACTGAACGTGAAATAATTTTTCTATCGCCGGGACGATAGTTTCAACATTCAACGCCAGCAACACCCCGCCGACGGTTCCGAGTACCGTGCCGACGACGCCGATGACTGCGCCCAACACCATAAAAATCCCCATCACCGACCTCGATGTGAGCCCCTGGGTTTTTAAAATGGCAATATCGCCGCGCTTGTCGGTGACCACCATCACCAGCGTGGAAACAATATTGAATGCCGCCACCGCCACGATCAGCAACAGGATAATGAACATTACCCGCTTTTCCGTCTGTATCGCCCGGAAGAAGTTGCTGTGCGCCAGCGTCCAGTCGCTGACCTGATAATCGCCGTACAACGCGTTGGAAAGATCATGGGTTATTTTCGGCGCATTGAATAAATCGTCCAGCTTGATTCTAAGGCCTGAAACTGCGCTTTCTAAACGAAACAACTTGGCCGCATCGTCAAGGTGGATCATCGCCATATTGCGGTCATATTCATACATGCCCACCTTGAAAATACCGACCACGGTAAACCGCCTCATGCGCGGCACAATACCGGCCGGGGTCGAATTAATCTGCGGACTGATCACGGTGATTTTATCGCCGGTGATCACGCCCAAATAATTGGCCAGCTCCACGCCTAAAACAATACCGTATTCGCCTGGAACCAGATCGGACAGCTTGCCCTCCTTCATCTTATCGGCAACTTCCGACACCCTGGATTCGTATTCCGGCAAAATCCCGGTCAGCATGGTGCCGCTAACGCGCCGGTCGGCGTTAATCATCACCTGTCCGTTAATAAAAGGTGCTGCGCCTTCCACATGCGGATAGTTTTTTAATTTCCGCTCCAGCTCCTGCCAATTATCCAACTGGCCGTATCGTCCGGTGGCCGTCGCATGCGAAGTCATGCCGAGTATCCGTTCGCGTAATTCGGCCTCAAAGCCGTTCATCACCGACAACACCGCAATCAACGCCGTAACGCCCAAAGCTATGCCTAAAACGGATGTTAAAGTAATAAAAGAAATGAACTGAGTTCGACGTTTGGCCCGCGTATAACGCAGGCCGATATAAAAAATGAGAGGTTTAAACATGAAGCTTATAATTTTAAATAATTAAAAAACCAAAAATAGAACGCTGATAATTCAAAGAAAAATCTTAATTAATCATAATTATCTGCGTCGCCTAGAGGCGCCTACTTTTGGCATCCGCGTTCCATTGCATTCGCTGGCACCGAGTAGTTATACATCAGGATTTCCTGCACTGAGAGCAAAAACCGTATAAATAAAGGCCGTGGTCGGTCAATTCATAGCCCAGTTTTGCTGCAATTTCTTTTTGCCGAGCCTCAATAACCTCATCGGTAAATTCATCGACCTTGCCGCAGTTCATGCAGAGAATGTGATCGTGATGAGTACCTTTATCCAGTTCAAAAACAGAATTGCCGCCTTCAAAGTGATGCCGGGTCACCAGTCCCGCCGCCTCAAACTGGGTTAACACGCGATAAACCGTAGCCAAGCCGATTTCTTCCTCTTCGCTCAGCAGAATTTTATAAATTTGTTCAGCGGTTAAATGGCGATCATTAACCTGCGTTTCTAAAATTTGCAGAATCTTGACCCTAGGCAAAGTCACCTTCAGGCCTGCATTCCTTAAATCATGGGTTTCCAACATCAATCTCCGCTTGTGCGCTTTATACAAAACTGCGCCCATTGTAGCCTTTTTTTAGCAGACCGCGCATGACAGTTTTATAGGATAATCCTTTAACATCCTGTATGATTTTATATTTTCAACATACCCGCAGCCTCCAATGAGAAAGCCGCTTTTTGCTTTAAATCTATCCAACAGTCGCTTCACCCTCTGTATCCTTGCAGTCTTAGCAAGTCTGACACTCGCCTCGTGCACCACCATTCTGACCAACCTGCCCGGCGTCTATACCGTGGATGTCCAGCAAGGCAATATCGTCGATCAAGCCATGATCGACCAACTCAGACCCAACATGAACAAACGCCAGGTGCTGTACATCATGGGCTCACCGATGCTGGTTGATGCTTTTCACCCGAAGCGTTGGGACTACCTCTATTCGGCGCAAGTTGAAGGTGGCGACAGGCTGCAAAAAAGAATTTCATTATACTTTGAAAACGATCAGCTAATCGGCGTGCAAGGCGATTTCAAACCCAGCGAAGTTCCGGTCATTAAAGCATCGGATGAAACCACCGTCGAAGTGCCCAAGCGCGATCTTGAAAAAACCCTGTGGGAAATGATCACCGGCCTGTTTGGCTATGACGGCATTGATGATTCGTCTAAGTCTGAGAAATCAAATTCAAAACCATCATCGGAGTCATCAAAAGATCAACTACCGCTTTAGCAGCGCTTCCGCGCGCTGCGTCACTGTCTTAAGTTGCCTGTTTTGTACAGGTAAGCAGTAATAGGCGTTATAAAGACTGGCAGAGGGGATCGGTAGAGGGCGGATTGAAGATAAAAATCTTCAATCCGCGTCACCGCAAGAGGAAAACGGGCATACGCAGTCTGCACTGAAATGGCTACACTAAACCGGACTTTATAAAAGCTCCATTTTACCCGTTAAATCCATGTCGCCTGGAGGCGCCTACTTTTGGCATCTGCGTGCTATTTTATTCAATACCTCTGGGAATGAGGAGTTACCTTTAACTCCCAATCGACAGCCGACACAAGTCTAAATATCAACCGTCCTGTTCCTATCGAAATCGGGTACAACTTTTGCACCGAAATAACCTCTGGGATTGCATAATATCCTGGCGCCCGCTATACGGTAATCCGCCTGACTGTGCACATGACCATGGAACCAGGCCGCAATCTCGTATTCATGCAGCAGCGATTTCAGGTCATTGCAATAGGCCAGTTTCTTAAGCTCATGGGGCGACTCATTCCAGCTCCACTGAGAAGGCGCATGATGAGTTATGACGACCGTTTTTCCTGAAAACGGCTGGTCTAATTGCAATTCCAGCCAAATCTTTGAACCTTTATGCAAACGGCTAAACTTTTTAGTATCAAAAGGCTTATTATCAAATTGAATTCGCCTGAAATCATTTAAAGCCTTGCCCAAAGCTGCTGCCTTTTGATCGCCTTCAGCAAACAGATCGGTCCAGAGCGTACAGCCTAAAAAGCGCACATCCTGAAATACAAAACAGTCGTTCTCAAGAAAATGCACATTGCTGCCGGCGCATTGCTTACGAATCGACTGCAACGTTTGCTGATATTCCTGTCCATAAAATTCGTGATTACCGGCAATATAAATAACCGGTTTATCCAGTGTTTTAAGCCAGTCAACGCCTTGCATATTGATGCCGATATCGCCCGCCGCGACAATAATGTCGGCGTCATTATCCGGCGCTTCCAGCGCTCCAAACTCCAAATGTATATCGGAAAAATAATTTATCCTCACACTAAACTCTATTCAATGGCCTGTATCGGCGTATAATTTAACAACATTCTTCCAGATAACTGTAACCTTTTTCAAAAGATTTTGTATATGTCCATTAGCCTTAGAAAAATCACCCACCAAGTTTTAGTCGGCGACGTTAAAGTCGGCGGCGGCGCTCCTATTGTCGTTCAGTCGATGACCAATACCGACACCGCCAACATTACTGCAACCGTTAACCAAATCATCGAACTGGCCGCTGCCGGTTCCGAGCTTGTCCGCATCACGGTTAACTCCGAGGAAGCGGCAGCAGCCGTTGCCGAAATCCGCAATCAGTTGGATAAAAAAGGTAACTCGACTCCGATCGTCGGCGACTTCCATTTTAACGGCCATAAACTGCTGGAAAAATACCCGGACTGCGCCCAGGCTCTGGACAAATACCGCATCAATCCAGGCAACGTAGGCCGCGGCAAAAGCCGTGACCCACAATTCCAGCAAATGATTGAATTTGCCTGCCAGTACAACAAACCGGTACGCATCGGCGTCAACGGCGGCAGCTTGGATCAAGCGGTGTTGACCCGCTTGCTGGATGAAAACAGAAGCCTGAAAACACCCGAGCCTTTGGCCGCCGTAACCCGCAAAGCGATCGTATTGTCGGCGCTTGAAAGCGCCGCCAAAGCCGAGGAACTTGGGCTGGGCAAAAACAAAATCATCCTGTCCTGCAAAATCAGCAATGTGCAGGAATTGATCAATATCTATCAGGATCTTTCCAGCCGTTGCGATTATGCGTTGCATTTGGGATTGACCGAAGCAGGCATGGGCTCCAAAGGCATCGTCTCTTCGGCTGCCGCCTTGTCGGTGTTGATGCAGCAAGGCATCGGCGACACCATCCGCATTTCCCTGACGCCGGAACCCGGCGCATCCAGAACCCAGGAAGTGATTGTCGGCCAGGAAATTCTGCAAACCATGGGCTTTCGTTCATTCACGCCGATGGTTATCTCCTGCCCCGGTTGCGGCCGCACCACCAGCGATTATTTCCAAAAACTGGCGATGGACATCCAAAGCTATTTACGCGATCAAATGCCGGTCTGGCGCACCCAATATCCGGGCGTTGAGGCCATGGAAGTCGCGGTCATGGGTTGCGTGGTCAACGGGCCGGGTGAAAGCAAAAACGCCAATATCGGCATCAGCCTGCCCGGCACCGGCGAATCCCCGGTAGCGCCGGTTTACGAAGACGGCGAAAAAACGGTTACGCTGAAAGGCGATAGAATCGCCGAAGAATTTCAGGAAATCGTGCAACGCTATATTGAAACGCATTACGCGCCGTAATGTAGGGCGATTTCAATCGCCTTGGGCGAATAAAATTCGCCCTTACAAATAAATCCGGCAATACGGAAAGTTAGTTCACGCGCGCTGCCTACATGAATGTAGGCAGTTATTGCCAAGAGGTTAGTGAAACGATTTACTTTCACAGTCTATTGGGCTTGGGAACCGCAAACGAGGTGATTCTTCCAATGAAATTCTCGATCATCATCCCAACCCTGAATGAACAAAAAACCATAGCCTCGTGTTTGTTCCCGTTGCAGCCTTTACGCGACAACTGCGAAATCATTATTGTCGATGCCACCGACGGACAGCCTGTCGTCCCCGCCGCTTTGGCAGACAAAATCATCAGCTCGGAAAAAGGCCGCGCCCGGCAAATGAACCTCGGCGCAAGCCATGCCAGCGGGGATATGTTGATCTTCCTGCACGCCGATACCCACCTGCCCAAACACGTCTTGCAGCTGATCGAACAACACATCAACTACAAGCAATGGGGCCGTTTCGACATCCAATTAAGCGGCGATCATTTCATGTTAAAAGTCATCGCCTGGATGATGAACCTGCGTTCACGCCTGACCGGCATTGCCACCGGCGACCAAGTCATTTTTGTCACAAAAGAAGCGTTTGCAGCAGCGGGGCAATATCCCGAAATTGCCTTGATGGAAGACATCGCCTTGAGTAAGGCGCTAAATAAAATCAGTCCGCCGGTTTGCCTTAGCGCCAAAGTCACCAGCTCCGGGCGAAGATGGAAGCGCTACGGTATCTACCGGACTATACTGCTGATGTGGAGTCTGCGCCTGCGTTACTTCTTTGGCGCAGACCCGCAGTTATTGGCCGCACTTTATTCCAGGGGACAGTTTTGGAAACCATAATCCGTTTAAGCGTCGCGCTGGGCATTTTCTGCATCATGATTGGCTGGGAATATGTCAGCCCCAGAAGAGCCCGGCAGATCAGCCGCAAGCAACGCTGGCCGGTTAACCTGGGGCTCGCCGTATTCAACATCGCAATCATGCGCTTGACCATCGGCGGCATGGCCTACCTGAGCGCCGTAACCGCCGCAGGCCAAGGTTACGGATTGCTAAATCAAGTACCCGCCCCCGAATGGCTGTCGATTACCGTGACTTTATTATTCCTCGATTTTGCCATTTACTGCCAGCACATCGTTTCGCACAAATGGCCGCTGCTTTGGCGCTTGCATCAGGTGCATCACACCGACCTGGAGTTCGATGCCACCACCGCCGTGCGCTTTCACCCGCTGGAGATCATGATTTCGATGCTGTACAAAGTGCTGTGCATTGTCTTGATCGGCGCAAATCCGTGGGCGGTCATCGCTTTTGAAATCATCCTTAACGGCGCGGCGACCTTTAACCACAGCAACATCAATATCCCTGCTGCGATCGATAAAAAACTGCGCTGGCTGATCATCACCCCGGACATGCACCGCATCCATCACTCGACCCTTCCGACCGAAACCGACAGCAATTACGGCTTTTCCATTTCCTGCTGGGACAGACTGTGCAGAACCTATGTCGCCGAACCCAAGCAGTCGCAAACGACTATGGCTATCGGGTTAAGCCCTTTCCGTGAGCAGCATGAATTAGGCTTTATACAATTATTACTACTGCCGTTTAAGGCGTTGCGGAAACGCTGAATACGCCCCCCCCATAGAGATACCGCATAAATCGTAATATCGTCATCCCGGCAGGGAATGACGGGATCCACGACTGCATGGATGCAGAAGGTAGAGTAATGCAGGAGCAATTACCGAGATCACAGGGATGTGCTAAAGTGAACGTATGGAAAAAACAACTCAAAAATCGGTCTCGTGTGGCGAGACTTTTGGCCTAATTGGGCATTGCCATCCATGGCTTTTGGATCCCGGCATTCCCTGCCGGGATGACGCGTTGTTTAAATACTTTTGCGTAAAAACGCTCCATTAATCGCCCGTAACTTATCAATCATGACTTACAAATACCCCAACGCCGTCCTGATGATTTTCTGCAAAGCCCCGATTTCCGGCCAAGTTAAAACCCGCCTAATCCCGGAATTAACCGCCGAACAGGCCTCAGAGCTTCATATCGAACTCAGCACAAAAACACTCCAGCGGGCGACGCAAAGCCACTTATGCCCCGTACAACTCTGGTGCTCGCCAACAACCGACCATGTATTTTTTAGCGAATCGAAAGCCGCCTATCCGTTAGTTCTAAAGCAACAACAAGGAACCGATTTAGGCGAACGCATGCACCACGCTTTTCGCTCGGCGCTTGCCGACTACTCCCACGCCTTATTAATGGGCTGCGATTGCCCGTCATTAACCGAACAGGATCTGGAGCAAGCGCTAACCGCCTTGAATAAGGAAAATGACGTCGTGTTAGCTCCCGCAGAAGACGGCGGCTACGTGCTAATCGGGCTCAACCGCCCTCACCCGGAACTCTTCGATAACATGCCTTGGGGAACGGCGCAGGTGCTTGGTGAAACCCGCAACCGTATCGAACGTTATAAACTTCGCCATCACGAATTGAGCGAACAGTGGGATTTGGATACGCCGGAGGATTTGGAACGCTATCGGGCGCCGCCAAACTGTGTCCGATCAGATTTGACCCGACATGGCAAAGAAATAATTTAGACTTTTTGCTGACGATGTCTGAAACTATAATTTTCCGCTTTCCGCCAAAACCAGACGGTCAGTTTAGTTTTGCCACGTTTCATTTTTAACATTTAGTATGGAAATAACCATTGTCATACCAACTCTTTGGATGCCTTTTGCCAATGCGTTCGGTTAAGGCGAGCAAATTATAAAGGTAATCAATGAACAAACGCGCGAGCATGACAACCTTAGTCAAAATCTTTCACCATTTTCTCGCTTGCCTGCTGGCATGGGCCAGCATTTCGGTGGCGCTGGCCGATGATTTTTCATGCGAAGAAACTGGCGAGACGCATATCTGGATCTCGCCCCTCAACCCCAAAGCAGATAAACAGGTCAAGATCATGGCCGTGTCCACGGACGGCCCCGTGTCGGAGCTGGCCCTGATCGACAGTCAAGGCCGGCGCATACCCCTGCAATCCCACCGCCGAGGCGGCCCGCCTTGGAGCTTGGTCACCGCTTTGGATGGGCTCAACAACGGGGATTACCGGGTGGTAGCCGACCTGGATGGCAAGCTTACCGCCTGCCATCCACTCACCATCGGCGGATCAGGCACACAGGAAAAACCCAAAGCGTGGGGACTTGCGACCGAAGCTTTTTATTCTGCATGGCTCGAAGAGTTGTTTGGTGCGCCGCCCGAGGAAAACCTCAGCTTCGCTTCCCTGGAGCCGGTGTTGCGCAACACCGAGGGCAACTTCCTGCACAACCATCTCGGCCTCAACGAAGACAAAGGCCTGCCATTAACTCCCGATTGTGCCGACTTGCCCTACACCTTGCGGGCTTATTTTGCCTGGAAGGTCGGCCTGCCAATCGCTTTCCGCGCCTGCGGGCGTGGTTCGGCCAACGCGCCTCCGCATTGCGGCGCGGCCATCGTCAAGACCGAATTCACCCACGGCATCAACTCGCAGGCCGACTTCAGGAATGTCAGTCGGCAGTTGGCGGATGCCGTCCATTCGGGCTCGGCGCGAACCGGGCTTGAGGACGAATCCACGGATCTGTATCCCGTCCCTCTCAACCGGGAGACGCTCTGGCCGGGGACGGTCTATGCCGATCCCTACGGCCATGTGCTGGTGCTGGTTGAATGGGTGCCGCAGACATCGGACCGCCCCGGCATCTTGCTGGCCGTCGATGCCCAGCCGGACAACTCGGTCACCCGCAAGCGGTTCTGGGAAGGCACTTTCCTGTTCGCCAACGTCGCCGGCTCCGGGCCTGGTTTCAAGGCTTTCCGCCCCTTGGCCCGCGCGGCCTCGGGCGGATTGCGGGCGCTCTCCAATGATGACTTGATCGATACGCCCAGCTTCGCCCCATTTTCCCTGGAGCAAGATCAACTTTCCCCCGACGATTTCTATGCCCGGCTGGCCAAGCTCGCCAACCCCAAAGGCCTTGAACCCAAGCAAGCTTACGAAGCCACGCTGGATGCATTGGTCGAGCAAATCGAGACCCGCGTAAACTCTGTGGAAAACGGCGAGGCGTATTTCCGCAAAAACCCCGGCAGCGTCATCCCGATGCCTGGCGGCGCCGCGATTTTCCAGACCATAGGCCCTTGGGAGGATTACTCCACGCCCTCCCGCGACATGCGCCTGATCATCGCCATCAATGTGCTGAACGGCTTGCCCGAGAAGATCGTGCGCCATCCCGAATTGTTCGTGATGAACGGCAGGAACCCCGAACAGGCCAAGGCTGAAATTGAGCAGTACCATGCAATGCGCATCCAGGAACGCAGCATCCGCTATACGCGCACGGACGGCAGCCCGTGGGAGCTTTCCGTGGCCGAGGTGCTGGCACGGAAGCCAGCCTATGAAATGACATATAATCCCAATGACTGCGCCGAAATGCGTTGGGGCGCGAAGCCGGGCACGGAGGAATATTCCACCTGCCGCCGCCACGCGCCGGCGGAACAGCGCGCGAAAATGGAGAAATACCGGGTATGGTTCCGCGAGGCGCGAAGGCCGACACAATGAAGAAGGTTTATTCTAACCCTCACCGCCCTGGACGAAAGACTTAATTAAGACTAATATCAGTCTCATTAACTCAGCCAAGAGCGCCACCATGAAATTTTCATCCCGTATCAAGCCTATCAGCTATCTCAAGAGCCACACAGCCGAGATTGTCAGGGAGCTTTCGGAAAGCCGTGAGCCTTTGCTGATCACCCAAAACGGCGAGGCCAAGCTTGTTGTCATGGACGTGAAGAGCTACGAAGAGCAGGAGGAAACGCTAGCTCTGTTGAAGATTCTGGCGCTCGGAAATCGCGAGATCGAACAAGGCAAATTCCGTGATGCGGAGGATGTGTTTGCTGAACTGGACGAACAATGAGCATGAAAATCGTCATGCTGGAATCGGCTGAGCATGACCTGAAAGAACTTAAGAATTACATCATCAAGAATTTCTCTGTCGAGACTTGGCAGAACAGCTATGACAAGATCAAAACGTCTATCCTGAATCTGAAGACCTTCCCTGATGCCGGTTCTATCCCGGAAGAATTCGAAAAGCTTAGTTTAAGCCAATACCGGCAAGTTGTTTCAGGAATGAATCGCATCATTTATGAAGTGCGGCTCGACACCGTCTACATCCATATCATTACCGATACTCGACGGGATTTGAAGTCACTGCTTACCAGACGGCTTTTACGTATCGTTTAACCGGAAATAGCCGACAACGAGTCGCCTAAATCGCCCACATCTGGTAACCTCTACCCACCTTAAACTGCTGAACTAAACACTATGGCGCAATACATCTACTCAATGAACCGGGTCGGCAAGATTGTCCCGCCCAAAAAATACATCCTCAAGGACATCTCGTTGTCTTTTTTCCCCGGCGCAAAAATCGGCGTCTTGGGCTTAAACGGCTCGGGTAAATCGACGCTGCTGCGCATCATGGCGGGCATCGACAAGGACATTGAAGGCGAGGCTATCCCGCTCAAAGGCATTAATATCGGCTATCTGCCGCAAGAGCCGCAACTCGATCCCAATAAAACCGTGCGCGGCAATGTCGAAGAAGCGGTCGCGGAAATCAAGGAAACCTTGGCAAAACTCGACGCCGTCTATGCCGCTTACGCGCTGCCCGATGCCGACTTTGACAAACTGGCTGCCGAACAAGCGTTCCTGGAAGACTTCATCAACGCTTGCGACGGCCACAACCTGGAGCGCAAGCTTGAAGTCGCCGCCGACGCGTTGCGCTTGCCCGATTGGGATGCCGATGTGACCAAGCTGTCCGGCGGTGAAAAACGCCGCGTGGCGTTGTGCCGGTTATTGCTGTCCAACCCCGACATGCTGCTGCTGGACGAACCGACCAACCATTTGGACGCCGAATCGGTCGCCTGGCTGGAACGGTTCCTGCACGATTATCCCGGTACCGTGGTTGCGGTAACGCATGACCGTTACTTCCTGGACAATGTGGCCGGCTGGATTCTGGAACTGGACAGAGGCTCCGGCATTCCGTGGGAAGGCAATTACTCCAGCTGGTTAGAGCAAAAGAGCAACCGATTGTTGCAGGAAGAAAAGCAGGAATCTTCCCGCCAAAAAGCCATGAAAGAAGAACTGGAATGGGTACGTTCCAATCAGAAAGGCCGCCATGCCAAAAGCAAGGCCCGATTGGCCCGTTTTGACGAATTGTCATCAACCGAAGTGCAAAAACGCAACGAGACCCAGGAAATTTATATTCCACCCGGCCCTCGCCTGGGCGACGTGGTGATTGAAGCTGACAACATCAGCAAGGCTTTCGGCGACAAGCTGTTATTCAACGGTCTGAGTTTTAAACTGCCGCCCGGCGGCATCGTCGGCATTATCGGCCCGAACGGCGCGGGTAAAACCACGTTGTTCCGCATGATGGCCGGTGTCGACAAGCCCGATTCGGGCACCTTAACACTGGGACAAACCGTTCAACTCGCCTATGTTGATCAGTTGCGCGATGACCTGGATCCGAAAAAAACCGTGTTCGATGAAATTTCCGACGGGCTGGATTTGATTACCGTTGGCAAATATGAAACGCCATCACGGGCTTATGTCGGTCGTTTTAACTTTAAAGGTGCAGACCAGGGAAAACGTATCGGCGATTTGTCCGGTGGCGAACGCAACCGTGTGCATTTAGCCAAGCTGCTTAAAACCGGCGGCAACGTGCTGTTGCTCGATGAACCGACCAATGACCTGGACGTTGAAACCCTGCGCGCATTGGAAGAAGCGCTGCTGGCTTTCCCCGGTTGCGCGGTGGTTATATCGCATGACCGCTGGTTTCTGGATAGAATCGCAACGCACATGCTGGCGTTTGAGGGCGACAGTAATGTGGTCTGGTTTGAAGGCAACTATGAAGATTACGAGGCCGACCGTCATCGCCGCTTGGGTAGCGATGCGGATAATCCGCATCGGTTGAAGTATAAAAAGCTGACTGGTTAATTGGTGTGTAGGGGCGCCCCTTGTGGGTGCCCTGTTTTGCGTCATGTCTTGGGCGCCCACAAGGGGCGCCCCTACAACCTACCCCGCAAACACCACATCAAACCGTTTCATCAATCCGGCTATGTCTTTCCGGTAAAACTCCTGCACCGGCAAGCACAAGTCACCCGGCTTTAAACCGCGTTCCTGTAGCGACTCCACTTCGGTGTAAATGTCGTTCACATCGTAAATTTCCAGCGCCTTAAAAATAGATGAGGTATCTTTCATGCCCGCGATTTCAGGATTTTGGCCGTTTTTCAGCTGGAACACTCCATCGTCCAGCAACAAGATACTGACATGCTGGTCGAACGCGGCGGTGGTCAAAATAATGTCCAGCATTTCCTGAACCTGAGCCCCGCTGTGCGGCGGTTTACGCAGTATGAATAAATAACGCTTCATACCCTCACCCGAATACGATAAAGCGGTCGGCTTCCAGCGTGGCCTCGACCAGCTGCCCCAAACCGGAAATGCGAAAGCCCTCGGCCAGGTCATTACCCTGCTTGCCCTGCCGCTTGGCCTCGTCGCTGCATAATAAGCCGCGCCGTTGCGCTGCGGAAATGCACACTACCAAGTCAATCTGATGCAGTCTTGCCAGCTCGCTCCATTGCGCGGTGAACTGAAGTTCGTCATCCGGCGGCGTGGCGTATTTGAACGCATGGTAAATGCCGTCGTGATAAAAAAACACCCGGAACACTTCATGCCCCGCTGCCAAGGCGGCTTTGATAAATTGATACGCGGTATACCCGGCATTTGATTGGTATGGGCTGGCGTTAACTTGAATGGCAAATTTCATTTTGTTTTATCACAGGAAGAACTTCAACAAGCCGGGCGGGGCATATTGCCCCGTCCGAAATGTTTTGCGTTGATTAAGTATAACCATTTTAGTTGGGCATCGCGGAAACGTTAGGGGCGGGGTTGCAAACCCCGCTCAGCCTATGGTTCTGGTTGACCGAGAGGTTATGCATAGGGCTTCATTAAGGCTGGCAATGCCTGAGTGAAGAACTGCTCTCTACTCACCGTTGTTACCGCTGAAGCACTAAGCGCAATTAGCCGTTTTTGCTCTTCGGGAAAATTAAAGAGCGCTTGGTGGTGGGCAATGAACCACGATTGATACACGCGGAAGAGCGGGGGAAACTCTCCAGTCAGCTTCCAGTATGCGCCGCAAGCTTCAAGGATTAGGAACTCGCTTTGCTCTGGATTGAAGTCAATAGTGGAGTCGTAATCTCGATCAGCGTGCTTAAAGAAATTCTCAGCGGCATTGATTAGGTCGCGGACCTCCTTCTCATGACCTTCCTTGATGTAGTCAAGGAAACCATCTTTAGCAATTAGAGGCGAGCCACCTCTCTTTTTGTTGATGTCACGTATCACGTTGTACGCGGCGGACGTAAGCGTGTGAATAGCGACTGGATCGCCATAAGCAAAATAGAGGCGAATGACTGTCTCTAGCTGCCGTTTGGCAGCATCCAACTTTGAGATGGTCAGTTTTTGGCACTCAGTCATGATACATAACTATAAATAGACACCTTTATTTCGATGCATTAGTATTTAACAAACACCCCTTACCATTTGCCGCTCAACCCCGCTTAATCTCATTAAAATAAAGCGTAGCGCCAATTACCGCAGCCGGGGCGACGATGATATTCAGCACCGGAACGGTCAGTCCCAGCACCGCCAGTCCGCCAAAGCTTAACGCGCCCAGCCTGACACTTTTGACCAGCTCTTTCTGCTCGGAAAACAATACGCCCTGATTTTCCAGCGGATAAGCCAGGTATTCCAGCGCCATGCCCCATGCCCCGAACAGCGCCCATAAAAAAGGCGCAAGCACATTGATGCCGGGGATGATCGACAAGACCAGCAGCGGCAAGGCTCTTGTCCCCAGATAGCCAATGCGTTTTAATTCCGCCCAAAGGACTTTAGGCAACGGCTGTTCGGCGGTTGCAAGAGTCTGCCCGCTTACCATCGCCAGCGTTTTTGCCGATAATTTTCCGTAAAAAGGCGCGGCCAGCAAATTCGCCAATACGGTAAAGGTGAAAAATCCGGCGATAAAAAAGCTGATGAAAAACAGCGGCCATAACACCCAGCTCAACCAATGCAGCCAGCCGGGGATGAATTGGTCGATCAAATCCGAAATATAAAAATATCCCAAGGTTAAGGCGGCGCTGTACAGCACCACGTTAATCAATATCGGGATGATGATAAATTTGCGCAATTCCGGGCTGGTCAATAAGTTCAGGCCCTTAAACAAAAAGCCGACGGCCAGCACCGGGTTGTTGCCTTTCTTATCAAATTGCATTTCTTAAACCTCCCACGCCTTGCCCGGCTGGATTCAATACCACGCCGCGCTCGGTCACAATCGCGGCAATCAGTTCCGCCGGGGTCACGTCAAAGACCGGGTTCCAGGCGCTAACCAGGGAACCCTCGTGGTTATAACAGTCGGGCAATAATTCGTTCTGGTTGCGTTGCTCTATTTCTATCAGGTCGCCGCTAGGCATGCCCCAGTCTATGGTCGTGGTGGGCGCTACCACCATCAGCTTTACGCCGTGCTGTTTGGCCAGCACGGCCAGGGAGTAGGTGCCGATTTTGTTTGCGGCATCGCCATTGGCGGCGATGCGGTCTGCGCCGACGACGATCCAATCGATAGCGCCGGATTTCATCAGCCATGCCGCCGCCGAATCGGCAATCAAGGTCGAAGGAATCTCATCTTGCGCCAATTCCCAAACGGTCAATCTTGCGCCTTGCAGCCAGGGCCGGGTTTCGCCCGCATAGACATTGATGTGCTCTCGTTGATAAGCGCTGCGAATAACGCCCAGCGCCGTGCCGTAACCGCCGGTTGCCAGGGCGCCGGCGTTGCAGTGCGTCATCACGCCTTTGGCTCCGGCCAGAATATCCGCACCCAGTTCGCCCATTTTGTGATTGGCGGCAATATCGTCGCTATGGATTTTTTCCGCACATGCCAGAATAGCCGCAGGGGGATTATCAAGCTGCTTGGCCAGTTTGGCCTTCATCTGATCCAGCGCCCAAAACAAATTGACCGCCGTCGGTCTGGACTTTGCCAGCATGGCTATGTCCGCCTCCACTTTTTGCCGCCAATGATTGGACTGGGCATAGTGCTTACGAACCGACAGCGCCACGCCGTAAGCGGCGGCTATGCCGATAGCCGGTGCGCCGCGAACGCGCATGCTGGCGATAGCTTCTGTTACGCCTTCGGCATCCGTGTATTCATCGTAAACGATTTTATCCGGCAATTGTCGCTGATCCAGCACTTTTAAAGCGCTGCCTGTCCATTGCAAGGCTTGTACGGCTAATTTGTTTTGCATAGTCATTTTTATCAAAAAACCCATGGTAAAAAGTTATAATTTGGCAACCCAATACAGGAATATCTTATGACAGTTGTCGATACCCTCATCCACGCTCGGTGGATTATACCCGTTGAACCGGAATCCGTAACCCTGGAACACCACACATTGGTTATCGATGGCGGCAGGATTATCGATCTGCTGCCTACCGAGCTTGCCAAGCAAAAGTATCAAGGCACAACCACCGAAAGCCTGGAAAATCACGCGCTGCTGCCCGGCCTAATCAACAGCCACACCCATGCCGCGATGACTTTGATGCGCGGCATCGCCGATGATTTGCAGCTGATGGACTGGCTGCAAAACCACATCTGGCCGCTGGAACAAAAATGGATGAGCGAGGCGTTTGTCAGAGACGGCACCGATCTGGCGATAGCCGAGATGATACTGGGCGGAACGACCTGTTTCAACGACATGTATTTTTTTCCGGAAATCACCGCAACGCAGGCGATACACCACGGCATCCGCGCCAGCGTCGGCCTGATCGTCATCGATTTCCCGACTGTCTGGGCCGAAAACGGCGAAGCCTATATTGAAAAAGGTCTGGCCTTGCATGAACAATTGCGACACCACCCGCTGATTTCCACGCCGTTTGCGCCGCATGCGCCGTACACGGTGTCGGACGAACCGTTGCAAAAAATCAAAACCTTTGCCGACGAACTGGAACTGCCGATCCATATGCATGTCCACGAAACGCTGCACGAAACCGAGCAGGAACTGGAAAAAACCGGTCAGCGTCCCTTGCAAAGACTGCATGATCTCGGCCTGATCGATCCGTCATTCATCGCAGTGCACATGACCCAGTTAACCGATGACGAAATCGCCCGGTTTGCAGAATCCGGCGCTCATATCGTGCATTGTCCCGAATCCAATTTAAAACTGGCCAGCGGCTTTTGCCCGGTCGCCAAATGTATCGCGGCAGGCATCAATGTGGCCTTAGGCACCGACGGCGCAGCCAGCAACAACGACCTGGACATGTTCGGAGAGATGCGCACGGCGGCGTTGCTAGGCAAAGCCGTTGCCGGTGACGCCAGCGCCATTCCGGCGATGACCGCTCTGCGCATGGCGACCATCAACGGCGCGAAAGCCTTAGGCTTGGACAATGAAATAGGCTCGTTAACCATCGGCAAAGCCGCCGACGTGATCGCCATAGATTTATCGCATTTGGAAACCCAGCCGTTGTATTGCCCGATCTCGCAGATCGTTTACGCCGCCAGCCGTCAGCAAGTCACCGATGTCTGGGTGGCGGGCAAACGCCTGTTAAAGCAGCGCCATCTGACCACGGTTAATGTTGATGAGTTGAGAATGAAAATCGCTGAATGGCAGGAGCGGTTGGCGAGTTGATTTACACCTTGTTCCTGCGCTCCGGTGCGGGAACAATAATCGCAGTTTTGTTATTTGCTATCCTTAAATCGTTGTAAAATAACGCCCATTAAAAACCACCTCACACGATCATCATGAAATCGACACTAACCGTTAGCGCTGTCCAGCAGCCCTGCGATGAAGACAGACAGACCAACCTTGATTTTTCCATAGCAAAAATCCATGAAGCAGCAGCCGCAAATGCCGATTTGGTGGTATTGCCTGAGCTGCATCTGGGGCCGTATTTTTGCCAGAGCGAAGATTATAATAATTTTGATCTTGCCCAGCCTATTCCCGGCCCGACTACTGAAATCCTGTCGGACGTGGCTAGAGAACTCGGCATCGTCATCGTCTCGACCATTTTCGAAAAAAGAGCGCCGGGGCTTTACCACAACACCGCGGTTGTGTTCGACAAGGACGGCAGTATCGCCGGTAAGTACCGGAAAATGCATATCCCCGATGATCCGGGATTTTATGAAAAGTATTATTTCACACCCGGCGATTTGGGTTTCAAGCCCATCGAAACCTCTATCGGCAAATTAGGCGTATTGGTTTGCTGGGATCAATGGTACCCTGAGGCCGCACGATTAATGGCTTTGGCCGGTGCGGAGCTGTTAATTTACCCGACCGCGATAGGCTGGGATCCTGAAGATACAACTAAGGAACAGCAGCGCCAACTGGATGCCTGGATTACCATTCAGCGCTCCCACGCTGTTGCCAACGGCATTCCGGTTATTTCCTGCAACCGTATCGGCTTTGAGCAGGCGCCGGACTTGGCGTCAGGCATCAACTTCTGGGGCAACAGTTTTATAGCCGGGCCGCAGGGAGAAATTATCACCAGCGCCAATGATTCGGAAACAAAAGTACTAAGCTGCACGATTGATAGAGCAAGAGCTGAGCGGGTCAGGCGAATATGGCCGTTCCTGCGCGACCGCCGGATTGATGAATATGGCGATTTGACCCGACGTTTTATTGATTAAAACAAACCCAGGAATCTATCGCTGAGGCGCTAATGAAACAATCAGACAGTTCGGACGTTTTTAACCAGATACACATTGACGTTGCACGCAATGCAACGGACGATTTCAATTTGTTTCACGACAGAAACAGGTGGCAGCGCATCAACCGCAATCCGTTCAAAGGCCCTATTGCTCTGGGCTTTCAAGTGGAATCGTTGCTTGAGCATAAGATTTTTCTTCATCGCAAGTTACATAAAGAAAACAAGCTGATCAGGGATAAAAACCTGCGCTTTAGCAATTATCAGTTTTCTTTTGTTAATGCGGTCAAGCCCGGACAGATGGTATCGGTCGATATAAAAAAATCGCAGCTTAAAGAAGACCCAGAGACGGTGCTCAGCAACAGGATTGCGGTTAAGTCGGGCGGCGCGTTGGCGTTGTTTGGCTACAAAACCGAATCCAAATTTGCGTTGTTTCTGACCAATCCCGATGTTCCGCTGTTTGGCGCCCTCAACCAGCACCCCGACCGGTCTTTTATCTCCGGCAGCAGTTTTTTCCTGAAACGAAAATTCATCACCACCAGCAATGCCAAAAACTTTTTGTGCGGCTCGCTGGTCGATCAGGATACTTTTTTCGACCCCTTTAAAAACAAGGCCGTGTTTCCCGAAATATTCCCATGCAGCCTTATTTCCAGCGCGCTACTGGAAAAGGCGGTCATCGAAAAGCATGATTTCGAGCGTAATCCGCTGGTGTATATGTCGCACAAAATCAGTATCGACCGCACCTACCTTGCGCAACTAAAATCCGGCGACGCGCTGTATATACTGATCCGGCAAATTCCCCCGGAATTGAAGAAAGACGGCATCGGCCACTCCATAGACTCGCCGTATCATTATGAATGTTACGGCCTGCTGGAAGACAAGACCATTCTTTACCGGGCACTGATCTCCCTGGCTCCGCTGGAGCAGATATTGAACACGCTGAAATAACCAACCATGCCGGAATTGAAATATCTACTCGGCTATTCCGAAAATGTAACCAGCCAAGTGCGCCTGCTGATCGATAACGATAAACTCGGCGAGGCGCTGTTGAAAAAATATCCTGCGGCCCATACGGTCAGGACGGATAAGGCGCTTTATACCTATACCGTTGACCTGAAAAATGCGTTGTTGAAACAATCCCAGCCCCTTAGCAAGGTGATTTACGATGACAAGATTAAAGACCTGCATCATGCCTTGGGCCTGCATACCTTTATTTCCAGGGTGCAGGGCGGCAAGCACAAGGCGAAAAATGAGATCCGAATAGCGTCGCTGTTTAAAAATGTTCCGTTGGAATTTTTAAGGATGATCGTCGTACATGAGCTGGCGCATTTAAGGGAAAAGGATCACAACAAGGCGTTTTATAAGCTGTGCGAGCACATGGAGCCCGCTTATCACCGGTTCGAGCTGGATATGAGGCTGTATCTGACTCATCTGGATTTATTCGGCAAGCTGTACTGATGAATTGGCAGGCGATTGTTCAACACATCGAATCGGCAACCGACCAACCTTTTAAGTTGCTGGGAGCCAAGCCGCTGTCGGGCGGCGATATTAATGCGGCTTATCGGTTACAGGGGGAAGACCGGAGCTTTTTTGTCAAACTGAACAGTCCTGCTCGGCTTGCGATGTTTGAGGCCGAAGCCGCAGGCCTGGAAGCCCTGGCGCAAACCCAGTCCATCCGCGTACCGAAACTTATTGCTTGCGGACAAACAGCCGAGCACGCCTTTTTGGCGCTTGAATATATCGCCCTAAACAACCTGAATCCCCGTTCCGAGCAGTTGCTGGGCAAGCAACTGGCGCAGCTGCATCTGCAAAAGCAGCCCTATTTCGGCTGGCACCGCGACAACACCATCGGCAGCACTGCTCAAGTCAATGGCCGTTATGACAACTGGCTTACGTTCTGGTCTGAACAACGCTTGGGTCATCAACTAAAGCTGGCGGCAGCCAAGGGTTATGGCGGCCGTTTGCAAACGCTGGGCGAGAAACTCTGTGCCGATTTAAAGCCGTTATTTTCAGGCTACCAGCCACAACCGGCTTTAGTGCATGGCGATTTATGGTGCGGCAATGCGGCGGCAGACGATCAGGGCAATCCGGTTATTTACGATCCGGCCTGCTACTTTGGCGACCGGGAAACCGATCTGGCGATGACCGAGTTGTTCGGCGGTTTCAGTCCGGCATTTTATCTGGCTTATCAAGCCGTTTATCCATTAGAGCCGGGCTATGCAAACAGAAAAACGCTGTACAACTTATACCATATACTCAATCACCTGAACCTGTTCGGGCAAGGCTATCTGCATCAGGCGGAAACTATGCTCGATAAGTTGTTGGCCAGTTTGTACCCCTACCCCCAATGTCATTAAGTTAAGCGTTGTAGGAGCGGGCCATGCCCGCGATGATGTAACGTAATTTATAAATCACTGCCTCAATATCGCGGGCGCGGCCCGCTCCTACAGTGACATTGACCTTAACTTTATGGCATTGCCCCTACCCCAGCTCGTTGTCTTAAAGTATACCTGGCAGCAGTGAAGACCGAATATAAAAAACAATGACCGAAAATACTCACGCAGTAGAGCAAGAAACAACCCTCAACATAAGGGCTAGAGATAATATTTAACTATTTCGCATTTTTAAATCGACACAAATTCTCGAAAAAAAGTCCCATTTTTGCGGTAAAAGTCGCATAATCGAATCTTTCGATATTGTGACTGAGTACCGATGAGCCTCAATCTAACAGTACAGCAAGTTTTTTCCTGGTCTTTACAATTATCTGCCCAGCAGGATTATCAGGCATTAACGCATAAGTTTTTAGGCGTTCTTACTGATATTCCGTGGGTTGATAGCGCGACTGCTTATGAAATATATAATCACGAAAAGAAAGAACCGGGAGAAGCGGCCACTGTTCATGAACTGTTAATCCGGAAATTTCCTTTGAACTTTACCCGGAATGATGAAGAAGATCATAACACCCTGCTTACCGAAATTGATCATACGATTGACTTAAATCTCGGCGCTCCCGATCAATCCGGTTTGTATGCGTGGGCTATTTTTTCCATAAAAGGCTGCGGCGGCCCTGAACGCGCCATCCATCTGGAAGGAGCATTTAACCAGGAAATGCTTGATTTACTGAGCCATCTCCGGGGGATATACCGAAACCTGGTGATATTGCATGATACCAAAGAACGGGACGTGCTAACCAAATTGCCTAATCGGCAGTCCTTAGACACTCGTTTATTACAAGTTTGCGAACATTACAGCGACTATCAAATCATTGATAAATTAGAGGAGAAAAGCTCGTGGATCGCGATACTGGATATTGACCATTTTAAACGGGTTAATGATGATTTCGGCCATTTATATGGCGACGAGGTGCTGCTGACATTTAGCCAGCTGATGGGGAAATGCTTTCGTTACAATGACTTCCTATTCCGCTTCGGCGGCGAAGAATTTGTTGTTATCCTGAATTTAGCCAGCCAGGAAACGGCTGTGACTGTGTTTAACCGTTTCCGGGAAGAAGTTGCCAATTACAATTTCCCTACTGTCGGCCGAGTCACCGTCAGCGTTGGCTTAACGCATGTCGACGGCATATCGATGCCCACAACACAATTGGATCATGCCGATAAAGCGCTTTATTACGCCAAAGACAATGGCAGAAACAGGGTGGTTTTGTATGAAGACATGGCCCTTGTGCAAGATAACAACGCCAGTGAAATTGAATTATTTTAAACCCTCGCCGTACCCGGCCTCATTAGGCTAAAATTCAGCACTACCTTGTACTTCGGCGGACCAACGCCAACAAGCACTCACGTCACAATCCTTCATGAGGAACCGCTAATGGCCGATATAAAATCCCCTACCGTTTCAAATCCCGGCGTATTGATCCCGGTCAACCCAGCCATTGAAAATTACATGCATGGCTTGCTGCGACACACCGATCATCCGGTACTAACCGAGATGGAAGCGCTAGCTCATAAAAACAATTTCCCTATCATTGGTCGCTTGGTGGGCGTTTTTATTGAAGCACAGGCCAAAATGATCAATGCCGAACGGGTGTTTGAATTCGGCAGCGGCTATGGTTATTCCGCCTATTGGTTTGCCAAGGCGGTCGGCCCGAAAGGCCAGGTAATTTGCACCGATGCCGATTTTCTGAATCAGGAAAAAGCTGAACACTATCTCAGTGCAGCTGGTTTGTGGGATCGAATCGATTTTCGGGCGGGCATGGCCCAGGAGGTTTTTGCTCAAACCGAGGGCTTGTTCGACATCTGCTACAACGATGTCGATAAAGGCAATTATCCTGCGATTTGGCTTATGGCTAAAGACAGGATTCGCCCCGGTGGACTGTATATTGCCGATAATGTGCTTTGGCGCGGCCGGGTGGCGGTTGATAAATATACCGATATTTTCCCCGGCTGGACTGAAGCGATTATTGAGCACAATGAACTCATTTTTAATGATCCTGACTTTGACACGTTCATCAACCCGACCCGTGACGGCGTGATCGTTGCAAGAAAGAAGACTGCGTAAAAAAAGATACTCCTTCGTTGTAAATAGCATTATGCTACTTGCCTTAATCAATGAGTCATGAGGATTTGCTATGCCCTATACCCAAGATATTGTAGAGGAACTGAACATTCTGGTTCGCTACAACCTGTCCACCATGCAAGAAGGAATCAAGGTACATAAAACCGCTACACCGGAAACCATTGCCGCCACCCATCGACTATTCGAAAAAGGCTTAGTGTCACAGGATGACGGCGGCTATCTGACTAATCTAGGCATTGAAACTGCAAAACAGGCTCAAGCGGTTCTGGATATACTGAGGCCAGTTTAAAAAATCAGCCGATCAAAATCCTAGGCAATAAAAAAGGCTTAACGATATGTCGTTAAGCCTTTTGTGTATCTACTTTAAAATGCAGGGAAACTATAACTGGAGACGCGACTTCAGTCGCGCATGAAACATCATATACACGGGCGATGACGATAACAACCATCAGCGCGACTGAAGTCGCGGCTCCACCTTTCCTGAAATTTAAAGCCGATACCCTTTGTCATATGCGAAACCACAACCCTACCCTGCAACGAAATCAAGGGCCTGCCCTGAGCGATAGCCGAAGGGTCAAGCGGCAAGTTCAACTGCCGCCCTCAATTTTTTCATCGCATTTTGTTCCAGCTGTCTGATTCTCTCGGCTGACACATTGTAGCGTTCGGCAAGCTCATGCAAGGTGGCTTTTTTGTCCACCAGCCAGCGACTCGACAGAATGTCCAGACTGCGCTCGTCCAGCTCCGCCATCGCATCAGCCAGTAAATCCTGCTCATGCCCCACCCAATCCGAATTCTCAAGCAGCACCGCAGGATCAGCGCCGTGCTGATGAAGATAGCTGGCCGGAGCAACATAGCTTTCTTCCGTTGCTTCGTCGACAGGCATATCAAACGACATATCCCTGCTGCCAAGACGCTTTTCCATTTCGTAAACGGTACTGACATCAACATCAAGATCTTTGGCAATCGCCACCGCTTCGTCATTGGATAACCAGCCCAAATCCGATTTCGATTTACGCAGGTTAAAAAACAGCTTGCGCTGCGCCTTGGTGGTCGCAACTTTTACGATGCCCCAGTTTTTGATCACATACTCGTGAATTTCGGCTTTAATCCAGTGTACGGCGAAAGAGACCAAACGCACGCCGACGTCAGGATCAAAGCGTTTAACGGCTTTCATCAAGCCAACATTGCCTTCCTGGATAATATCCGGCATAGACAAGCCATAACCGCTGTAGCCTCTGGCAACATGAATCACAAAGCGCAGATTGGTCATCACCAATTCGCGTGCGGCTTCCAAGTCACCGTTATCCCTAAATTTTAAGGCTAACTCGCGTTCCTGCTCTACTGTCAATTTAGGCATTTGCCTGACGACATTCAAATAGGCGTCGAATGTTCCGACCGATAAATTAACGGGTAAAGCTAATGCGTTACTCATTGAAACCCCCTTGTAAGATTTTTTTCAAATTCTAGCACTCTGCACGCAAGAGTGCTAATAATTTTTCTACTCGGGTTTTAATTGTCGAAGTTGGAAATGCAGCACTATCCATGAACCCACCACGCCCAATACGGATGAGATAAACAACAATGCTAATGTTTCAGTAAAGCCCAAAAACAGCACATGAAAAGCGCTATCATAAAGCCGGGAAAGTGTTTCGACCGGCTGCCTCAAAATCAACATGATCACCGTAACAATAAACCATGCCGCGACGCCGGAAAAAAAGCCGATCCAGAATCCACCGTACAAAAAAGGTCTGCAAATGAAGCCATTGGTCGCGCCCACCAGCTTGGCGATCACGATTTCGTCACGCCGGTTATATAATTCCAGACGTATGGTATTGGCGGTAATAAACAGCACTCCCGCCCCCAGCAACAAGCTCAATAAGAAAACGCCACACCGCACCACCTCCATAATGGATTTTAGGCGCTTAACCCATTGCATATCCAACTGAGCAAAATCCACTTCCGCCGACCGGCTAAAATCCTCGAGCAAAGCCTGAAGCGCCTGCTCGTTTTCCAATGAATTTTTGGGCTGCACCTGAATGACTACCGGCAGCGGATTTTTTTCCAGGGCTTTTATTGCTTCACCGAAACCGCTGTAGGATTGGAACTCTGCCAGCGCCTGTTCCTTGGTAATGAGTTTTACGTCCTGGACATCAGGATTTTGCTTGATGCTATTTACAAACTTGTTTGTCCTGGCCTCGGAAATGTCATCTTTAAGGAATAATGAGATTTGATTGCTGGCTTCCAAATTGCCCGCCAACTGCTGAAGGTTCGCCACCAGGATATAAAAGCCGGTCGCCAGTGAAATGGCAATCGCCAAAACCACTATGGTCATTGCCGATGAGAATCGCGACGCGACCAATCGTCCCAGACTTGAAAACAACGCTTGCGCATGATGGTTCCGATAAGCGTGGAATTTATCGACAAAATTACCGCCGGAGATTTTGGTTTGCCAGCGCGGCTCCTGTTTACCCGGTTTTTTATTAACGTGTTTCATCATTTAACTCGCCAACCAGTTGACCGTGATCCAGCTTTAATATTCGATGGTTCATCTGAGCAATCAATGAAATATCATGGGAGGCAATGAATATGGTAACGCCGACCTGTTGGAATTGCTCGAACAAATGCATGATTTCAGTGGACAATTCCGGATCAAGATTTCCGGTCGGTTCATCGGCCAGAATCATCGGCGGCTTATTAACGACCGCCCTGGCAATCCCGACCCGCTGCTGCTCGCCGCCGGATAAGACAGCAGGGTATTTTTTTTCTTTACCTAATAGCCCGACTTTATCCAATGATGCCCGCACTCTTCGGGAAACCTCATTATGTCCGTAACCAGCTATCACTAGCGGCAATGCCACGTTATCGAAAACCGTCCTGTCCTGCAGCAGCTTGTAATCCTGGAAAATCAAACCCACTTTCCTGCGTAGGTAAGGAACCTGTCTGTCTTTAGCTAAGTTGAGGCTTTCGCCGTCCAGTAAAACCTGCCCACGGCTGCAACGCTCGATCAGCGCAATCAATTTCAACAACGTGCTTTTTCCGGCACCTGAATGTCCGGTCAGAAAAGCCATCTCACCACGCGCCAGATGAAAACTGACATTGCGCAACACATCGCCTGCTCCAGGGTACCTCATACTGACATTATCGAACTTTAACATAGGTTTTTTGTACTACCCCACAGCCCAAAATAGAACGCTGATTATTATGATTAATAGAACACGGATGACACGGATTGGACTGATTTACGCGGTTTTTTAAAAATGCCACACACTTTTAAATCAGTGATTATCCGCCTAATCCGTGTCATCCGTGTTCCATTTTTATGAACGATTTTCTAGTCTTTGACAAACAATGCGTTTACAAAAGCCTCTGCATCAAAATCCTGCAGATCATCAATGCCCTCGCCTATTCCAATAAAACGAATCGGAATGTTGAACTGTTTGGCCAGCGCGAAAATAATACCGCCTTTTGCCGTGCCGTCGAGCTTGGTCAGCGCCAAACCAGTCAACGCCACGGTTTCATTAAACAGTCTTGCCTGCGACAAGGCGTTTTGTCCGGTACCGGCATCCAATACCAATAGCACTTCATGAGGCGCAGTTTCATCCAGCTTGCTGATAATGCGTTTTACTTTTTTCAATTCATCCATCAGGTTGGATTTGGTATGCAGGCGTCCGGCGGTATCGGCAATCAACACATCAATGCCTTTGGCCTGCGCGGATTGCACGCCATCATAAATGACCGATGCCGAATCGGCTCCGGTATGCTGAGCCACGACATGGATGTTATTGCGCTCGCCCCAGGTTTGCAATTGCTCGACAGCCGCGGCTCTAAAGGTATCACCGGCGGCCAGCATGACGCTATGGCCTTGCGCCTGAAGGCGTTTGGCCAGTTTGCCGATGGTAGTGGTTTTACCCGCCCCATTGACGCCGACGACCAGGATAACAAAAGGCTTGTCCTGTTTGGGAATATGCAGGTTCTTGCTACACGGCTGTAGCATGCTCAGCAGCTCCTGCTTTAAGGCGGCGGATAAAGCCTCGCCGTCATTGAGCTGGTGACGTTCCACACTTTCAGTTAAGCGCTTGATGATTTCCGTGGTCGCATCAACGCCTATATCAGCCATCAACAAACTGGCTTCAATTTCTTCTAGCAAATCCCTGTCAATTTCTTGTCGACCCAGAGGAATATGCGCCAATACCCCGCTAAGGCCGGAACGGGTACGCTTTAACTGAGTCTTAAGGCGCAGGTAGAGCGACTCGGGTTCCGGTATCTGATAAGCTTCTTCCGCTGCTGGAACAACTGCGCCTTCCGCTTGCTCAACTTCTACGGCTGGTTTTAGCTCTTCAGCATAAGCCTTTCGACTGTAAAAACTGATCGCAATCAACGGCAACATCAACAAGGCGGCAAACGCATTATGTGCGACAGCAACCCATAAAGGCGCCCCCAGTTTAATGCCGACTATGCCTGAGCCGATCTGAGCCAACAGCAGCACGCTCAGCCATAAGCCTGCGCGTCTGACCGGTTTTGGATGGTGCGCCGATGTTGCATTCAGCATCAACAAGGTGAGCACGATAAAACTAACCAGCGCACCGACTCGATGCAGCCAGTTTGCGGCAACCTGCGCATCGAATGCGATGACGCCGGTATAACCGGTGCTTAATCCGTTAAATAAGTCCAGCGCCGTTCGATAATCGGCTGTAGGCCACCATGAGCCATTGCAATTAGGAAATCCCGAACAGGCTAAAGCAGCATAGTTAGCGCTGACCCAGCCGCCCAAAACAATCTCTAAAAACAGCACGCCCATTGCAACCCGGGCAAACCAAGCCAATCCATTGCTGCGCACGGTTAACAGCGAAGCTTTAGGCTTAACCCGCAAATACAGCCAGAACAGCAGCCAGAAAGTCATCATGCCCAACAACAAATGGCCGGTTACTACAATCGGCATCACATGCAGTTTTACGGCCCACATGCCTAAGGCTGCCTGCAATCCAACCAAAAGCACCAAACCCAATGAAGCCGTGATAACCGCAAAACGGTTTTGTTGTTCACGCCAGCAAAGTAGCGCCAGCAACAGGATAGCGATGCCCAAGGTTGCTGCTAGATAACGATGGCTCATTTCCTTCCAGGCCTTGGCAATATCGGGAGTCTGACCCGGAAAAGCTTCCGCCGCCTGCGTCTTAAAATCGGCGTGATCGCTTACTATGGCCTGCCCATAACATCCAGGCCAATCAGGACAGCCCAACCCCGCCCCGGATAACCGGACGTATGAACCGACTACGATAACTATTAAAGCTAAGACAACGCTAAAGAGAGTTATTTTTTTAAACATTTTATTTTCCACTATCCGATTTGTGAGATTCGCAAAAGATGCATAAGATCGCTTTTTACATTGTAAGGATCGAACCCAGGCTCATACTGCATCATCAAATTACCCAGAGGATCCATTAACAACAGCATCCCGTCAGGGATGTTGCCTTGCCTGATTGCCGCAATTTTCTTGGCGACGGCGTCATTGGGCTTGACTCTTAATAAGGTCTGGTCGTCTTCCCACCATTTGCTTGCAGTTTCCGGAGCAACCTCTTTTAATACCAGCACTATTCGGCGCGTACGGGTCAACTCCTTATTTAACATCAGCCGTATTTGTTTGGTTTTATGGATTGCTTCAATACAGGCTTCATTGCACTCACCGTTTGGTATGACGTTTACCAGCAGCCAATGCCCGGTAAGCTCGGCCATATTATCGGTTGAAAACTGGTCGAAACCGCTCAGATCGGCGCGCTCTGTCATCTGAGGCGGGATGATTAACTGCCCGTGGTTAGTTTGCCCGTTTAACAGCTGCGGATGTTCTTTTAGCCCCCAAGCGATCAGAAAGGGAATAACCGACATCCCAAAAATGGCCAGGATTAATAGGTGGTTTTTATTCTTTTGATTATGCATCATTCTTTTTAAAGCTATACCAAATAAACAGTATCGTTAGTGTCAATGCCAATGCAAACCACTGAATTGCATAGGCCGTATGTTGTTCGGGCAGCATAACAGTTGATGTGCGCCACTCCCGTTTAAATCCACCAGGCAATTCTTTGTCCAGCTCAAGCTGGAATTGAAATAATGAATAGCCAAGCTTTTTAGCTAAAACATCACCGTCAATCACCTGCACTACCGATGGCCAAGCCGCTGTTGGAATTTCCGCCCCTGCTAATTTTATACCAACGCTGGGGAAATTATTAATCCGTCCGCTAATAATTGTTTCCGCGTTGTTAATCTGCAAATCAGGCAGTACTGTCCGATCCGGGTTTTGCGGAATCCAGCCTCTGTTCACCAGAACAGCCTTGGCTTCTCCGGTCAATACCAACGGAGTCAACACAAAATACCCAGCCTTGCCGCCACTGATTTGATTGTCTATCAAGAACTGGTGCGTCACATCGTAACGCCCTGAAACCTCGACCTGCCTGTATCTGAGCGCATCTGCTTTGTCTTCAATAGTCGCAGACAACTTCAGGATTTGCGTTGCGCCCGCGTGTTCCTGCAACTGGAGCAACACTCGTTTCTGTTCTGAGCGGTCTAATTGCCACATACCCAACGCAAGCAACACCGTCAGCAGGCATAAATAAGCCAAAGTTGGAATGACTTTAAACTTCATAAACTAACATCTGCTTTTTTTCTTTACCCTATTGGCACCGGCACCTAAATAACCGAGAATACTAAAACCTTAGCCGACAACCATATCACTATTTATGATTATAAAAAGCATCGTTATTATCGCCTTTATCCTGATCATTATCAGCCTGGGTTCTGCGCTATTTCATCTGATTAAACACAAGCCCCAGGAACAATCCGGAAAAACAGTCAAAGCGCTGACCTTTCGCATTACCCTGTCAATTGTATTATTCATATTCATTTTTATCGCCTTAGCAACCGGTATGATCACGCCTCACGGGCTGGGAGCTCGAATGCACCAAGCACCAACCGCCCCAGTCAAATAAAAACAACTCATAACTATTTATAATCGGAACACGGATGACACTGATTAGACGGATAATTACTGATTAAAAACGCATAACAAGCTTTGTTTCAGCTTTAAAAAATCCGTTTAAACCCCTTCTATCCGTGCTTATCCATTAAAATCCGTGTCATCCGTGTCATCCGTGTCATCCGTGTTCCATTTTTTCAAATCCATCTCAATCATCCCGACAAAAAAAAAGCGCTGTCTGTGTGAGACAGCGCTTTTTTCGGTACGGCTGTTTCGATTAAATTACATAAACGAAGACAAACAATCCTAACCATACCACGTCAACAAAATGCCAGTACCATGCTGCGGCTTCAAATGCGAAATGATTTTCCGGTTTGAAGTGGCCTTTCCAACTGCGGAACAACACAACGCTTAAGATAATAGCGCCTATGCAGACATGAAAACCGTGAAAGCCGGTCAACATGAAAAAAGTAGAGCCGTAAATACCTGAACCCAAAGTTAAGCCCATTTCGGTATAAGCTTCATGATACTCGAAGGCCTGAAAAGACACGAACAATAGGCCTAAGCCTACAGTAGCCGCCAAACCTTTAATCAATTGGTCACGATTTTTGGCAAGCAAGCCATGATGCGCCCAAGTGCAGGTTACGCCGCTGGTCAACAGAATCAAGGTATTCAGAAAAGGCAAACCCCATGCCCCCATAGGCTCAAATTCACCACCAACTTTACCTGGACCGTTGGTCGGCCAGACTGCTTCAAAGGTAGGCCACAACATTTCTTTAGTTGCCGCTCTTGTACCTTCACCGCCTAACCAAGGCACCGATAAATTACGTGTATACCAAAGCGTACCAAAGAAAACAGCAAAAAACATGATTTCTGAAAAGATAAACCACATCATGCCCATACGATAGGAAATACCTACCTGTGTACTGTACATGCCTGATTCACTTTCCCCGGCCTGTAGTGTGAACCACCCGGCAAGCATAACAATAAAAACGGTCAACCCTAATGCCATCCAGGCCGAACCGGCTGCTGCGCCATTTAAATAATTTGCAAATCCAGCCAGCATCATCACCAATCCGGCAGTGCCAATGACCGGCCAGGTAGCTTTATGCGGAATGTAATACTCGTTACTTGTAGACATGACCTTCCTCTCTCATTTCACTGATGTTTCAGTATTATCAAAAAATGTGTACGCAAGTGTGATTGTTTTATATTCCTTAGGAATTTCAGGATTAACAACAAAACGCACTGGCATGGTTCTGCCTTCTCGCGCTTTAAATGTCTGTTCTGAGAAACAAAAACACTCTGTTTTTTTAAAAAATTCAGCAACCGCTCCGGGCGAAATACTTGGAATTGCCCGTGCAACCATTACTTTATCGGTCTTATTTTCCGCATAAAAATTCACCGTTACATATTCACCCGGATGAACCTTTATTTTATTTATTTCTGAACGGAACACCATCGGTGTAGCCTCATTCAGCGCAGTCATAAATTCTACAGTGATCTCCCTGTTTTTATCAACTTCGTAGCTGACTTCCTTAACAGCAGACGATTCGACTTTTCCATTGAGTCCGGTTACTTCACACAAAACATCATAAAGTGGAACCAGAGCATAGCCAAAACCAAACATTCCCAATACAACAAATACCAATGTCCGAACTAACTTGGCATTTTTTTGAGTAACGCCTTCCTTCATTGAGAAACAGCTCTTATCACTGCAAAAACATAAATGGTGACCGCAATTGAAATCAAAATCACTGCTGTCAAAATATTTTTTTGTTTGGTATTCATTATTTCACCTGATACGTTATCTAAGCAGGTTGCTTTTTAAAGCAACCTGAAATGCATCACCCTAGATATGCTCAGTAGGTATCACTGTAGGTGGTGTAGTAAAAGAATGATACGGCGGTGGTGATGGCAAAGTCCACTCCAAGCTATGCTTGGCAGCATCTTCCCACACTTCATCAGTTACTTTTTCGCCGGTTCCACCTTTTATCGTATCTATAACAATATACAGGAACAGCAGTTGGCTGGCGCCGAATATAAAACCGCCAATACTGGAAATCATATTCCAATCCGCAAATTGAACGGCATAATCTGGAATTCTGCGCGGCATACCGGCAAGCCCCAGAAAATGTTGAGGGAAAAACAAGATGTTGACCGATACTACAGATAACCAGAAATGCAACCTGCCAATTCTTTCGTCATACATATGCCCGGTCCATTTAGGCAGCCAAAAATAACCGGCAGCCATCAATATAAAGACAGAAGCTGGAACCAATGTGTAATGGAAATGCGCAACAATAAAGTAAGTATCGTGATACTGAAAATCAACGGGTGCAACAGACATCATCAAACCGGTGAATCCACCCATCGTAAACAAAACGACGAAAGCAATCGAAAACAACATAGGCGTTTCGAAAGTCATCGAACCTTTCCACATGGTCGCAGTCCAGTTAAAAACTTTAACCCCGGTAGGAATTGCAATTAACATGGTTGCATACATGAAGTACAACTCGCCAGCTATCGGCATACCCACCGTAAACATGTGGTGAGCCCAAACGATAAATGACAAAAATGCAATTGAAGCAGTCGCATAAACCATTGAGCTGTAGCCAAACAACGGTTTGCGTGCAAACACTGGAATAATGGTAGAAGCCACGCCGAAAGTAGGCAGAATCATTACATAAACTTCGGGATGCCCAAAGAACCAAAAAATGTGTTGATAAAGAACCGGATCACCACCACCCGCAGCATCAAAAAAGCTGGTGTGAAAAAATTTGTCTGTTAACAGCATGGTCACTGCACCCGCAAAAACAGGCATGATAGCGATTAACAAGAAAGCAGTAATCAACCAAGTCCAAACAAACATCGGCATTTTCATTAAGGTCATGCCGGGGGCACGCATATTGAAAATAGTGGCAATGATATTAATAGCGCCCATGATTGACGAGATACCCAGCAAATGCACCGAGAAAATCGCAAAAGGCAATGCCTTACCGGTTTGCAATACTAATGGCGGATACAAAGTCCAACCACTGGCAGGCGCGCCACCTTCCATGAACAAGGTGCTGGCCAACAATAAAACACCGGCAACCAGCATCCAGAAACTCATGTTATTCATCCGCGGCAATGCCATATCCGGAGCGCCAATCATCATTGGAATCATCCAGTTGGCCAAGCCGACGAATGCAGGCATTACTGCACCGAATACCATAACCAAGGCGTGCATGGTGGTCATTGAGTTAAAGAACTGGGGATTAACAAACTGCATACCCGGTTCAAATAATTCGGCACGGATAACCATTGCCATTGCGCCGCCGACAAAAAACATTGCCAGAGCAAACAGCAAATATAACGTGCCGATATCTTTATGATTGGTGGTAATAACCCATCTTAAGAGCCCCTTAGCAGGGCCATGATCGTGATGATCATCATGTTCAGCGACTACAGCAGACATATTTCATACCTCTTGAATATATAAAAAAGATTAGATCGATAAGAACGCAATGACTTATTCATTTTTACCTGCCGCCGGTGTTGCCGATTGCAGAGTCTGGATAGCTGAAGGTTGAATAGAATCACCCACTGAGTTACCCAAACCATTACGGGTATATGTTACGACTGCCGCGAAATCAACTGGGCTTAACATTTTTCCGAACGCAGGCATCATGCCTTTTCCGTCCAACATTAGCTTAACTTGTGCGTTAATATCGCCGGTTACCACTTTACTTGCCTTGATAGCAGGAAATGTACCCGCCAAGCCGGCGCCATCCGCCATATGACAAGATGAACAGTTGGTCTCATAAACTGATTTACCTTTAGCAACCAGCTCTTCAGTAGCCCACTGCTTGCTTGCCGAACCAGCTTCAGCCGCTACAGCCGCTTTTTGTTTTTCCACCCAAGCATTGTAGTCAGGCTCGTTCATTGCAATCACAACAATCGGCATAAAGCCATGATCCTTACCGCAAAGTTCGGTACATTGACCGCGATAAGTTCCCGGCTCGTCTACAGAAGTCCATGATTCATTAATAAAACCAGGATTAGTGTCTTTTTTCCAGCCCAAATCCGGCACCCACCATGAATGGATGACGTCTGCCGAGGTAAATACAAAACGAATTTTCTTTTTAGTTGGAATAACTAAAGGCTTATCGACATTCAGTAAGTAATTAGGAACCGATCTCGGATCTAAACCTGAACCGACCTGACGCACTTTATTACTGGCTTCATCCAAGCTGCTGAAAAAATGAATTCCATTATCAAGATATTCATATTCCCATTTCCACTGATGCCCAGTTACCTTAATGGACATTTCGGATTCCTGCACATCATCCAATTCCATCATGGCTTTTGTGGCTGGAATAGCCATGCCAATCAAAATCAAGGTTGGGATGATCGTCCAAATGATTTCAACCGTGGTATTTTCATGAAACTGCGCCGCTTTATGTCCTCTTGATTTACGATGATGGTAAATCGAGTAGAACATAGTCCCGAACACACCAATACCTATGAATATACACACCCATAGAATTAGCATGTGTAGGTCATAAATGTCATTACTGACCTTTGTAACCCCTTTCATCAAATTGAGCGTATATTCCGCCTGTGCTGTCCCTAGGCCAAAAGCCATTAAGATCAGACCTGCGAACAGTTGCTTTGTTTTCTTCACGGAGCAGCCTCCTCGTTAGTAGTTATAAACTCTTGTATGCGTTATATCTTTTCGTAATGTCAGGGCATGCCAAGGCCAGCCCTATTCCTTTTACGTAATAATTATCACAAATGATCTTTTCAATTCTAACCCATGAGGGCATTCTATACCAGAGCTCCTTTCCTTGATTTTATTTGGCATAAAAAAAAGGCTTGTGAATCAATGTAGCTCACAAGCCTTTTGTCTTCTAACGCTGAAGCCCGATCAGCTGTTTAATGCATCGGCATAAGCCATATCAAAGTTAGGGATGTGGCTATCTAGCCAACCCTTAACCAATTGACCCACGCCTTCGTCCACTTCAGCCTCGCCCGCATGGAACTTCGCTTGCAGACCCGCGCAAATGCCTATCAAAGCTTCATGCTCTTCCTTGTGGCGAGCGTAGCCTGCATAACCTTTTGCCAGCATCTCTCTTTCTTCATGAGCAAAATGATCAACAACATAGGCAATCAAATCATCTAGTTGCGCACCTATGTCAGAGCGCGCTGCGCCCCCTATTGCTAAATCATACAGTTTATTAAGCTTACCAAACAGAATTTGATGTTCCTGATCTGCAAAGCCAACATTTGTGCCGAACTGAGCAGCTGTCCAAGTAATTAAAGCCATAACATTTCTCCTGATAATTTTATTATTGATATTTACCGCACAAACATTATGGATTATATCTATCTGCAAATCTACTTTAATTTCCTCAAATAAACTAAATTTATTTCCGACTTACCGAAAATCATTTTTGTTATTTTTCATGACGAGAAAGCTGCATCGGAACAAATCCACCGTTAGTGCAGCTTTGCCAAAAAAGCAGGGTCGATGCGACAACCACCAATTTCCGGCCGATCCAACAGATCCTGCTCGAAATCCCGGTGGGTGGACAGCTGAAAAGCAATACGCGTAATCTTGCCGCCGAAAAACTCAAACTCCATCGCCCCCCCCTTGACGCGCGAGCCGCCTTCTTTAGTGGTGAACAATAAAATACCTGCGGATTTTCCCAAGCTGTCAGGAACCGGTCGCGCACAGCTCAACTCATTTATCGACAGCCCTGAAAAGACTTGCGCCAATTGCCGGGCGCTGACAACAACCCCCTCGCCGGGAATAACGGTCGCAACAAGTGTCGCGGGGGTAACCGGGGCAGATGATGCATCAGTAGGCGCAGGGACAGGAGCCGGCACCACCGGAGGATTCAGCAACAATTCCAAGCCAAAATCTCCCAAGTGATTTTGCAGCAACACGCTGCCGTCGCCATTTTTTGCGGTATTTAGCAAAGGGAACAACTGCTGCTCCATTTCTACCTTATTTGGATTTTTCAAAACCGCAACCAGCTGCCGCTCAATCGACTTAAGCGGCGTAAACAACTGCTCTTTTTTCTGGCTCGCCTCGCCCACCTGGTCCCAATCGGACGGAGTATTAACCGGCAAGCCCATCGATTTCATAACCGCATAGTCGTCCGCTGCCAGACAGTTCGCAAAATTCTTGCTGCGATAACCTTCTATGACTTTGGGGCGCATTTCTTCGCTCTGCGCTTTTTGCCGACTGATATTGTAATTATTCCAATCGCCGTTTTTCGCCAGGAAATAATAAATCACCGCATTGCGGTCAAATTTATTAAAACCCAAATCCTTCATCACCAGCTTCAATTTGCGGCAATTGCCCTCTACCTCCTGGTAATTGCTCCAGTCAGGCTTTAAATTCGGTTTTGCCGGATGTTTCGATTGCTCAATCAATTGCTGAAGATTGATTTCCCCAGCCGCCGATTTTATCGGCGAATAGCCTATTTCCTCGAACGACAAATCGCGCGCGTCGGGGATGCCGTCAGCGGTCATCTTTAACAACAAAGAAGGCAGAATTTCCGGATAAATTTTTAATTCACCCAACTGTTTGGTGTCTGAACCCAACAGATTGAAGCCGCCTTCCGCCACGTCAAAAACTTTAAATACCGTCTGATTCAGCGTTCCGGTCTTGCCTGAATAACTGGTCGCCACAGGTAACGAATGCGACTCCGAACTATGCTTGGCCGATTGATGAGCCGCAGGCGTCGGCACCGCCGCTTGCTGATTATTCTTGACCCATTGCCCGGCAACTTGCCCCATGATCGCAACCCCCATGCCGACGCCCGTTAACGCGAGCAAATTACTGGCCGCATTCACATCACCGACCAGACTAGACACATCCACATCGCTATTGGCATTCGTGTAAAAGTTATAATCGACCATCGTTTCCCTACCCGAATCCAGGCGTATCCACGGGGTCAGATAAAGCTTTTTAGCATCGAAGGTAAAATTACACTTGCCAGTGGTCGCCTGATACAAAAAACCAGTGGCTTCACGACTGAGTTTAAGCGCCTCGTTACGCACACTGTAAATAAGTGCTGCCGATAAATCGCCTTTCTCATAAGACGGCGTCATATTGGTACAACCGCTTTTTAAAACGTTGTCCCCTTTAAAATCGAATTCCGAAATCAAGCGCACATAATAGTCGTCGCCATCAATGGCCTGAAAGCCCTGCAAAGGTTGAAACTGGCTGGCCTGGATCGATGGATGATCAACCACAATTTGCCGGGTCGTGGTACATCCGGACAGCAGCGCGCCGGCGACTAAAATGAATTTTACTGATGAAATAGGGCGAATCGACATGCATTAACCTTGTGCCGTACGTTAAACGGAAAATCAAGCTGGAAAAATGAAAATAATAGAGCTTTCTCAAAGACTTTGTCATGTTTTATTTTTAGCTAGCCGCTCATAAAGACATCATAAGGTGGGCTGCATAAAGGAATCAGGCTAAATTATTGTGTTAAGATGTCGATAAATAACCTGATGCTTTTAAGTTCGCTGCCCAACACTATCGACCGGGAATATTCACCATGACCAAGGAACCTTTTTTTCGCCTCAATCAAGAACCCGACGCACTGAGCGGTTTTTCCCGCACCGTTGCGGAAATAGAATGGTTGCTGCTGGTATTGATGATGTTTTATCTGGTGGTAGGCCATATCGAGGATGACGTTAAAAACTTGTTACTCGGCGGCCTCTGCGCTTTCGCCGCCTTCGTCATGTTATTCCATTACGCCAATTTTTTTGCCCAGGCCAACGTTTGGAAACTGGCTTTAGAAACTTGGGTCATGATCTTGTTGATCACCTGGTCGGTTTGGCACACCGGACGCCAAGACAGCCTGTTGCTTAACCTGTATTTTCTACCCATCATCACCAGCGCGCTGGCTTTGGGCAAGCTCACCACATTATTGGAAGTGTTGTTAATCGGCGCTTGTTATGTGTATTTGGGCTACTACGGCGCACCCGGCGACGAGGTCTTGTCCCTAAGCCAAAGCAGCGTCCTGCTGACTTGGCTGTTTCCTATGCTGCTGGTGGGCTACATCACCACCATGTTGTCTAACGACATATACCACGCCTTCAGCCGCATCAAAACCGTCGCGCAAACCGATGAATTAACCCATCTGAACAACCGCCGGGCATTCATGGATCTCTTGGAAAAACAGCTGCAACAAGCCCGGCGTGGGGAACACACTTTCAGCGTTCTGCTGGGGGATTGCGACAACTTAAAAATCGTCAACGACCAATACGGTCACGAAGCCGGCAACCTGCTGTTGAAATCCATCGCCGACAACTTCCGGCACTGTTTAAGAGGCTGCGACACTGCAGCTCGTTACGGCGGCGACGAATTCACCGTGTTACTGCCGGGCACCGCCGCAGAAGGCGCAGAATTGGTGGCAAAACGCATCAAAGAAACCTTGGTCGCATCCAGTTTTAGTTACCGGGGCGACACGGTCACTACCGATATCAGTATCGGCATTGCCACCTATCCACAGCACGGCGATACGGCTGAAGCATTGTTACACCATGCCGACGCAGCCATGTATGTCCGCAAGCGCGAAAGTAAAAACCAAGTTGCCGTAGCGGCATGCTAGCGGATTGTAGCTATATGTTCAGCTGTTCCGAGAAAAAATCGAAATCGGCGAGTTCTTTATAAGGCAACACCCCCAACAAAGGCGCATCCAACTTAGCTTTCATGGTGTTGATAGTCTCGTCCCGGCTTAACAAGTCCGGGTCTGTGCAAACCGCAATCCAACCGGCGCAGTCTACGTCTGATTGCTTTATCGCCTGATAAGTCAATCTTGCATGGTTGATGCAGCCCAACCTGATCGCGACGACCATGATAACCGGCAGAGCCAACGCTATTGCCAATTCGCTATTGGCTTCTTGCTCATTTAAAGGCGTGTACCAACCTCCTGCGCCTTCGACGACGACGATATCGGCCAGAGTTTTCAACAGCTCAAATCTGGCGATTAGCTGATCGAGTTCGACCGGGTTGTTTACGCCTGCAATATGCGGTGAAACCGGCAGTTCGTAGGCGTAAGGGTTAATCAAATCATAGTCAATTTGTAATGACGCATTTTCTTGTATCAACAACGCATCTGCATTTTTCAGCTGCCCATCCTGCATGATGCAACCGGAAGCGACCGGCTTCATGCCCGCAACCGATTTCCCCAGACTTTTAAAGTACCGCATCAGCGCAATCGTCGCCCAGGTCTTGCCGACGTTGGTGTCGGTGCCGGTTATGAAGTAGCCTTTTTCCATTAGCTCGCCGTAATCATCATGACCTCGAAGGTCGCGGGGATCAAATCGCCGGTTCGATGCTGTTCATAAGCCGCAATCATCCGCTGCATCTGCGATTTGCTGGTGATGCTTTTGTTGCGCCCGGCAATCACGTTATGAGCGCCGATATGTTTTAACTCCTTCATCAAGGCCAAAACAGAATCATAGCTTGATAGATAAATCTTGGTTTCAATGGCTATCTCAGTGTAACCAGCCAGCTGAAGAAAGTGTCTTAGCTGCTGTTCGCCGTAAAAGTCATTAACATGGTTGAAATCGTCAACATCTGCCCAAGCGGATTTTAATTCCTGTAACGTTTGCGGGCCGAATGTCGAAAAAACCAGCCGTCCGTCAGGCTTCATTACCCGCTTAATATCGGTAAAAACGCCTTCAAGATTGACGCACCATTGCAACGCGAGATTGGAGAACACGCCATCAACAATTTGGCCGGCCAGCGGCAGTTGTTCGGCATCGGCGCATACATAGTTGACATTAGGCGCATCGACCAGCTTTGCTCGCGTCACCTGCACCATCGGTAACGCAATATCCAAAGCGATAGCATTCATGTAGGGTACGCTTTGCGTACCATTTCCCCAACTCCCTACCAAGTTCGCGGTTAAAAATCCAGTGCCACAGCCCAAGTCCAGCAAGGTTCCTGTCAGGCTTTCGGCATTTATAGTATTCAGCAATGCATTACCGACAGTGCGCTGCAATGCGGCAACGCCGTCATAAGTCACCGAAGCCGCCGCAAACGATTGCTTGATTTTGGCTTTATCTAACTGCATTGCTCTTCCATAAATCGGGAAATAATCGCCACCGTTTCCCGGCTGTGCGACAAAAACGGCACATGCCCTGCCCGGTCGATAATGTCTAATTCCAGGGTTGGCAATAATTGCTGCATTCTTTGACCTACGGCTACCGGAACCAAGGTATCCAGGCCACCTAAGATGACCGACACAGGAAGGGTCAGACCTGATAAAACCGGCCTCATGTCTGCCTGTTTCAGTATGTTTAAACCGCCCTGCAACGTGACTTGATCCGGCGCAGCGCATTCAAACACGGCTGTTTTAAGTGCTTTCAACAGGGCTTTTGGGTCGGGCATGCCGTTTACCTGCAAGGATAAAAAGCGTAGCAAGGTCGCCTGACAGTTTTTATGCAAATGTTCGGCAAAATCATCCAGCAAGCGGATGTCCATACCAGGCCATGGTGTTTGCGTTTCGGGCGACCGGCCGGTCGCCCCTACGGTGAACGCGGGGTTTCCTGCCAACAAAACCAGCGAGGATACCCGTTCGGGATAACGGGCGGCTATATCGAGCACTATAGTTGCGCCCAGAGACCAGCCCAGCCAACAACAGCTCTGCTCGGGAACTACATTAACCAGCTCGGCGCTGATCCGTTCCAGCGTAAACGGCTCGATTTTTTCGCTGCGCCCGTGCCCCGGCAAATCGATGCAGGTCACCTGATAATTGAGCGCCAATTGCTTGGCAAACTCCCGCCAGATGCCGGTATGCATAGCCCAGCCATGCACCAGCACGATGGGTTTGCCTTGCCCAAACGTTTCCAGGTGAATTTTTGTCACTTGCGGCTTACGATAATTTTAGCCAGCGCATCCAGCAACCGGTCGACATGTTGCTCTTCGTGCAGCGCCGAAAAAGTCACCCGCAATCTAGCGCTGCCTTGCGGCACGGTCGGCGGGCGTATCGCACTGACCAGCAAACCGGCATCCAACAAAGCATTGCTGATGTCTACGGCTGTTTGGCTGTCGCCGATCAGGATGGGCTGGATGGCCGACGATGACGGCATCACCTGCAACCCGATTTGTTCGGCACCCACGCTGAATCGTTCCGACAGTTGTTTGAGCTTGTCCCTGCGCCAGTTTTCTTCGATGACGATTTTCAAGCTCGCCCGCGTCGCCTCGGCAACCGCCGCCGGTAACGCGGTGGTATATATATAAGTGCGGGCTTTCTGGATCAGGGTTTCAATCAACAGCTCGGAACCTGCGACGAACGCGCCGAATGTACCCAAACCCTTGCCCAAAGTTCCCATCAGTACCGGCACATCGTTCTGACCAAGACCGTAATGTTCCAGAATCCCGCCGCCACGCTCACCGATTACGCCAAGCCCATGGGCATCGTCAACCATCAGCCAGGCATCATGTTTTTTTGCGGCGACAGCCAATTCATTAAGCGGCGCAAAATCGCCATCCATGCTGAATACGCCATCGGTCACGATCAGCTTGTTGCCGGAAGCTTTATCCAGATTTGCTTCGAGATCAGCCATGTCGGCATGGGCATAACGTTTAAACCGTGCGCCGGACAACAGGCCTCCGTCCAACAAAGACGCATGGTTTAGCCGGTCTTCAAACACCGAATCGCCGCGCCCCAACAAAGCCGAGATCACGCCGATATTGGCCATGTACCCTGTGGAAAACAACAATGCCCGCTCGCGACCGGTGAATGCAGCAAGTTCCTCTTCCAGTGCATGGTGCGCCGCGCTATGCCCGCAAATCAAATGCGCCGAGCCGCTGCCGACCCCGTAATGATCTGCGCCGAATTTAAACGCCTTGACCACGTCGGGATGATTGGTAAGCCCCAGATAATCATTGCTGCAAAAATTGACGACAGTTTTGCCGTCGATTTCCAGGTTAATGCCTTGAGGGGATGCGATAACCCGCCTTGATCGATACAAGCCCTGTTGGGCAATATCGTCTAGGTTGGCTGCTAATTCTGTGAATGGGGGAGTCATTAGATTTAAAGTCTTTGTCCACGAAAAGCACGAAAGCCAAAAGTAGGCGCCTCTAGGCGACACAAAATAAATTACTTTGAATATTTTCGTGCTTTTCGTGTTTTTCGTGGATCAATTGATTTTTTAGGATCAAGCGTAACTTGAGCCGCCGGAATGCACACCCAGTCGATCAAACAAAGCCAAATCATGGTTAGTCATCGGATTATCGGTGGTCAGCAATTTGTCTCCGTAGAAAATCGAGTTGGCTCCGGCCAGAAAGCACAGCGCCTGCATTTCATCGCTCATGTTATTGCGCCCCGCGGACAACCGCACCCGCGACTTGGGCATCATAATTCTGGCAACGGCTATGGTCCTGATGAAGATAATCGGATCCAGCGATTCGGTGCCCATCAGCGGCGTGCCCTCAACCTGCACCAGCATATTGACCGGCACGCTTTCGGGATGCTTGGGCAGGTTTGCTAATTCGATTAACAGATTGGCGCGATCGACATCGCTCTCGCCCATGCCGACGATGCCGCCGCAACACACGTTAATCCCGGCATCCCTGACCCGCGCCAGCGTATCCAGACGATCCTGGTAAGTCCTCGTGGTGATGACCTCGGAATAATAATCTTCCGAGGTGTCCAGATTGTGGTTGTAATAATCCAGGCCGCCTTCTTTTAACCTGATGGTTTGGGCGTCCGTCAGCATGCCTAAGGTTACGCAGGTTTCCATACCCAACGCCTTTACGCCCTGAACCATCTCGACCACCCGCTCCACGTCCCTGTCTTTAGGCTGGCGCCAGGCCGCGCCCATGCAAAAACGCGATGCGCCTTGATCTTTAGCCTGTTGCGCCGCTTGCAAAACCTTATCAATCGGCATTAACGCCTCGGGCGTTAAATCGGAATCATAGCGCGCGCTTTGCGGGCAATAGCCGCAATCTTCCGAACAGGAGCCGGTTTTAATACTTAACAGACTGCTAATCTGAACTTCATTGGGATCGAAATTCTCTCGGTGTACGGTTTGCGCCTTAAAAATCAGGTCATTAAAAGGCAACGCGTAAAGCGCTTGCACTTCGTCCAACTGCCAGTCATGGCGAATTGCAGGGTTTGCAGACATTCTGTTAAGCTCCAGTGTAGGACTGAGGTACGAAGTCCATCAATCGCGAACGACGATAAACTTGTCAACCTGTTCAAATGAAAATGGTATACAACTGGATCAATATTATACAGGATTACCTGCTGCCGCCTACCTGCATCTTATGCGGAAACCCAGGACACAATTCCCGCGACATTTGCCATTCGTGCTACACGCAGCTGCCCAGAAATAACCTGTGCTGTTACCGATGCGCCGAAATACTAGAAACTCCTGCAACCGCGCCGGTGCTTTGCGGCCGCTGCCTGAGCAGGCATCCAGCCTTTGACGAGACTGTCGCGCCGTTCATCCATCAGGGAGCCATCCGGCATTTGATCGGCAGCTTAAAATTCGGCGCCAATTACAAGAATGCCCGCCTACTCGGCCTATTATTGGCCGATCACCTGACAAATCTGTCTGGAACAGATTTGCATTTACCCGAAGGGTGTCGGGCAGGAAAGCCCGACATGAAACAAACCGCCGAACAACCCGACTTGATAATACCGGTTCCGCTGCATAAAGCCCGTTACCGCGAACGCGGCTTCAATCAAGCCATAGAAATCGCCAGAACCGTCGCCAAGGAAATGCAGATTCCGCTGGATTTAACCAGTTGCAAGCGGCACCGCGACACGCCTCATCAAACCCGGCTACCCGCCAAAAAACGCCAAAAAAACCTGAAAAATGCCTTTTCGATCATCAAACCCATACACGCCCGGCATATCGCGATACTCGATGACGTAATGACCACCGGCACAACAGCCCATGAACTGGCCTATGTATTGAAAAAAGCCGGAGCTAGCAGGGTTGATGTTTGGGTGTGCGCCAGGGCTTGATTCACCAATACCATCGGGGTTAAACCGGATACTTTTTATTTTTCCAACCGCGAACGTCAATAAACCCAGCTCTCATGCCTAACCGGTAGTTTATTCAACTCATCCTTGTAAAACCGCCATTTCGGCATGAACCGATCCATCAAAATTATGAATCGGGTATTGTGGCTAGGTTCCAGCAAGTGAACCATCTCATGTACGACGATGTATTCCAGGCACTCCGGCGGCTTCTTGGCAAGTTCGGCATTGAGCCGGATGCTTTTGGAGCTTGGGCTACAACTGCCCCACTTCGTTTTCATCCTTTGCACAAAGAACCGTCCCACCTTCACGCCTATAAGCGGCTCCCATTTGGCGATCAAAGCTGGAACAGTTTCCTTGAGCCTCTCGCGATACCATGCTTCGAGAATCTCTTGCTTCCTTACATCACTACTTGCAGGGCGAATTTGAAGGCGCATTTTATTGTGCTTTAACTCGACTTCCGGCGCGGCATCTTTCTCAGCCAGTTGAAGCAGGTAGCGCTTTCCCCAAACATAATGGCTTTCGCGGTCGAGGTATTCGCGCGGCGTTTCACGCTGCTGTTCTCGCAGCTTTTTCTGTTGGCTCTTGATCCAACCGAGTTTGGTAATCGCAAACACGCGAATGGTGTCAATATCCATCCGCAATGGCGCGGCAATACGCACCTTGCCGGTAGGTGGGTACACGCTCAAATGGATATTCTTGATGTCTTTTAGCACAACATCCACGGAAATATCGCCAAGCTCGATCTGAGTGACCATCAGTATTCCCTGTGCTGCGTAATGATCGGGAAGATGCGTTCAACTTTCGTCGCATCCTGCAAAATACCATACAAAGCCGCTTTGATGATTTGCTCTTTTGCCTGAACGCCTCGCCAATCGTCAGGCCTGACCTGTCTAACGGTCTCGTCGATCCTGACGGCCAATTCCAACACTTCATCTTTTTTTGCACGCCCATAGACGGCAGATGGCTCAGCCATACCGAACCAGAGATTGTCATAAAGCGCACGACGCCCCGGCGTATTTAATTGCTCGGGCGCATCTTCGGCCCGACCTCCCTCCACCGTCTTCGCCAGCTCGGCAATCCGTTTCAGGTATTCTTCATACTCAATAGCCTTGGCTTTACGAGTGGCGATGATCTCGTCCAACAGCGCCGACATCTTGTCGTAAAAAGCCGGGTTGTTCAGGTGCTCCTTGATGATCTTACTGCGGACATTATTCTCGATGGTCTCGGCCACGGCATCCTTGCTGCCCTTCAGGCCGCCAAGTTGCGTGTTGATCGCATCCGCAATGCCGGTTTTCACGATCAGCTCCAATAACGGCATGTTATCGAACGGCGAAATCTTCCTCGGCGCATCGGCTTCGATATAGGTGTCGATCAGGTGCCGCATGTCGGCCTCGTAGGCTTTCATATCCAGCTTTTCATTGGCGGCATTACGGATAATTTCCCGCAGCTTAAGATACTCGTCAAGTTTCTGTTTGATGCGCTGAATATCGGCATCGCCGTATCCGGCTTTGTCCAGTTCGCCGTCGATATTAGCGTAGGCGCGCACCAGCGCAACCGTCGCCTTGTAAAGTGCAACACGTTGAATTTCATGCACCTTCAAGTCATCAGGAATCTCGGTATTGCCGCAGAAATAATGGATATGTTCGAGTGGCCCTTTAGGCGGCTCCACCGATTCGCAAAGCAGCGCGATAGCCTCCAGCGCATTATCCAAGCGTTCCCGGCCTTTACTCAGGCGGTCTTGCAGCATAATCTCAGGATCGGCACCGCCCTCGCTATGATCAAGCTCTGAGCTATAAACTGCGATGGCGTTTTCCACCTTCTTGAACAAGTCTTTGTAGTCCACGATGTAACCGAAGTCCTTGTCCTCGCCGTCCAATCGGTTGGTGCGACAGATGGCCTGGAACAGCCCGTGATCTTTCATGCTCTTGTCGATATAAAGATAAGTGCAGCTCGGCGCATCGAAACCGGTCAGCAACTTGTCCACCACGACCAACAGCTTCATGTTGGCAGGCTGCTCCTTGAACAACTTCTTGGCGTTATCTTCGTAGGTCTCGGTTTTGGATTTGCCGGGCAGCGCATCCACATTCTGCAACAGCTCGGTGTAGGTGTTGTAAATGAACAGTTTGTCCGTCTCCGTGTTCGCGCCGGTGTCTTCCAGCGTGACGTCTTTAATCTGCGGATTATAAGAAGTGACGACGGCACACTTGCCTTTAAACACCGTCTTCTGAAACAGCTCAAAATACTTGCACGCCTCGTAAATACTCGAAGCTACCAGGATGGCAGTACCGCGCCCGTCATTCAAGCGGCGGCGTCTTTTGAAGTCGAAGATAATGTCCGCAACCACCCGCGCCATGCGGGATTTGGAGCTGAGCACATTCTGCATGGTGCCCCACTTTTCGCGCAGGGCCGCCTTTTGCCAATCGTTTAAATCCGTTGTGGAAGCCTCGAACCATTCATCAACGTTTTCCTCCGAGCCTAAATGCTGATCAATGTCCCTCGCCTCATAAACCAGATCAAGAACCACCTTGTCCCCCACAGCCTCACTGAACTTGTAGGTATGAATATAGCCGCCAAACACCTCCAGACTGGTCTGCTTGTCCTGCTTCAACAGCGGCGTTCCGGTAAAGCCGATAAACACCGCGTTGGGCATCAACGCCTTCATCGTACGGTGCAACTTACCGCTTTGGGTGCGATGGCATTCGTCCACAAATACGAATAGCTCGCCCACCGTCCGGCAGGGTTGTGCCTCCAGTTCCTTGATGAACTGCTCGAAATCCTCCACGCCCTTTTTGCCGAACTTGTGCACCAGCGAACACAGCAAGCGCGGCGTAGCTTGGCCGAGCTGACTCATCAAGTCGCGTCCGCTTCCGGCGCGGGTCATCGGATGACCGGCAGCGATGAAAACGCCCTCGATCTGCTTGTCCAGCTCGTCACGGTCAGTGACGATCACCACGCGGGCATCATGCTTGTTCTCCAGAATCCACTTCGCCAGCAACACCATCACGATACTCTTGCCGCTGCCCTGCGTGTGCCAGATGATGCCGCCCTCGCGGCGGCGGACATGCGCCTGCGCCGCCTTGATGCCGAAATACTGATGCACTCGGGGCAGCTTTTTCTCGCCGCCATCAAACAGTACAAAATCATGCATCAGCTCGATCAACCGCGCCTTGTCGCACATCTTCAGTAGGTATTTATCCAGCTTGTAGCGGCTGTTGTCCGTCTCGTCCTCTTTCCATTTCAGGAAATACTTTTCCTCGGTCTTTATGGTGCCATATTGCAGACCCTCGGAATCGTTACCGGCGAAGATGAGTTGCACTGTGCTAAAAAACCAAGCATTGGATTCCGGCTGCTGGTTGGAAATATTCTGGCGAATGCCGTCGCCGATTGAAACACGGCTGTTCTTCAACTCGATCACGCCCACGGCGATGCCGTTGAGGTAAAGCACCAAATCGGGCCGTCGATTGCAGTTGCCGCGCAAGGTGACTTCCTCGGCAATGGCGAAATCATTTTGCGCCGGGTCGTCCCAATTGATCAGCCTGATTGTCTCCGTATTCTCGCCCGCTGCCGCCTGCACCTGAATGCCGTAGCGCAGCAGGCTGTACACTTCCTTATTGTTGTCGTACAGGCTGCGGTTTGGATTCCCCGCTTCGGTGCGCAGCCGGTCGAGAGCCCGGCTGATCTGCGTCGAACTGTAACCGCTTTTGTTCAGAAAACCGGTAAGCAGCCCTTCCTCGATATTGCTGTTATCGTTGCGGTCAGTCCAATCGCCAAGGAAGCGATAGCCCAATTCATCGCTAAATAAAGCAATGACACGGTTCTGCGTGGCGCGTTCGGGTTGGCCAATCTCATTCATTTTGCATTTCCATTATTGTTTGGCTTAAGCATCAATTTACTATTGACTATCAATATTATTGAGCGCCGTAGGAACAAATCCTTCATCTGATAGAGCGCGAACTACGCCGCGCATCAAATAGCTGTTGCTAAAGCCGATAGTATATTGTCTTGCTCCTTCCTTGATCGGCTGCAACATGTTTCGCTCGACTAGCTTCTTGATTTGATAGGTTCGCTGGGCTGCGGTCATACCGGGCATGGCAGCCACTAAATCAGCCGCCTTTGCCACGCCGTTATTGGCGGCTATATGCAGTATTTTTTCTTCCATTGCCGTAATCAGCTCTCTTTCCCTGGCATAAGTCAGCGCAGGCGCAAGAATTCTCGCACTCAAAAAATTAAAATCAGTCAACCGGTCGACTTTACGCAATTCGTCCAAAATCCCTTGCAAGACGTAAACACACCATTCCTCCAGTCCTTCACGCGAGCCCTTGTCGGCACAGGCCAGCATAGTGTAATAGCGCTCCCGATCATTGCAAAACACCGCCGTCGGATTCAGCACCCTGCCACCCGTTTTAACGTTAAAGCCATACTTAATCAGCAGAGCATAGGTTAGCAACCGCACCACCCGGCCATTGCCGTTACCAAACGGGTGTATCCAGCCAAAACGGTGATGCGCCAGAGCCACCTTGATCAAATCATATTTGGGCGGATCATCCTGATTGATAAAACCGACCAGCTCCTGTATATACTCCGGCACTTGAACAATATTCGGCGGCAAATGCTCGGACTGAGCAATTTGCACCGGCTTCAGCCGGTAAGCGCCCGGCGTGGCATCTCCCTCCCGCTCCAGGTCTTTTACCGCAATGGCATGCAACTCACAGATAAAATGCTCTGTCAGGCTAGCGCCGGATTGGATACTGTCCTCGATATAGGCCATAGCGGCTTCAATATTTTCCATTTCCCGCAATTGATCGGAAGGCGCTTGCCGGGTGCCTTCCAGCTTGCTTTCCACATAATCGGCCAAGGTCGTGTGGTTACCTTCTATACGGGCTGAACCCAAACTTTCCAGCATGTGGAAGATATGTTTGAGCTGAAAAAAGACCTGCGGCGGGGTTGTACCGCCCAGCTGCAAGCGGCGCAAGTGTTCCAGCTCCGTCAAAACATCGACCAACGGAGAATCAAACGCGGGATTGAGCAAAGACAAATCATGGTGATTAAATGTAGGCATGGCGATATTTTTCTGTAGTGGTATTTTTTATATCTTTAATTTACCATTATTATTCCAATTTATTCAATGAATTATCTAACTATGCATGAGATATTATCTTGAAATATACCGAAGAATATGTCGAATGACCTACTTCGACAAGTCTACTGCAATGATTGCAAAAAGCGGCGGACGTCCACCTTTTCCTACCGCTACCCGGCATATGCACTCGACCAAGGCCAATCACGCACTTCCTCGCAAAGCCCGGCTTTTACCGGGTTATTGTGAATATAATTGATCGTCCTGAGGAAGTGATCTTCATCGCGAATATAGCGATCCCAATACTCGCGCATCCAAAACTGATTTTTAATTGCGCCGACAATCCTGGGAACGCCGAGCCCCAGCTCGGCATTATGTGAAATAGCCCAACTCCCGGTAAACGATTTCCACGACTGCAAAATCTTCGGCAAACTAATCGCAGGCTCAATCAATACATGAACATGGTTGGGCATAATGCACCAAGCGATCAAACGATAACGCTCGCCATCAAATTTCTGCAAAGTTTGCTGCATCAACTCCGCCATGCGCGGATGACGCAAAGCGCAGCAGCCCAAACCCGCATCCAGCCATTGCTCTATTTTCTTGCGCCGTTCACGCTCACGCGTCGAAATCGGCAATTGCATAAGCTCCTGCTCCAATTGCTTCAGCACTGTTTGCGGCAGGGAATCGGCAAGCCGAAAGGTGATGAATTGCAAAGTGCCCGGCGCATCAAAATGCGGCAAATAACCCCGGCTATACCAACCCTTGGCTGCGGGAACCCTTACGGGAGCGCCGAGCCCCAGCTCGGCTTCTTCACTTTCAGCCGTCTGCTTGTTCACCGCGCCAAGCTGGGGCTTGGCGTTCCCAGCAGCCATCATAGCAGGCGTATCCTTCCGGTCAGCAGATTGTGCATCATACCCTGTTTAATGGCGCGGGTTTTGGCGAGTTTTTCTTCCAGCGCGGCGATTTCGGCGTCCATGTCGGAGAGGATGGCGGCGATGGCGGTTTGTTCAGGAATCGACGGCAACGAAAAACTAATCTTTATAATATGAGATGGTCCGAAATTCAATTGTGCCGAACCTGTTGCCTGTCCGCCTATCATTCGCTTAAAACTATCACTTGTCAGAAACTGATAGAGAAAAGCTGGGGCTAAAAAACCATAGTAAGGCTTGAACCTTATCGTGCTGGTATTCATGCAAAACGGCAAATCGTGCTCTTTGACAAAAGCGACCTTCTCGTGAAATCGCTCAATTGTAATTCCAGAGGATGCGATAACGATGTCTCCTGCATCAGCCATGAAGTGGGCGTAAGCACCTCGCGCCTCCTTTTCAGAAATGAACCTGTTAGTATTTTCAAGGTTAAGCACACCACGAAAAATATTCGTTCCATTCAAGAGCTTTATACCGGAAGCAGTGAACTGGGTATTCCTAACCCCTGGACCTTCTTGAAACCAGCAAACTTCACTTAAGGCTTTCACTTCCCATTCCCCGCTAAACCCCGGCAGACGCTTTTTGCCGGTCAGCAATTCCTGCATGGCACCTTGTTTGATCTGGCGTTTTTTAACGACAAGTTGTTCCAGTGATTCGATGAGAGCATCCGCATCGCTCAACGCCTCGGCGATGGCTTCTTGTTCGGCTTTGGTGGGCGGCAGAGGAATTGGGACTTTTTCGAACTTGTCTTTTGGAAGATGGGCAATGCTCGTTTGTGTTACGAAGTTAAGGAGAAATCCTGATACTGCAAATCGTTGCAGTACGTTTTTCATCAGTTGAACATTGTAGCCGCGCAATGGACGCAATCGATGCAACGCCTTCTGGTAGTAACACTCTTCTATGGGCTGGTTCCAAATGGCAGCACGTCCAATCTCTCCACCTTCGCAAACAAGCAGATCGCCTGCCCGTAACCGAAAACGCTGGAGATCAGAGGTTGTCAGCTTGATTACACCAATGTCACTGAGATCAATCCGACCCCATTGAACAGCGCGGTTGCCCAAATAAGGTTTTGGCACACCTGCGTTCTTCTCAAAGTCGAGCATCTTTCCGAGCTTGATTGAGAACTCCTCACCGACGGTAGAGACCCCCCAATCCTCCGGAATCACCCCAACCTCAGTCTGCTTGTACCCCGACGGTAATAACGGAGCGTTGCCAGCGGATAACTGATAATGCGCACAAGCCTCCTGCACGGACAAAGATTTCTTGTCCATCTTCAATGGCCCATTATCCATGGACAACGAAGCCCATTTTTTGCAAATGCGCATCCACTTTGGCGCTCAGGCTTGCCACTTTATCGGTCAGCATCGGTAACGGAGTTTCGTAGCGTTCGGCTAGTTCCTTCACCCGTTGCGTAAGAGTCTGGCTAATGCGGTCCATCTCGCCGTGGATGGCGGCGGCGATGGCGGACAACCATTTGTCTTCGACCACCAGCACTTTGATCTCGGCCTCGGTAAGCGTGGGGTATTTAGCATAGGCCAGCGCGTCGAGGGCGGCCTCGGCTTCTTTCAGGGCTTTCTTGAACTCGGCCTCCTCATTTGCCAAACGCAGCCATGCGCAAAGAACAACCTCCTCAGGAGCGCCGAGCCCCAGCTCGGCTTCTTTTTTATCGCCAAGCCGGGGCTTGGCGTTCCCGGTGATTTCTTTCAGCCGGGCGGTAACATTAGCCTTGTTGACCTTGTCCAGTTCCGAGAATGCGCCTTCCTCGCCTCCGTGCTCCTCTTCCAACTCAACCATCTGGGCAGTCACACTTTCCAGCGCGGCCTCCTGCTCGCGGATGGCCGCCTGCCGGGCGGCAAAGTAGCGGTTGACGATCAGCTGCTTGGGAACGAGGTCGCAAGTCCAGCCTTTATCGGTTTCCTTGACGGTTTCCTTGACGGTTTTACCTTCCTTGTTTTTCTTGACTTCAATGATCCGGTAGGTCTCGGCCTTCCAGCCATCGGCGGCGATCAGGTAGCCGTCGTCCTGCATGGTCGCGGTCCAGTAGTCCATCAGGTGCTGATAAACATCGTATTGTTCAATCAGCGGTTTGCCCGTGTAATGAGCCAGCAGGTCTTCGGCTAGCTCGGCGATGACGGTCTTGGGGTAGCAATCGGTTTGCAGGCTCTTGAGCGTTTTGATGCTCTGCTTCCGCCAGTCGGCAAACAGGGCGTTCATGCTGTCGATGAAGCTGACGAATTCCGGATGCTCGTAGATCGCGGACTTGATAACTTGTTTGGAAACGGCCAGATCAAGGTAGCCGAGGCGGTTGACCTTGAACAAGGCCTTGCGCAGTCGCGGACACACATCCCAATACGACTGCAAGGCATTCACGTCAGCGACGGGGATGCCGCCCTTCAAGTGTCCCTCAATGTCCTGAATGTCTTCGGCTTGCTGGCTGTCGATATAGCGCGGGATGTTCAGGTTGAATTCGTTCTTGTCGATCTCCTCGACGCCGACCATGCGCGAGTATTTGGCAATCTCCAGCCGCTTGTTGAAAATATCGACAATCCGGTGGATGTCCATGTCGCGCAGGCGGTTCTTGTTACCGTCTTTGACATAACCTTTACTCGCATCGATCATGAAGATGCCTTTTCGGGTGTGAGCATTTTCCTTGTCGATAACGATGATGCAGGCGGGGATGCCAGTGCCGTAGAACAGGTTGGCGGGCAGACCAATGATGCCTTTGATATAGCCTTTTCGGATCAGGTTCTTGCGGATGTCGGCCTCGGCGTTGCCGCGAAACAGAACACCATGCGGCAAAATGCATGCGCCCTTCCCTGTGCTTTTCAGCGAACGAACGATATGCAGCAGGTAGGCGTAATCGCCTTGCTTGTCCGGCGGCGTACCGAAATCCTGGAAGCGCCGGTGAGGATCGTTAAGCGGGTCGATGCCGGTGCTCCAGCGTTTATCGCTGAACGGCGGATTGGCGACCACGTAATCGAAAGTTTTGAGCTGACCGTCATCGCCGGTGAATAGAGGATTTGCCAGCGTGTTGCCTTGCTTGATCAGAGCTGTCGGGTTGTCGTGCAGGATCATGTTCATGCGCGCCAGGCCGGAAGTGGCGGCATCCTTCTCTTGCCCATAGAGCGTGACCTTGGCACGGGCCTCGTCGCCCACTTTCAACAGCAATGAGCCGGAACCGCAGGTTGGGTCGTAAACTGTGGTTGCATTGCTGGTGTCGTCAGCGCGGATGCCTATGATCTGCGCCATGATGCGGCTGACTTCGGCGGGCGTGTAGAACTGCCCCTTGCTCTTGCCGCTCTCGGTGGCAAAATGGCGCATCAGGTATTCATAAGCGTCGCCAAGTATGTCATCGCCTTCCGCGCGGTTCTTGCTGAAATCGAGCGCCTTGTTTTCGAAGATGGCGATCAGGTTGGTCAGGCGCTCAACAATCTCCTGGCCGCTGCCCAGCTTACTGGGATCATTGAAGTCGGGCATGTCCGACAGCTTGTTGGCATTGGCCAGCGGCGCTACGATCTTTTTGTTGATCTGGTCGCCGATGTCGGGTTTGCCCTTGAGCGCAACCATGTCCTTGAAGCTGGCGCCTTCGGGTATGGTAATCGGAGCGTAAGGAACACCGGCGTATTTATCGCTGACGTATTTAATGAACAGCAGCACGAGAACATAATCCTTATACTGGCTGGCATCCATGCCGCCGCGAAGTTCATCGCAACCGGACCAGAGGGTGGAGTAAAGCTCGGATTTTTTGATGGCCATTATTGAGTTGTTTTTGTTTTGATCTGTTCGTCGACAACAGGTGACAGTGGCGCAAGTAGAATCGGTTAGCTGATCCTTGCCTTAAATCATACAGCAAAAATTAGATGCGAATTTTCCACCGCCCCTGAAACAGTCGTTGGAATTGCATCAACCAAGCGTCACTTATCACCCGTCGAGCATGTTTCTGGTATCTATGGATTTTCACTCGCTCTCGTAATTTTAAAAAACATCCTATTTGAAATAGGCCTTTAAAATTATTATTCCACATCGGATAACGGCTTCGTCTCGTCTTTAGTTTCCTGTCAATGCTTTCGACCACGCGTCTCGCACCATGACCTGTTTTCTTAGCCCTCAACATTAAAAACTGAATTTTACAATATCACTAAATGAATAATACTGCCGCTAGATTAGCGAACGGAAAATTTACTCATGGATATTTTGGGCAATAAAAAACCCGCTAAGCCTTATGACTTGCAGGTTTATGCGCTTCTTTTGGAGGCTGCGGGCGGAATCGAACCGCCGTAGATGGCTTTGCAGGCCGTTTAATTTTAATTTAATTCAATTAGTTACAAAATTTACCACTCTCATAACCACGCGCGATAGTTAAAAGTAACCGAGGATTTCACTTTCCAGCATGGTAATAGTTTAAGAACCTATCCCGCCAGGCAAGCTCTTCATACATTTGAGCGTGCCTACCGAACCGAATTAAAAAACATAGGTTTTGTTTCGTCAGTTTCCTCAAGTATTTTTATCCGCCTTGAATTTGGCATTCTCGATATTCAATGATTCAGCCACTTCTAATGCATCGCTGGTTTCTAGTTCCAGTGATGCTTGAGTCTCGCTCTTAGAGAGACGCCACGGTCTGAGTCCAAGTTCACGACCATACTTTTTTCGCCAACAACCAGCCCAGCATTTCGCAAATTGCGTTATGTCTTAAATCCTTATCAGCATGCACATACTACGAGGTAATCGTAGCGCAATTAAAATTGCTCTGCAAAAGATTGAGTGGTGGAAGTCAGATTTCCGAGTACGACGGCAAATAGTAGCCCTCAATCGGCCAAGAGCGACCAGTCCTAAATCAGCGCCCTTTTAAGGAAATTTGTTTATTCCATTGACGGAATATTCCGTCAAGGCTATATTAACAATATGAGTTGGGATATAGAATACACTGATGAATTCGGGGAGTGGTGGAGCAGCTTGTCTGAAGATAAACAAGTTTCGTTGGACGCCTCCGTCCGTTTGCTGGAAGAACGAGGGCCGACTTTGGGCTTCCCCCACAGCAGCGGCATTAACGGTTCCAAACACGGTCATATGCGAGAGCTTCGCACCCAACACGATGGCAGGCCACTGCGCACGCTGTACGCGTTCGATCCTCGGCGCAGTGCAATTCTGCTGATCGGGGGCGACAAGACCGGTGACAACCGTTGGTACGACATCCACGTTCCCATTGCCGACCGACTCTACGATGAACACCTGATGCAACTTCAAAAGGAAGGGCTGATCAATGGCTAATAAATATTCTGAACTGCGCGCACAAATGTTGCCCGAGTCTCGTGCAAGGGCAGAAGCCAAGGCTCAGGCGTGGCTTGCTGAGATGCCCCTCAACGAGTTACGAAAAGCACGCGGCCTGTCGCAGAAGATGCTGGCAGAGGTGCTGCACGTCCAGCAGCCCTCAATTGCCAAGATCGAAAAGCGCGCCGACATGTACATTTCCACCCTGCGCAGTCACATTGAGGCGATGGGGGGTGAGTTGGAGGTCGTGGCACGCTTCCCAGATGGGGCAATCAAGATCAGTAACTTCTCAGACTTAGAAAGAGACGCCACGATCTGAGTCCATGCTCACGACCATACTTTTTTTCGCCAACAATCAGCCCAGCATCTCGCGTGTTGCACTATGTCTTGCACCCTTATCAGCATGTACATACTGCTAGGTTGACCTGGTTTTTATTTAGTATAGATTTCGCCTTTTGTTTTAAGACTTGTTACGACTTCAAAAAAGTTCTCTCAACTTCTAATGGATGCCTTTGTCACCCAACTATTGACTTCCCATGCGTTCTCATAGCTTATGCAGAGTCAATAGAAGTCGTAGCGTTTTAGCGTCACAGCAATCTCGACTTCAGAAGTCGCCAGAACTTCCTTCGACTTCTGTGATTTTTAATAATTTGGATAATGCGTAATTGCCAGGCTGATAAAAACGCTAATTAATACCGCAAATGTCGGAATAATTGACAAAGGTATTGGTATGGGGCAAATCAACCACAAAATTATCATGAAGGTTGACGCCAACAGCATGTGAGCCGATGTGTTGTAAATCGGCGGTATCGGCGGACTGAATGTGTCTGACTTTAGTCTCCGCTCAAAAACCCCGGCAATGAGTCCCATCGCCACCGGTATCAGCAACCAGATGGCCCATTTCGACAAAATGACCATGCGTAAGGCCATGCTGTAGGCCTGAAATTTCACTGATTCCGCCCAATCTCCTGGAATATCGGCTATCGCTTCTCCAATATGATCGCCGCTGTTTCTGAATTTATTTGAATCGTCATGCCTATCTCGAAATTCATTGGCAAACGCTGCAATCACCGTTAAGTTATTTTTGTATAACGTGATCAGCTGCTTATTAATCTCGTCCTTTTCACCCAAAATACTGACAGCGGCGTTGTAGTCTTTCCGTATAGTCAGCGACATGGTTTTTGGACTTAACAGCGCCGGCAATGCCAGTGGCGTAAAAATTATAATCATCAACCAAATCAGGAAATGCTTCACCATTGACGTTAGTCTGTCAAACTGCGTTGAAAACTTTCCAGCAATCCCGCTAATTTCAACTCGTTCATAGTAAATACTCTTGATGCGCACAGGATTTTGCTCTGTGGGCTGCCGAATGCATCGTGGGGTTTGTTAACCCAGGTTAGCTCTTCGCTTGCTGACGATCTCATAATGTCATCCAGATAGCCATGAGTATTCGGATCATAAGCCGACCATCCCCCTTTGTACTTGATCATGAGAGTCAATCCGAGGCACTGTACCAATTCCTCGGATACGCGACAGATAAAGGCTTTTTGCTCGACAAGATCGTCATTATCGGTTTGGATCACTTGTTCGGCATCGCTTAACCCACTCGCTAAACAATTGACCAGTAAACTTTCATCTCGTTTTCTTGGGTCGGGCCAGTACAAGGTCAGCAGTGACGTTAAGCGCTGCGATGATTCGCGCAGGTTTGGCCATCGCGCAAATAGTTCTTGCGCTGCGGGTTGGCGTCTTGTGGCCCTGCATGCTTTTTTCATTTCAATGGAAGGTGATTGCAATGGCTGTTTGAGTGGTTTTTTCAAAAAAAGTAAAACGGCTTGATCTGACATGTGAAATCCTAGTGCGTAATAATAGGCAGTCGTCCCTTGATGACACGGCCGCCGGCTATTGATGCGATGTAATGAAAATTAGGGAGGTGCCCCAGTAAGTGTTGCGGGAACAAATCGTGTTCGCTAAACGTTAATGACTGTCCGCTATTGCCGGAATAGTGAGCAAAGTTTTCGGCCGAATTAACGCCGCTTGAAATGCTCTGTTGAACGGTTTTAATATAGGTTTGCCCGAAGGTCTCAACAACAAACTTTTGTGTTTCCCCGTCCTTGATGCGCAAGGTGATCAAATTGTTGCAGTTACCGATAACCTGTCGTGCGCGTGCCTCGTCGCCCAGTCTTGCCACAATATCCGGCAAGGTTTGCGTCGCCATGACGACCTGGAATCCGGCGCCACGACCTTTGTTGAGAATCTGGATAAACGGCAAATTCACTACTTCCGCAGCCTCGTCAACGAACATTGAGATACGCCCAAATTTCTTGCCGCTGTTGTAAATCATGCCCGCGACCGACGCGAAATCGGCTAATACAATGGATCCAATAGCCGACGAAACAATGGAATCTGACAATGAATCAAGCCCTACATACAGCACATGCTTTCCGGAAATAATGTTCGATGTATCAAAGATTGGCCGGTGATCGTTTGAATCTTCCTCGTCAGGCGATAGAAGATCGCCCAAATCGCCCGATGTCAGCATATTCAAAACCGGGATCAGCGATGCGATCATCTTCGAAAAGTGCATGCGATTGTGCTCGACCAGAGACAACAATCCGTCTATGCCTTCTGAGCCTTTTGGCCCATTGCTTAGTGTGGTTCGATACCATTCAACAATAGCCAGCCATTCCGGGTTGGTAATGGTTTCCATTTTTTTGGCTTTGCCGGCCTTGGCTTTTACAAAAAAAGGATCGGCACTGTTTTTCCAGTCCGGATCGACGCGATCGGCGTGCGCCTCGATTGCTTTAATCAACAGAGCTTCGGCGCCGCCCTCGATGTAATAGCGCAACTGTTTAATGGACGGGCGTTTGCCGGTTTCCAGTAACCCTTGTGCAACCAGATTTAGCGCACGAAACGAAAACGCTGTAAAAGCATCGGAGCCGCCCGATTGCGATGGTAATAATGCCGCGATTCGGGAAGCAATTTCTGTGGTGCGCGTGAAATTCCGCATAGGGTCTAATCGGATTGATGATCCGGGAAACGCTGGATGAAAAAACAGGAAAGCGTCACCCCGTCCGGCTCGCTTGCATTCCAGTTCCATGCGATCCCGCAATTCCTTATCACCTTTTGGATCAATCATAATCACAGTGTCGCCACGTTGAATGGCTTGCGTTACCATGAGCTCATAAGCCCGTGTTTTTCCAGCGCCAGTCGTACCAAACATAATGGTATGCCCTTCCAGTGACTTGAGTGGGATATTAATCTCATGTTCCTTGCCGAGATTCAGCCCATGTATCCAGGGGCTACCTGGATGCTCCTGGTCATCGCTCATTTTGATACCGGATAGCATGGTGTCGACCGCTCGCTGCGTATGGATAGGCATCCAGTCGAACCCCCAGCCAAACCACATCTTTTCAGGCTGGATCAATTTCAATAACTTGTCGACATCCAGAAACGTCAGCATTTGACCTAACCGTCCACGCCCCACCAAATCCAGACCTTTTACCGCCGATTGCAAGGTTAGCAAGCCAAAGCAGATCCATGGTATTAGCATGGAATTTCCACCGGGCAGCACAAGGTACGCCGTGAACGTGGTTGCAGTCGCTACAAACCAGGCTGCCGCGATATACAGCTCATAGGGCTGGCGAATGTAGGGATCGTAATTATTTGCCATCCAACAAATCAGCCTTTACCAGAAAATATTGCGATAGCTTTTCGCCTAAAGAATCCATACCCGTTTCAAGGCCATCCACCAAGACCAATAGATCGGCTGCTTTCAACACGGACACACAATCTCTCAGATTCAGATTAGTATTCCTCAGCCCTTTAGCGATGATCTTGGTAATTCCACCGGGTCTCGATTCCAAAAATTCAATCGGGAGTTTTTTAAGCCTGTTCAACACAATGCCACTACGCGATTTCAAGTCGTCATGGTTTTTCTGTGTGTTCGTGTTACCAAACAGTTTTGAAATGTCTGAATTACTGTCTGCTTTTACAGTGCCTGCAGTTGACTTGATTTTGTCTGTCTTTTGGGATGTTGATGTTCTCGTCAATTCACTCAGTAAAACCGATGTCGCATTACTGTGTTGCTCATCGACTTCGAGTAGGGTTTCACGGGGCGAATTAACTTTATTTGGCTTCTCAGAAGCCTTGAAAGCTTCTGAGGGCTTTGAGGCAGTCTTTAGCATTGGTTTTTTTGTATTATCCAGTTCTTCGAAGACTTTCTGCGACTTCCGAGCGCTCGTCAGAAGTTCTGAGACGCTTTCAGTCAGTTTCGGATTATCCGTTTTTTTAGAATCTGAATTTTTTAGGAGGACTTCTGCCGACTCCTGATCGGTTGAGAGAGGTTCTGATAAATTTTTATTTTTGGCATTGTTGATCACAGACACTGGAGTTATTGTTTCCTCAGGCCGCTTTATGATGTCATGTGCCGGATCGTCAGTGTCCGCGCAGGTCACTTCAGGCGAGCCTGCATAGACGATCTGTTCATTGTGGTAGTCTGATGCGTACTCATCGTCGTATTGATTGGTTTCTACCGGCTCAACCCGTCTTCCGAACAGAATGTCCATTTCAATAGTTCGGCACGGCTCACTACGAGTCTCTTCGGTTTTTGTTGAGGTCGATGATCCTTTAATTTCGTCCTGCCCAGCGTCGCCCGATTTGTCCGGTTTTCCAAACAGGATTTCCATGTCGGTTTCTTTCCTTGGTGCCGACGCCGATTTGTCTGATTCCACTGGAGCCGCATCATCGTTGTCATCGCTGTATTCCGTGTTCTTTTCGGAGCTTGTATCTGGTTCTTTATTGACCACCGCCTTTTGGGTCTCCTGATTCGGTTCCTCCTCTTCTTCCAAATGGATTTGCAAGTTTTTATCCAGTGGACTGTACGCAACCTTTTCAAACAAAATTTCGTGTCGCACCAAGCGAATGGCTGTCACATATTTCATTTCCGGGCTATCGGATTGAGGAATTGCAATATCGAATAAATAGCCTCCACCCATGCCTATGCTTTCGATAATTCCGGCTTCCTGCATGAGTTCTGCCAAAATTTCTTTTGTGTTAGGTACAAACGGGCTTTCTGACTCTTTCAACTCGCGCTGCATGTCGCTGGCGGCCAGCGGCCAAACCAGATAGACCCCGTCTTTACCATGCCATAATCGGCCATTTTCTTCGTTGACGACCCAGCGCTTTTTCTCTACCAGATGTCGCATAGCGTCAATCAGCCAGGGATCAAGGTGCATCCCTGCCAATGGTTTACCGTAACGCGATGGATCACCCGCTTCGTCACGTTCAATGAGTTTGTATTTCACTGACCGGTTAATCTTAACCAGCGGATTGTTGAGATCCTCCTGATCATGTAATGCCGACAATAGCGTTTTGTAAATGGCTTTTTCGCCTTGCGCCAGAATTTCCGCCTGTTCCGGTTTAATGGCTTTGCCGGCCAATGCGTAAATCATCGGCCGATCCTCTTTTTCGCTCCATCGAATGTGATAGCTTTTTAGCTTATTTCGCTGCATCCACTGAAAAATCGATTCCATACCTGGATGCCACTCGATCCCGCCTTCTTCGGAATACACAGATATCCGTGAGATTACCAGGATGGACTCGCTAAATAAGCCTGTCAGAAAGGCTGCGTGTGTCCATAACACTTCATTTTCCCTGCGTATTTCCGGGGTCACGCGCGTCAAAATACGGCGTTCTGCATAACGAATGCCGAACAATGCGCTTTCCAGACTAAACCGAAACAGCCCGCCCGGTGTCCGGAAATGGTTTTTTTCGGATGCAGGCAATAGATGAACTATCTCGGCAAGATGACGAATAGGTTCCAATATTGTTATCTCGGCTTTCTTTGCATTATGGTTACCTGCCAAGCCTCGGGCCAGGATAATCTGCTGAATCATCTCCTGATTGCTGTTAATGATCGTTTCGATGGGTGCCGTCGGTATTCCCTTTGGAAAGGGTGGGTATCGATAGACATATTCATCGACCATTAGTTGATTTTGTGTGTTGGTATCGTCTTTTTTAAGAGCAATTTTGCTTTGTCCTTTTTTGCCAAAAAAGGACAGCATGGAGGCGATTTTTTTGATCATAAACCTAGCGCTTCGCATACTGGTCAATCAAATGCTGAATACGGTGGCGCATGTAAACCGGATTAATCAGGTTATTGAATACAATATCCACTGTCCCATTCGTTCCCGCTGAATCGAGATGCAACGTGCCGATACCTAGCAGCCTGTCTAAAATGCTTTGTTGAACACCAATGGTTTTGATGTCGTTAAAGCGGATTTGAACCTGATTTTGGGCAATGATGCCTTTTTTCAGGAGTACACCGTCATCATCAAAATAGAGCTTTATTGCGTAGTAGCTGTAGATAAAGCGCAGGCCGTAAAGCCATAGTAAAAAGCCGCCGAATCTGAATACTTCTCCCCATCCTGGCAAACTGAACCATTCAGGTATTGTTTGGATGTTCAGCAAAGCAAAAATCCAGCCCAAAACAGCGTAGGGCTTGGCGATCAGTAATATCCCGATCGTAATTTCCGAATAATGCGGAATAAAGCCTCTGAATGCCTGGCGATAAGCCCTATTGTTATGATCGTAGGTTTCGACGGGGTTTTGTTGTTGCTTCTGCCTGTTTTCCTGGTACCGTCTTGCCGTGAAGCCCAGGTGATTGTCTGACACAACAGTGTATTCATCACCGGTCTCTTTATTCAGAAGATCGCACATAGTCATGGCATCATCGAAACTGGCAAAGGATTTAAGTCGTAAGTTAATAGGGTTATCTGTTGTCATAAATGGAAACTGCCTTTTGCTTTGTGGAGTCTGATTTCTTTGCTGGACAGAGCAAAGAAATCCTCGTTTTTGTGGGTTCTTTTTGAACCTTCATCGTGGCTGATACCCTATCTCGGCCAGACTGGATCGGACTTTTTCTGCAACACTGAACATACGGTAAGCCTCGTCTTCGTCGGCTGCATGATTTCGGAATTCCGATAACCCAATTCGCTTTAGTTGTGTGCCAAATCCCAGGCTTCTTGATCGGTTAAGTTAACTGTTAAGAACTGTTCATTTGTCGATATGCTTAAATCCCCATATTTAATTTTTTATGCTGGTGTGACACGAGAATTCGGCACTCTAACCATCGTAAAGCGTGATCTGGTCTCCCCTTTGTTGCTCATCTGTACACCGATGACGTGAAAGGGCTTGATGTATTGCAGTAATTTCGATTCAATTTTCATTTTGCGCACCAGGTTGTCCCAGTACATCTGATCAACGCCCAGGACAATTTTGGTGGCGACGTTGGAAAAGAAGTCTTCGGAAAAATGGGTTGGTGATTGACTGGCGCAAACCAGACCCAGGCCAAACTTTCTACCTTCTTTGGCGATGGTGTTGAGAATGTTGTTCTGGTCGTCCCTAAAGAACAGGTGAGCCTCGTCAATGATCATGATGTCGCGCAACAAGCCTTCCTCTTGACAACGAACTGGACCTTTTTCCAGTGCAGCAGAGAATAGTTTCTGCAATCTGAATTCGACAAACATGCGTTTTTCATCTTCACGCAACGCAGTAATGTCGTAATGCCAAACCGGATTATCAGGGTCGAATGGCGCTGGTTTGTTTTTGAAAATGCCGCTGGCCTTCAGGTTCTCGAATCGCTCCACAACCGACTTCAATACTTCTTTCGACTCGTACTTGATAAAGTCTTCCAGCTCTTTACCGGTTTCCAAATTTTCGATGTAATCTTTGTAGGAACGTAAAGCCTTTGTACGCAGATCCATCGCTTTTTCGATTAAATCTCCATCAGGCTTGGCGCCTGAATGGCAGAGTTGCTTGGATATCTTGTAAAGCTTGGTAGTGATCTTGTTCAGATCTTCTAGCGCTCTCCCAGACGTTGTGTCGCTACCAATAATAAGCTGCTTGAGTTTTCCAAAAGCGTAGCGACAGGCATCGTCCATGGCCGGATATCGCTTGGGATGCTTCCGAGCATACCCATCCTCCAAACCCCATGATTTGTAATTGTCTGCAAAGAATCCGTTGGCCGCGTACAGATCGGTAATCAAGTTACGCATAACGGCTTCTTGCCTTGAACCGATTGGCCTACAGCCATTTATGGTCGCGATGAAATCTTGCGTGCGTTTCCTTACGCCGCCGAAATGTTGATCCGCGCTTACTACAAACGGGTTTAGGCCATATTCAGTGGACTCTGAGAATCTGACAGACGAAGCGCCCTTGATATTTATGTCGCCATGCACATCCATGATATGAATGCGTGGTGTCGGCGAGAAACGATGCATTTGCTGTATCGCTCGCCTCAGAAATGTCGTTTTACCCATACCTGTCTTACCCATGATTAGCATGTGAGCGTTAACCAAGGCGTCGAAGTCGCAATAAACGGAGGATGTTTGATTTTTGGATAACAGATAGTCGTCTTGACCCAGCTCGAACTTCATTTTTTCTAAACATTTCAAATAATGAAGTTGCTATTTTAGAAGGGCGATTCTTTTTACGTCGGGGTGAAAGACGCGTAAAAACGGCCTCTTTTGATAAAACTGCTTACGCTGCGAGACAGGAGTACTAAGCGACACTGTTTCCCGTACACTTTTAAAGCTATTGTGGAAACAATATAACTCTTTTATATAGCCTGTCGGAAAACAAGTGTTTTCCGACAGGCTATAAGCTGGTGACATAATTAGCTTATGAGCGCCTCCCCCGGTTTTGCATGCTCTCAAGCTCTATCACTTGTCGGCAAGCGTTTTTTAGGCGTTCAAGATAAATCCAAAAGATTAATGACATTCATCTTAATGGCTAGGCGAGTCAACTCGATATCACTGGCAACGCCAAGTTTTCGCTTGATAATATAATGGCTGTTGGATACGGTTTTTGGACTGATATTGAGTGTTTGAGCAATATCATCTGTTGACCGAGCATCGACTAACATACGCAGAATATCGAATTCTCGTACTGTTAATTCTTGCAGCGCGATACTATCGCCGCCTAACTTTTCCAGGGCCAGGGCTTGTGCAATGTCGGCGCTCAACGTGATTCGCCCTGCATAGACATCATGGATAGCCCGAATTAAAACATCCGGCGCACTGCTCTTGGTGACATAACCCAGCGCCCCCGCCCTGATTGCCTGAACAGCAAAGCTTGGATTCTGGTGCATACTGAATACCAGGATCTTCGCATCCGGGCATCGTTGTTTAATGCGCGTAATAGCCTCCAGCCCCCCTTGGCCGGGCATTGAAATATCCATAACGGCTATATCAGGGTTGCAATCCTTAAAGCGTGAATAGGCTTCCGCTCCATCAGCTGCTTCAGCAACCACTTCCATTCCTGATTGCTTCTCCAATAGTGAGCGATAGCCTTCACGCACGATGGCATGGTCATCGACCAGCAAAATTCTGATACTTTCCGAGCCTGTCATGTCTGTGTTCCTGAAATAGGCTGAGCCGGAAGCCATACATGGACTGCAAGCCCGCTGGGATTACCTGTCTTTAACGTCAACCGGCCTCCGAGTGCGGCTACACGTTCACGTATACCGAGCAGGCCAATTCCGGGGTTGTCTTCAAACGGCAGTTTATTGGCCTTACCGTCATCTTCGATAATGAGTTCAATGGTTGTTATTGAACTATTTTCGGAGACTGTCCGGAGTGTTACTTTCGCATTCGTAGCGGCTGAATGTTTGGATACATTGGTCAGACATTCCTGAACAATCCGAAAAATAGTAACGGGAATAGGTTCGGGTAACCGGTCAAGGTCGCCATGAACAGCAAGGTTATAATGAGTCTTGCCACCACTGCTGGCATTCCAGCCAGCCACCAGGCTTTTTAAACTGGCTGTAAGGCCCAGTTCATCAATGTCAGAAGGGCGTAAGCGCAATAATAATCCACGTAATGATTCCATCATATGATGGACAATTCGACTGATGTTTTTCCCTTCCGGAACCAGTTCCGGGCATTCATAAGCTGCGGTTTGTGAAATGGAAGCTGCGACCGCATTGATCGCAGCTAAGCATTGACCAAACTCATCATGCAGCTCTCGTGCCAGGTAACGGCGCTCTTCCTCCTGAATATTCATCAACTTTAATGCTAACTTCTTGCGCTCGGAAAGGAGCTGTTCCAGACTTGCCGCCAGTTGATTGATGGCCTTTCCTGTTCGCTGCCATTCATCTAGCTCGAAAGTGGGTAGCCGAAATGACAATTCACCTTTTTCCATTTTCTCCAAGCCTGCAACGATCACCTGTGCCGGATGTAAA
>JAUXTH010000035.1 GCA_030679035.1 Methylobacter sp. | reverse complement strand
GCCAAACGGTCGGTGGCTTTAAACACCACCGGCAAAAACCCCGCTTTCATCAAATCAAAATTCATCAATAAACGGGCGGTGCGGCCATTGCCATCGACAAAAGGATGAATCTTGACAAAATCCACATGCAGTCTGGCTGCACGTTCGATGGGATGCCCTAAAAAATCGTGGTACGCTTGCACCAGCGCCGTCATTTGTCCCGGCACTTGCAAATAATCAGGCGGCCTGTGTTCTGCACCGGCAATCAGCACATTCTCACGGCGATAAATGCCCGCATTATTGGCGTCGATATTTTTCAGCACCAGCTGATGAATGGACTTTATCAAATGTTCGGAAAAAGGTTCTTCTCCTGCAATGGCAGCTTCCACACAATCAATGGCCTCTTTATGGTTAATAACCTCGAAATGCTCAAGCATTGACTTGCCGCCAATGGTAATGCCTTCCAGCACTACTCTGGTTTCCTTAAGCGTCAGGGTATTGCCTTCAATCGCATTGGAGTTATACGTCCATTCCAGCACCCATTGTTGGTGCAAGGTTTTTAGCGTATGTTCGGGCAACGGCCTTCGGCTTTCGAGCGTTGCTTTTAAAATGTCGCATTGTGTAAATAGTGTCATCACGCAATTCTCATACAAAGTAAAATACAATAACCCATATTATACTTTTAACTAAAAAAGTATAATATAAAATATCTTATTATACTTTCCATCAAAAAAGTTCCAGATAATCCTGAAACATAAAAATCCGGTTCCGTTTATACCCGGTCATCTCTTTTAATATATCCAGTGCAATCAAATCATTAATTAATGCATTGGCAGCTCGCGGGGTGACATCCAGTATCTCAGCAGCCTGCGCTACATTTATCACAGGTTTTTTATACAAAACCATCAATAAACGGCGACCATTTTCGGCCCGCCTACCCAAAGTGACAATTTTCCCTTCCACCTGCTGACGTAAGGCCAGAATAGCCTGAAAGGTTTCGCTGCCATTTTTGGCTGTTTGAATAACCGCATTCAGAAAAAAACGCACCCAATGCAGTAAATCATTCGATACTCTGACGGTGGTCAGGGCATCGTAATAAGCGCCTTTATGTTTTTCTATAAAATCGGACAAATACAGCGAAGGCTTGCTTAACATGCCATGTTCAATTAAATACAGCGTAATCATCAGCCTGCCTATACGTCCGTTACCATCCAGAAAAGGGTGCGTTGTTTCAAATTGATAATGAGCAATGGCAATACGAATAAGATGCGGCACTTCAATGGCATCGTTATGCAAAAATTTTTCCAGATCGCTCATGAGGTCAGGCACTTCGTCATGATGGGGCGGAATAAAAACCGCATCCTGTAACCCGCTACCGCCAATCCAGTTTTGGCTGACCCGAAAATCACCGGGCGTTTTATGCTCACCCCGCACACCGGACATTAAGATAGCATGGGTTTGCCGGATCAAACGCGTGGACAGCGGCAAGTTTTTTAATTCGGTAATCGCCTGATTCATGGCCTGGATGTAGTTTTGTACTTCTTGCCAATCGTCACGGCGTTCTGGGGCGATTTGTTCAATAGCCATCACCGCTTCATCCATTTGCGTTTGTGTGCCTTCAATCCGGCTGGA
>JAUXTH010000022.1 GCA_030679035.1 Methylobacter sp. | reverse complement strand
TCAGCAATATGATTTTAAGCCGCAGATTACACGGCTAAGTTTTTACCACCTCTTGGTATCCTACCTCAAACAGACTCTCTCCTGTTTGATCTCTCACTCCCGTCGCTCACGCACCGGGAGTTTTTTTTGCCTTAATTTTCCGCACCTTAACTCGCCAACACGGCCTTCACGATAACAAATTTCGAGTTGGCTGCGACGACCGAATGCTTACCAAAAAGACGATCTAGGTAGCTGTGATAATCCAGGTGCCGATTACCGATCACCCATAATTCGCCGCCTTTACGCAAGACTCTGCGCGACTGTTTAAACAAGCTGACGGCAATCTGGTCGCCTACCGTGTTTTGTTGGTGGACCGGCGGATTGCACAGTATCACGTCGGCCGACTCCGATACAACCTCCCACCCGCCGTCGCCGACGCGAAAAGTCGCCTCGCGCCTCCCACCGACAGCGCGCTGGAAGTTGTCTCTCGCCGATGCTACAGCCATAAAGGACTCATCGACAAAATGCACGATCGCCGCAGGACAGCGTTCGGCGGCGATTAAACCGACTAGGCCGTTGCCGCAACCCAAATCGATGATGTCGCAAGCATTCTGCCGTGACGGGAGATGCTGGAGAAAAAAGCGCGTGCCTATATCGAGACTGTCGCGCGAAAACACATTGGCATGGTTGCTGATCAGATAATCGGTATTTTCAAGCCGGTAACTGACCGGATAAGGACTGGACGGCACAGTCAGCGCGGCATCAGGCCTTGCAAAAATCAGCCTTGCCTTTTTTCTGGCCAGCGAGGTTGTCGTCGGCCCGACCAAGCGCTCCAGCAGCTTCCAAACCGATGACGGCAGGGTTTTGATCATACCCGCGACAATAACCTGGGTTGACGGAGTCAAATGCGGATGCAAGCGTATCAGCTCGTCTTCCAGTAAAGCCAAGGTCTTCGGCACCTTAATCAGCACCCAATCGAATACACCTTCCAGCGGGTCAAGACTGCTTAACAAGTTGACGCCGTGTTCGGGCAAGTCATTTGCGGCAAGATTGAGTCGCGTCGCCTGCTGCGACAGATAGGAATCCGATATGGCATAAGGCCTGTAAGAACTCAACGCCACAGCCAGCGCGCCGAAACTGTCATTCGCTATCAAAACCCGCGCTGCACCTGTGCTGAGCATAGCCGAAGCATCGGCAACGGTATCAAGCAGGTATTCATCCGCCGCGTCCCAGGCGCGCAGCAACTCTCGCGGCCGTTTCGGCAAGCGGTTAAGTTCGAATTCGCCTTGAGCAACGGTTAAACGGTTAGTCATAGCTCAAGCGCGTGACATGAA
>JAUXTH010000018.1 GCA_030679035.1 Methylobacter sp. | reverse complement strand
GCGGTGCAAGGCGGCGAAGCCGTTAAAGAAACAGTGAGCGCGATGAAAAGCATCGCCGGGAAAATTGGCATCATCGACGACATTGCCTATCAAACCAACTTGCTGGCCTTGAATGCGGCGATTGAAGCCGCGCGAGCCGGTGAGCACGGCAGGGGCTTTGCCGTGGTCGCCGCTGAAGTGCGCAAATTGGCAGAACGCAGCCAGATCGCCGCACAGGAAATCGGCGAACTGGCCGAAAGCAGTGTTGAGATGGCCGAAAGCGCAGGCAAACTGCTGGATACCATCGTGCCTTCGATCAAGAAAACCTCCGATCTGGTGCAGGAAATCGCCGCGGCCTCTGAAGAGCAGTCGGCAGGTGTAGACCAAATCAATAGCGCGATGGATCAGCTCAACCAGATCACCCAGCAGAATGCCAGTTCATCGGAAGAATTGGCCGCCACCTCGGAAGAGATGAGCGGACAGGCCGCGCAGCTCCAAGAACTTATGGCGTTCTTTACCGTGGGCAATATTGCTGCGGTATCGGCGGCTCCCAAGGCCAAGCCTTCCAAACCTGCGATTAAAAAAACGATGACGGCAAAACAAGCGCCTAACGAAGCCGAGTTCGTAAAATTTTAGGAGATGGGTATGAACGCAATCAAACAAGCGGCACAGACGCTGTCGACCGCTGTCGGCAGTCAGGCGCATGAGGAACAACAGCAATATTTAACCTTTATGTTGAGCGGTGAAACCTATGCCATCAGCATACTTCGCATCAAGGAGATTATTCAATACGGCCAACTGACCGAAGTGCCGCGGATGCCGGATTTCATCCGCGGCGTCATTAACCTGCGGGGGGCGGTGGTGCCGGTGATAGATCTGAGCGCGCGTTTCGGCAAGCAGCCCACTTCGATAGGACGGCGCAACTGCATCATTATCATTGAAGTGGAGGTAGAAGAAAAAACCCAAAGCGTCGGCGTGATGGTGGATGCGGTGAATGCCGTGCTGGAGATTCCAGCCAACGAGATTGAACCGGCTCCCACGTTCGGAACCAATATCCGCGCCGACTTCATTGCCGGCATGGGCAAAATCAACGGCAAGTTTGTGATCATCTTGAATATCCAGCATGTGTTGTCGATGGATGACATGGCGACGCTTGCTGGGGTGAGTTCAGCTTCGGCTACCGAGTTGGCGTAGGGCAAATCAATACCGCGATGGATCAACTCAACCAGATCACCCAGCAGAATGCCAGCTCATCGGAAGAGTTGGCCTCCACCTCGGAAGAGATGAGCGGGCAGGCAGCGCAACACAGGAGCTTATGACGTTTTTTATCGTGGGCGATAGCGCGGCATCGGTTCCCAAGGCTAAGTCAATCAAACCTGCGGTAAAAAAACGGTGGCGGTAAAACGAGCGCCTAATGAAGCCGAATTCGTAAGATTTTAGGGCGTTAATACAATCAGGCAAGCGGCACAGAGATGTCGACACCGTTCCTATGATGCACATCCCTTAGCTATAGGAAAGAGAGAAAATAATAATGAAAAATAATCAACCGATAACCCAAAACGAAGTCCATTTTTCTGAAGACGACCAGCTGGTCTCTACTACGGACTTAAAGGGCATTATAACCGACGTCAGTCCGGCATTCATCAGAATCAGCGGCTTTAGCGAACAGGAATTGATAGGGCATAATCACAATATCATTCGTCATCCGGATATGCCGCCGCAAGCCTTCCAATCGTTATGGGATACCGTCAAGGCCGGCCGCACCTGGAACGGCCGCGTCAAAAACCGTTGTAAAAATGGCGATTATTATTGGGTCGATGCCCATGTATCGGCGATTTCCGATAATGGGCGAATTCTGGGTTACCGCTCATTACGCTTCAAACCTTCACGCGCTCAGGTCGAAGAGGCAAGTAAGCTGTATGCCGATATTAACGCCGGGCGCATCAAGGATCCATTCAAACAAGGAAAATTCAAAGCTTTTTTAAGCAATATCAAACTATGGCAAAAAATTATGATACTGGTCATGCTGGCGGTGATGATGTTTGCCGTACCGAGCTGGCTATTAATAACGCGCGCCAACGAAGACGTGGCGATTGCAGATAATGAAAAACTAGGCGTCGAATACGTGCTCGAAACCGTGAAACTGGTGCAACTCATTCAACAGCATCGCGGTCTTTCCAATATGGTGTTATTGGGCGACAAGGGCAGTACCGGCAAGTGGGAAGCCAAGCGTAGCGAGGTCAACGGGCAGGTCGAAGCTGTTGACGCGGTAAACAACAGGTTGTCCAAGCTGGGTTTGACCGACTCTTGGAAAAGCGTGCGTAACGATTGGGAGCAACTTGCGGCCGCGGTTGCCGGGTTGGATGGCAAAGCCAGCGTATCGCGCCATACTGCATTGATTGAAAAAATCCTTGCCTTCAACCGTAAAATAAGTGATGTATCTTATCTGGCTTTGGATCCTGAAGTCGATACTTACTACATGATGACGATCTCGATTAACCAGTTTCCGGATATTACCGAATTGCTGGGACATTTGAGGGCGAAAGGCACCGGTATACTGGTGCAAAAGACTATTAAGCCTGAAGATACGGCGGTACTTCAGGAACTTATCGGCGCGTTACGCAAAAGTCAGGTGCTGATAGAAGAAAGTATTGCAAAAATCTCAGGTGTCGACAAAGTGTTACGCGACGATAGCCAGAAAATGGTTAACGACTCTACTAAAGTCGTTAATTTAATCGAAGGAAAAATTATCAAAGCGGCGACATTGGAGCTTTCCCCTAAGGAATTCTTTGACGCGCTATCGATAAGCATCGACCAGCACTTTGCGGTTTCCGAAAACTTCAGTAAGGCATTGACAAAGGCTCTTGATGCCAGAATCGAACGCATCAATACCCGCACATACTCAATGCTGGCTGTAGCGCTGAGCTTGTTTGCAGTTTTTGCGATAGTCAGCTGGTTCATCGTTCGCGGTATATTGCGCCCGGTTTCGGTCATGGTCGATGCGATAGGCAAACTCGGCCGGGGCGAAATGCCTGCACACGACGATATCGATTACGGTTTGGAGTTCAATCAGCTTAAGGAAGGTTTGAATTCGACAGTTTTAGGGGTACAGGCATTGATTGCCGATTCCGTTATGCTTTCGCAGGCCGCTGTCGAGGGCAAGCTGTCCGCACGTGCCGATGTCAGTAAGCATCAGGGCGATTACCGCAAGATTATCGAGGGCGTCAATGCGACGCTGGATACCGTAATCGCCCCGCTTAATCAAGTTCGGGATGTTCTGGTCGGCATGGAACAAGGCGACATGACCCGGCAAATTACCGACCAATATCGAGGCGAGCTTGAGGAATTGCGAATCGCAGCTAACAACACGGTAACTAAACTCTCGCAAACTATCAGCGAAGTTATCAGTACTGCCGATCAGCTCGGCAATGCCTCCGAGCAGATCAGCGCTACCGCGCAATCTTTGTCGCAAGCGACTAACGAACAGGCAGCCAGCGTCGAGGAAACCAGCGCTTCTGTGGAGCAGATGAGTGCTTCCATCGACCAAAACACTGAAAACGCCAAAGTCACCGACGGCATGGCGACCCAGGCCAGCAGTGAAGCGGTGCAAGGCGGCGAAGCCGTTAAAGAGACCGTGAGCGCGATGAAGAGCATTGCCGGAAAAATCGGCATCATCGACGACATTGCCTACCAAACCAACTTGCTGGCCTTGAACGCGGCGATTGAAGCTGCCCGAGCCGGCGAACACGGCAGGGGTTTTGCCGTGGTCGCCGCCGAAGTGCGCAAGCTGGCCGAACGCAGCCAGATCGCCGCTCAGGAAATCGGCGATCTGGCCGAGAGCAGCGTCGAAATGGCCGAAAGCGCCGGCAAGCTGCTGGATACCATCGTGCCGTCAATCAAGAGAACGTCCGACTTGGTGCAGGAAATCGCGGCGGCCTCAGAAGAGCAGTCGTCAGGCGTAGGCCAGATCAATGCGGCAATGGACCAGCTCAACCAGATCACCCAGCAAAACGCCAGTTCATCGGAACAGTTGGCCGCCACCTCGGAAGAAATGAGCGGACAAGCTGCACAGCTCCAAGAGCTTATGGCGTTTTTTACCGTGGCGGGAAGCGCGCCATCGGAGGCTTCCAATGCCAAGACTTCGAGACCTGCGCTCAGTAAAGCAGCGGCGCCAAAATATGCGTCCAACGAAGCCGAATTTGTAAGATTTTAGGACGTGAATGCTCAGGCAAGCGGCACGGCCGTCATTAATGGTTGCGTATATACAGCGGCTGGAGTGCAAGGCTGGCCTTGCAGTATGGAGCGGTTAGTACAAGGCCAGCCTTGTACTCCAGTCGGGCTTAACTTGATGGCAGTAATGTGCTGTGCGGCAATGCATATTGAATAAATACGGGACGTAGCGCGTCCTACACTGCATTCCAGCACAGCGTGAGGGAATGAGAATAACGAGAATAACCAGCAAAAATTTGAAACAGGTTGCGCCATGAAAGCTTTAATTGTTGATCCTTCGCGTGTGGTAGTTAGCACGCTGTCCATGCTGTTTGGCCGGTATGGCATTGATTGCAGTTCCGTGGGCTGCGGGCTGGATGCGCTGAACCTGCTGGAGCACGAGCAGGTGGACCTGATCTGTTTTGCCTACGAACTGAGCGACATGAACGGCATCGATATGTTCATTTCCGCGCGCGCAAACAAGTTGCTGCATCATCACCAACCGGGCCTGATGTTTGCCTCGACGCATGACAAGGGGGCGGTGGATCGGGCTTTGGAAGCTGGCGTGACCGAGTGTTTTTCCAAGAGCAACCTGTCGCAACTGGAACAGTTTGTCGAAAAATTTGCAGCGGTTGGACAGGTAATCATTGATGGCAGCGTGCTTCTGGTGGAAGACAGCAGTTCCGCGGCGATGCTTTATCGCCGGACTCTGGAGCAGATGGGCTTATGCGTCGAGCATTGTCGCAGTGCGGAAGAAGCCATCGCTCTGCTTGAGCATCAGAACTTCGATCTGGTGATTACGGATTACATGCTGGCAGGCGTGGAGACCGGGTTCTCGGTGATCCGCGCGGTGCGGGACTTGCCGGGCAGGAAGTCGATGACGCCTATCCTGGCAATTTCAGCGTTCGACAATACCGCGCGCAAGGTGGAAATCCTGCGCAACGGGGCCAATGATTTCGTTGCCAAACCGGTGGTGACGGAGGAGCTGGAAGTCCGCGTCACCAACCTGATTACCCTGCGCAAGCTGATGCGCAGGCTGGAATCCCAGCATGAAGCCATGAAGCTGATGGCTATGCGCGATCAACTGACTTCTCTTTATAACCGACATTATCTGTACGCGGCGTTACCGGGGTTGGTGGAGGATACGCGAGCACGCAAACAGCCGTTGGCGCTGATGGTGATTGATATCGACCATTTCAAGAAAATCAACGACACCCATGGACACAAAGAGGGGGATCAGGTGCTGGAATTGGTTGCCGGGGTCATGCAGCGGTTTTTCGGCAGCGATGACGTGGTGGTACGTATGGGAGGCGAAGAATTTGTTGCCATCCTGCCCAATGTGTCGTTGGGGCTAGCCTATGAAATGGGCGAGGAGTTGAGGAGCAGGATTGAATCCTTGCAGCCTTGCGGTATCCCTGTGACGGTGAGTCTGGGAGTTACCGTTTTGGTTGGCGATGAACGTTATGAGGATTTGTTTTCGCGTGCGGATGCAGCCATGTATAGCAGCAAGGAGAACGGACGTAATCGGGTGGAAGTCAGTGCGTAGGATGAGCAGTCCATACCACGTTCCCACGCCGCGCGTGAGAATGAGAAATATAAAGAAAGGTACTCCTATGAACGAATTAACCGCTATCGAGAAAATCAATGAGGAAATCAAGAGCATCGTTTCCGCTGCGGAAGACATTAGCTTGACCGCGAACAATGCAATGCTGGAAATCAGGCGAGGAGGCATTAATGCTGTGGGATTCAGTTTGGTAGCGCGTGAACTGCAAATGTTTAGCGAGAAGATAGTGATTGCCATGCACAGTCTGTCCGGGTTGATTTACTGGCAGGTAGATGTAAACGTAGGCAAGCATCACTGGGAGCAGAATAGGGATTTTCTTTCCCAAGCCCCTATCGCCCAGGTATGTGCTTGCAGACAGCCCGATGAAGATGAAACAGAGCAACTTATTGTGAGTCAAGTGTGCGAGTTGCAGATTAGGATGATGCGCACCGCAAAGCTATGCGCAACCGGCTTACTGATTGCACGCTCGGTCGACATGGATGCGCCCCCCGATGGCACGATGACGGTGGAATTGCACCGGATTACGCAAGATGTGGAAAAGGTTGTCGGCAATATTGCCCTGCGCATTAGGAACCTTGAATCACGACTGATAGAGGCAGGGATATGGAAAAAGCAACGATTATTTAGTAATCCGGTCTGCACCAATGAATACCCGATTACTGATGACGCTGCGGCGTTGTTGACGAAGGAGGGCTGACGTATCGCTTTGTAGACGTTGATTTTATGTGTGGTGAAGTGGCTATTACGAATGGCCTGATGGAGTTAAACAGGCGTTTTTTACAATGACGTTTAAGTTAAAGATTAAGTGCACATATGAACGAATTAAAAGCTATCGCGGAAACCAATGAGGAAATCAAGAGCATTATGCATGCAGCAGAAAGTATCAGCCTGACCGCGACCAATGCGATATTGCTTGCCAATCAGGCTGGCGCTAATGCTGTGGGATTCAGCGTGGTAGCGCGTGAACTGAGAATGTTTAGCGAAAAGATGGCGACTGCGATGCAAGGGCTATCGGGGCTGATCTATCAACAGGTAGAGGCAACCGCAAGTAAACGTCATCTCGGTTGTCGCAACCGAAGTCCGCAACCTGGCTCAACGAAGCGCCAATGCCGCTAAACAAAGTAACGACCTGATCCAAAACAGTGTGCAAAAAGTCCGCGCAGGGACGGCCTTTGTCAATGAAACCGGTGCAGCACTAACTGAAATCGTTAACAGCGTCGCACAAGTAGGTGAAATGGTTTCCCAAATCGCCAGCGCCAGCGCCGAGCAGACGGCGGGTATTGATCAAGTCAATCAGGCGGTTTCGCAAATGGATGATATGACTCAGCAAAATGCAGCTTTAGCCGAACAGGCGGCTGCCGGCAGTATTGCTATGAGTGAGCAGTCCACCAACATGACCCAGCTGCTCAGTTTTTTTAAAGTCAGTTCGAAGGGGACTACTGCTGCGCCCATTAAAACAATAGAGCGCAGCAAAGCACCGATAGTACCCGCAGCGGTGCCAAAGCGAGCCGCGCCTTCTGCCTATAGCAAGCCGAAACACGATGATGGCGAGTGGAAAGAGTTTTGATCCGAGGCTAACCGAAACCTCAGTTTTATAGTGATGATTGGGAGGAGTTTGTGTGACAAAGATCGAGCAACTGGAAAGTGAATTAAGCCAAAAAGTAAATGAATTAAATGAAAGTTTGAATGCCCAATATTTGTTGCATCAAAGACTGAAAAGCAACATTAAAACGCTGGGGGGAGATTGAAAACCTGCTTAAGGCCGTAGCAGCCAAATTGAAACATTCAAACGAATATATTGACACGCTAAAGCAGGAAAAACGAAAGCTCAAATTGTCATGCGACATCTGGATTAAGCGAGCCATAAAGCTTGAGTTTGATGTTTTAAGCGCCCGTGATGCGGCAAAGAAATAGTTGTGATCACTCTTTCCCTGATAGCGCGCGGGAATGAGGGCGGCTGGAGTGCAAGGCTGGCCTTGCATTCGGGGGCATCAGTACAAGGCCAGCCTTGTACTCCACCAGCGACTATTAACTTAATGGCCGTGACGCAATGCCTGGGAACGATAAAAGATAAACGGAATGAAAAAATGACTGCATACGCAATTAACAAATCTAATCTTGCCGCCGTGGTGTTGCATGAGAAGGAATTCGCACAGTTTCGCGAGCTGATCTACAGCATCGCCGGCATCAGTATGTCGCCCGCCAAGAAGCCGCTGGTGACCAGCCGTTTGGCGAAACGTCTAAAGCATTACGGGTTGGCGAGTTACGGCGAGTATTTTCAAATGATTACCGCAGCCAGCGGTCAAGCGGAACTGCAAATGGCGGTGGATTTGCTGACTACCAACGAAACGCACTTCTTCCGTGAACCCAAGCATTTCGATTTTCTGCGCCAGCGCATTTTGCCGGAACGGAAACCCGGCAAACCCTTGCGCATTTGGAGCGCCGCCTGTTCCAGCGGCGAGGAACCTTACAGTATTGCGATGCTGCTGGATGAAGCATTGGGTAGTGCGCGGTGGGAAATCGTCGCCTCCGATCTCAGCACCCGGGTGCTCGAAAAGGCGCGCATCGGACTTTACCCTATGGAGCGTGTGCCGGAAATCCCCCGGCAGTATTTGTCGAACTACTGCCTTAAAGGCACCGGCACCCAGGAGGGGACATTGCTGATCGAGCGCAAACTGCGCGAGCGGGTGCAGTTTATGCAATATAACCTGACCGAAGCGCCGCCGAAACTGGGTGAGTTTGATGCGATATTCCTGCGCAACGTGATGATCTATTTCGATCAGGAAACCAAACGTCAGGTTGTTAAACGCCTGCTGTCGCTGCTAAGCCCAGGAGGCCATTTCTTTGTCGGCCATTCCGAGACGCTGAACGGCATAAACGAAGACGTGCAGCTGGTGCAGCCTGCGGTGTATCGGAAGCCGTGAAATGATAAGTCCTTTGCATCCAATGGAGATATTTCTGCAGCCCGGCGATCATTACTTCGCCGATCGGGACACCCGCATCCGCACCGTGCTGGGTTCATGCGTTTCGATGACCTTTTGGCATCCTCAGCTGCTGGTTGGCGGGATGTGCCATTACATGTTGCCGGAGCGTGGCAGCGAACGCCGGGATGGCGAGTGGCCTGCACCGGACGGACGCTATGCCGATGAGGCGATTGCCCTGCTGCTGAAGAAAATGGATGTGGTCGGCGCTTCCCATAAGGAATATCAGGTCAAGTTATTCGGCGGCGGCAATATGTTTCCCGAAACGAATAAAAATATGAATGCGATGTCCCAGATCGGTAGCAGGAATGTGCAGGCTGCGCGGCGACTGGCAAAACAACACGGTTTTACTTGCGTGGCCGAGCACTTGGGCGACATCGGACACCGCAACGTGATTTTTGAAGTGTGGAGCGGCGAAGTCTGGGTTAAGCACACTAATGTGTTGTCGGTAGCCGAGTTTGAGAGCATAGACAGGAGGTTGGGGTGACTCAGATTAAGGTCTTGATAGTCGATGATTCCGCCGTGGTGCGGCAGGTGTTGACCGCAAACCTGTCGAAAGATCCGGGTATTCAAGTGATCGGCGCGGCTTCCGATCCGGTATTCGCCATGGCGCGCATGCAGACCCAATGGCCCGATGTGATCGTGTTGGACGTGGAAATGCCGCGCATGGACGGCATCACGTTTTTGAAACACCTGATGTCCGTACGGCCCACGCCGGTGGTGATCTGTTCCACGCTGACCGAGAAAGGCGCGGAAACCACCATGCAGGCGCTGGCGGCGGGAGCGGTAAGTATCGTCACCAAGCCTAAAATAGGGCTTAAGCAATTTCTGAATGATGATTCGGAAGGCCTGGTTGCCGCGGTCAAAGCCGCCGCTCGCGCCAACCTGCGTCGGCTGGCCGCATCAGCCGCCGTGCCGGTGCAGGCCAAATTGACGGCAGACGCGATCCTTCCTGCCAGCTCCCACGCCATGGCCGAAACCACCGACCGGGTTGTCGCCATCGGTACCTCCACCGGGGGCACGCAGGCGTTGGAAGTGGTGTTGACTGCCTTGCCGCGTGTCTGTCCGGGCATCGTTATCGTGCAGCATATGCCGGAAAAGTTTACCGGGGCTTTCGCCGAGCGTTTGAATAACTTGTGTCAGATTGAAGTGCGCGAAGCCGTCAATGGCGACCGGGTGTTGCCGGGACGCGCGCTGATCGCGCAAGGAGGGCGGCACATGCTGCTCAAGCGCAGCGGGGCGCACTACCATGTCGAGATCGTGGACGGGCCGCCTGTCACCCGTCATCGTCCATCGGTCGATGTGCTGTTTCGTTCGGTAGCCAAATGCGCGGGCAAGAATGCACTGGGCATCATCATGACCGGCATGGGCGATGACGGTGCCAAGGGCTTGAAAGAAATGCACGACTTGGGCGCGCGTACCGTGGGGCAGGATGAAGACAGTTGTGTGGTGTACGGCATGCCGAAAGAGGCGGCAAAGCTGGGCGCGGTGCACAGGGAGCTGCCGCTGGGCCGGATTGCTTATGAGATTGTGGCGTATGGCGCTGTGAAGCAGAATGTTGAAATGCAGTAGTGACCGAATAATGAAACTTGACGAACCCACAAAATTCCCACTGGAAAGCGGTATCGGGCTTGCGCAGGAGACATGCCCTGCCGACACGCTGGAATCCGTGCTCTACCGGCACATGGCTGAGGATATTTCCGCCCCGGCGGTTTTCGTGGCTGACCCCTGCGACGGCTACCGGCTGCTCCATGCCAGCGCAACTTGCCGACATTTCGGCAATAGCTGCGAAACCCTGCTGGGCATGCTTCTGCCGGAATATATCCCGACGCTCACGCCGGCTCGGGTGAAAAAGTTATGGCAGGAGGTTGGTAAATATCGCACGGCGTCCATGGAGACCGATTACCGCTTGGCATCGGGTTCGCGCATTGCCGTCGAGATCATCTTCAGTCTGCTTGAGCATGACGGACGGGAGCTGATGGTCGGCTATATGCGCGATATCAGCGAGCGCCGTGTACTGGAGGCCGAGCGCCTGCGCCTGGCGGAAGAGGTTGCCGGACAGGAAGTCGAGTTTCGATACCGGGAGATATTTGAAAATGTCACTGACGGCATTTTCCTACTGGACGTGGTGGATGGAGAGTGTTTTCGCTATGCCGGCATCAATCCGGCACTGGCACGCATGTCCGGTCTTGTCCCGAAGAATATTCTCGGTCGATTTGTCGAAGCGACCTTGCCTGAAGATGCCGCCCGGAAAATGATCGCTAATTACCTTCGTTGCGTGGAGGAGGGCAAGCCTATCCACTGTGAGATGGAATTGGAGTTGCCGACCGGCAGAAAAGTCTTTAAATCGACGTTGATCCCGGTGCGCGATGGCTTAGGCTATATCCATCGCATTATCGGCCTTACCAGCGACATCACCGAGCGCAAGGCTGCCGATAAGCAGCTTGCCCTGTTGAACTATTCCCTGGACCATGTCAAAGAGTCGGTTTTACTGACAGGTGAAGACGCGCAACTCTATTATGTCAATGAAGAATTCTGCCGCGGACTGGGTTACAGCCGCGATGAACTGCTCGGCTTAGGCGTTTCGGATTTTGACCCCGACTACCAGTTGGATCGCTGGCCTGAGCACTGGCGCGACCTCAAGGAAAATGGTTCGCTCATTTTTGAAAGCCGCCATATGACCAAGGACGGCCGCATTTATCCGGTAGAGATAATCGCCAACTATTTTGAATTCGACGGCAAGGGCTACAATCTGGCGCTGATGCGTAACATCGCCGACCGCAAGCGGGTCGATGACACGTTGAAATTTATCGCCCAACGCGGCTGGGCAGAAGGCGGCGAATCGTTCCTGACCGCGCTGGCGCGTTATCTGGGCGAGATGCTGGAAGTAGATTATGTGATTGTCGACAAGCTGGCCGACGACCCTGCCAACGCGGAGACGGTCGCCATTTACGCCAAGGGCGAAGTGCTCCCCAATATGCAATACAGTCTTAGAGGCACGCCTTGCGCGAACGTTATGGGGGGCGGGCTGTGTTGTTATCCTGCGGATGTACAGCAGCAGTTTCCCGAAGATAGCCTGCTGGCGGACATGCTGGTCGAGAGCTATACCGGTATTCCGCTCTGGGATTCCAGAGGTAAGGTCATCGGCTTGATCGCGGTGATGGACGGCAAGCCGATGGGGGACGAGGTTACTGTCACATCGATGCTGCAACTGGTGGCGACACGCGCCGCGGCGGAACTGGAGCGTGAGCAGTCCGAACGGGCGCTGTCGGAGTCGCGGCAATTCTTGAACCAGGTGATCGAAACCATTCCCGACCCTGTATTCGTCAAGGACAGGGAACACCGCTGGATTCGGCTTAACCAGGCGTATTGCGAATTTATCGGACATCCTCTGGAGGCCTTGCTTGGCAAGTCCGATTACGACTTTTCCCCCGCGCACGAGGCCGAGGTGTTCTGGGCCAAGGACGAAGCCGTGTTTAACAGCGGCGAGGAGAATATCAATGAAGAAGAGTTCACCGATCGCGACGGCAACATGCATACCATTGTCACCAAGAAATCGCGCTACACTGATGACTGCGGGCAGCAGTACCTGGTGGGCATCATTCTGGACATCACCGAGCGCAAGCGCATGGAGGCCGAGCTTATCAGCCAGACGAATTTCCAGCTAACCCTGTTAAACGCCATGTACGATGTTGGAATGCAGTTGATGGTGGTCGAGAGCGGCAGAATCAGCCATGTCGGCAATCGCAAACTTGCCTACCAGTTCGGCTACACGGATGTGGAGCTAGACGCGCATCCCGCGCTCATCGACATCATTCATCCTGACGACCGGGCGCGAGTGATGGATTACCACGCTCGCCGGATGGCCGGCGAAGCGGTTCCAACCAGCTATGAGCTGGGGCTGTTCATGCGCGGCGGAGAGCGGCGCGAATACGAGACTTCCGTCGCTATCGTGCCGGATACCGACCCTATCCGCATCATCACTGTCGGCAAAGACATCACCGAGCGCAAGCGCATGGAAGAACTGCTGGCACAACGCGAGCGCGAATTCCGCAGTTTGGCGGAAAACCTGCCGGACAACATCGCCCGCTGGGATACAGCTGGCCGCATTCTCTTCAGCAACCCCACCAACCAACGCACGGTAGGTAAACCTGTCGGCGAACTGATCGGAAAAACCTTTGGCGAGGCCTTCCCCGACGGGCGTTACGCACCGGTCGATGCGGCTGTTTTGCAGGTCTTGGCCGACGGGCAGCCCGTGCGGATCGAGCGTCAACTCGTGCCAAATGAAAACGGCGGCATGGACATCCACGACATCAACCTGGTGCCCGAGTTCGACGATGCCGGGCAGGTGGTCAGCGTGCTGGGCCTCGGCCGCGACATGACCGACATCTACCGCATGCAGGAGGCCATTGCCGCACGGGAGCAGGAATTCCGCAGCCTGGCGGAAAGCTCGCCGAATTCCATCATCCGCTACGACCGCGAGGGTCGCATTCTTTACCTCAATAGCGGGCTGGCTCGCGTGATGGGGGTTTCTGCCGATGACGTGATCGGCAAATTGCCCAGCGAGGCTTGGCCGGACGGGCGCTACGATGTAATTCAAAAAGCCGCCGCGCAAGCGGTGGAGATGGAAACCGCTGTCAGCATTGAGCTCTGTGCCCAAAGTGCTGGCGAACCAGATTTCTATCAGATTCAAGTTGTCCCCGAGCGGGATGTCGCCGGGCAGGTGGTCGGCACCATCGCTTTTGGCGTCGATATTACCGCCATCCGCAATGTCGAGCGCCGCTTGACGAACTTTGTCGCCAATTTCCCCGGCTTTGCCTATACCTTCCGTCTGGCGCCCGACGGGCATGGCAGCTTCCCTTTCGCCAGCCCCGGCATCGAAAAGCTTTATGGTTTGAAGCCCGAGGACGTGAAAGACGACATGGCGCCGATTCATGCCTTGGCGCATCCTGACGACCGGCCGCGTATCGAGGCCGCGATTGCCGAATCGGCGCGGACAATGACGCCTTTGCAAGAGGAGTTCCGCGTATGCCGCCCCGGCTTGCCGGAACGCTGGATCGAATTCCGCTCTGTTCCCATGATTGATGCCGACGGCAGTATCGTCTGGCACGGCCTGATGATCGACATCACCGAGCGCAAACACATGGAAGATGCTCTCCATGACCGTGAGCGCATGTTGAATGAGGCCCAGGCCATTGCCCAACTGGGCAGTTGGGACTGGGATGTTGTCGGGAATAGTGTGGAATGGTCGGATATGGCATACGACATCTACACGCCCGACGAAAGACCGGCTGCGCTCGGATTTGAAGATTTCAAGCAATCCGTCCACCCGGATGATCTGGACATGGTGTTTGCGGCGGTCACGACCGCATTGGAGCAAGATACGCCGTTTGACATCGAACACCGCGTTGTCTCCCGCTGCAAATGCGTGCGCACTGTTCATGCCCTGGGGCAAGTGTTCCGGGATGCGCACGGCAAGCCCATCCGCATGGTGGGTACAGTTCAGGACATCACCGAGCGCAAGCGGGTACAGGACGCCATACAACGCAGCCAGACATTGCTGGAAGAAGCGCAGCGCATTGCCCATATCGGCAGCTGGGAAGTAAACATGGTCAACGATGTACTGACCTGGTCCGATGAAACATTCCGCATTTGGGAGATCGACAAGGCGTATTTTGGCGCAACCCTTGAGGCATTTCTTGAAACGGTGCATCCCGAAGACCGGGAAAAAGTTGCCGATGCCTACCATGAATCGGTTAGTAACGGAACCGAGTATCAGATCGAACACCGGCTGCTGTTTTCAGACGGGCGCGTTAAATACATCGCCGAACGCGGTAAGCCGTTTTACGATGCCGACGGCAAGCCGCTATGCTTTGTCGGCACCGCACAGGATATTACCGAGCGCAAACAGATGGACGCGATGGTACGGCAACGGGAACAGGAGTTTCGCGTACTGGTGGAATACTCGCCCGATCCCATCTTTCGTTACGACAAAGAGTGCCGCCGCACTTATGCTAATCTGGCCGTGGAACGGTTAACAGGAAAATCAGCTGCTAGCCTGCAGAACGGGGTACCGTCCGATGCCTCGGTGGTTAGTGCGAGCGAAGGGACAAAACTGGTGCAGGCAATCCGGCAAGTGCTGGAGACAGGCCAGACTGTCGAGAGTGAGGTGGAATTTATCGCTCCCGATGGGCGGTTGCATTATTTCCATAACCGCTATGCACCCGAATTTGGTCCGCATGGCGAAGTGGCTGGGGTAATTTCTATTGCTCGCGACATTACCGAGCCCCGACGCCAGCAACTGCTGGGGGCTGAGCGTCAGCGCGTGTTCGAGAAAATAGCGCATGGCGGTGACCTCAGCGAGATCCTCGAGCAGGTGTCCCGGTATGTTGAATCCTCCAAGCCCGGGCGGCACTGTTGCATTCTGCTGCTGGATGAAGAACGGAACTGCTTGTACAGTGCCGCTGCGCCTTCTTTTTCCGCACCGTGTCTGGCAAGCCTGGACGGGGTTGCCGTGCGTAAGGGGAGTTGTTGTGGCACTGCGGCCTGGCTCGGAGAATGGGTTGCCGTGGAGGACATCCGCCACCATGCCTGTCAGGAAAGCTGCCAGGCATTTGCCCGCGAAACCGGGGTGGCCGCCTGCTGGTCGGAACCGATTGCTGCGCCATCTGGTCAGGTGCTGGGCGTTGTTGTTATTTACCTCAATCATGCGGGGATGCCGGGGGACGAAGATAGGGCTCTGTTAAGACACGCAAGCCATTTAAGTTCCATCGCCATTGAGCGCAAACGCATCGAACAGCAAATGTACCATCAGGCTTGCTACGATCCATTGACCGGACTGCCAAACCGGCGGCTGTTTTGGGACCGGCTACGCGAGGAAATCGCCAAGGCTGAACGCGGCGGTTATCGCTTAGCGGTGCTGTTTATCGATCTGGATCGGTTCAAGGAGGTCAACGACACGCTGGGCCATATGGCTGGCGACGGTCTGTTGGTAGAAGCAGCGCAACGTATTCGTGCGTGTGTGCGGGAATCGGATACTGTGGCGCGTCTGGCAGGCGATGAATTTGTCGTCATTTTACCGGAAGTCGGCGAAATCGTACCTCAGAGTCGGGTGGCGCAGTGTATCGTCGAAAGCATGGCGCAGTCGTTCCTACTTGGTGAGCATAATGTCTATGTTTCGGCCAGCGTCGGCATCGCTGCTTACCCGCAAGATGCGGACAACGCCGAAACCTTGATCTGCTGCGCCGACCAGGCTATGTATGCCGCCAAGGAAGCAGGCCGCAACAGCTTTAGCTTCTTTACCAGCGGCATGCTGGAACTGGCCCAGCAGCGGCTGCAACTGGCGAGCGACCTGCGCGAAGCGCTCGGCAAAGGTCAACTGGAGGTTTATTACCAGCCGATAATCGACGTTGTCAGCGGTCAGGTGGTCAAGGCCGAAGCGCTGCTGCGCTGGCAGCATCCGCAGCGCGGCATGGTAAGTCCTGATATGTTTATTCCCCTTGCCGAGGAAACCGGTGCGATACATGAAATCGGCGACTGGGTTTTCCGACAGGCCGCCGGGATGGCGTTGCAGTGGCAAACGTTGTGCGCCATGGGCAATGACAGCCCTGCGCTTTGTCAAATCAGTGTTAACATGTCGCCGCGCCAGTTCATCTGCGGTAACCCGGATGTCGCCTGGGTCGAACATTTGCAAGCTATCGGTTTGAATCCCGAGGCGATAGTGATTGAAATCACTGAAGGCCTGTTACTCGACGACCAAGCCGATGTGCTAAATAAATTGCAGTGCTTCCGCCAATCCGGTATGCAGTTGGCGCTGGATGATTTCGGTACCGGTTATTCGGCGATGGCCTACCTGAAAAAATTCAATATCGACTACCTGAAAATCGATCGCTCCTTCGTCCGCGATCTGGAAACCGAACCCGGTGACCGGGCGATAGCGGAAGCGATTGTGGCAATGGCGCACCGGTTGGGACTGAAGGTGATAGCGGAAGGCGTGGAAACCGAAGGGCAATGTGCAATTCTGGCCGAGGCAGGCTGCGAATACGTACAGGGTTATCTCCATGCAAAACCGATGCCCGCCGAGGTATTTTTAGAGTATGTCGTGGGGCAAAGCGGTTGAGTTAGTCCAGCTCTCCGGCATACGGTTACGATCCCGCGTTGCGGTCAGCATGCTGGCTTTGACCGGATACAGCATGTTAATCAACATTGAAAATTTTCCAGGCACTACGATCGCTGCTTACGAAATCAATATCCACCGTGAAATTTCCGGTTGACTATCATTTGACCTGCGTCAGCCATAACGCGTGAGCCTATCCCGTAATTACGGCTCATTCATAGTCACCATTAAAGACGTTGTTCTTTAAAGACGTGGTAGTTTTCATCATTGTTGTTCCTTTTCCGGTTGAACTACGGCTCCACTCCAAAACGGTCTCGATAAGACGGCTTTGAGGTGGAGCAGGGGATGTCCGATATTTTTTAGTCGCGAGCAGGGGAAGCCCCGGCTCAAAATCCCCTCTTTTCTTACACGGACACAGTTCTCGCGACGTTGAGTGTAGATGCGCAGGACAAATTCCTGGCGGATATGTGTAAAAAAGGTGGATCAGTAAAACAGTGCGCTTCTTCTGGACTCGCTGCGCGACGCGAGATTATGCGGTTTCTCTTCTATCTGGTGAGTGTCAACCATACCTTTTGTCCAATTTCGACTAGGGCTTTGCCAGATTCCAAGGAGAATTAACCTAAAAAGACCTATTTTGCCCCGGATTCCGGTTGCGTGAGGCCTTGGTATTACTGGGCTGATTAGCTGTCTTTTAAAACGTCTCTTTTTAGGGAGGGTTAAAAAAAGCGAACCAAAGGGAGGCGAAGACCAAGGTCGGGAATGCGAAATGATTCCCATCAAACAAGGTCAGGGATAAACAAAGCTAACGCCATTTTAAAAATGGCGGGTTTGTTTGATGTGCCGTGAAAAGGCATGCTGATATTTGGTACATTGACCCATGTTAATACCACAATAGCGGTTATTGCGCAAAGTAACGCAAACAAGCTCAACAGGTTGAGTGTTAAGGCATGTTAATAAAAAACAAATATAAACAATAATATAGAATATGCTGGCGATATCCAGCCCGCTCCGAAGAGCAACCCAGTTATGCGGTGACTAATTTTATTCTGCAGCCGTACGCAGCTTTTGAGGTGTATTGCTTCATGCAAATACCTATTTGAAGTTATGTTCGAATAGTTGTAAATAAAAAACTGTCAATTCTGTCGGCCATTAACAAAACGCGTCATGACGACCAAGAAGTCATAAAAGGATATAAAGTGCTAATTCAATAACCAGATTTAGCCAAGCATCATTTGGCCGAACAGTTCCCACAGATACAATCTCAGGCATGACATTGATGATACGGTATATATGCATCTTGGATTTTAACGCAAAAAATATTGACAAGGCGTTATTGGGTTATTAGTATTTGCATTAAATAACCAGATGCAAAATAAATGAATTTAAAATCCTTAGCAATCTTGATGGCAGGACATCCATTACGCGGCAGTATTGATCATACTCCAGGTGGAGAAGTGGCTGTCGCCCAGATGAAAGATGTAGACCCAGAAGGCGGCATCAGCAAGGATCGGTTTTACCGTGTAAATTTAACTGGCCGAAAAAACCCGGATTATTTGCGTCAAGGTGACATCTTGTTCGTAGGGCGCGGGTATCGAATTTTTGCTGTGCTGGTCGATGAAGATTTAAAACAAACAGTAGCCAGCCCACATTTTTTTATTCTTCGGATCAAACCGGAAAAACCTATTCGGCCTGATTATCTAGTCTGGTATATCAACCATACACGGGCACAGCGATATTTTTCCAAGTATGTTGCAGGTACAGCATTGCCTCATATCAACCGCCAGGCGCTGGAAGATTTACCGGTGATTTTGCCACCTTTGCAAATACAAGATCGGATTGTTAACGCCCATCGTTGCAGGCTTAAAGAAAAGGTCTTGTTGGAAACATTGATTGAAAAAAAGAAACTATTTTTAAATGAGCTATTGGATAAAACATTAGAACACTATGGAACACACGAGGACAGTGTATGACCACCAAAATTAATCAGGATGAAATTAACGGCATACTCTGGAAAGCCTGCGATACCTTTCGCGGCGCAGTCGATGCGTCGGAGTATAAAAACTATATTCTGGTCATGCTGTTTGTCAAATACATCTCCGATGTCTGGAAGGAGCACTACGACGCTCTGGTCGAAAAGTACGGTAATGACGAAGAAACCATCCTGCGCCGTTTGCAACGCGAGCGCTTCGTGCTGCCCAAAGGCTGCGCTTTCGAGGATCTCTATAATCAACGCAATCAAGCCAATATCGGCGAGCTTATCAATATCGCCCTGGAGCATATCGAGGAATCCAGCAAACAAAAACTCGCCGGCGTGTTCCGTAATATCGATTTTAATTCAGAGGCCAATCTCGGCCAAACCAAAGACCGCAACACTCGCCTCAAGAACTTGCTGGAAGATTTTTACGATCCGCGTCTTGATCTGCGTCCTTCCCGCGTCGGCAATCTGGATGTCATCGGCAACGCTTATGAATACCTGATTGCAAAGTTCGCCGCCGGAGCCGGAAAAAAGGCCGGAGAATTTTATACGCCGGCGGAAGTCTCGGAATTGATCGCGGAACTGGTCAACCCGCAAGCTGGCGAACGCATTTGTGATCCGGCCTGCGGTTCCGGTTCCTTGCTGGTTAAATGCGGCAACCAATTGTTAGGACGTGGCATCAAAGACTTTGCCCTGTACGGCCAGGAAATTACCGGCGCGACCTGGGCGCTGGCGAAAATGAATATGTTTCTGCACGGCATGGATAACGCTCGCATCGAATGGGGGGACACCATCCGCAACCCTAAACTGATCGAAGATGACAGCACAATGAAGTTTGAAGTGGTGGTCGCCAATCCGCCGTTTTCGCTGGATAAATGGGGTTATGAAGAAGCGGGCAACGATCCGCATAAGCGCTTTCATCGCGGTTTGCCGCCGCAATCCAAGGGCGATTACGCCTTTATCACCCACATGATTGAAACCACGACCAAAGACTCCGGGCGGGTCGGCGTGGTCGTGCCGAACGGAGTGCTGTTCCGCAGTGCCGCTGAAGGCAAAATCCGCCAACAGCTCATTGAGGAAAACCTGCTCGATGCGGTGATCGGTCTACCCGCTAACCTGTTCTACGGCACCGGCATACCGGCGGCGGTCTTGATTTTCAAGCGCAACAAGGCCGATAACAAGGTGCTGTTCATCGACGCCAGCCGCGAATATCAGAACGATAAGAACCAGAACCGGTTGCGGCAAACAGACATCGACAAGATCGTGGCGACTTATCAGACCAGGGAAACGATTGACAAATACGCCTATCTGGCGAGCTTCGAAGAAATCAAGGAGAACGACTTCAACCTCAATATCCCGCGTTATGTGGACACTTTCGAGGAAGAGCAGGAAATTGATATTGATGCGGTGCAGGATGAGATAGCCAAGCTGGAAAGTGAGTTGGTCGGTGTGAAACAGGAAATGGCGGGGTATTTGAAGGAGTTGGGCTATGAATAAAAAAACTACGCCAACAACAGCCCCCGAGCCGATAGCTCCTCAATCTGAAACACCTTTTTTGCTCTATGCGGGTGATAATGAAAAAGTGCATGTGAATGTGTTATTGCATGCCGAAACCATCTGGCTACCCCAACGGCTCTTAGCTGAGCTTTTTCAAACCTCAACAGACAACATCGGTCTGCATCTTAAGAATATTTACGCAGAAAGTGAATTGACTGAAGCAGCAACTACCGAGGATTTCTCGGTAGTTCAAAACGAAGGCGGGCGGGCGATTCGCCGCAAGCAACCACTGCTATTGGAGTATTGAAGTGAGCAACTTTTACGATCATCTTGATCCTGACATAAAAACCATACTCCTGGCGCAAATCCGCAATGTGTGGACACATAACTCAACCTCGCTTGAGGGAAATAGCCTGACTTTAGGTGAAACGGACTTTATTCTCGAAGAAGGTTTGACAATACAAGGCAAGCCGTTAAAAGATCATAACGAGGTCTATGGACATGCAAAAGCCATTGAGCTTATTTATGCGCTGTTAAATAGCTCACCCTTAAATATAACCAGGCAAGATATTTTCAGTTTGCATGAAACCGTTCTAACAGAGCACATCAGAGACGTCGATCAACCTGTTGGTAATTGGAAGAGCCAATCAAATTTTACGACCTATGTCGGCGAAGATAACAAGCAAGCGTGGCGGGAATATCCCTTCCCACAAAACATTGACAGCTTAATGTCCCAATGGCTGGCTAACTTAAATGTCGGCCTATCAAGCACCTATACGAGCCAAGAAGCGGCAAGTGTCTATGCGGATTTACACCTCAGTTTTGTCAGCATTCATCCTTTTTTTGACGGTAATGGTCGAATGGCCAGATTACTCGCCAACCTGCCGGTACTAAAATCCGGCTTCCCGCCTATCGTGGTGCCTGAAGAAGACCGTTATCAATACAAATTGGTCTTGTCCAACTACCAAAATACCATTCCAGACCTTGCTGATCTTAGCGATCTGAAGCAGTTACCGGATAATGGTGAAAAGCATAATTTTGTTGTTTTATGTAATGGTTACTGGAAGGAAACCATCAATCTATTAGACAAGGCTAACGAAATTCAAGAAAAACGAGCGTTAAATGCTAAACAAAACTGATGCGATTTATTCAACTTGCTGGAAGGCAAATCTCAATAGCTTCATGGATAACTGATATGTTGCTCTATCTTGATAATTGCTGTTTTAATCGTCCTTATGACGATCAATCGCATTCCCGCATTTACCTGGAAACCCAAGCTAAACTCTATGTTCAGGAACAAATTTTAAACGGGCAGCATAGTTTGGTGTGGTCGTATATTTTACAGTTTGAGAACGACCAAAATCCGCATATTGCGCATAAACACGAGATTGCCAAATGGAAAAACCTGTCCAAGCATTTGATTTCTGCATCGGACAGCATCATAGTCAACGCCAAGCGTTATCAGACATTGGGGTTGCGTGCTAAAGACGCGCTGCATTGCGCTTGCGCGGTTGAAGCAAAAGCAGACTTTTTCCTGACGACTGACAAACAATTGAACAGTAAGGCCAGCGCAATCACCGGGCTTAAAGTCATTAACCCTTTACGATTTATAGACGAGGACGTTTAACGATGAAAACCGACAGCGAAATCATAAATACCGGATTTGAATCTATTTTTTCCACATTGGGTATGGTCGATGCCGAGCGGTTTATTATGCTGCTCAAGCGCGATAAGTTTGACTATACCGAATGGCAAAAAAACCTTTGGAAAGATGAATCCGTTGACTCTTTATCTGAGAAAGCACAGAGGGCATGGGATCAAAATAAAATTACCTAGCAAGGATGAGCGGCGTTTGGAGCAACAACAATTGGAAAACGGTAATGGACAATAAGCGGTTAGAGATTCAGCGAGGAAGATGGGAAATGGCGGGGTATTTTAAGGAGTTTGGCTATGGTGTATAAGGCCGCTGGTAAACTCGGAAATTTCTTCAGTAGTCGCAGGGAGCGCGGAATATCTGATCTGCCAACTCTGTCTGTTACATTAACAAATGGACTTATACCCCGCGACTCGCTGGGCAGAAAAATGGAAACCAACTTATCGGATGAGGAGCATTTGTTGGTTCGGAAAGACGATATCGTCTACAACACAATGCGCATGTGGCAAGGTGCTTCCGGCTTGGCGGATAGAGATGGATTGCTAAGCCCTGCATATGTGGTGCTTGCTCCAAAAAAAGGAATCGATCCTTTATATGCTTCTTATCTGTTTAAAAGTTCACGGTTCATTTACCTGTTTTGGGCTTATTCATAC
>JAUXTH010000015.1 GCA_030679035.1 Methylobacter sp. | reverse complement strand
AGCAACGCAGGAGCAGTTGCCGAGGCGAAGCAAAAGAAAGTAACTCGCCTTCGGGTGCGAGAACCCGCTTCAATCAACTGTCGCGCTAGCGACACTTTAATGTTAAAGCGATCGAAATTCGACTGACTGCGTAACATCAGTTATGTACGTTACCGCACAGACGGCCCCTGATCTTGTCGTTAAAATTCGTATGAGTTTTAGACTCGCTAAGTTTACCGCAAAGAGAGATTTGCTTTTCTCTGACGATTTTTCTCAAACGTAAGTGCCTCTATGCCACATGGTGCACTTATTAAAAAATAATCAATACTTTTGTTAAGGAATAACCCATGAAAACAACAATTTTAGCAGATAGAGTTCTTGTGATGGCCTGTTTATCCGCTGCACTCGGATTGGCTGGTTGCCAACAGGAAGGAACAGCAGAAAAGGCAGGACAAAAAATCGATCGCGCGGCTGAAAATGCTACGCAAAAGATTGAGCGAGCGACTGAAAAAGCAGAAACAAAAATCGAAGCTGCAAAGGAGTCATTGGATAAGAAAGCCGACAAAGCAGGAGCGTATATTGATAAATCGACTGATGCCTCTAAAGGAGCTCTAGAAAAGGCCGGGGAGAAACTTGATCAGGCGGCAGAAAAAGCAGAAACAAAAATTGAAGGCGCCAAGGAGTCGGTAATTGATAAAGCCGAAACTGCTGGAGCATACATCGATGACTCGGTTATTACCACAAAGGTTAAGACGGCCATTTTAAATGATCCTTTGCTTAACGCGTCCCATATCGATGTGACCACAGACAAAGGCGTAGTGAAGTTGAGCGGCACGGTTGATTCCGAGCAAAGCATCGGTAGAGCGACGGAAGTGGCCAAGAGCCAGGAGAATGTGAAATCGGTGCAAACGGATCTGACTGTAAAACTAAGCACTCCGAGCAAATAATAATGGTTTATTTACGGTTTACAGCTGTTCTGGGAGTTATGCTGATACCTGCATCTTTTGCTCATGCCACAGTTCAGGATGACGCTTACATTGCCGGTTATGCTGTCGGCGTGTTAAAGCATAGTGTAAAGCTTGAAATGCCGTTATTGGTAAAGGATGGCGTAATTACTTTGCCGGTAGCAGGGATGGAAACCGCAGACCGCGCCAAAGCGGTACAGTTATTATGGGAAATTCCTGGCGTTAATGCGGTAAAGACAACGGAAACCACCAGCGGTCAGCCTATGGACAAAACCCTAAATGCTGCCCAGGTTTCAGGTAATGAGACGGCGTCTGCATCAGCATCTGAACCGACCATATTGGCAACGGGACTTCTACCTAAGGGGCATTTGTTCAAGCCATTATTGGCAGATACCCGTTGGGCTCATTTTTCGGCCGCTTACCGCAATTACCAAAGCAATAATTTTGATGGAAGAGATATAGCCTCTGTCAGCTTCGGTGAAACCATACCGTTTTATCGCAGTAACTTCGGGCAATCCACTGTGCAATGGGAAACAGGACTTCAGGCCGGGGTTTTTAGTGACTTCAATCTGGGTGCCTCATCGTCTGATCTGCTCAACACCGATTTTATTGCATCAGTCTATTCAAGTATGCGTGCCGGTCAATTTTCAGCTTTTGGTCGACTTTATCATCAGAGTTCACATCTGGGTGATGAATTTCTACTGCGCAAGGTAAACACTAAATTCGAGCGCGTGAACCTGAGTTATGAAGGCGTGGATTTGAAACTCTCTTATGAACTTCCTTATGGCATACGCTTGTATGGCGGCGGCGGTGGTCTGTTCCATAAAGAACCTACGGCGCTTAAAGTGTGGTCGGCGCAATACGGTATTGAGTTTCGAAGCCCTTGGCGCATGGATTTTGCATCATTGAGGCCTATTGTTGCCGCTGACATCAAACATTATGATGAAAATAACTGGAGTACCGATATATCAGCCAGAGCAGGCGTTGAATTTGAAAATTTGACGGTATTAGGCCGGAAGCTTCAAGTTCTTGCTGAGTACTATAACGGCTACACACCTAGCGGGCAGTTTTATAAAGATAAAGTGGAATATATCGGCGTGGGCGCACATTACCACTTCTAAACGGCAGACACTGGTTCGGCACATGGAAGTGCCTGATTGCTCGGCATATTGCTACGCATGATCCATGCACCGGCCTCGGCAATTGCTCCTGCATTGCTCTACCTCTTGCATCCATGCAATCGTAAAGTGCCTTTTTGGCGTTCGTTCTATTTGCTCACTCGTTGTGTCCTGTATTTGGAAAGATTCATTATCAGCCAATTGCGGGGTTCGCGGCGTAGCGCGCCGATACTGCATTCCCACGTAGCGCGTCACTGCCATTAAGTTAAGTACAATGACACCGTAGGAGCGGGCCGCGCCCGCGACATTTTGGTGGCGCGATTGCAGAGTTGTAGCACCTTCATCGCGGGCATGGCCCGCTCCTACAACGCTTAACTTAATGGCAGTGACGTAGAGCGCGTGGGGACAAGGTAAATCTGTTTAATCAGTGGCTGAATAGTTATAAACGGTTAAGCTAACCATCCCTATTTATTATCCCAATAATCCCACAGTAAGAGAAGCAAGTGGGAATATCATGTTTTTTCGCTTCATTCACGGCTTAATTAGCGATAGCGTTTTTATGTGCGTTACCGTACTGACGACGCTAAATGTTGCGATTACACTGCCTTTTAGTGCCTGAAACGATGAGTGGTACTTGTCACAAAACAGGTGCTGTTTAACCCTCAAGTCTATTTTGGTTCTGTCGGGCGGTACTCAATCTCTGGTCAAGGATGACACATGCAATGCCGGCGCCGTTACCGCCCATTGCTCCGTAGCCCAGTAGACTACAAAAGAGGAGTAAAAGCTTGACCAAGCGGCAGTCCAAACGGGGGAATACAGATGATGAAATTGGGGAATCATAGACGGAAGGCCAGGCTTGCTGATCCAGGCGGTGAGGATGAGCCAATCCGGTTTGAGTTGTTTAGCAATGAACGGATGGAACAGCATGCCGCCAGTTTAGCGAAAGCGCAAAAAGCCGAAGTTCGCCCTGACGGACTCAAGCTGATGCCGAGGGTGCGCGAGAATTCCCGGTTGTTGTTTGAAGCTTACAAAGCCATAGGCAAGGCGGCGCGTGAGCATCGAGCCATTACTCCGGCCGCAGAATGGTTGCTCGACAATTTTCATGTGATTGAAGAGCAGATCAATGACATCAACCTCTACCTGCCGGAAAAATTTTACAATCAATTACCCAAATTAACCGGGGGTTTCCTTTTCGGTTATCCGCGTGTCTACGGCATTGCCTGGGCGCTGGTTGCTCATACCGATAGCCGTTTTTCTCATGAACAACTGGCTTGTTTCATGCGTGCGTATCAGGAAGTTCAGCCGCTCAGTATTGGCGAGCTTTGGGCACTACCGATCACGCTACGTATCGTAATGATCGAGAATCTGCGTCGGTTGGCGTTAAAAGTCATGCGTTCACAAGCCGGGCGGCAGTTGGCTGACGATTTTATCGATCAACCCGAAAAGCCCGATTTTCCGGCCAAGACTCCCATTCTACCCTCAGCTCCTTTGCGCCAGGCTTTTGCGGTTCAGATTGTACAACGCTTGCATGAGCCGCATCCGGGGCCTGCGCCTACACTCGATTTTCTGAATCAATGGCTGGACGAACAGGGCGTCACGCTGGATGAAATAGTCCATCGTGAACACGCCAGTCAGATTGCCGCCAATCTGACCGTGCGCAATATCATCACCAGCATGCGCGCCATATCGGCGTTCGACTGGCCGCAATTTGTTGAAGATTCGAGTCTGGTGGATAAATGTCTGCGCATTCACCCCACTTACATCGCGATGGATTTTCTTACCCGTGACCGCTACCGGCATGCGATTGAAGATCTTGCTAAACGTTCGCCGCATTCCGAAGTGGAAATCGCCCAAAAAGTCATCGACAAGATTGATCGTGTTGGTAAAGAATCTGGCGCCGACCGGCAGCTACAGGAGCCGGGCTACTACTTGATCGGCGCCGGTCGGGGCGAGTTCGAACAAGAAGTCGGCTTTCGTCCTACCTTCAGCCAAAAATTACTGCGCGCTTATGTCGCGCATGCGGCGGTTGCTTATCTGGGTAGTCTGGGCGTATGTACACTGATCTTGCTGGCCCTGCCGTTGAGCGTTGCTTTTGAGTCTGGGCTAGGCGTTTTTCCGATTTTCCTGATTGCGCTGTTTGCCCTATTTCCGGCTTCGGATATTGCCACGAGCATGGTCAACCGCTTCGTTATTACCGTCGTGCCGCCACGCCATTTACCCAGACTCGAACTGAAGGAAGGCATCCCTGATACGTTGCGCACCTTTGTGGTGGTGCCGACCATGTTTATCAGCGAGCAGAACGTACAAAAACAAATCGATGATCTGGAGGTCCACTATTTGTCCAATCCGGCCGGCGATGCCCGTTTTGCCCTGTTATCCGATTGGGTGGATGCGGATCAGGAAACCATGCCGGACGATGCCTTGCTGTTGAACATCGCCATTGCCGGGGTTGACGCGCTTAATGCCAAGTACGGAGATCAGCGCTTTTTCCTGTATCACCGTAAACGCGAGTGGAACCCCAGCGAGAAAATATGGATGGGCTGGGAGCGCAAGCGCGGCAAGTTGCATGAATTTAATCGACTGCTGCGCGGGGCAGAAGACACTTCGTTTATGCCGATCCATGGAAAACCTGCGTTTGCTCCGCCGGGTGTTCGTTATGTCATTACCCTGGATGCTGACACCAAACTGCCTATCGGCGCGGTGCAACAGTTGGTAGGTACAGCCGCCCATCCGCTCAATTGGCCTGTCCTTGATCCGGTCACGCATTGCGTAACCAGCGGATACAGTATTCTCCAGCCAAGAGTTACACCGACCCTGCCGCACAGACGGGAGCATTCGTTGTTTCATCAGCTTTTTTCCGGCGCATGCGGTATGGACGCCTATTCGACGGCGGTGTCCGAAGTCTATCAGGATTTGTTCGGGCTCGGGACATACAGCGGCAAAGGCTTGTATGAGGTCGACTCCTTTGAAGCCGCGTTGGCAGGACGCGTCCCGGAAAACACCTTGCTTAGTCATGATTTATTCGAGAGCGTGTTCGCTCGCTGTGCATTTATAAGCGATGTTGAATTGTTTGAAGAATTTCCATCCCATACGGAAGTTGCCGCGTCCCGCTCGCACCGTTGGGCGCGTGGCGACTGGCAGTTATTACCCTGGATTTTTGGTTCCCTCGGCAAAGGCATGCCGCTGATAGGACGCTGGAAAATGCTGGATAATTTACGCCGGACTTTTTCAGCACCGGGCGCATTTTTTACCCTGTTGGCGGCTTGGGCTATTCCGAACGCGCCGCAATGGATACTGATGGGAATGGTGTTGATAGCGTTGACTGCTCCTGCCTTACTGGCCATCGTTGCTGGAATGAGACTTCGCACCGACATTCCGCTGCGTAACCAGATTCGCTCCACGACAGAAAATGTATTCATGGGATTAAGCCATAGCCTGGTTACGCTAACCCTGCTGGCGCAGCAGGCTTGGTTGATGACTGACGCTATCGTCAGCACCTTGGTGCGGCTGTTTATCACCCGACAAAAATTGCTCAGGTGGGTCACTGCGCTGCAAGCGAAGACATCGGCGGGGCATGCTTTGGAGAGCCTTATTCGGCCTCTGGGCAGCGTAACTATCGTAGTCGTTTGCGCCGGTTCGGTCGTGCTGCTGTTCAATCCTGATTCGATGGGAGTTGCCGCGCCGTTCCTGTTGTTGTGGTTATTGTCGCCAATCGTTGCCCATATCCTGAGTTTGCCGCCGAGACGGGATCCGGCTGAATTATTACTTCCAGAAGATGCATTGCAGTTACGACAAGTCGCCCGGCGTACCTGGCGATTTTTTACCACCTTCGTGACGGAGCAGGAAAATCATCTGCCGCCGGATAATTTTCAGGAAGATCCTGAGCCCATTATCGCTAATCGCAGTTCGCCGACAAATTTCGGTCTTTATCTGCTATCCGTACTTGCCGCGCACGATTTTGGCTGGTTGGGGTTGATAGACACCGTTGATCGGCTAGAGGCAACCCTGGACACGCTGAACAAGCTGCCGCGACTGCATGGACATTTTTATAACTGGTACGACACGCGCAGCTTGCACCCGCTGGAACCCAAGTATGTATCGACCGTGGATAGCGGCAATTTGGCAGGACATCTACTGGTTCTTATTCAAGGATGTAAAGAATTGACGCAGCAACCCTATGCGTTTTCCGTCGTGTTAGACGGTATTTCCGATACCCACAGGCTGCTGTTATCGGCACTTGCCAAAATCAATGATGACCAGCGTATGCTGATAGTGACACAGGAAGAGCTGCATAAAAAAGCGAATAAACTTGGCGGCTTTTTGGCGTGTAAGCCTACCAGCCACGAAGAATGGGTCTATTTGTGGCGGCAAATAACCCCATGCGCCGATAACCTATTGGATTTTGCTCGCACTTATGCCGCTGAGCGCGGCGAATTGATGGATGACAGCGAAGTGCTGGCATGGGCCACACTGCTGCACAGTGACATCCACTCTCACGAGCGCGACATGGAAAACTTTGGTTCGTCGATCCATTTTGAGCTTCCCCTTGACGACCCTACGCAACCGGAAGTCCAGCGCTGGACAGTATTGACCCACCGGGTAAATGCGCTTGCGGAACTGGCCCATCAATTATTCGTCGAGATGGATTTTCGTTTCCTCTATGATCAAAACCGGCACTTGTTTTCGCTGGGGTATCGCGTTGAAAGCGGTGTCATCGACGACAGCTATTACGATCTGCTCGCCTCGGAAGCGCGCCTGACCAGCTTAATCGCTATCGCCAAGCGGGACGTGTCGAGCACGCATTGGTTTCACTTAGGGAGACGGGTGACACGCACCGCGAACGGCACGGTGTTGTTGTCCTGGTCCGGCTCGATGTTTGAATACCTGATGCCTTCGCTGGTGACTTATTCGCCGCGCTACAGCCTGCTCGATCAGACCTGTCGTTTGTCCGTGCAGAGTCAGATTGAATACGGTGAACAGCAAAGTGTGCCGTGGGGCGTATCCGAATCGGCGTTTAATGGTCGCGACCGTTGGTTCACTTATCAGTATTCCGCTTTTGGCGTGCCCGGCCTGGGCATGAAGCGCGGACTTGCCTTTGATTTGGTCATTGCCCCCTATGCGACAGCCTTGGCGGCGATGTACAACAACCATGCTGCGGTAGTGAATTTTGAGCGCCTGGAAAAATTGGGCGCATTGGGGCGTTACGGCTTTTTCGAAGCGCTCGATTTCACACCGACGCGTCTCGCGGAAGATCAAAAAGTGGCGTTTGTGCGCTGCTATATGGCGCATCATCAAGGTATGTCGTTGGTGGCTTTGGCTAATGTCGTAAACGATGAGGCTATGCGCCGTCGTTTCCATAGCACCCCGATGATTCAGGGCGCTGAAATGCTGTTGCAGGAGCGGGTTCCGCACGGTGCTGACAGCGGCATTCCCGCCTTCACCCAGGCTGAAGCCGAAGTAAAAGAAATAGTACAGCCGTCAGTGCGCCGCGAGCCTTCGCCGATGTCCCTCGTGCCCTCAACGCATTTACTTTCCAACGGCCGTTACGGGGTGATGATCACCGCAGCCGGTTCGGGCTACAGTGTTTGCGAAAAGCTGGCGGTCACTCGCTGGCGCGAAGATGTGACGCGCGATTGTTGGGGCAGTTTTATCTATTTGCGCAATTTGACCAGCGGCAGGATTTGGTCTGCGGGATACCAGCCGACTGCGGCGCTTCCCGATCGATACGAAGTGGTCTTTCTCGAAGACCGGGTGCGCATCTCCCGCGAAGACAACACCATAGCCAGTCGCCTGGAAATCATTGTCTCGCCTGAGGATGACGCGGAAATCCGGTGCTTGAGTTTGACCAATAACGGCTCGCATACACAGGAAATCGAGGTGACCTCCTACTCGGAAATCGTGCTGGCGCCACCTACGGCTGATAGCGCTCATCCCGCATTTTCAAATTTGTTCATACAGACCGAATTCCTGCCGCAGGCGTGCGGACTGCTCGCGCAACGGCGGCCTCGGGCAGAGAATGATCCGCGGATTTGGGCGGCTCATGTGCTGGCGTGCAACGACATCGGTGCAGGACTGCAATATGAAACCGACCGGGTAAAATTTTGCGGTCGGGGACAAACACTGCGTGCACCTGCCGCAGTGATCGATGGACGCCCGCTCAGCAATACGGTCGGCGCGGTGCTCGATCCTATTTTCAGTCTGCGTACACGAGTCAGCATCGAACCGGGCGCGACTGTTCATGTGACATTTACCACGTTGGTTGCTTCGTCACGGCAGGTGGTTGAAGATTTAGCCGATAAGTATCACAACTCAGCTACTTTTAACCGGGTTTCCGATCTTGCCTGGACTCATGCTCAGATCCAATTACGGCATCTGCGCATTAAGCCTGACGAAGCCCAATTATTTCAAGCCCTGGCTAATCGATTGCTCTATGCCGATGCTTCGCTGCGAGCGAACAGCAAGCTGATGAAGCTGAACCGGTTAAATGTCACCGGTTTATGGAGGCTCAGTATTTCCGGTGATCGTCCCATTGTATTGCTGCGGTTAGCGTCAATAGAAGATCGGGCTATTGCCGATCAGTTATTGCGCGCCCACGAATATTGGCGCATGAAACGTTTGTCGGTCGATTTGGTGATTCTGAATGAAAAAGAAATTACCTACAGCAATGAATTGCAGAACTTATTGGAAGGCATGGTCCGCGAAAACCAAGCGTTTGCAGCAAGTCATGAGTACGGAGGGCAAGGAGAGATTTTTGTGCTGCGCGCAGATCAACTCTCCGAGGAGGAGCGCGTGCTATTGCAAACCTCGGCTCGCGCAGTGCTTTTGAGCAGCAGAGGTACCTTGGCTGAACAGCTGATGCGGCATCCCAAGCCTACGCCGGATTTTATCCAACCCAAAGCCTTGTCTGCACCCGGTGTCGACAGCAGCGCACCATTAATCGCCACTACGGACCTCGAATATTTTAACGGGCTGGGTGGGTTTGCCGATGACGGGCGCGAATATGTCATAGTGCTGGGCAAGGGGCAATGGACGCCGGCACCCTGGATTAACGTGATCGCCAATGCTGAATTCGGGTTTACGGTTTCTGAGCTGGGCGGTGGCTGTACCTGGAGCCTTAACAGCCGCATGAACCAGTTGACGCCATGGTCGAACGATCCGGTCAGCGATCCTCCCGGCGAAATATTTTATATACAGGACGACGAGACAGGCGATTTGTGGACGCCGACAGCGTTACCGATTCGAGTGGATAACGCCAGCTATGTGATTCGCCATGGCCAGGGCTACAGTCGTTTCGAGCATGCTTCTCACGGTATTCATAGCGAGCTGCTGCAATTTGTAAGTTCGGACGACCCGATCAAAATTTCAACGCTAACCTTGAAAAACAATTCCGGCCGCCCCCGTAAACTATCGGTTACAGCCTATGTCGAATGGGTGCTAGGCGCCTCTCGCACCAACACGGCGCCTTATATTATTACTGAGTTGGATCAAGCCACCGGAGCCGTGTTTGTCTATAACCACTTGGATATGGATTTTGGTCAGCGTATTGCCTTTGTCGATCTTGCCGGCCTGCAAACGGCCTGGACTTGCAATCGGACTGAATTTATCGGCCGTAACGGCAGCCTGGATGCGCCGATAGCCTTGACTCAGTCCAGGGCGCTTAAAAGTCGTGTTGGAGCAGGGCTTGATCCATGTGCGGCACTGACAACACAGGTAGAACTTGCAGTCGATCAGAGCATCGAGCTTGTTTTCCTGTTGGGGCAGGGCAGTGACCGCGACCATGCCGGCGAACTGGTCAAGCGTTATCGATCTGCGGATATGCAGAAAACCTTCACCGACGTAAAACAATCATGGTCTAAGACACTCGGAAAAATTCAGGTAAAAACGCCGGATAGAGGGCTGGACTTGATGTTGAACGGTTGGCTGCTGTATCAAACCTTGAGCTGTCGAATGTGGGCGCGAGCCGCATTTTATCAGGCAGGCGGGGCCTTCGGTTTTCGCGATCAGTTACAGGACAGCATGGCGTTTGCGGTAGCCCGGCCGGATCTTGCCCGCGCACATATCCTCCGTGCCGCGACGCATCAGTTTGTCGAGGGCGATGTGCAGCATTGGTGGCACCCGCCTTCCAATCGCGGCGTGCGCACCCATTTCTCCGATGATCTTATCTGGCTGCCGTATGTGGTGGCTCACTATGTCAAGGTGAGCGGCGACAGGGCTGTACTCGATGAAATAACGCCGTTCCTGGCAGGGCCTGTACTTGACCCGGAACAGGAAGATGCCTATTTCGAGCCGACTCCATCGGAGCAACAAGCCAGCCTGTTTGAGCACTGTGCGCGAACGCTGGATTCGAGCTTGAAAGTCGGCGCACACGGTCTGCCGTTGATGGGTAGCGGTGACTGGAATGATGGCATGAACCGGGTGGGTCATTTGGGCAAAGGCGAGAGCGTGTGGCTCGCCTGGTTCCTGATCGCTACGTTGACGGAATTTGCCGATGTGGCAGAACTGCGCGGAGATATCGAGCACGCCGTACGTTGGCGCGAACACGTAGCCAAGTTAAAGGCTGCGGTGGAAGCTGAAGGATGGGATGTATCCTGGTACCGGCGCGCCTATTATGATGACGGGACGCCGTTGGGGTCTGCATCCAACACGGAGTGCCGCATTGATTCGCTGGCTCAGAGTTGGGGTGTTATTTCCGGCGCCGCCGACCCCGAGCGGGCGCGGCAGGCGATGAATTCGGTACGTGAATACCTGATCCAATACGGCGACGGCCTGGTGCTGCTGTTTACGCCACCCTTCGATAAGACACTGCTCGATCCCGGTTACATCAAAGGTTACTTGCCGGGCGTACGGGAAAATGGCGGGCAATATACCCATGCGGCAATCTGGTGCGTTATCGCCTACGCGATGCTCGGAGACGGCGATCAGGCAGCCGATCTTCTGCATATGCTGAACCCGATCAATCGTACCGCTAATCGGACTGGAGTCTATGCCTACAAAGTCGAGCCGTATGTGATAGCGGCGGATATTTATGCCGTACCGCCCCATGTGCGGCGCGGTGGTTGGACCTGGTACACAGGCGCCGCAGGATGGTTTTACCGTGCCGGACTGGAATGGTTGTTGGGCCTGAATATTCGTGGCGACAAAATTCATTTCAATCCTTGTATTCCGAGTGACTGGCGCAGTTACAGTTTAAGTTATCAACACGAAGACACTCACTATGAAATCACCATAAACAATCCCGGTGGCGTATCGAAAGGCATCGTGTTGATTGAATTGGACGGAGTGCCGCAAGCAGAGGGCGACGGTATTCCGTTGTTGCACGATGGGCAGAATCATCAGGTGTTGGTGGTAATGGGCTAGTTCTCGTTCCTACGCACTGTGCGTCCCGTACCCACAAGGCGTTGGTCGTGACTCGCGGCGCAGTGCGTAAGGAACGAGAGCAAACAAGCTGTCTTAATTTCAGGCGGCAATTAGCGGTTGCTGTTTGTATAATCGAGTTGTATTAACTTGATGTTTTTCCATCCATTTGGTCAGGAGGCTAAAATGAAACTCAAAAAAATTTTTCAGCTGGTGATTGCTGTCAGCGTTTTACAAGGGTGTGTGTTCACTAAAGTTGTTTCTGTACCAATGCGTCTGGGTGGTGCAGTAGTTTCTATTGTGCCGGGTGTAGGTAATCCTGTACATGATGCGATTGATAAGGCTGCTGAGGGTGTAGACGAAATTCCTATTTAACGGCTAAAGAATGGTGCCAACAATGCAATGTTTGCAAAAAGATAAGCATTTTCTTCCCATGCCGGCAGCAAATTGCAATTAATGGAAGTTCCCTATAAAGCATATTTTGATTCAACGGTGTGTTGAAACATTAGGGACAATGTTGCGTGTTTAGCCTTAGGCGGGATTATGAATAAATTAATCAAGGGATTTTTCCTTGCATTAATGCTGATTGGATCCACTGTCTGGGGAGTGTTGGCTGTATATTATGGCGATTCCCAGACAGGATTGGCTCAAGGGTGTGTGGCTACGGTATTTGGCTTGTTTGGTTTTGCGGTATTAACGGGTGTTTTATGGTTTCGTTGGCGCAATCAATGGGTTCTGGGGCATTTAATACTGTTTATCGGCATCCTTGGGGAGTTCTTAATGAGGGAAAACGGTTAGCTGTTTATTTCAATCGTGTTTTTTTCGTGTTATTCGAGTTCAAACGCCTAAACCTTACCGACTCTCCTTGGAATAGTGTGTTATAAGAAGGAATACACAATGTAGATTTTAAAGTCTTAACCTTTGCTGTTCCGCTGTGTTTTTATTTCCGCCCTATTGGTCACTCTATCCAGAGGCAAGAAGATGGTCGCCCTTATGTCCGCTCGGCATGCCCCCAATCAGAACCATCTTCTCGCCGCCCTGCCTACGAAAATATTCGAGCATATCGCCCCTCATCTGGAGCTGATCTCGATGCCGCTCGGTGAAGTTCTCTACGAATCCGGCGGCCAATTGCAACACGTTTATTTCCCGACGACCGCTATCGTGTCCCTGCACTATCTCATGGAGAATGGCGCATCGTCCGAAGTCGCGGGAGTGGGCAATGAGGGTGTACTCGGAATTTCACTTTTCATGGGCGGCAATACCACGCCCAGTCGTGCCACCGTACAGACTGCGGGCTACGGTTACCGACTGAAAGGGCGGTTGATGATTGAGGAATTCAATTGCGCGGGGCCGATGATGCGGTTGATGCTGCGTTACACCCAGGCATTAATTACACAGATGTCCCAAACTGCGGCCTGCAATCGGCATCATTCGATAGAGCAGCAATTGTGTCGCTGGCTATTGTTAACCCTCGATCGATTGCCCTCGAATGAATTGACTATGACACAGGAATTGATTGCCGGTATGCTCGGCGTACGTCGCGAAGGCATTACGGAAGCCGCCGGGAATTTACAGCGCGCCGGCTTGATCAGTTACCGCCGAGGTCACATCACGGTACTTGATCGGTTGGGATTAGAGTCCCGCGCTTGCGAATGTTACAACGTAGTCAAGAAAGAATTCCAACGCTTGCTCTGCGATATAGCAACCGTTAAGAGCCTTCCAATGAATCATGGAGTTGAGTCGTCCCGAGAACACTATGATAAAGGTATGTTTGTTTGTGACAAGACTCGCGTTTAAGTCATGTAGGTGAGGTTACGACTGCGTTAATGCAGGAAGGTAGAGCAATGCAGGAGCGATTGCCGAGGCGCGTTTTTTTGCGCTGTAATCCAACAAAAGCCTACCATCGCGTGATCCGTCTCCAGACCAATTCCACAATTTGCATAAAGGTAAACCATGTCCGAAAAAAATCTCGATCCCTCCATTATCAAGCCCGCTGCAGGCTCATACGCATGCTGAGCGCGCGTGATGGCAATCTTGGCATTGCACTGGCACGCGCGCATCTCCCTGATGTGATCCTGATGGACATCAATTTGCCTGGTATCAGCGGCATCCAAGCCCTGAAAATTCTACGCGAAGATCCGGCAACAACGCATATCCCCGTCGTTGCCATCAGTGCCAATGCCATGCCACGCGATATCGAGAAGGGACTGGAGGCGGGATTCTTCCGGTATCTCACCAAACCCATTAAGGTCAATGAATTTATGAGCGCCTTGGACGATGCTCTGAAACTTTCTGAAATAGGCTTTGTCAACACAAATAAAACGGACAAATACGATGATTAGCGAACAAGAAATTCTTAACGCCGGCATTCTGATCGTTGACGATCAGCAATTCAATGTGCTTCTGTTTGAGGAAATGCTACGCGATGTCGGTTATGCTTGCATTGCGTCGACGATAGATCCCTATGCGGTCTGCGAACTGCATCGTAAAAACCGCTACGACCTGATCCTGCTCGATCTGCAGATGCCTGACATGGATGGCTTCCAGGTGATGGAAGGCCTTAAGGAAATTGAAACAGATGGCTACCTTCCAGTACTCGTGATCACTGCCCAACCAGGCCACAAGCTGCGGGCGCTCGCTGCCGGCGCGAAAGACTTTGTCAGCAAACCGTTTGATCTGGTCGAAGTACGGACGCGCATCCACAACCTGCTGGAAGTGCGGCTGTTGTACAAAAAGCTAAGTAATTACAACAAGGAGCTGGAACAAACAGTGCTGGAACGGACCGCCGAACTATGTGAAAGCGAAGCGCGTTTTCGCCGTCTGACTGAGCTGTCGTCCGACTGGTATTGGGAACAGGACGAGAACGGACATTTCACCAAGGTTTACGGCCCGGTGCTTGAAATGCTCGGAATCCGGGTCGATGACGCGTTGGGCAAAACAAGGCAAGATCAGGGGATCATCTGGAACGAAGCAGAACAAGAAATACTTGAAGCGAACCTGGCAGCCAGACGCCCCTTCCTTGACTTCGTCTACAGCCGGACCAACCCCGACGGCTCGCGGCAATATTTAATGGTGAGCGGGGAGCCGATGTTTGACCATTGCGGCCGCTTTACCGGCTACCGAGGGATCGGCAAGGACGTGACCGACACGATGCGCCCCAACGATGAATCGACCGATAATTTGTAGATCGTTACAACAATAAAATAATTGCACATTAAGCTTCATCAAGGTTTCGATTTCCAGTTTGAACTGAACTTCCAGTTGATTGATTTATTTCCAATTCAAGGTTTGAGGCGGTGTGTACTGTTGAAAAAATCAGTAAACCGTATTTGATACCCGTATTCCATTATTTACCATTGGAAAGTTCAATTGCCTATAAAGCATATTTTGATTCAATGGTACGTTGAAGCATCGGGGACGTGGTTGCCCGCTTAGGCTTGGGTGGGATTATGATTAAATTACTCAAAGGATTTTTTCTTTCAGTCATGCTGATTGGAACAACAGTTTGGGGAGTGTTGGCTGTATATTATGGCGATTCCCAGACAGGGTTGGCTCAAGTGTGTGTGGCTACGGTATTTGGCTTGTTTGGTTTTGCGGTATTAATGGGTGTTTTATGGTTTCGTTGGCGCATTCAATGGGTTCTGGGTCATTTAGTATTGTTTATCGGCATCCTTGTTTGGTGGTTAGAGATTACGCCTTCGAATGATCGAGCGTGGCAACCGGATGTCAGCCAACTTCCCTATGCCACTTTTGAAGGGGGCATCGTCACGGTACACAATATCCGCAACTTTAATTATCGGAGTGAATTTGACTACCAACCGGCCTATTACGATCAATCCTATGATATAACCAAGCTCGATGGCGTGGATCTCTTCGCCTTTTATTGGATGGGGCCTGCCATCGCGCATACGATCATAAGTTTTAATTTCGGTGAACAGGGCCAACTGGCTGTTTCGATTGAAACCCGCAAAGAGCTGAATGAGGAATATTCGACAATTAAAGGATTTTTCCGTCAATACGAGCTTATTTATATCCTGGCCGACGAGCGCGATGTCATTCGATTGCGCAGCAACTATCGCAAGAATCCTCCTGAAGAGGGCTATCTCTACCGAATAAAAGGCTCCAAGGAAAACGGACAACGCTTGTTTCTGGGTTACCTGAAAAAAATCAACGAATTGCACGAAAAGCCGCAGTTTTATAATACCTTGCTGGACAATTGCACCACGGCTATTTGGGTTCGTTCATGGGTTAGCGATGAACAATTACCTTTTTCCTGGAAAATTCTGCTGAGTGGTTACCTGCCTGAATATCTCTATGAGTCGAAGTTACTTGAGCAGCAGGTTCCTTTATCAGAATTGCAGCGACAGGCTTATATCAACAGCTTGGCTCAGGCTGCCGATCAGGCGACTGATTTTTCCAAGCGAATACGGGTGGCTTCTACGCCGCGCCATTAACGAGGTTTTTTGATCTTATGGCGCGACGGCTAACATCATGGCGGCTTTGCCATCGGTCGCTCAAACGACAAGCCTTGTTATCTTATCGTTATTAAAATACCTACTGACGTATTTAACTGGAAAAACCGGTGCTGATAGTGATAAATTTTGGACGCTTTTTTACAGCCCAGTCCATCCTGATTGATCGCGACAAGAAGTCACCGCCCTGAATGAAATATCGCCGTACCTACAATTGGAATTTACCCAGCACCGGGGCAGGGGGCTTCATTACAGGATAGACCACGGTATTGGCTGGAACAACGGATACCGGGGTTTTTGATGGGATACACCGTTTATCCGACACTATTGGACTTCAAACCTCTCTCATTGACGATCAGGCCTACCGGAAATTCTGCCAGCACTTGTGCGACGGGCAGACACCATCCGGACCGCCGCTGCTGGGGTTTTAGCACTTTTTCCGTGAAGGCGCATGAGTATGGGTTATCGCGCCGATGAAAAGGCAAGTCCACTGTTGTATTTCCCCAAATCTTTTCTCCCAGAGGAAGCATGTCGGTTTCACCCAGCAACTGTGCGAAGAAACGCGGTGCCACCGTAATGACGGTACGCCCACCGGCAATACGGGCATAAGCGCACAGATGAGCAGCATGTTCTCCCTTGACTGCCAGCGGTAAATAGCTTCCTTGCAAAAACACGTCCGGCCAGCGTTCCCGCAACGCCAGCGCCGTTCTGACGATCAGCAATTTGGTCCGGCCGTCTTCCAGCGTGTCGCATAACGCGCGTACCCCTGCGCTACGCTGTTGCGATTCCAACGTGGTAAGTGTCAGCAATGAATCAAGTAGGGTTCGGCGGTGACCGAAATCGACCGGCCGCCGGTTATCGGGGTCCACCAGGCTGAAATCCCAACATTCGCAACCTTGATAAATATCCGGCACACCTGGAACAGTGAGCTTGATCAATGTCTGCGACAGGCTGTTGAATAGCCCGAGCCGCGCAATCCTCCTCTGAAAAGGCAGAAAATCGGTCAGGAACGCACTTTCCGCCGGTGCATTTATCAGCGTATCGGCGAATGCCAGGATTGCGTCTTCATACGGTGTATTGGGGTTTATCCAGCTGGTATAGATCTTGGCTTCACGCACCGCCTTGACCAGATATTCCGCGATCCGAACACCCAATCGCGCCATTTCGTTTTTATCCGGTTCGCCTTGCGGCCAGATACCAAGCAATGTCTGATAGATGAAATACTCATCGTTGGGTGTGGGCACAGGCATCCCATCCACCCTACGCTTGAAGCTTCGGTTGGCGCGACTCCAGTGTCGTAGTGCCAGCCGCCAGGCAGCCGGTATTTCAGACAGCACATTGAGGCGCGCGCGTATATCCTCGCTACGCTTGGTGTCGTGAGTGGAAGTGGCCAACATTGTGTGCGGCCAATTCTCAGCGCGCGCTTGATTGGCTCGATGAAATGCGGTGCGGGTCACGCCGAACTGACGCGGATCGCCGCCGACTTCGTTGAGCGACAGCAAGCGGTGATAGATATAGGCGCTGGTATCCTCCAGTCCTTTTGCCATGACCGGGCTGGTGAATTGTTGGAATTTCATCGCAAATGCAAGCACCTGCTCATAATACGCGGGTGTTTTTCCATCAGCTGCAGCAAGTGTAAGTACCTCACGCAGAAAATCGAAGATGCTGGTATCTGCCGTTGTACTTCTGCGTTTAGCCGCTGCCGTTGCCTGTTCGATGTTACGGCGGTCTTCCGGCGCAACTTCGCGGGCGCTGATGTAACCACGATAAACCGGGAAGCAGGCGACTATCTCAGCCAATGCCGCACGCAATCCGTTCAGCGTGTAATCGCAGGTATGACGGTCGTCTTCGGCGATTTTCGAGAGCAGGTTGGCCAATACATTCAGCTCTCCCGCCAGCGCGGTCTTCATGATAAGCTTTTTGGAACGGTAGAGCAGATCGTCGAAGTTGACACGCTCTCCGATGAAGCTGTTATACAGGCGCGTCATACGCTTGGCGGCACTGGTAGCCACAAACAGCCCATTGAGCAGATTAGTGAATTCGTAACCCGTAGTACCTTGCACCGGCCAGCTGGAGCGTAAAGCCTCGCGAACCGCCAGGATTTTTTCCACCACCAGATAAGGCGCGTGCCCCGTGCGGCCGCATTGCTCGACCAGCTTGTGAAAATAAGCCTCCGGATCGTACAGTCCATCCGGATGATCCAGACGCAGGCCATCCAGCTTGCCTTCCTGAACCAGCCGCAGCAATAACTGATGGGTCGCATCGAAGACCTCGTCGTTCTCCATACGCAGCCCGGCAAGATCGTTGATATCGAAAAACCGCCGGTAATTAATCTCGTCCGAGGCCACCCGCCAGAACGCCAGCCGGTAGGCTTGCGCCTCAATCAAGTGGTGGAGCTGATCGAAGCTGGATGATTCCCCGGCCGTGCCGTTGAAGAAGCTCAGGTTTTCTTCCAGAAACCGGGCGATGTCGGAAGATTGCTCAACGAGACCGGCAAGGTGACGCTTGTATACTTCCTTGTCGCGCCTGCGCTCAACCTGACGTTCAGGCGAGTCCTCATCACGGGGCGGAAGATTACGGAACGCAGTGACCAGACTCTGGTATTCCATCAGTAACGGATTGTCCTGCCCTAAACAGGTGCTCAAGGTATCTATGCGATATGCCAAAATATGCGGGTATTCCGCCGGATCCACAGGAAAGTGGTGTTCGTAGTAATAAATGACGAATTCACCACGTTCCGCGTCAAAGCGCAGTTGTAATTCGGCATTGTCCAGCACCGCACCATAAGAGTTACCCAACACCGGCAACAGAACCTTGCCGTGCAGCTTGGCCTTTATCGGCGTCCAGTCAATATCGAAGAATCCAGCATGTGCGGATGCCTGACCATTTTCCAACACGTCCAGCCACCAGGCATTGTCCCCACCCTGTACGCCCATATGATTGGGCACCACATCAAGCACCTGTCCCATACCGTGTTCGGCGAGGGTTGCACAAAGCTGCACAAACTCCTCGTAAGTGCCGATTTCGGGATTCAGTGCGTTGTGATCAATGATGTCGTAGCCGTGCCGACTACCTGGCCGCGCCTTCAGATAGGGCGAAGCATACAGGTGCGAGATGCCCAGCGCGCTCAGATAGGGGACAATCTCGCGGGCCTGGTTAAACGTGAAATCGCGGTTGAATTGCAGGCGATAGGTGGACAATGGAATGCGCGGCGCGGGCGGCTGAAATAACGCTTCTTCACGCCTACTGTCTTCCCGTGTCAATAGCCAGCGAGTGGAGTTATCCGCATGTGCGGATGGAAGCGTGACCGGTGCGGCAGATGCGCTCTCATCCGCACTGTCATGGCCAGCTGCGGGCGTCTTAGGAGGTTTCATAGTTGAGCTTCCTCAATGAACCAGGCCGCACACCAGGGCGGCATGCGACCAACGGCAAGGATTTCCGGCAGGTCGGGTTGGCTGCAATACAATGACGTACCGGCAAAACGCAATGCGCCTTCGACTTGATCATCACCCAGATTGGCTAACAGCATCAGCTGAGCACTGTCACCCAGACGCCAGCGCACGACCAGACCCGACGCCCCGATCAATTCGAATTCAGCTCCACCGTCCATGCCCGACAAGCGTGGCACGACATGCGTGCGGCGTAGTGTCAACAAACTGCGGTAATACTCGAGCCAGGCCTTGTGTTGCGGCTCATCCAGGCAGTCCCAATTGAGCTTGCACCTTACGAAGGTAGCCGGATCGTTAGGATCGGGAATACCTGCACGTGCGGCGGGATCGGCGAATTTACGGAAACCGGCGAATTCGCGCCGTCGCCCCTCGGTTATTGCTTCGGCCAGATCACCCTGGAAATCGCAGAAAAACTGGAATGGCGTTGCCGCAGCAAATTCCTCGCCCATGAACAGCAGGGGCGGCGACGGCGCCAGCAGCAACACAGCCAGCGCAATTTGCAGCGGTCGTTGTTGTGCAAGCATGGCAATGCGCTCGCCGTAAGCGCGGTTGCCTATCTGGTCGTGCGTTTGGATGAAATTGATGAAAGCGCCGGGCGGCAAGTCTCCGCTGGGCTCGCCGCGCGGCCGACCATCGCGAAAGGGTGAAGGCTCGCCCTGGAAGGCAAAGCCCTCCGCCAGACAGCGTGCCAGATGGCGTGTCGGCTGACCGGCATAATCGGCGTAGTAGCCGTCACGTTCGCCGGTCAGCAGGAAGTGCAGGGCATGGTGAATATCGTCGTTCCACTGGGCGGCAATGGTTCCTAGTTTTAGATATCGAGCTGTATTGGCGTCGTTCTCCAGTATCAGGTGCACCTTGCGGGATTGTCCAGGCCCGGCCTGAACCGCCGCAGCCAGTTCTTCGACGATGTCCGGCCGACTGTCGTCAATAATGGCGTGCACAGCGTCGAGCCGCAGCCCGTCGAAATGGTATTCTTCAAGCCAGTACAACGCGTTATGAATGAAAAAATCGCGCACTGTGCGGCTGCCGTCGCCGTCAAAATTAATAGCCGCGCCCCACGGCGTATGATGGCGCTCGCTAAAAAACTGCTGGGCATAAGAATGTAGATAATTGCCGTCCGGCCCAAAGTGGTTGTACACAACGTCGAGCAACACCATCAATCCGCGCGCATGTGCCGCCTGCACCAGCGCCTTCAGATCATCCGGGGAACCGTAACTGTGGTCGGGCGCAAACAGCAGCACACCGTCGTAGCCCCAGTTGCGCGTGCCTGGAAAATCCGCCGCCGGCATCAGCTCAATGGCGGTAATACCTAATTCCACCAAGTAGTCGAGGCGCTGGATGGCTGCCCTGAAGGTACCCTCATTCGTGAATGTGCCCAGATGCAGCTCATAGATGACCGCTTCATGCCAGGGACGGCCCTGCCAGCTATCGTCCTGCCAGATAAAGGCCGTCGCATCGACGACCTGACTGGGGCCGTGAACGTCTTGCGGATTGGCGCGCGACGCCGGATCGGGTACGCTAAGCCCGCCGTCCAGACGGTAATGATATAAGGTTCCGGGTGTCGCCTGTTGCGGAGAAGTTTTGATCTGGAACCAGCCGTCTGCAAGCCGGTGCATCGGTAAGATAATTTCTTTGTCGGTGTTATTTTTCAATATTAACTCGACCCGCCTTACCGACGGCGCCCACAGACGGAAATGGATGCCGCCATCAGGCAGCATGCATGCGCCAAAAGGCATATCGTGCGACCTTCTCATTGAGACTTGCCTTGTTTTAGCAGCACCAGTGACCGTCCATGCACGGGATAGTCTTTTCCGACTTTATAGCGAGAAAGTTCGGGTATACCGCTGGTATCAAAGGTGTCGAGCAATACATCCCAATAGAAATGCTCGTCGAATTCCGGCAGTGTAAAGGCAATGTCCTCGTGATGCGCATTGATCAGCAACAGCAGATTATTGTCCGTTAAACGTCGTCCGCGCCCGTCGGTTTCATTCAAGGTATCGCCGACAAGATGCACGCCCAGACAACGCGAAAATGTCTGATTCCAGTCTTCATCGCTCATTTCGGACCCGTCCGGATTGAGCCAGACCAGATCTTTCACATCGCCGCCGCGAATGGGGCGCCCCTGAAAAAAATAGCGTCTCCTGAGCAAGGGATGTTCTTTGCGCAAATTGATAATGCGTTGGGTGAATTCAAGCAAATCCTGATCCTGTGGCTTCAGTTCCCAGCTTAGCCAGCTAATCGCGTTGTCCTGACAATAGGCGTTGTTATTACCTTGCTGGGTACGGCCCATCTCGTCGCCTGCAACCAGCATTGGAACCCCCTGTGAAAACAGCAGGGTAGCGAGAAGATTGCGTTTCTGGCGGGAACGCAAGGCATTAATCGCCGGATCGTCGGTTTCTCCCTCGACGCCGCAATTCCAGGAATGGTTATTGTCGTTACCATCGCGGTTGTCTTCTTGATTTGCCTCGTTGTGCTTGGCGTCGTAGGTCACCAGGTCATGCAAGGTAAAACCGTCGTGCGCACTGATGAAATTGATGCTGGCATGCGGCTTGCGCCCGCTGAGTTCGTAAAGATCGCTGGATCCAGTCAACCGTTGCGCCAGCTCCCCGAGCAACCCGCCATCGCCTTTCCAATAGGCTCGAATATTATCGCGATACTTATCGTTCCATTCCGCCCAACCCATCGGGAAATTTCCTACTTGATAGCCGCCTTCACCTAGATCCCAGGGCTCGGCGATCAGCTTGATAGTGCTCAGGACTGGATCCTGGCGAATGGTATCGAAGAAGGTGCCCAGCTGGTTTACTTCGTGCAACTCCCGCGCCAGCGCGGAAGCCAGATCGAAACGGAAGCCGTCCACATGCATGTCCAGCACCCAATAGCGCAGGCTGTCCATGATCAACTGGAGTACGCATGAATGTTGCATGTCCAGGGTGTTGCCGCAGCCGGTGTAGTCTCTATAATAGCGCGGGTTATCTCCCTCCAGGCGATAGTAGGAAGCATTGTCGATGCCGCGGAAGGACAGCGTCGGACCCAGCTGATTTCCTTCGGCAGTGTGGTTGTAGACCACATCCAGAATGACCTCAATGCCCGCCTTATGGAGGGCCTTTACCATGGTTTTAAACTCGCTTATCTGGCCGCTAGCCGAATAACGGGAATCGGGCGCAAAAAAGCCAATCGAGTTATATCCCCAGTAATTGCGCATCCCTTGTTCGATCAGGTGGCGATCATCAAGGAAAGTATGCACCGGCATCAGTTCAACCGTCGTCACGCCCAGACGCTTGAGATGACTGATGGCCGGCTCCATCGCCAATCCGGCATAGGTTCCGCGAAACTGGGGAGGGATGTCCGGATGCTGCATGGTAAATCCTTTAACGTGCAGCTCATAAATCACCATATCGTGCCAGTGTATGTCGGGGGGCTGATCATTTCCCCAGATAAAGGTCTGATCGATAACCCGGCACTTCGGCATGACGCCGGCATTGTCGCGACGACTAAAAGAAAGATCGGCGTGCTTGCTGCCGATGCTGTAACCGAAATGGGCATCGCTCCAGCGCGGCGTTCCTACTATATCTTTCGCATAGGGTTCTATCAGCAGCTTGTGCGGATTGAAACGATGTCCCTCCTCTGGACGATAAGGTCCGTGCACGCGGAAACCATAAAGCAGCCCTGGGCGAACCTCAGGCAGATAGCAGTGCCAGACCATATCGCTACGCTCTTTCAGTTCTATGCGCTGGACTTCGTTCTTTCCCTTGGGATCAAACAGACACAACTCGACTTTTTCGGCATGCTCGGAAAAAATAGCAAAATTCACGCCTTCGCCATCCCAGAATGCGCCGCGGGGATAGGGACGGCCGGGCCAGACTTCAGTTATCGGTTTAGTCATATTGAGTTCTCTCGTTTGAAAAATTCACGTTAGACTGCAAGGCAACTGGCAAGAAATAAACCACCACACTCTATTAAGCAGCCAAAAATAGAACGCAGATGCCAAAAGTAGGCGCCTCTAGGCGACGCTGATCATTATGATTCAATAGATTATCTGTGTTTATCATATTCATCAGCGTCATCTGCGTTCCATTGCATTTGATGGTGCTGGTAGCAATAGCGACAGGATGCCGTGAAGCGGAATGGCTACCCAATCCGGGCGGTCGTCAAGTTCGTAGCGCACCTCGTAAAGCGCCTTTTCCAGCAGGAACAGGTCGAGTAAGCCGCGTAGCGATGCATCCGGAGCGGACAGTCCGGAACCGGGTACGGCTTCATCGTAGGCGGCGAGGAAAACGCGTCCAGCCTCGGTTTCCCAGTCGCGTACCAGAGGCTCAAACTTTGCCAAATCCGTGGGTCGTTCAGCGGTGGCGTGCTCAAGTGCGGTTTGGGAGGCATAGTTGAATGATCGCAGCATGCCGGCCACATCGCGCAAGGGCGAGTGTTTGTGGCGACGCTCGGCAAACGGACGCGCCGGTTCACCCTCAAAATCGGTGAACACGAAATCATTCTGGGTGAGCAGCACTTGCCCCAGATGAAAATCGCCATGGTAGCGTGTCTTGACTACTTTAATCTGTCCGGAAGTACAGGCTTGGATACGATCCTTAAGTGCATTACGTTGGTCGAGCAATATTTGTGCTGTCTCGCGGGCAGTTTCAGCAAGCCCGGCTTTACGACGTTCAAGCAGATCCAGCGTGGCTATCGCTTCCGCCTGCACCTGAAGTACCCAGTCCGCAAGATCGGTGTCGGTAACCGGTTCGGGATCGAAGGCTAAATCCCCTGTCGTTTTACCCAGTGCATTGTGCAGTTCGCCGGTATGCTGACCGAGCGTATGTATCAGAACCAGGTAGGCGGCATGTGCTTGATCCGGGGAGGCGAGCGGCAAGGTTGCTGTGCGGCATTCTTCCAGAAAACGTCCCAGGTAATCCAGCGTGTAGCTCCAGCCGTCGCCCTGGTTTTCGATATAGCCCTGTAGCAACGCAAGCGTCATGTTGTTGCCGTCGCTGCCTTGATACTCGACTACGCCGAACAGGGGTGCCGTATTGGGAAATTTCGCCACTTCGGTTAGAAAACGTCCGACCTCAAATTCCGGGTGCGTCCCGATTTGCAGATGCCGATAGCCTTTCAGGAATAACTGATCACCCAGCACGACAGCGGTATTGCTGCCTTGTGTGCCGGGCGGTCGTACTGACAGGTTGGCGAATTCAGCCCCTGCGAGTGTAGCGAAAGCCTCGGTGGGGGAAAAGCGGATAGCGCCTTGTTCGCAGGACAGAGTTTGACCCGCGCCGATGGCCTGTACCACAGCCCGACAAAATGCCCCGTCAGCAAATGCATCTCCCATAATTCCAACTTGCGCCTTTTGGCGCACTTTGGCAATGGTGGTCGGCGACATGCCGTGCAGGCGTTCCTCGTTGCCGTTTTCCCATGCCAGTGCAAGGGGCAAAAAATAGGTTAGCGGCTCACAGGCCGCGGCTTCAATGTCGAACAGGGCTACCAGCCACTTATAATCCGCATTGACCCACTCTGCATAATCGGTAACGACCACGCGTTTTATCATCTCGCCCTTGGCTCCATACCAGCGTTGTGCTGAGACAAAGTGCGGCAGTACGTCTTCTTCGAGCTGGGTACGAACCTTCTCCGCCATGGCAATACGCCAGGGTACAACTCGCTCACGGAAGAAGCTGTGCCAACCATCGAACAGCACCAGCGTCGGTAATTCCTCGGGTGGCAAGTGTTCCTCATGCCACGCCGGAACCTCTTCGCCACTGGCGAGCCTGAACCAATAGTAGTTATGCCCAGGCAGGGTGAGCAGGTAGGGCAATTCGCCAATAGGCGGAAAAGCCGAACGCCCCATCAATTCTACCGGCACACATCCTTTATAAGCGGATAGATCCAGCTCGACTGCTTGCGCGGCACGCGACAGGTTGCTAACGCACAAAATAATGTCGTCTTCGTAGAGTCTGAAATAGGCGAGTATCTTGCGATTTCTGGGGTGCAAAAAAACCAGTTTCCCACGACCGAATGCCTGATGATTCTTGCGCAGCGCCAGCACACGCTGCATCCAGTTCAACAGCGAAGCACGTTCTCGCAGCTGCGCTTCCACATTGACTGCCCCGTAACCATACACCGGATCCATGATAGGCGGCAGATACAGGCGCTGCGGATCGGCGCGAGAAAACCCCGCATTACGGTCCGGACTCCATTGCATGGGCGTACGCACGCCATTACGATCGCCCAGGAAGAAATTATCCCCCATGCCAATCTCGTCGCCGTAATAGATGATGGGCGAGCCCGGCATGGACAGCAGCAAACTGTTCATCAGCTTGATTTTGTCGATCTCATTGTCCATCAGTGGCGCCAGTCGGCGCCGGATACCGACGTTTACGCGCGCGCGCGGATCACCGACATACATCTGGTACATATAGTCACGTTCTTTGTCAGTAACCATCTCCAAGGTAAGCTCGTCATGATTGCGCAGAAAAACGGCCCATTGGCAGGTTTCCGGAATATCCGGGGTCTGCCGCATAATATCGACAATGGGATGACGATCTTCCTGTGCAATGGCCATATACATCCTCGGCATCAGGGGGAAATGGTAAGCCATGTGGCATTCATCGCCGTCACTGAAGTAGTCGCGTACGTCTTCCGGCCACTGATTGACTTCGGCCAGAAACACGCAGTTAGGATAATGCGCATCGAGCACCGAACGCATTTGTTTGATCACGGCATGCGTTTCCGGCAGATTTTCGTTTTGGCTGCCCTCACGCACGCACAGATAGGGAATCGCGTCCAGACGCACGCCGTCCACGCCCTGATCCAGCCAAAAACACATCAGTCTGATAACCGCCTTCACCACCTGCGGGTTATTGAAGTTGAGGTCCGGTTGATGGGAGAAGAAACGATGCCAATAATAAGCATGGGCATCCTCATCCCAGGTCCAATTGGATTTCTCAGTATCGGTGAAGATAATGCGCGTCTCGGGAAACTTCTTGTCGGTATCGCTCCATACATAATAATTACGCTTGCTCGAACCGGCAGGTGCGCGGCGCGCAGCCTGAAACCACGGATGCTGGTCGGAAGTGTGATTTATGACCAGTTCGGTGATCACCTTGAGACCACGGCGGTGCGCTTCTTTCACGAACTGTCTGAAATCGGCCATGGTGCCGTACTCGGGATGGATGTTGCGATAGTCAGAGATGTCATAACCGTCGTCGCGCATTGGCGAAGGGTAGAAGGGTAACAGCCACAGCGTATTCACCCCTAAATCCTGGAGATAATCGAGCTTCTGGATTAACCCGGCGAAATCCCCGGTGCCATTATTGTCGCTGTCAAAAAAAGCTTTGACGTGCAGTTCGTAAATAACGGCATCTTTATACCAGAGCGGGTCTTCCATCCATTGTGCGTTGTCTGCGAGCGGTTTTTTTATCTCGCCGGGTTTTATTGTGTTCATGGTGTTCTCTTTCCTGTAGGGGCGAATTCATTCGCTCTGTTTAATCTGCTTTTTGCGATTGGGCGAATAAATTCGCCCCTACAAGAGCTTGCTTTCATCATTTGTGCTGATGAATCAATACCGTCATGATTGTTAGCGTTGGTTCCGTTCATGGCGCTTTTACAGAAAGTAATCGAAGTCGTGTTCGGTACGCACACGCCGACGCAATTTAAAAATATGCGCGGGCGCAACCAGGGGATTGATCTCGACGTAATTGCGCACGCCATTCCACAAAAAGCGTGCACTCGTCAGCAGGTCCTGTACCTGGTAAGAATGAAGTACATCCAGCCCAAGCACATCCAGCGGCAGTGTGACCCAGCCGGATTGGGTATGATGCGGATCAAGATTGGCGACTACCAAAATGGTGTCAACGTTATCCGTTGTGGTTTTTGCGTAACAAAGCAGGTTGTCATTGTCCACATCAAAAAATTGCAGGCTTTGATCCTGTTGCAGTGCCGGGTTTTCCCTGCGTATGCGGTTCACCCGTGCGATAAAATCCTGCAGGCTGTCGGCGCGGTCAAGCTTCCAGCGGCGCACCTGGTATTTTTCTGAATCGAGATATTCTTCTCCGCCCGCCTCGCGGGGAGCCGCCTCCATCAACTCGTAAGCCGGGCCGTAGATGCCGTAATTCGCTCCCAGCGTGGCCGCCAGTACCAGGCGCAGCATAAACGCCGGGCGACCTCCGAATTGCAAATATTCGGGAAGGATGTCGGGCGTATTCGGCCAAAGGTTGTATCGGAAATAGTCACGCACTTCAGTACGACTGAGTTCGGTGAAATAGGTCTCGAGTTCGCTTTTGGTATTGCGCCACGGGAAATAGTTGTAGGACTGGCTGAAGCCAAGCTTGGCGAGACGGTAAATAATTTTCGGACGGGTAAATGCTTCAGCCAGAAAAATCGTCTCGGGATGCGCGCGCTTCACTTCGCCAATCAGCCACTCCCAAAATGGGAACGGTTTGGTGTGCGGGTTGTCGACCCGGAATATATAAACCCCTTGTTTAATCCAGAACAGGAACACATCCAGCAATTCCTGCCATAGCTCACTCCATGCGTCGGTTTCAAAATTGAACGGGACAATGTCTTCATATTTCTTGGGCGGATTTTCGGCATACTGGATACTGCCATCTGCGCGGTGGCGGAACCATTCCGGATGCTCGCGCACATAAGGATGATCGGGAGAACACTGAAAGGCGATGTCCAGCGCTACATCAATGCCCAGTTCACGCGCTTTGAGCACCAGATGGTGGAAGTCGTCCAGTGTGCCCAGTTGCGGATGAATCGCTTTATGGCCGCCCTCCGCCGCGCCGATTGCCCACGGACTGCCTACGTCGGTCTCAGTCGCTACCAGCGCATTATTAGCCCCCTTGCGTTTGGTCAGGCCGATAGGATGAATCGGCGGCAAATACACCACGTCGAAGCCCATTGCCGCTACATACGGCAAGCGCTTTTCGCATTCGGCGAAGCTGCCGTGATCCATGTCATCGCCCACGCAGGAGCGCGGAAAAAATTCATACCATGTGCTGTACTGCGCTTTGACCTGTTCGGACCACACGTTTAGCAGTCCGGGATAATCTGTAGCCAAACTGCGGTCCGAATGTTGCCGCATTAAGCTCGCCAGGGTTTCGGAAAGTGCCAGTGCACTTCCTGCATCCGGGTTGACAGTGCGTAATTCCTCGGCAATCTGCTGTAACTGCATCTGATTTTTGCCGTCGGCACGTGACGCCGCCTCTTCCACCAGCATCGCACCGGCCTGAAGCGCCAGGGCAATATCCTGTGCATCGTTGCGACGAGAAAATTCATGCCGCCACGAAAAAAAATGCTCGATCCAGGCCGTAATCGTGTAGACATATTGGCCAAGTTCGGTGATCGGGAATGAGGCGCGCCAACGATCATTGATTAGCGGCGTCATCGCGACTTCATGCCAGCCGGTTTCCGACGCATGCCGGTAGCGCAACACGCAGGCCAATGTATCGTGGCTGTCGCTGAAAGCATCAGCCTCCACCTCAACGCTCTGACCTATGACGCGTTTGATCGGAAACCGCCCGCCATCGATTTCCGGCTGCACATTTTCGATAACTACGCGGCATCTGCCGTCGGATTTTTGTCTATCTGTCATGATCGGCTTCCTTGCCTGAAGAACAGGACGCCAAGCGGCGGAAGACGCAACATCAGTGAATGATACATTTCACCGGTTGCTACGGGGCCCGCTTCAACGCCGCCAAAATTGCCCACGCCGCTGCCGCCATAGAGTTCGGTATCGCTGTTAAGCACTTCATGCCAGTAACCGCCGCTGGGCACACCGACCAGGTAATTCTCGCGGACGATGGGCGTAAAATTGCAGACCACCAACAACGTATCGCCAGGGCTGTAGCCACGGCGCACAAAACTGACCACACTTTTTTCCGCGTAGTTACAATCCATCCATTGAAAGCCGTCGCGGCTGAAGTCTTGTTGATAGAGCGCCGCTTCACTGCGGTAAAAACGGTTGAGATCCTCGACCCAGCGCTTCAATCCGGCGTGCTTAGGATATTGCAGTACATCCCATTCCAGGCTCTCGTCGTGCTGCCACTCGCGTTTCTGTCCGAATTCGCAACCCATGAACAACAGCTTCTTGCCCGGATGTCCCCACATATAGCCATACAATAAGCGCAGATTGGCAAACTGCTGCCATTCGTCGCCGGGCATTTTTCCGATCAACGAACCCTTGCCGTAGACCACTTCGTCGTGTGACAAAGGCAGCACGAAGTTCTCCGAGAACGCATACCAGATGCTGAAAATAATCTGTGCGTGGTGATATTTCCGGTTAAGCGGATCTTCTGAAAAATACCCCAGCGTGTCATGCATCCAACCCATGTTCCATTTCAGGCCAAACCCCAGGCCGCCAACATTGGCGGGACGGGAAACCATGGGCCAGGCGGTCGATTCTTCGGCGAAAGTCTGCGTATCGGGGTAATCACGATAGATAGCCTCGTTCAGGTTGCGCAGGAAAGTAATCGCATCCAGGTTCTCCCGGCTGCCATTACGGTTGGGAATCCATTCGCCTTCTTTGCGGCCATAATCCAGGTAAAGCATCGACGCCACCGCGTCCAGGCGTAGTCCATCAATATGATATTTATCAAGCCAGAATAACGCGCTGCTGGTCAAAAATGCGCGTACTTCGTGGCGGCCATAATTGAAAATCGAACTATGCCATTCCGGTTGAAAGCCTTGGCGCGGGTCGGCGTGTTCAAAAAGATGGGTTCCATCGAAATAGCCGAGGCCATGGGCGTCGGAGGGAAAATGCGCCGGCACCCAGTCCATGATCACGCCGATGCCGTGCTGATGCAAGGTATCCACCAGGAACATGAAATCCTGTGGCGTACCGTATCGTGCCGTGGGCGCAAAGTAGCCGACGGTCTGGTAGCCCCATGAGCCGTAGAAAGGATGCTCTGTCAGCGGCATGAACTCGACGTGGGTGAAATTCAACTCTGCAACATACCTCGGCAGCCATTCCGCCATCTCGCGGTAGGTGAGGGAACGGTTGCCGTCTTCAGGAACACGGCGCCAGGAACCCAGGTGTACTTCGTAAATGGAACAAGGCGCGTTCAGCCGGTTTTTCTCTCCGCGCTGCGCCATCCAGTCAGCGTCGTTCCAGGCATAATCCAGTTCCCAGACACGGGAACCGGTTAACGGCGGCATTTCCCAGCAGAAAGCAAACGGATCGCCCTTATCGGCTATTTTTCCGTCGCGGGAAACAATGCGATATTTATAGATTGCCCCGACCGTGACATCGGCAATAAATCCTTCCCAAATCCCCGAGTCGTCATTACGCACTTGCAGTGCGTTCAATGCTGCATCCCAATGATTGAAGTCGCCGATTACCGAAACGACGGAGGCATTGGGCGCCCATACTGCGAAGTGAGTACCTTTGACGCCATCAACTGTAATGCCGTGTGAGCCCAATTTTTCATACAGGCGAAAATCACTGCCTTGCTTAAACAAATAAATATCGAGATCCGTAAGCTGGCTGGCGTGAAATACCGTTTCCACGGGAAGATTCGTTGTCGTGGACATTCGCTACCCTCATGTTTATTTTGGCGGATTTAACGTTTGGAATCACCTCTTCACATAAGGCTATGGCTCATTGGCCTAATGATATCCAGGACGATCAAATACACGGCGACGAACTAATTTGAAATCCTTGATATCAGTAAACGCTAGTACGGATTCGATCGGTATTCTTGATGTTCACCACAAATGAATCAATACCTTACTGTAAGAGTCAAACGTTGTCTGTACGGTGTCACACATAAAGCCGCTGCCGGCGATAGGCTGACAATGTGTCTCAATCAGGCTGGATGAAGCCAAACCCGTGTCAGTGACTAGTGTTCGATCGTAAACCTAAAAAACAAACGATGTCATATGCAAGGCATACATCTAAAAACGAGTTCACTAGATAGGTAATAACGCATATTGATTGAAAAAGCCGAATCTCATATCCTGAAATCATTTGTACGACACCAACCTGTTTTATTTAGGTGTGCTGTAGGGTGATTTGCCGCTAGGCAATCTACCGCAACTTCAAGAACACCTGCTTTGGGTAATTGGTGGTTTGTTGCCGCGAAGCCGCCTACGGCAGCTATATGGATGCTGGATTGAAACGGTGGCTGCATTCCACTAACATCTTTATATCAGTCTATTATCAGTGGTGTTTTACATGGAAAACAGTAGCTTACTGCGGCACCAGATCATTAACAATCTTATGGCTCAGCACACTGAAAAAATTGCGGATGCCGCGATTAACTTATGGGAGCAAATGGCGACCCAAATCATTTCGATTGTTGGTGAAGGTGGTTTCAATTCACTTTACGCGAGAAGTCTGTTCCTTACCCAATCAACATTCCCCTGGCTATCGGCGGACTCAACCGCATCAAAGACTGGTCAACGGTTCGCGGAATTAAAAAAGAGTTTTGAAGGACAATCGCCTGTACAAGTCAGCGAAGCAAACAGTCTGCTATTGATCACTTTCACCGATATTCTGGCCTCGTTAATTGGCGAGCAGTTAACGACCAGTATTTTATGTTCGGCATGGGGCAATGACGCTTCGGATGGATCCGGTAAGGAGTTTAAACATGGGTAAAAAAGTAAGCATACATCGCCTGAAAACGGGGGTGCCTGGATTGGACAACCTGTTGGGAGGAGGCTTGCCGGAATTCTCATTTAACCTGATTGGAGGCGCGCCGGGAAGCGGAAAAACAACACTCGCTCACCAGATTATGTTTTCGCTGGCAAGTCCGACAAGTCGAGCGCTGTACTTCACGGTGCTCGGGGAACCCGCCTTAAAGATGCTCCGTTATCAACAGCAATTTCCGTTTTTTGATATCAATAAAGTCAACAAATCGATCCGCTTCGTTAACCTGTCTGTAGATCTTCTGGAGGGAAATCTTGAGCGTGTTTTGTCGCGCGTTGCCGAAGAAGTGAAAGACTATGAGCCGAGTTTAGTATTTATTGATTCGTTCCGATCAGTCGTGCAGTTAGCTAAGCAGAAGGAACGAGGGGAATCTGAACTGCAACGGTTTATCCAGCAACTGGTCATGAAAATGACTAACTGGCAGGCAACAACATTTTTAATCGGTGAATATTTGACCTCAGAATCAGAGGTTAGCCCTGTTTCTTCTGTGGCGGATGGCATTTTGCGACTCTCACAAAACTTGCATCGCAATTCAATGGTGCGCAGGATGCAAGTGGTCAAAATGCGTGGTCAAGCCCAAGTACCAGGTTTGCATACGTTCCGTATTAGCAATGAAGGAATTCATGTTTTTCCGCGTGCAATTATCAAGGAAGATACAGGGAGGGAGTCAGAAATCAAGGTAGCCATTAACAAGAATCGGGTGTCGATGGGAGTACCCGGCTTGGATGAAATGCTGGGCGGAGGCTTGCCGGTCGGATATTCGCTGCTCGTGGTAGGGCCATCCGGCTCAGGAAAAACTATATTGGCGACGGAGTTTCTCGCCGAAGGCGTACGCAAAGGCGAGCCGGGCGTAATTGCGGCATTTGAGAAGAGTCCTAGTCAATTGCTGAATATTCAGCTGTTTAAGTTAATCAAGACGGGTCAAGTTGGGGTGATTGACACCCGTTCCCTTGATTTGTCGATTGATGAAATTTTGTATGAATTGATCAAAATGATTAATAAAATGAAAGCAAAGCGTGTGGTCATTGATTCCTTGTCCGGATTTGAGCTGGCACTGGCGCCAGAGTTTAGTGAGGATTTTCGGAGTTCGCTGTATAGGTTAATTGCCGAGCTTACCAATATGGGCATAACCATATTAATGACCTCGGAACTGGAAGACCGCTATACCGATTTGCGTTTTAGCCCATTTGGCAGTGCTTTTCTCGCTGACGCAATTATCGTGCAGCGCTATATCGAAATCGAAGGCCAATTCAAGCGTGTACTCTCGGTTGTTAAAGTCCGTGGCAGTATGCATAGTAAGGCTATTCGATTGTTTGACATTACAGACGAGGGCATCATTATTGGCGAGACTTTATCCGGGTATGCAGGAATCATGTCGGGCCGACCCACTGCGTCAGACTCTAATCATAACAACCCAGTGATAGGAGTAGGAGACGGTAATGAACAGAAATGATAATGACGACACTTCTAAAGCCTCTGATCCAGGGCAACCGGTCGTGACCAGCCGACACAAGGACAAGTTGCCGGAGAGCCTCGAAAAAAACATTACGAGACGGGAAAGCACTGTCATTGCCAATGAGGAGGCCGTCATAAGCCGCGAGAAATTGGCGACCGCTCGGGAAGATGCCGCGCATGTTCGTGAAAATGCAGCCGACTTGCGTGAAAGGAAAGCCACCTCACGCGAAGGCGCCGCACATCTGCGAGAAGGGAATGCCACCTCACGCGAAGGCGCCGCCCATCTGCGGGAAGGGAAAGCCACCTCACGCGAGGACGCCGCCCAACTGCGGGAAGGGAAAGCCACCTCACGCGAGGACGCCGCACATCTGCGGGAAGGGGAAGCTACCTCGCGTGAGGACGCCGCACATCTGCGGGAAGGGAAAGCTACCTCACGCGAAGACGCCGCCCAACTGCGGGAAGGGGAAGCTACCTCGCGTGAGCGGAGAATTCACGTGGTAGAGATGAAACAAGCAGCGTCTGAGGATCACGTAGCTATGCTGCAGCAAGCGAACGAACATCTGGTCATCGCTACCATTGAAGCACAAAAACTGGCCGAACAAGTCCAAATGGCCAAAAATCAGCTGGACTATTTAGCGCATCACGATGCGCTGACCGATTTGCCTAACCGAATGTTGCTGCAAGATCGGCTTAATCAGGCAATTGAGTTGGCCCATCGTCAGGGCAGGCAACTTGCGGTGATGTTTATGGATCTGGATCGATTCAAACACATTAACGATTCATTGGGGCATTCGGTTGGCGATCAACTGCTGCAATCGGTTGCCCAGCGCTTGTTGGCTTGCGTACGTCACTCGGACACCATCAGTCGCCAGGGGGGGGATGAGTTCGTGCTGTTGCTTTCCTTTATTGAGCACGCAGAAGACGCAGCGCTGTCTGCGCAAAAGATGCTCGCGTCGATCTCGCAGCCTCACCGCGTCGAAGGACACGATCTCCATATCAATGTGAGTATCGGTATCAGTATCTACCCTGACGATGGTCGGGATGCGGAAACCCTGATAAAAAGTGCGGACACAGCGATGTATCATGCCAAGGAAAGCGGACGCAACAATTACAAATTCTTTGAGCAGAATATGAATGATCTGGCCGTTCAGCGACAATCCATCGAAGCCAGCCTTCGCAGGGCGTTGGAACGGCAGGAGTTTGTGTTGTACTACCAACCGAAAATAAATCTTCACAGCGGCGTGATTGTCGGCGTCGAGGCGCTGATTCGCTGGCAGCATCCTAAACTAGGACTGGTATTGCCGACGCAGTTCATGTCCATAGCCGAAGATTGTGGACTGATTCTGCCTATTGGCCGCTGGGTGCTGCGCGAAGCCTGTCTCCAGGCCCGGATTTGGCAACAGGCCGACTTGCTGCCGGTCACCGTCGCAGTCAATACCTCCGCGCTTGAGTTCCGAGACAAGGATTTTCTCGAAAATATACGTGCAACCCTCAAGGATACGTGCTTGGAGCCGCGCTATCTGGAACTCGAACTAACCGAAAGCGTGCTGATGCGGGATGCCAAGTCTACCGATTCAGTGTTGCATGCGCTTGCAGACTTGGGCGTAAAGCTTGCAATTGACGACTTTGGCACCGGCTATTCCAGCCTAAGTTATCTGAGACAGTTCCCGATCGATACCCTGAAGATTGATCAGTCGTTTGTGAACCTGATGACCAGCAACGCGGACGATGCCACCATTGTCAGCGCGGTGATTAGCATGGGGAAGAGCCTTAACAAACAAGTCATTGCAGAGGGCGTGGAAACAGCAGAGCAGTCAGCATCTCTTCTGGCTCTGCATTGCGATGAGGGTCAAGGCTACTATTTCTGTCGTCCGCTGGAAGCAGAGGCGCTAGCCACCTTACTGCAAACCGGCGTATTACTCAGTTTTACCGATTGATGGCCGAGTGAGTGCAGGTTTGGATTTTCTGGACGGGCGGGTGGAGCGCTTTTTCTTCGCGGGCTTAGTCTCAATCTTGACCTGACTGGTGCCATCCTTTTTCATATCGAGTTTTTTAGCTGCTGCTCCGGAAAGATCGATGACGCGGTTTTCGGTGAAGGGGCCTCGGTCATTAATTCTGACCTCGACCTTCTTGCCGTTCTCAAGGTTGGTTACTTCGGCCTTGGTTCCCATCGGCAAACTTGGATGGGCGGCCGTCATGTCTTTTTGGTCAAAGGTCTCTCCATTGGCGGTTTCCTGGCCTTGAAATCCAGGGCCATACCATGACGCTTCGCCGACCTCTTTGTGAACAGGTTTGTTGGTGGCACTCTCTTTTTCTTGCTGTGCCTGTTTGCTTTGCCCTTCCGAGTGTTCCGAGGTGCAGCCGGAAAAAACCAAAGCGCCGAGCAGGGTTAGTTGAGACATACCTGAAAGCCATTTTTGGATGGGCGTGGTTCTGCTGGGTGAGGCATCGTAGTGTTTAATGGTTTGATGTGACATATGCTCTCCAGCCTGGTGAACGGACTACAGACGTGCCAACTGATTTTTCCAGAATGAAAAATATTGAGCGATATGTAGGGGCGAATTTATCCGCCCCTACAGATGTTTTGTCAGCGTTTATTTTCTGCTGTGACCTGACAATACTCCAAATCTCCGGTGGGGTCTGTACGCCAGCGCACAGATAGTCGTGATGGCTTCATGCCGGTATGACGGTGCTGGCTGAAGTCATTTGCTAATTAGGCCAAGGGAAGGGAAGCGAACTTATCGTGTCACTTTCGCTTTGCGATTTCTACGTAGATGTTTTCGCTCGAATGAGCTATGTCAGCGGACTCGGGGAGGCAGTAGGCGATCGAACTCCGTTCTGACCACCTGGTAGCATTCGCAGACCCGCGCTTCCAATCCCGGCCTGTCCAATACCGTGATATGGCCACGGCTGTAATGAATCAAACCGGCTTGCTGCAATTTTCCTGCGGCCTCCGTTACGCCTTCGCGGCGCACGCCGAGCATATTGGCGATCAATTCCTGGGTCATGGTTAACTCATTCGCAGTGAGCCGGTCGAGGCTTAACAGCAGCCAACGGCAGAGTTGCTGGTCCACGGAATGATGCCGATTACAGACTGCCGTTTGTGCCATCTGAGTAATCAGCGCCTGGGTATAGCGCAGTAACAAATCATGTAACGTCCCATAGCGACGCCCGCCAAAGCGGTCGAATTCTTGCATAAGGTGATGTGCTCTCAGCCGATAGGCGTAGCCTGCGCTTTGCACGACGGCTCGATTAGGCATGGTTCCTCCGCCCATAAACAGGGCGACGCCAATAATGCCATCGTTGCCGACTACGGCGATTTCGGCTGAAGCGCCATTTTCCATGACATAAAGCAGCGATACGATGCAGTTCGTCGGGAAATAGGCGTGACGCAACTCATCCCCCGATTCGTAAATGACTTTGCCCAGCGGCATCTGAACCAGTTCCAGCTTTTGGGAAAGGCGCTCGTATTCATCCGCGGGCCGGCTACCGAGAAGATAGTTTTGTCGTGGGCTATGTGAGGCAGTCATAAACAATCTTTATGTTTTTAGTTAAAGTCGAAGGCCTCATCAAATGGGATCCATTAGACTCTTCAGAGGTTATGAAAGTATAGCATTCTGTACGTTTTATAACACAGGGCATTCTAACGTTCAAGTTGCTAATCGGGTTTGATAAAGCGACGCCGGAGCAGGTATGGGCAAAGAGTGTCGATAATTTTGGATCAATCACCCAACGGCTTTATGTGTGTTACCGTACCGACGGCGACAAGTGTTACGGTTAAGCTATTTTCAGTGGCTGAAACGACGAGCGATGACGTGTTAAACAACAGGCTCATTGCCGGGATGATGTTGAATAATCGTCGTTCGAGTCTTTTATCCTTAAGTCTCTGATTGAGATATAACCTAGGAGGTTTTATGAAATATATCACGTTATTACGGTCCAAACTGACTCTGTTGGCCCTTTCGGCTATCCTGATTCTGCCGAGTTGTTCCCAAACCCTGGTCAAGGATGACACTCACTATTCCAGCGACGGCACTTCCCATTGTTCCGGTTCCGAGTGGGTGGATGACTCTACCCTAGCTGTGCTGCCGATTCCGGTGGTGGCGTTTTTTATGCCCCACACCGATCTTAATGACATCAAGGCCGATGATTACCTCAAGCGGTGCGGGGACAGCACCAAGTTGATCAACCGGGAGGTGGACATGGGGCATGGTGCGTGCATCCCTACTGTGCTGACCAGGATACTAACACTGGGGATATGGCAGTGGTGTCCTGCCACTGTTTCCTGGGAAGCTGACGTGCGGCCCTGAGTAACAGGTAGTGGATCTTTCCGAGTTGTCGGAAAGCCTAAGATTCAATCTGGCCCCACGCATGTACGCTACCGTACAGACTGGGGTGACAGGTTCTGTATGCTATATCTAAGGTCGTTATTCCTTACGACCCAAGGAGAAATTCTAATGAAACGATTACACTTGGCACTTATCCTTCCCTGTATTTTGTTAAGCTTCCCTGCGCTTGCGGAACAGGATCTGATCAAACCACAAACCCAAGGTGAGGTTACATTCGTCAACGGTGGGGTGGGGGGCGATGAACAAAATGCGATGCAAGCCATGGGGGCTGACTATAACTTGCACCTGCTATTTTCGATAAAGGGTACAGGAGAATATGTCAGTGACGTGAAGGTCCGTATCACGGACTCAAGCGGCAACACCCTTCTGGAAACCGTGTCTGACGGCCCTATGCTGTTCGCCAAGCTCAAGCCCGGCCGTTACACCGTTACCGTTGACCGGGACGGTCAGGTAGTCAATAAGAATGCAACGGTCGCAAATACAACAAAGAGGACTTCGCTGTCGTTCACCTGGCCCCAACAGCAGGGAGACTAGATCGGTATCTTGTTTATCCCGGAACAAGTTCAGAGGGATAAATACATTTCTTACAAGGGTAGGCTTCGTCCTCCGCGCTGCAAGGGATTGCTTACCCTCCCTTCTAATCTACTGAAGACTATCCAAATGCTAGCAATAAAGATAACACCCCTGACAGTGCAGCAATACGCAGAAATCTCCGAAGATATTTACGACGAAACTCACAGAGTTGAATATGCCGGGATGACTGCGGGCAAGTGTATCGGACATCCTGAATACGGCGACATTATCCTTATTTCATCTACGCTTGGCGGTTGCTTAATGATTCACTTCGAACCAGCCCATCCTTATATAAGGGGATGTACGAAGGCAATTGAGCATGCCGAGGAGAGAGGCGCAGGCGATCATGTTCTGTTTTGACCACGTGGTAGCATTCACAGGTTCGCGCTTCCAATCCCGGCCTGTCCAACACCGTGATGCGTCCCCGGTGGCAATCAATCAATCCGGCTTGCTGCAATTTTCTGGCGGCCTCCGTGACGCCTTCGCGGCGCACGCCGAGCATATTGGAGATCAACTCCTGGGTAATGATTAACTCATTCGAAGGGAGCCGGTCAAGGCTTGAGAGCAGCCAGCGACAGAGTTGCTGATCCACGAAATGATGGCGATTGCAGACCGACGTCTGTGCTATTTGGGTAATCAGCCCCTGGGTATAACGCAGCAGCAACTCGTGCAGCGCTCCATTGCGGCATCCCCCTGCTCGGTTGAATTCCTGCAAAAGCAGTTCCGCCCGCAACCGATAGGCGTAACCAGCACTCCGCACAACAGCTCGATTAGGCATGGTTCCACCGCCCATGAAAAGGGAAACACCTATGATGCCATCTTTGCCGACCATGGCGATTTCGGCCGACGCGCCGCTCTCCATTACGTAAAGCATCGATACGATGCAGGTTATGGGAAAATAAGCGTAACGCAACTCGTCCACGGGCTCGTAAATAACCTCTCCGAGCGACAATGCGACCAGTTCAAGAAGGGGGGAAAGGTGGTTGTATTCGGTGGCGGATAGGGAGTCGAGAATATGGTTTCGCCCAAGGTTATGGTTATGCGGGTCAATCATAAGTAATCTCCCTATTTTTGTAATAAGCATTGAAAAACTATATCAACCATCAAAAAGGGTCGCTATTGCATTGAGCCTGTAGGATATATTGTCCATATTTTTCAAACAATAAGTGCAAATACCTAATGTGCGTTACCGTACCGACTGAGCCTAATGTTACGGTTTAATCTGCACATTGTCGGATGAAAAAGCGCCACACAACGTTAAGATCAGCCGCCTAATCCTTGGGGGATATGATGATTACGCACCTCGTTCGCCGTCGCAATGTCTTGCTGCGGCGTTTTTTTATACGGTCGGTTTAGGTTTACCCATTTCCGACAAAAAAGTTTTAGCTATCCGTCTTAATGCACTGACCGAAAGCCCTAACAGAAAATGTGAAACCAGAGAAAACCATACCATGCTAACAGAGACTTTATCAGTTCCCCGTCCCGATTCTACCTACACCGGCCCCTCCCATGCGCCGACAACTCTGGACAGCGCGATTGGCCGAGCCAGAGCGCAACTCCTCGGCCTGCAAAATGAAGAAGGTTATTGGGTATTCGAACTAGAAGCGGATTGTACTATTCCCGCCGAGTACATACTGATGATGCACTACATGGACGAAATCGACTTGGCACTCCAGGCCAAGATCGCCAATTTTCTTCGCGCACAACAAAGCGTGGACGGCAGCTATCCCCTGTACGCAGGCGGTCCGGGTGACATCAGCTGCACCGTTAAGGCTTATTACGCCATGAAATTGGCCGGCGATTCTACCGATGCGGCGCATATGATTAAGGCTCGGGAGTGGATTTTGGCCCAAGGAGGCGCCGCCAGGGCTAATGTCCTGACGCGATGCACGCTGGCGATGTTCGAGCAGATTCCCTGGCGCGGCGTACCCTTCATCCCCGTGGAAATCATGTTGCTACCCAAGTGGTTCCCGTTTCATCTGGATAAAGTGTCCTACTGGTCGCGCACCGTGATGGTTCCGCTATTCATTCTCTGCACTTATAAAGTCAAGGCGCGTAACCCGTACAAAATCGGTATTGCCGAACTGTTCGTTACGCCACCGGATAAAGAGCAACATTATTTCTTCCATGTCAAAACCCCGCTGGGCAAGGCCATACTGGTGCTTGATCGCATGGGACGTCTGATGGAACCGTTGATTCCGGGATTCATCCGCCGGAAGGCTACCGCAAAGGCGCGTGACTGGTTTATGGAAAGATTGAATGGTTACGATGGTCTGGGGGCGATTTTTACGGCTATGGTCAACGCCTATGAAGCCATGGATTACTTGGGGCTCCCTGTCGATAATGAACAACGGCGGATCGCCAGGGGAGCTATAGATCGGTTGCTGATCGTCAAAGATGATATGGCCTACTGCCAGCCCTGCGTTTCTCCCATCTGGGATACCGCGTTGGTTTCCCTGACCCTGCAAGAAGTCGACCGTCACGAACGCGATTCACATACCCGGCAAGCCCTTAAATCCGCTTTGCATTGGCTGGCCGGTAAACAGTTGAAAGACGAACCGGGTGATTGGCGAATTCAGCGTCCTGACTTGCATGGCGGCGGCTGGGCCTTCCAGTTTGGCAATAGTTATTACCCCGACGTTGATGATACGGCGGTAGTCGCTCATGCTCTGGTTCAGTCCAATGACCGGCAGTTTGCCGAGAACATTGAGCGTGCAGGTGGCTGGATTGCGGGCATGCAATCCAGCAATGGCGGCTATGGCGCTTTTGACGCCGACAACACCTGTCACTATCTCAACCACATTCCGTTTGCCGACCACGGCGCCCTGATTGATCCGCCAACCGCTGATGTCAGCGGACGCTGCATCATGTTGTTGGGTAAGCTGGTCAACCAACATCCGGAATACCAAGTGGTCATCGACAACGGCGTCGATTACTTGCGCAAGGAGCAGGAAACGGATGGTTGCTGGTTCGGGCGTTGGGGCACCAATTACATTTACGGCACTTGGTCAGTGCTGACCGGTTTCGAAACCGCCGGGGTTCCCAAGCATGATCCTTGTGTTCGCAAAGCCGTAACCTGGCTTAAATCCAAACAACGCGCCGACGGTGGCTGGGGTGAGGACAATTACAGCTATTACGACACCAGGATGCGTGGCGAGTTCCATACCAGTACAGCATTCCACACTGCGCTTGCCTTGCTGGCATTACTGTCGGCTGGTGAAGCAGGCTGCCCTGAAGTCGAAGCCGGGGTGAATTATCTGTTAAAAAACCAGCAGGCCGACGGGTTCTGGAGCGACGAAAGCTTTAATGCTCCCGGCTTCCCCAAGGTGTTTTACCTGAAATACCACGGTTACGATAAATTTTTCCCGCTTTGGGCGTTAGGCCGCTACCGCACCTTATTGCGTTTCACCCAGCGATAGATGGTGGTATCAGTGATTTTCTCATGAGCCCATTGCAGCCAACGCGTGATGGTGGTGTAAATGGTCCTCAGGAAGGCAAACGTTAATAGCTGCGGTTTGGTCAGCGCAAACACTCTGGCTACCAGCAAAGTGCCGAGTAATTTTGCCAATATTTCTGTCAAGATGCCTTGCAGAATCAATCCCTTCGCCAGCAATCCGAATGCCGCGAGATTGATCGGCGTAACAATCAGAATCGGAATGCTAAATGCCACCAAAGCCATGGGCGCAGTTGTCTGACTGAGCCATTGTTCAAATGGTTCCAGATTCAGCAATTTGGCTAATGAGTGCCCAAATGCCGTCAATAAGTCCCAAAGCCACTCCTCTATGATCAGGAAAATAGCTAAAAGCGAAAGTAGGATTTTTTTCATAGTTTGATAAAGAGAGTGTCGGGGATTTTAAATTCGGGTAAACCAGCCATTGCCTATTTTCTCGTCAGAAAAATAGGCTTTACAAGGATTTTAAAATGGATTGCTTGCAAAACCATAACCATAACCCCTACCGAAGTACAGAAAATACTGACTACGATTAATAGAACGCGGATGACGCGGATTGGACGGATTTACGCGGATTTTTATCCGTGATTATCAGCCTAATCCGCGTCATCCGTGTTCCATTATCTTTCATGCTGAGTTACGTACAACTAATTGAATTAGCAGGCGTCTAAAGTTTTTGTGGTCTTAGGCTGTGATTCTCACTTAGGCTTCGCCACAATCCGGGCAGAAAAAAACCACGGATTAACAGCCGCCAGAACACCATGCGGGTGATGCGAACAATATCCAGCACTGGGCGGAAATGGCTGGGTCTGGCATTTTTTGGATATGTGGTTTGCACCGGTTGGAAGACGCATAGAAACCTGTGTCGGGCGGCTTCAATGATGATCTCGCTTTCGAAGACGAAGCTCCGGTCACGGCTCAGCTCGAACTGGCAGAGCCGGATAAGTTGCGCTGGATACACCCGGAATCCCGATTGGCTATCTTCAATTGCCTGGCCTGAGGCCCAGGCGATCCAGAAGTTGGCAAAACGGTTGGCGCGGTAGCGGGCCTTTGGAATCGCGTCACGGTTCCATAGGCGCGAGCCAATCACCAGCTTGTCTGGATGAGCTTGTGCGGCCATCAACAGCTTTGGAAGATCGGCCGGATCGTGCTGACCGTCCCCATCCATGGTTACGATCCCCTTCGCACCTAGCTTTAGTGCCGTCTGCATGCCATTCCACAGGCTCGCCGCTTTGCCCAGATTCTCGGGATGGTGCCGTAGCGTCACCGGCAAATCCGAGAGTTTTTCCACCGTGTCGTCACTGGAACCGTCGTCAACCACAATCACCGTGCCGAAATGCCGTAGGGCACCTTGCACCACCTCGCGGATGGTTGCAGATTCGTTGTAAGCTGGAATTACCAATACGTATTCGTCTCTTCCGTTCATGTCATCTCTCCATTCAGTCCGAAAAGTTGCCTAGCAATATACGATATCCTGTTTTAGGATTGCATGCCCTTGGCTAGCCAAGGTTCTATTCGTCCGACTGCCAGAAATCATAAAAATTGAACCAGTTATAAGGCGACAGTCGGCAGTAATGTTCCAGACGGTTGGCGTAGCTCTGCATGATGTCATGAACGGCAGTCTCCCGTCCGCGTCGACCGACTTGTGGTGGTGGGTCGGCCAAGTGTTCAAACCACACATCGTAACGCCCATCGCCCCGGTGCAGGCAGAAAAACATAACCAGAGGCATGTCGAGAATTTGAGACAGCAGGGCAGGGGCCTGAGGAAACCAGGCCTGCTCGCCGAAGAAATCGCAGCGAACCCGCTTGCTGGCATGCACACTGCGGTCTCCCATTAGTGCGATGATGCCGCCCTGGTGCGCGTGCTCGTCGAGCCCAATCAAGGAACCGACACCCCCCATGTAAATAATATCTTCGAACAGCGATGGGTTCAGCTTCCGGTATAGGCCGGTGATGCGGGGCGTCGACTCCCCGTAAACGAGAGCCTTGATACGGTATTCGCGCCGCAACAGCCCTACCGCCCGGACGATTTCGAAGCTGCCTAGATGGGCGCCTACCAGCAGGCAACCGTGTGCGGACTGGGCGTAACTATCCAGTATTTCCAGGCCTTGCATGCGAATGTCCAGTCGATGGCCCTGCCCGGCAAAGATGTATAGCCGATCCAGTAGCGTGCAGGCGAAAGTGTGGTAATGTTTGAACACTTCGGCCCAGCCGCATTCACGACCCAAAACCCGCCGCAAAAAGTCGCGAGAGGCGGTGCGGGAACGGTACGAGAAGACCACGAAATAAGCTGTAATAGGGTAAAGCAGGAGGAGGGACAGCCATCGCCCGACCCGCAGAGCGATCCATTTGATGGTGTCCAACCAGAACAGGTTGCTCCGCTCCGGCAATTCTAGCCAGGCTTGTTTCATGGCGCTGCGATGTCGAAGAGGCCCTTTGGCGCTCTGCATGTGGACGATAGGGGGCTTCGTACACGCAGTCACCCCCAGCGAACCGCCACCAATCCTGCGTCGCATAGACAGGTACGACCTATCGATCCTATGCCGCACCTTCCGTTTCATTGTCATCTCGTTAATCGAGAGCAATATGCCTAGTGGCCCTTCACTATCGTGCACCACTCGGCGACGACATTTAAGAAATTCCTCGCCGAGTGATCCACTGAAGTGACTTCTGTGATGCCGCCGTTTTCCTTAGCCGCGCGAACACTGGCATCACCGCGGGCCAGCAAGCCCAGGATGGACTCCGCACAAGCTTTGCCTTCCTTCGACTCAGGGGAAGCAGAACCTGCTTTCCCGGTCGCTATATCACCCCAGATAACCTCGGTACCCAGAACACCTTTAATCGGCGAGTCGACGATCATGCACCCATTGAGGCCAAATACGAGGCCGATCACGCCCGGAACCAAGAATGTTCTCATGGTTACCCGTCTCCGCCCGACGGATCGGTCGGGAGTGTTTATCAGGCCGTGCTTCCATTTCATCGCAAATTTGCCTCTTAGTGCTACCGATTTGTCTTCGATTTGATCAAAAGTCATTACTGTTCTCCAAAATAATTAGACATTTAATGAGCTTAATAGCCCATTTTTATTGAATGGTTCGCAGACAAGGTCTGGGCTAGTCACCATCAATCATACGGGTTCCATGCATCGAACCCACCATGACTTTTTTTGATAACAAGCTCATCCCTGAATGCCACAACCATATAATTAACGGATGGTTTTTTACATAAAGACTCGGATCATTAGACCCGGTAAGAAGTAGGGTATGGCCTTTTGATTCATCGGCCTTCAACTTGGCATCGCTCGCATGGCTTTATGTTCGTGCTCACCAACACCTCCGCACACAAAGTTGAAGACCCTGTCCGTCTGGTTTCATACATCTACTCAGGGAGTTAATCTACAGCTGCATCTTTCGTTCGTCTGTGCGTTATCGTACAGAAGGACGAAAATGTTCCCGGTATGTTATCTACCTTAGTGTTGCCCAACAAACCCTGATCTCTGCCTTCTCGCACTGCGGCAGATGTGCCTCGGTTACTACACCCGCAAGCCGGGTTCGAATTGGGTCATCGTCAACAAGTCTTTGTCAGCCCTTTCGGTGCGGCATTTACCACCACTCACGCCTTGATACAGTCGGCAATGACAGAGAGCGCTATCAGGCGCTGTTTGTGTACGGACGGCTTTAAGTGATATGGGGATTGGCACTGATCGTATCAGGACGCGAGGTTATGCTGATGCGTATTCGGTTGCGGGCAACGACTCGGCGACTGGTCGACAATTGAATCGCCGCGTCGAAATAATCCTCTCCGACGGAAGCGGCAACATCGCTACACGCTAGGCAGGATCTGTCGCGGGCGATGTTTTTATGTTCGATACCGTACAGACTCAGCTTAATCTTGCCTATAAACTTTAATTTGACTTAACTTAAAGGATAACTCTCATGAATATTGCAATCGAACCCTTACTGGCACTGGTAATAGGCATATTAATTTTGTTGGTTCCGAGGTTTTTAAATTATTTCGTGGCCGTGTATTTGATCGTTGTGGGGATTTTGGGGCTTACGCACCATACCCTGACGTGAGTGGTTATCCCCACGGATTAAGGCAGCGCCGTTTTTTCAGTTAACGTTTTTTCTCAAACAGGAGCACTATCATGTCAATTGGCACAATCTTACTCGTAATTCTTATCCTAATGCTTGTTGGCGTCCTTCCTACCTGGCCACACAGCCGGGAATGGGGTTATGGCCCCAGCGGTGGACTCGGGCTGGTGCTGATCATTTTACTAGTTCTGGTGTTATTGGGCAGAATCTAGCTGGGAAGTAATTCCGTTATGATTGCATCTTTAGATTCAAAGCCGATACGAGTCGTCTCATTTCAATGTGAAATAATACCTAAGATCAACTCGTATTGGCGGCGAGGTTGCATGCCAGCCTGCTACTTACCGCCAATAAGTAGTTCATCCCTCTCGCCCCCAATTACCTATGTGCGGTGCCGCACCGACTGGGTTCAATTTTACTTATATTGTGTGTGAGCAATGGGAAATCTCCCATGCTTTGGGTCATAACAAAATTAATTATCAGGAGAAACTCATGAACAAAGATCAAATGAAAGGCCGGGTAGAAGAAGCCAAAGGTAAAGTTAAGGAAGCCACCGGCGTGTTGCTGGACGACGAAGGCATGGAAGTAAAAGGAAATATCCAAAAGAATGTTGGCAAGGTTCAGAAGGCCTTTGGCGATCTCAAGGAAGATATCAAAGATAAACTTGACGACTAACACGAGAGCTGTTGAGTTGTGTAGCAGTCCGTCCAAGTTGGACTGCTGCACAACTGCAACGGGATGCTCTTAACTACCTTTTTTACAGGAGATGAACAGGAACTCGCCGTTGATGAGTTAGTATCGTTTTGACCTTCGGCCATACTTCATATGTTTATCTGTGGTTTATATCGCCGCCAATTGACGGCCTCTTACGGAGAAGCACACATGTTAGAAACTCTCGCAATCCTCCTAGTCATCCTCTGGATATTTGGTTTGGTCTCCTCATACACACTGGGTGGATTTATTCACATTCTGTTGGTTATCGCGATTATCGTTATCGTGCTGCGGGTCATTCAAGGGCGACGCATCTGAGCCTTGGCAAAGCGCAATCGGTCGGACGATTCAGTTCAGACAGCTTGGAAACCCGCACCGCAGTAACGGTTTCCAGGCTTGTCTTTAATCTAAATTGAAGTTGAAAGCCTAATCAATGAAATTGGCAATGTCATAAGCGGGTTAGTAAATGATGTCGGTTAGGTGATTATTTCTAACGTAAACGAAATCGTCGATGTAATAGTAAGCACCGCCTTAGGCCTGACTCCAAGGGCGTCATTTTTAGGAGAGACAAGATGAGTGCAGTCAAGATTGTGGCAATCGTGCTGATCATAGCCGGTCTGTTGGGGCTGGTATATGGTCAATTCAGCTATACAAAGGAAACACAGCAAGCCAAGTTAGGCCCGTTAGAACTGACGGTTAAAGATACTGAGACAGTCAATGTACCGGTTTGGGCTGGGGTGGGGGCGATAGTGGCAGGCGGCGGGCTCCTGCTTTTTGCGAGCAGGAAGGGCTAGTAGCTATATCATTGGGCGATCATTCATTACCAGCGAAGCTAAAACTTGGTAGCTGTTTACACCGATTTTGAGGAATCCGTTGCCGGTTGTCAGGCAGAAAAAGAGAAAATGTTATATCAAGCTCCGCCTCTTTCTTCAATATTACGGTTTTGACAGTGGAGACGGCACATGAACATCATCCTAAGACTTTCGCATCTGGAAAAGGCGCTTCGTTAAATGATTAAAGACCTATCCGTAATACTTAATGTCGAGGGAGCGCATAAGACTCATCGAATAGCCGCAATGTATGCCATATTGGGGGATCTGCTGTTTATCGTGCTTCCGTTGGTCGTGATTTCAATCGTCGACGTAAGTATCGGCAGATCATTGTTTGCGATCATTCAAACTCCGGAATTATCATTTGGCTCAGCTGTTTTATTTGGCCAAACCATCATTAAAGTCGTTTCAGGTTTTGCCTATACGAAACCGACTGGAGCGGAACAACCTGTTTTCATTATCGCGCTGATTATCGTATTTGGCTTGGTGCCGTCGCTCGTTGTATTGGCGCTACTGCTGAGTGTCAACCCCATACCCTATGGGTTGCAGCTAGCTCAAGCATGCATGTTTGCCTTGGGTGTCATCGTATTCTTCTTTTTTGGGGTGAAAGGGCATGCCCAATCTCTTCGGTATGGAAGTCGACAATTAGACCGCCATAACGACGTATCGTCTTCAAAATAGGAAACTTTACCATGAAGCGCGCATATCAAAGTACTAGGCCGGACTTTTTAGTCGAGACTGGTCCTGCGCCGCACAGCAATAAGAAAGCTTATTTTGTCGGAAGCGGAATTGCTTCCCTTGCAGGTGCGGCTTTTCTTATTCGGGACGGTCTTGTCTCAGGCGATAATATTCATATTTTCGAAGAGCTTAAAATCACGGGCGGCAGCCTGGATGGAACCGGTTCAGCAGATAAAGGTTATGTCATTCGTGGCGGTCGGATGATGGAAGAGCACTACGTTTGCACCTACGATCTGTTTGCAACTATTCCTTCACTGACTGATTCAGCCAAAAGCGTTAAAGATGAAATTGTCGAGTTTAGCCACAAATACGTCAGCTCCTCCAGATGTCGATTGGTCAGGGATGGCAAAAAGATCGATGTCTCATCGTTTGAGCTGAGTGAAAAAGATCGCTTGGATTTAATCGCTCTGCTTATCCATTCCGAAGATTCGATTGGCGATAAGAGCATTGAAGACTGGTTCTCGCCCTCGTTTTTTGAGCATAATTTCTGGCTGATGTGGGCGACGATGTTCGCGTTCCAGCCTTGGCATAGCGCGGTCGAACTCAAGCGCTATCTGTTGCGATTCATTCAATTGTTTCCCGACTTCAGCAAAATGGGTGGCGTCTGGCGCACACCCTATAACCAGTATGATTCGATGATATTGCCGCTTACTGTCTGGCTCAAAGAGCAAGGGGTGCATTTCTTGCTGGATACCGAGGTCACTGGACTTGATTTTGACTTGGGTGGCGGTTGGCGATCAGTGCAGGGCATTCGCTATACCTGTGATGGTGAGCATAACACTATTGCCGTTGGCATGGATGATCGGGTTTTCGTCACGCTGGGTTGTATGACGGAGTGCTCCAGTCTTGGCTCAATGACATCGCCAGCCATTCTGAACTCGAAAAAAGCAGGTGGTTCATGGGACTTGTGGGAAAGCATTGCCAATGGTCGCCCAGGTTTCGGACATCCCGCTGTATTCGCCGAGCATATTGAACAGACCAAGTGGCAGTCGTTTACCGTGACGCTAAACGACCCAGAGTTCTTCCAGTTCATAGAAGATTTTACCGGTAATGAGGCGGGTACAGGTGGACTATTCACACTGGTGGATTCCAACTGGTTTATGAGTATTGTTCTGGCGCATCAGCCGCATTTTATCAACCAACCCGATAATATTTTCGTATTCTGGGGCTATGGTTTATTCCCGGACAGAGTCGGCAACTTCGTCAACAAACCCATGTCCGAGTGTACGGGTGAGGAGATTTTGATTGAGCTATTTCACCATCTCAAACTGGGCGACAAGGCTCAGCCCATCATTGATGCTGCAATCTGTATTCCGTGCTTGATGCCTTTCATCACCAGTCAATTCATGCCCAGAATCAAAGGGGATCGTCCAGACGTAGTGCCGGCTGGGGCGAAGAATTTCGCGTTTATCGGACAGTTCTGCGAAATCCCGGATGATGTGGTGTTTACCGTTGAATATTCGGTAAGGTCAGCGCAAATGGCTGTCTATAAACTTTTTGACATCAAAAGGGATATTCCGCCGGTATTCAAGGGTCAGCATGATGTAGGTGTGCTCTTCAACGCACTCAAAACGATGCACAGGTAAAACTAAATAAGTAAACGGCTTGTTTGTTATCTCAACCTTTGCCTTTAGTGAAGGGGCAGACCTTAAAGCCAACAACAATGACTTCAGAGTCTGCCCCCTTTGGTATCCTGTTAAGGGTTGACGTGATAAAACTGATTGATCTCCTCGCGCCGTAGATCCCATTTATTTGAAGTATCCGGCCAATGTTTCTTATCAAACCCTGGAGCGTTTTTTAATGTCTCCTTATCCAGATCAAGAACGTAATATTCTTTATCGCGATTCCATTTCAATACTGACCAAGGGATGGCAAAGAGCTTGTTTCCCAGACCCAAAATACCGCCGAAGGAAACCACGGCATAGACTACGTGACCACTCTCAGGATCAAGTACCAGGTCTTTGATGCCGCCCATGTTTTCACCTGTCGTGTTTTTCACATTGGTACCAATAATCTTACTGGCCCGGCTCACCTGTAGCATCGCCTTATTGGCTTCATGGGTAGTCTCAAGTGATTCCTTGCGGGCCTCCTGTTTGAGTTCTTTTTGTGCTTCTTTGACCTCCTGTTGTTTTTCGACTAACTCCTTTTGTTTCTCATGAACGTCAGCCGCATAGGTAGTACTCACGAGTGTTGCACTCAGAAACGACACGGCTACGATGGGGATAAATGATTTCATATTGTGTACTCCAACTTTTGAAAATAATCGGTTTCTCGATAAGTTTCGAGACTTATTTAGGTTCTTTGTGATTTGTCACAAACCCGCACCCAGTTTATCTAATGTATAAAACATCGTCGGTACGGTATCGAACATAAGAGTGCGAGTCCGGGCATCTGCTCTCGTTACGCAGAATTCAGCCTACATAACCGATAGATGGAAGCTACGGTTGGCGTTATGCGAACAATAAAACCGCGCCGTCAAATTAGACAGTCCTGTCGATTTAATACCCATTGTACTTTGCCGCACACAAGCGCTATGTTCGTTGCCGCACCGACCTCATTCAGTTTTGCGTGTATTGTTTTCAGTAAGCGATGGAAAACATCATTCCGCGCTTTGGTCATAGCAATGTGATCATGGTTAAATTAATTATCTGGAGACATTCATGAACAAAGATCAAGTAAAAGGCCGAGTCGAAGAAGCCAAAGGTAAAGTCAAGGAGGTTGCCGGTAAGATACTGGACGATAAGGGTATGGAGATAGAAGGCAATATCCAAAAAAACGTCGGCAAGGTTCAGAAGGGCTTTGGTGATCTCAAGAAAGACATCAAGGATAAACTTGAGGAAGACGACTAAAACAAACACTGCTGAACGGCAGGCAGCAACGAGATGGCCATAAATACCTTTTTCACAGGAAATGAATATGAAACTTACCAACATGAAACACACCGGCTTATTGGCAGCTATTCTTTTGACCTTCTGTTCGTTTGGCGTTTATGCCGAAGAAATCAAGATTGAGACCAATGTGAACAAAGATCAGGTAAAAGGCCGCGTCGAAGAAGCCAAAGGTAAAGTCAAGGAAGTCACCGGCAAGGTACTGGACGACAAAGGTATGGAGATAGAAGGCAATGTCCAAAAGAATCTCGGCAAGGCTCAGGCGGGCTATGGCGATCTAAAGAAGGACATTAAGGACAACAAATAATATCAGAATTGTTGAGCTGCTGGGCACCACTGGCCTGCTGCCCAGCAGCAACGAGATACTCTTAAACTTTTTTTATAGGAAATTGAACATGAAACTTACTAACATGAAACACACCGGCTTATTGGCAGCTATCCTTTTGACCTTCTGTTCGTATGGCGCTTATGCTGCTGGGGAAAGCCATATGGCGGAAGCGCTTAAACACGCGGAAGCTGCGGCCAAAGCCACCGATGGCAAGACTATCGCCGAACATGCGGAGGCGGCGAAGACCCATGCGAAAACTGCCGATGAACACCTGGATGCCAGTATCACGAGCTTGAATGATGCTATCGATCACGGCAAGATGAAGCATCCCGAAGCGGCGCAGAAGGCCGCCGAAGAGGCTGTGACACATCTGAAAGCCGCGCAATAAACGACCACCAGCCTTTGGTGTCGCAAGGGGCGGCGGGTAAAGCCCGCCGTTCAGTAATAAGTCATGGTTTGGCAAGACTTCGTTAGATACCAGTTACCCCGATCAGATAATCATAGCTCTTTAATTCATGCTGCTGTGGTGGTGAAACCAGCCTGAACAGCATTCGACTCAATCCCCTACAGAAAAGTCGTTTATGTGCGGCAACGTACAGAAAAAATCTTGATAATTCTCTATCATCAATTAACAGAGAATCCTAGGTGTTCAATAGATAGCATCTCGGGTTCCGGTGAGTCGTTTTCAGCTAAAACATTGAAATTTTAAGTATCCTCCTCATAGGATCTCTATAATGCCCTCCATTAAAATCAGCAGGGCATTTTTTTTATCCAATTGATAGTGTATTCCGGTCAGTCGAGAATTTTGACCCGGATGTCGAAAACACCGGCTGATCTATGTCAATCCAATGAATATAGGAGGATGAAATCAACTCTATCGCCTCGATCTTCGGCGCACACCAGTTGCATCGGAAGTCGCCAGTGGGTGTGAGTGATGTGTGGGGGGGTGATCCAATGCACCCGGTTGAAAGTAGGACTTCACCATCCAGACTAGAGGCAAGGCCGTGTATAAAGTTCGAGCCGAGGTTATGAGATTCAGCGCGATTCTCAACGGTGAATTTTCGGTAGCCTGCGGCTTGTCGACAGTGCCTGGGCGTTTTTTGGAGGTTTGGCACTTGGTGAGTTCGCCAATGATAAATCCGATGCCGGTCACCAGCAGCAAAGTTGCCGGAGCGGTCATCTGTTGGTGTATCTTTCGAACCAATATATCTGTGCGGATGCCGACCTCCTGTTGACGATTCGACACCTGCCGCTCGGCAGCATTGATTTGAGCTGTCAGGGACTTGAGCATCATGATTTCTCCTGGTCACGGCGCTCTGGAGGCATGGGCCGAAGACTACGGAGGGTGGCTGGAAATTGTAGATAACGACTTTTGCGACGTATCACAGCACAGAGAATCAACGAGAGTAACAAATTGAAAACGACGGCAAGCAGTATGGCGCTACTCGCCACGACGCCATGCTCAACCAGCCACAGCACGGCTGCGGCCAGAAGTCCCAACCACGCGCCGATTAACAAAACGGCAACCATCACTCCCGCCATGAGCATGGACACCAAGCTATCGCCCGCCCGCTGTGTTTCCAGCGCGGCGAGCCGAAAGCGATCATGGCTTAGCTCACGTAGCTCTTGCCATAACGACTGAGCATCTTCCAGCACCCCCGAACCTTTTCTCGGATCGCCGCGCGTTGCAGTTTGCCCAATAGTCTCATCATTTACGGCGTTCTGAGCCATGATGCTTGCCTATCTAACGACCGCTTAGCAGCCGGCTCAGCAGAAAGCCGGCCGCTGCTGCGATACCCAGCGACGTTATTGGATTGTCGTGAACATAACCGCGGCACTGGTTCATCATTCGCTGCTCGGCACTTTTCAGTTGATCGCCTTTTTCACCAATTGCTTCAGCGGCCTGACTGGTTGCACTGGCTATCTTATCGACAGCCTCATGTGCAGAATGTGATACGTTGTCTATTGTTTCCACGATGGTTACCTCTCTGTTTTGAGCCGTTTGTCATTCGGGTTTATGGTCATTTACGGTCGGACGGGCAGCAACTTAGCAGGCGGCTCAGTAGAAAGCCGCCTGCTATGGCAATGCCTAGTGATGTCACAGGGTTGTCGCGGACATAGCCACGACAATTTTCCATCAATTGCTGTTCGACATTTTTTAGTTGCGTTCCTTTTTCGCCAATTGCTTCGGCGGCCTGATTGGTCGCATTGGCGATCTTATCGACAGCCTCATGTGCAGAATGTGATGCTTTGTCTATTGTTTCCACGATGGTTACCTCTCTAGTTTGAACCGCATGCCAGTTACGGAGTCAAGATTTATAACGTTTGACGGTTGGCCTAGCGTCGGCTCGATAGACGGCCCAGAACAAAGCTGACCGCTGCCGTGATAACTACCGACGTTATGGGATTATCGCGGACATAACCGCGACAATTCTTCATTAAGTGCTGTTCGGCATTTATCAGTTGTTCGCCTTTTTCGCCCAGTGTTTCAACGGCCTGATGGGTCGTACTGGCGATCTTATCGTAAGCCTCATTGGCCAGATCAGCTGCTTTGTCTATAGTTTCCATAATAGTTTCCTGGTTTATTTGAGGCGCATGTCATTTTTGACCGAATGTACGCCTTTGACGCTACGTGCAACTGCGACTGCTTTATTAATATCGGCTCGTGAAGTCACGAAACCGCTCAATTGAACTTCGCCTTTGAAAGTTTCAACATTGATCTCGGCGGAGCTTAAGCCAGGCTCATTCAATATGGCTGCTTTAACCTTGGTGGTGATAACACTGTCATCAACATACTCGCCAGTTCCCTCGTGCTTTTCCGTTGATGCGCAACCCGCGGCAGTCATTAGCGTCAGAACCAAAAAAGATGCTGAGAAAAATCTAATTAGGTATTTCATGAGTAAATCTCCAGTTAGTGACTATTTCAGTAGGCTGAAGAAGCCCGTTGATACCTTCGACAGGTTCAGGACAGACGGTCTACCGAGATAGCTTTAAAATACAAAAAACAAGCCGATTTGATTCGACTTAGATCTGGTGCTGTTTTAGCAACCGATTACAGGTCTCGCGTCGAATACTCGACAAAAACCTTAAAGGTACTTTAGCCGCAAACTTTGCTGTAGTCGGTACGGTAGAGCACATACCGGCAGTGTCGATACCTTAAGGAACGCCCACAAAATAACTTCAACAACTTGTTCCCTCCCTGGAAGAGGGTTGGGGGGATTGGTCGGCGAATTCTCGCGCGAGTTGTCGGCGATCAGTCCATTGGCCGGATTTACCGCATGCAGGAAGTAGCCGAACGCGGCACGCTGGAGCCGGTCGAGACTCTGCTCGCTGCTCATGCATCCTGTTTCGGGATTGGGGGCTTAGCCGGCAACCGACCTTTGAGATCCTTTACAGTGAACGGACCAGGCTCGGCAATCAATTGGCGAGCGGCTTCCACTTGGTCCCAGACATTCCACAGCAGCACGCCCCGCACGCGATCGTTCTGTAAGTAGTAGATGACGCCTTCCTCGTTGGGGCGCTTCCAGTCGGTAAAAGTCTCCAAACGCGAGTCCAGTTCGCCGACGGCTTCGTATCCCAAATCGAACATATCGGAATAAAAGAACGGCAGGTGATGATAGGGCTCAGACTTGCCTGCCATGTTCCGCCCCGCCAATCGGCCCATGGAGTTGGCGTTGTCCTCGTGCTCGACCCGGATGCGCTTTCCCAACGCAGGGTTGTAGAATGCGGCAACGTCTCCTGCCGCATAGATGTCGGGAAGGCTGGTACGCAGGAATTCGTCCACGATGATTCCGTTTTCCACCTCAAGCCCCACGGATTGAGCGAGTTCGACGTTCGGCGTGATGCCGACTCCGGCCACCACGCCGTCCACCGCGATTTCCCGGTTAGTATGCGTTTTCAAAACACATTGGTTGCCGCGTGTTTCCAAACCGACAATCTCTTCGCCTGCCAATATCTCAACGCCTTTTTGCCGGTAGAAGTCGGACACAAACTGAGCGAGAGGCCATGGGAATATGCGATCTACAATAGCTTTGTCGGGGAAAATCATCACCACTTCTTTCCCGTTCATAGCCAATGCCGCCGCGACCTCCGAACCAATAAACCCGCCACCGATTACGGCAAACCGCTGCCCCGTTTCGGTGAGCGCGCGAAGATTCCGGTAGTCCGGCAAGGTACGGAAGTAGATGATATGGTCACCGCCGAACGGAAGGCGTCGCGGCTTGCCGCCTGTGGCCAGCAAGAGTTTTTGATAGGTGAAAACGTCTCCCTTGTCGTCTACAACACGTTTCTGCTGAGGAAGAATTTCTTTGATGACACGGCCAAGGTGAAGCTTAACGCCTTTGTTCTCCGTCTTGCGCCAGATGACGTCCAAAGGTTTTCCCTTCCAAAGCGACTTCGATAGAGGAGGGCGGTCATATGGAGTGTCAAGTTCCGCGCTGATCAGCCCGATGCCGCCGGTTGAATCGACTTCGCGGATGCCATCCACCGCGGCTGCTGCGGTCATCCCGCCGCCAATGATCAAATACTGATAGTGCTTCATAGTTTGTGTCTCCTGTCTTTTACTTGCTCTTGCCAGAGTTGCTGTTCGGACTCGCGTAGCGCCTTTAGAGATTGAAAAGAAATTGTCCTTTACACAAAGAATGTTGTCTGTACGCTGACGTACGCAACTCCGTTTTCCGAGCCACTACGATTCAAAGATCCTAATGAGCATAGAGTTACGGGTGCCTAAAATCCCTTATCCTTGAGCATGACATTCGTTGAAATTGTTTTCAAATACGGAACCACGATGACTTAAGGTGCCAAACTAGACGCTTTGCCTGGACGCCGCTTCGACGGCGACGCGTGCGGTTATCTCCGGCGGCAGCACGCTGTCGCGGTATTCCTGGTTCTGGCTCTCGAACAGTTCCCACGACGGCATGCTGATCACGCGCGCATTGATTCCCTCTGCCTTCAATTGCTCATAAGCGGCAATGCACAGCGACTTCGCTGCCGGTTATGTGCAGTCGGCTTTGGGGATGCCGAGCAAGGTGGAAAAATCGTAATCGATCAGGTCGCCGATCTGCTCAATCGTTATATCAGCTTGATGCCGCCGCCTTCATGATTTTAACAATGGTGTTTTCCACATCCCGCGCCACCACTTCCAGTTGCGGCACGTTGAACATTGCCAGAAGAGTGGTTGGTTTCAATGTCGCCAGAACAGTTTTACCTTCCTCCTCGTAAATGCTGATACGGCAGGGTAGGGCAGTGGAGACGCTCATGTCTTGCTCAAGAACTTTCTTGGCTTGCTGAGGCTGACACACTTCAAAAATAAGGCATTCATGGACGAATTCCACGCCCTTTTTGTTCATGGTTTCTTTGAGGTTGTGCACCTGCATGACGCCAAAGTGATTGGCCAGGACGGCGGTCTGCAAGGCAGCGGCAGCCGCAGTTACGGTTTTGTCGGTAGATAATTTGAATAACATAAGATGACCTCTCAGTTAATAGTTCACTTGGTAACAGCGCGGTGCACTGAATGATTTTTTGGACAGCTTGATGATAACGGCGACCAGCAGCACGATCACCAGGATGCCGATCATTGTCCAGACCCACATTCCTCCACCCTTCCGTCGCAGGGATCATCGTTGCCACAGGATGTGAGCCGCTTCCAATGGGATCGCAACACCGTCGCAGTGCGGTATTATCCGCGCCGTATAGTCTGTTGCGGGGCGGGTCGCAGATACAGTCGCGCTGTAAACGTTGCCGTCCGACGCATCGGCCGGTTGCCGCACGCGCTTCATATCCATTCGCTCGGGTGCGTTACCGTCAATGCCGTTAGCATAAAGTTCGACTCGCACTGCCTCCGTATTAAGATCATCGAGATACACTTGAACTTCAAATCGGTGTTGTTCGCCGTCAGTCTCTACCTTAATTTCCCCGAAGTGTAGCGCGGCCCATTTCAGTTCCAGACTCCGCTGCCATTCGACTATTTGCCTGCCGATTGCGCCTTTATTGGCAATGCGCAATTGATAGGCGGCCGCTGCCGATAGGTAATGTTGTTCGGTGTATTCGCGCACTGTGCGGTTGTCTGAGAAACGCGGGGTCAATTGCGCCATGCTTTCTCTCATTCGCGCCACCCAGCCCGTGGGAATGCCCCGGTCATCGACGGTATAAAACGCGGGGATCACCTCGTGTTCAAGCAGGTCGTAGAGCGCGTCGGCTTCGACCGCGTCCCAGGCAGGATCGTGGTCATGTTCCTGGCCGTCCCCCAACGCCCACCCCACCTCAGGTGTGTAGGCTTCCGCCCACCAGCCGTCCAATTCCGACAGATTGAGGCCGCCATTGACCAGCACCTTCATGCCGCTGGTTCCACACGCTTCCCAGGGCCGCCTTGGCGTGTTGATCCAGACATCCACGCCCTGCACCAACTGCTCAGTCAAATGCATGTCATAGTCACTGAGGAAGATCGCATGAGGGCGCACCTCGGGGCGTCGGATGAAATGAGTCCATTGCTGAATCAGGGCCTGCCCCTCCAGGTCTGCCGGATGAGCTTTGCCGGCAAGGATGAGTTGCACCGGTCGCTCGGCATTGGATAAAAGACGAAGCAGTCGATCCGGGTCGTGCAACAGCAGGTTCGGCCTCTTGTAGGCCGCGAAGCGGCGCGCAAAACCCAGGGTCAATGCGGTGGGGTTAAATAGATGTTTCGCTTCCTCCACCGCCTCGGGAGACGCGCCGGAGGCGGCCAGTTGCCGGGATAATCGCTCGCGGGCGTATTCAACCAGACACTTGCCGGCATCGGCGCGAAATTGCCAGAGCCTGATGTCTGAAATACGGCGGATGTCTTGATCCATGGTTTCCGTCGGCCTCAGCCAGCGGTCTTTGCCACAGGCTTCCGTCCATAGATCATCGGCCGGGGCCGAGTCCCAGGTCGGCATGTGGACGCCGTTGGTTACGTGTCCGACGGGTACTTCGTTCACCGGCCAGCGGGGAAAAAGAGGCTCAAAGAGGTGTCGGCTGACTTTGCCATGCAAGCGACTCACGCCATTTACCGCCCCGCTGCCGCGGATTGCCAGATAGGCCATATTGAAACTTTCCGACGAGTCGTTCGGGTTCTGGCGGCCTAGGGCCAGCAAATCGTGGACTGTCAGACCGAGATTCTTGGCATAACCGCCGAGGTATTGCTCGATAAGGGCCGGAGCGAAACGATCAAAACCGGCGGCCACTGCCGTATGGGTGGTGAAAAGGTTTCCGGCCCGGGTGACGGCCAGAGCGTCCTGGAAGGACTGCGCGGTCTCTTCCATGAAACTGCGGGCGCGCTCCAACACCGCGAAGGCGGCATGCCCTTCATTCAGGTGGCAGACTTCAGGCTGAATGCCCAGCGCACGCAGCAGCCGCCAGCCGCCAATCCCGAGCATCAGTTCCTGCTTGATGCGTTGCTCCGGCCCGCCGCCGTACAGTTCGCTGGTAATCCCCCGATGAGCGGGGAAGTTTGCCGCGTCATTGCTGTCCAGCAGGTAAAGTTTTACTCTGCCGACCTGAACCTGCCAGACGCGTAGCCAGACTGAGTAACCGGGCAAGGCGATTTCCAAACGCAGCCACTCGCCGTTGGCTTGGCGTAACGGCGTTATCGGCAACTGTCCAGGGTCGTTATACGGGAACAGGGCCTGTTGCGCTCCGTTCTTGTCAATCACTTGGCGAAAATAGCCTTGTTGGTAGAGCAGTCCCACGCCGACCACAGGTACGCCAAGATCGCTGGCGGCTTTGAGCTGATCACCGGCCACATTGCCGAGTCCGCCTGAGTAAATGGGCAGCGCTTCGCTCAACATGAATTCCATGCTGAAATATGCGATGCAGGTCAACGGAGCTTGCGGATGATGTTGCTGAAACCAGGCGGGCGCTTCCACCGTTTGCCGCCTAGTCTGCACCAGGTCATCAACGATTTTTCGGAAAACGGGGTCGGCCAACACGCGCTCTATCCGGTCGCGAGACACCGTCTGTAGAACCACCCAAGGATTCTGAGTGAGTTTCCATAGTTCCGGATCAAGTTGCCTCCATACCTGGTCGGTGGCATGACTCCATGACCAGCGCATATCCAGAGCCAGCTCCGCCAGGGAATCAAACCCCTCGACTTCGGTGGGCAAAAGGCTGTATATCGGGTGGCTGACACGGGTTTGTTTGCTCATGTTTTCTCCTTCATGACCAAAAATACTTTAGCTGCAAAGCTGACTGTAGTCGGTACGGTAGAGCACATACAGGCAGGCGGCTATAGGCTGTAATAAAAGGAGCTATTTCTTCAGCTCAAAAATCTATGGTCTTAGCACCGCTATGCCAAAGCGATTAAGATTTTTGGGTTGGAAAAATCAGGCTATCTTCTTAAAACACACCGATTTAACGTAGATTAGATTCTCAGAAGGGTAAAAGATCTGACGCTTTAAAAATTCAATATTCCAGCGGTAAATCCGCGTGGATCGATGAACTTGAGGGTGCTGATTTTCTAATCAGGTAAGGATATGAATCGTCCGTCTTTGTCATTTTTTAACTTAGTACCGATTAGCTGAGGCAACGGTGAGACTTCATGTTTGTTCACCGTTGCTCGGCTCCGTCGATATATTTCCTCTGCGGTTTTGACCGACGTCTTTTACGGTAAGATCAAGTTTCTGCTTACTTGCCAACCGAGGACAGCAAGGCTTCTGTGCTTTTTTCACAAGCTGCTGCGGAGGCTTTTTCCGCTGCCTTGGCATGTTCCTTTGCTTGTTCAGACTGCATTGCGTCAGCGGCGGCTTTATGATGCATAGCGGCTTGTTCATGAGCCGCAGCCGCCGCCAAATGTTTCGCGGAAGTTTGTTCCTTAGCGGACATCGTGGATCCCGGATGAGATTGGTCAATGTTTTCGCTGTTTGGAGCGCCAACGGTTTGGTCTGTAGCAGCCATACCGGTGATCGGCAAGGCTATGAGTACAATGGATGCAATAGTTAATTTTTTCATGATCGAATTCCTCAAAATAGCTATATCAATATGTTTGGCCGCTATATCGTCATTCAGCCCAAGCCGGTGGTGTACAACCCGGAAGCGGCGATAACCGTGCACACTCTTCACCGAGTTCCCTGAACTTCATGGTCAGAAAACTCGAAAAAGAATGTGAACAAGTGTTTTATGTCTAAATATTCAATTAAGAGTCTATCTTAGTAAACTTAAGAAACCCTTTGACAGACCTCAAGGCAAACGAACTACTGAGATAGACTTTCTAAAAATCGACTAACGATCAGGTGTTGTTTTCTGAAATTGTCAGAACTTCTAATCGCTTATGCTTATACGCCGCTTTCACCAGTCGATGAAATATCTTCCGCATGGGCATGCTCGAAGATTTCCTTTGCCTTCGAACGTGCTTCGGAGCTTTCCGTATGCACGGAAATCAAAGCGCTTCCTCCTTTGATCTTTCCTTCATAGCGTACTGCCTCATACTCCGGAATGCCCAAACCGATCAAAGCGCCGGTAAGGCCACCGGTGGCGGCGCCCACTGCCGCACCGCTCAAGGCTCCCATGATAGGCCCTGCGGCGATGAATGGGCCGACCCCTGGAATGGCTAGACTCCCGATACCCGCCAACCAACCCAACACGGCGCCAACGCCAATACCCGTAGCTCCCCCGACAGCAGCACCTTCGGGTGCCTTGGTGTGCTTTTCATGGGCGAAGTCTTTGGTGCTGGATTTGTCAGGTAACAGAACGGAAATATCGTTATTCGAGAAACCAGCCGTCTTCAACTGGTTGATAATATGCTCTGTTTGATCCATATTTTGGGTGATACAAAAAACTGCTTTTTTCATGATCTATCTCCTAATTGCTGATTAAGGCGCTTTGGGTTCGAGTTGATTATCCACCTGCTTCACGCCCCGTTTTTTTTCGGCGATTGATTGCAGTTTGATTTTTTCCGCAGAATTTTCGACGGGCCCGCGTAAGGTTACAACACCGTTGCGGGTGATGATCTTGGCGTTATGCGCGTCGAGTGACAGCGATTTGTCTTTGACGATAGATTGACGGATGGCTGCCGTAATCTTACGATCGCCGCGAGATTCCTTTTGATCTTCCGGTGTGAGGGTGGCGCCGCCACTGTCGCGAACATTGCGCTCGGTGTTTTCGAGCTCCGAATTGGCCGCAAGTATTGATGTGAAACGCTCAGCTTGGACGCTGCCGGTTGACAGCATCAGGCCCGTCGTCAAAATGAATGTGACTAACCCTAATAATTTAGGCATTGTGAACTCCTTGCGATTAAAGTTTTTGAGGTACGCTTTTGTATTGGATTCGTCGGTGTTGTTTTTTTTGCTTCTGATTTGCATGATGGCCCCCTTTGCTAGAATGTAAAATTAGGATAAGTACTCTTGGAAAACCGTAAATACCTTGTTCAGCCTGTGCGTCATGATTTATGCCATATGGTTTTGACCGCTATGCGGCTGCTGCCGCTATTGCATGTAGTGCGTCGACCTATTATAAATAAGGGAGCATTGACGCTTTAGTCATACTTCTCCATCAGAAATTAGAGGGACGAATAAATAAAAAAACACTGCTTTAACAATCTGACAATGAGATTATTCGTAAAATCGATCTCGGTCGGTGCGGTGTCGCACATAAGCGACGAATAGTGGCGGCGGCCCAATAAAATAGCGACTAATATGGGAGCCTGCGATTCCCGCGCCGTCTTTCGTTAGCTTGTATCCCCGGCAACAATGTGTCAGGGATACATCCATTCCGGAAAGCAGCTAGCACTTTGCAGCGACAATTTTTGAAGTGAAAGACAATTCTTGTTCGGAAAACACCTGCCAATGCGATAGGTCGAAGCGTCGGATCGATTCGCTCCATCTTCTCAGTTTTTGACAAGATCTAAGTCACATGCACGACTGACTGTGTTGCGGTTTAGTCCCATAGTAAGAATGAATTTCATCCACCCAAGACTGGTCTGCCATGTCGGGCCAGTTATTTTTATCGAATCCCGGTGCCTTTTCGAGGCGATCCTTCTCCATGTTTAGCTCGAAGCGCTTGTGCTCTGTATCGAGCTTTAACGCGTCCCAAGGTACCGCAAAAAGTTTTTCCCCCATTCCGAGGAATCCACCAAAGGACAATACCGCATAGCACACTTTACCGCTGAAGGTGTCCAACATGATTTCCTTGATGTCACCGATATTTTCGCCTTTTCGGTTGCAGACGTCATTTCCAATTAGGGTGTTGGCGCCCATCAGGCGGGGTCCAGGTCCTTTGCCGGTTTTGCTTTTGTAAATACCATAGGTATCGCGATCTTCGTAGTTCATGTTCATCTCCTGTTAGAATGATGTTAGTAGGGGCTTACGTTCATTTTTGAGATCGCCAGAGCCCGATAATACGAGCGAGAATGATGCTTTATATCGCCCACGGACAAACAATACCTGCGAAGCTGAATGTAGTCGGTGCGGCAAAGCACATAGAGTAAGAATTATCTTTGGGAATGCTGATTTATTCGAAGCGCTTATGTGCCCAATGAACCCTGCGCCTCTGCCTAATATGGGGCCCCAGCTCAGACATACAGGACAAAATATCTTTAAGGTTCACAGGAAATTTTGGGATTTTTCCGTGAGATTCAAGGCGATGTTTTGGAGAACGTCGAATTCGTGTGAAAAATGGACTTGAGTAGTTACTGAGCTTGCTTGTCCTGTCGAATTAAATCGACCGTTAATAGTGAATATGCTTACCAGATACCGGTGAGAACCTTTTGGCCTGAAGACTAAATTGAACTTTGCCCGTCTTGGTCATTATCTGTAAAACTCTGGACTTGATCTGACAATTGCCAAAATTAATCTCAACTGCATCAAACATTGACTGTCTCAGTTCGACCCATTGCTGTCACCGGCATCAAATCCCTAAACGTCAAAGGACCAGCAGTAAGCGGACAGTCAATTCCAGGATAAATGGGTCTTTGTTGCCCCGAATCCGGCTTTGAAAAAAGCGATCTCTTTTTCCGGTTCCTAATTCTGTTTTCTCTCCTTCAAGATAAATCCAAAAGATTAATGATATTCATCTTAATGGCTAGGCGAGTCAACTCGATATCACTGGCAACTCCAAGTTTTCTCTTGATAATATAATGGCTGTTGGATACGGTTTTTGGACTGATATTGAGTGTTTGAGCAATATCATCTGTTGGCCGAGCATCGACTAACATACGCAGAATATCGAATTCTCGTACTGTTAATTCTTGCAGCGCGATACTATCGCCGCCTAACTTTTCCAGGGCCAAGGCTTGTGCAATATCGGCACTCAACGTGATTCGCCCTGCATAGACATCATGGATAGCCCGAATCAAAACATCCGGCGCACTGCTCTTGGTGACATAACCCAGCGCACCCGCCCTGATTGCCTGAACAGCAAAGCTTGGATTCTGGTGCATACTGAATACCAGGATCTTCGCATCCGGGCATCGTTGTTTAATACGTACAATAGCCTCCAGCCCCCCTTGGCCGGGCATTGAAATATCCATAACGGCTATATCAGGGTTGCAATCCTTAAAGCGTGAATAGGCTTCTGCTCCATCAGCTGCTTCAGCAACCACTTCCATTCCTGATTGCTTCTCCAACAGTGAGCGATAGCCTTCACGCACAATGGCGTGATCATCAACCAGCAAAATTCTGATACTTTCCGAGCCTATCATGTTTGTGTCCCTGAAATAGACTGAACCGGAAGCCATACATGGACGGTAAGCCCGCTGGGGTTACCAGTATTTAATGTCAACCGGCCTTCAAGTGCGGTTACACGTTCACGTATACCGAGCAGGCCAATTCCGGGGCTGTCTTCAAACGGCAGGTTCTTGGTTTTACCATCATCTTCGATAATGAGTTCAATGGTTGTTATTGAACTATTTTCGGAGACTGTCCGGAGTGTTACTTTCGCATTGTTAGCGGATGAATGTTTGGACACATTGGTCAGACATTCCTGAGCAATACGAAAAATAGTAATGGGAATAGGTTCGGGTAACCGGTCAAGGTCGCCATGAACAGCAAGGCTATAATGAATCTTGCCGCCACTGCTGGCATTCCAGCCAGCCACCAGACTTTTTAAACTGACTGTAAGGCCCAGTTCATCAATGTCAGAAGGGCGTAAGCGCAATAATAATCCACGTAACGATTCCATCATATGATGGACAATTCGACTGATGTTTTTCCCTTCCGGAACCAGTTCCGGGCATTCATAAGCTGCGGTTTGTGAAATGGAAGCTGCGACCGCATTGATCGCAGCCAGGCATTGACCAAACTCATCATGCAGCTCTCGTGCCAGGTAACGGCGCTCTTCCTCCTGAATATTCATCAGCTTTAATGCTAATTTCTTACGCTCGGAAAGGAGTTGTTCCAGACTTGCCGCCAGTTGATTGATGGCCTTTCCTGTTCGCTGCCATTCATCTAGCTCGAAAGTGGGTAGCCGAAATGACAATTCACCTTTTTCCATTTTCTCCAAGCCTGCAACGATCACCTGTGCCGGATGTAAA
>JAUXTH010000007.1 GCA_030679035.1 Methylobacter sp. | reverse complement strand
TCGGTGCTTCAAGAACTATGACGATATTGTTGATGTGTGTTGCCAAGCATGGAACGCCTTCGCCAACCAACCCGACACCATCCGAAATCTGTGTTCTCGAAAGTGGGCTTTAATGGCATAAGAATTTATTGGGATTGGTATAAGTACGGCGAGGTTGCCGTTGCTGGCACTCGGCACGTCCAGGGTCATGCCGCGCGACAGGCCGGTCGCGGCCCATTCGATCAGGTCGGCATCGGTATCGCGGCCGAACAGTTCGAGGGTAAGCGGTACGCCTTCTGAGGCATTAAGTTGGATGGAGGCGGCAGCGCCGGTATCGGTAATTTGCGAACCGTTGACCTGCACGCTTAGGGCAATAGAATGTGCCGAGGAACGAGGCGCATCGTCCGAGTTATCCACCCGCATGAATGCTAAACTCCCCCAAACATCCCCATGTAGATGAATAAATACCCCAGTTCCACAAATTTATGAAAACTCAAATGGAACCAGCAGTCGATAACTCGCCATACCCAGCCATGTTTGACAGGTAACAAATCAGTTTTTTCAACCAACAAATGATTGTTCCGACGTTCGGCAAGATTCACCATCAACTGCATGGATGCAGGAGGTAGAGCGACACATGAAGCAGTTGCCGAGAAAGACCACATTGCACCTGGAATGTAAACACGTCGATAGTCAGTCATTGGTTTGCCTCTTATGCGCGAACGATGCGCTTTGTGCCTCAGCTTATGACTCTGAAAAATGCTCAGGTTAAGGTTGATTTTGCCGATAAAAGGTTAAGATTTCAATTTGCTTTTCCTCAATTCTATACAGAATGGAAAAGCGCTGATAGCTTAAACGGCGTATGCCTTCGCCATATTCTGGCATCGGCGTTCCTGATTCGGGAAATAATTTAAGTGTATTTTCCAAATACACTTCTATTTTGCCAATATATTCCTTAACAAAGCATTTTGATTGTGTTTGTGTATATAGATATTCGGCAAGTTCTTCAAGTCGCCGCAGAGCTTTAGGCGATAAGACGATTTCCGGTTCATTATTCATAGTTTCGTTTGACTTGGCTAAACGCATCCTTCAGTTTTACGCTTTTGCCCTGTTCAAGTTGTTGTATGGAAATGCCTATATCGTCTTTAATTTTTGTGGATTGTATGAATTGGCTAAATTCTTTGATGAGGCGGCTGTGATTATTGCCGTAAGTTTGTTGTAGTATTTGTTCTATGTCGGGATTGTCGATAGTGATATTAATCATGGTTCAAATCCTATGGGTTATTGCATATAATTTTTAGAGAGGTACACGATGCGCATTTTTATCGTCCGCTGTTTTTCAAAGTTTCCTCGGGCCCTGTAGCCGGAATAAGCCTGTTCGAGCTTAGCTAAGAATGGGCGTTTCTGGCACACATTGGTCGGGCTTATTTCAACCTGCCTCATTATAATGAAGTGAAACAAACTTTGGCAATGAATGAACTTCAAGGAGATACCATGCAGATTGCAGTTAACCTATCCAATGATTTTGTGGTATTTCAGGGTCATAGAATGTGCCGAGGTACGAAGCACCTATGGTTATCCCTCATCGCTGTTACAGTATGCCTTACAGTTCCCTAACCGCTCCGCCTTCTTGCTCATCTTGGTCACTTCATCATTTTCACCACCAAACCGGTCTGCTCTGCTAGGCTTTGCTCCTTGGGCCGCTCTGTCAGCTGCTCCGCAATCCAATGGTCTTTTTTGAGCTTGCCTAGGTTCGGCGCTTGGCCTGTCCAATCGACTTTGCTTGCCGTACGGCTGCTCTGCTGGTTGATGACGACAGTGTCTTGCCGATCGTCATGCTGTTGCCGGTGATCGGTGTGGACGGACTGCACGATAATCTTGGCGCAACGTTCGTCATCGTAGCTTGGGTAGCCGTTGTGCTCACTGTGCTCGAAGCCGTGATGCTGGCCGTTGTCGTGATGGTCTTGGTCATGGTCTTTTTTAGGCAATACGGCCAAGGTGATAATTGCCGTGGTGGTGAGTTTGCCGTCGGAAACGGTGTAAGTGAA